>QUIQ01000002.1 GCA_003480165.1 Firmicutes bacterium AM41-11 | reverse complement strand
GACCGCGATTTCTATCGTGAGAAGCTTGCAGCTTTGAGTAAGAATTAGATGGATAAGGCCACTATTGTGGCCTTTTTTGTTGATCTAAAAAGAAGCTGAGCTCTATTTACTTGCATCAGCTTCTTTATTTGCCATATCTTCGATGGTATATTTATCCCCAAAGATTCGTGCAACATATTCTTTAAAAGATTGATTTTCAATTTCTTCATTGGTCATAGTTGCCTTTTGACCATAGACATCTTGTTTCACTACTTCATTAGAATCATTGATATCTGGAACAATGACCATATAATATAAAGTTACATTTTCATAATTCAATCGGACAATTTCTAAAACACGATCACTGATTCCACTTTCCTTTGACTTCATAAATGCCTTATACATCACTGTTTTCTCATTTAAATGCGGATGCTTCTCATTCTCATCTACTTCTACTTGATAAATTGAAGTTCGATGATCTTGAATATAGTCATTGGCGGCATATTCAATAGCTTCTAAGTAATCCGTATTGATGGCTGCCAAATTTGGATATTGGCTTGGCAAACCTTCTACCGTAATATCTTTACTGGTTTCTTTTATTCGAAATTTATATTGTTTCGCTACTTCCTTATCATAACTGGCTACAATATGAACTGTATCTCCATTGGAAAGTCCACTATTGGGACTCGCTTGGTATTTTACCGTATCAATCAAAGCATCTACTCTTTGATCGATTGCTTTACTGGAATTACGTACCCGTAAGGTTGCATTCCCATTTTCTCCAGAATAGACTAGTTCCATATTCTTCATAATATTGATATCCAACTTCTGCATAAACCCTAAATAGGTTGCACCTAATAAAATAGATATCATGATTGTTAAGGATAGAAAATAGCATAATTTACTCTTTAACCGTTCACTCATCCTAAAACCTCTAATCGAAATATTCTGCTTTCGCAATTGATGCTTGGATAAATTGTAACATAGCTTTATCTTCTTGGCGGGCCAAAATTTCTTTGGCATCTTTTACACAGACTTCCATCATGGCTTTATCTTTCTGCAAATCACCTAAAATAAAATTCGGTAAACCGCTTTGACGAACCCCTAAGAAGTCACCTGGTCCTCGTATCTGCAAGTCATAATCGCTAATCGTAAAACCATCTTTCAATTCTTCCATCTTCTTTAAGCGCTCAATGGCCTGTGGATCTTTGGTATCCGATAAGAGAATACATATGCCTTGTTCTTTCGAACGGGCTACTCGACCTCGCAATTGGTGCAAGGTACTTAAGCCAAAACGGTGCGCATCATAAATCACCATAAAGGTAGCGTTTGGCACATCAATACCTACTTCAATAACCGTTGTACTGACCAAAATATCCAACTCATGGCGGGCAAACTTCTGCATCGTTGCTTCTTTTTCTTCACTTGTCAACTGACCATGGAGTAAACCGACCTTCCAATCCTTCAAAGTCTTTTTCATGCCTTCATAAATCGAACGAACCGAACGAATTGACATTTCAGGATTATCATCAATGGCCGCACAAACCACATAACACTGGTGGCCTTGTTCTAAGACATCCAATACATCTTTTAATACCGGCTTCATGCTCGAACCCGGAACGTAGTGAGTTTCCACCGGTTTTCTTTGCGGTGGCATCGTTTTAATGTTGGTAATATCCATATCCCCATAGATAAAGTGGGCATAGGTTCTTGGAATCGGGGTAGCAGACATCATCATAAAATCGACATTTTCCCCTTTTTCTAGTAAAGAACGCCTTTGGCGTACCCCAAAACGTTGTTGTTCATCGGCAATCACCAAACCCAGGTTTTGAAACTCCACCGCTTCTTGGAACAAGGCATGGGTTCCGACAAATACTTGCATCTTCCCTGATTTCATGCCATCACGAATCGCTTCTTTTTCTTTCCCAGGTAAGCTGGATACATATAAGTGCACATCCATGTCCATCGCTTTACATTTTTCATAATGCTGGCGCGCCAGGATTTCCGTAGGCGCCAGAAAAGCCGCCTGCTGACCAGATAAAAAACACGCATATAAACAAGCCTGGGCAACCACCGTTTTTCCACAACCCACATCACCTTGCACCAAACGAAACATCGTTTTCGAAGAATGCATATCTTCTAAAGCCACATCAATGGCACTTTGTTGGTCTATGGTTAAGGTATACGGTAAACTTTCTACCCACGCATCAATTTGTTTCTGATCAAAGATTTTTGGATTTTTCTGCGTGGCCATCTCTTGATGACACGTTGTCTGCATCACACATTGAAACGCTAAAAACTCTTCATATTTTAACGTACGCAAGGCAAGCTGAATCGCTTTTTCGGATTGTGGAAAATGAATCCAGGTCAAAGCTTGACGATGAGATAATAAGCGATACGCTTTACGATAACGCTCTGGGGTAATATCTTCCAATTCATCTACATAAGGTAATGCCTTTTTTAAAAGATCTTGAAACTCTTTTTGACGCAAACCCTTCGGTAAAGAATAGACAGGAGAAATGCCAAGCTGTTCTTGTAAAGGATGAAAATTATAGCTGGAGACCACAACCTTATTCTGTCCTTTATAGACCCCAAAAAGCGTAATCGTTTTCCCCGAAGAAAACTGAGACGCCCAGGGGCGATTATACAAAGTGATTTCAAGTTCTTCATTCCAGCTCAAAACCGTAAACTTTGTGAATGAACGATTTCTGCCAAAACGAAAGACACGGCCCGACTGACAAATCAAACCCTCAAAACAAACCGATTGATTGAGCTCCCATTGCGAAAAAGGAACGACTTCAATCGTTTGATAACGACTCGGATAGGTCGTCAACAAAGATTCGATAGAATCAATCCCCATCTTCTCTAAATACCCTAAACGGCGAGCAGTGATCTTTAACTTATTCAATTCCATTTTTCTGCCCTCTTTTTTGTATCAACAATGCATAAAAGCGTAGTAAAAACGCATAGAAGAAACCTAAGACAAGATATAGAAAACTCGATACCAGTATTTTTCCCATACCTTGATGAAAGATAAGTCCAATGCTCCATGACATCAACCAGTCAAACCAGGGATTAAAACAATAGGCCAAAGAAGAACACAAATTATAAAAAGAACCAAGCGTAAAAACCCCTTTGCATAAAGTATCACAGCCTAAAAGAAGTCCCATAAAGACCATTCCACAAAGAAAACTTTTCCCATCAAAGATCTTTTTGGTCCATTTTCTACAAGCTAATCCATAATATACACTCATTAGTACAGGTAACCATAAAAAATAAATACATGCACTAATTCCCTGCAAGACTAACACATTAATTTTTAATAAAGCTAATTGGCGTAAGCCCCATGAAACAATAAACATAAAGGTTGCCTGCAAACCCATGACAATCAAGCCTTCTTGTAAGGTAACCGGATGTACCTTATTCCAAATACGCAATACCCAGCGATAAAAAAGTACGGCATAAATCAAGCCAATTGCCACAAGAAACACGATATAAAACAAGCTCTGTGTCACATGGGAAGAGAGCCATAAATAGGCCAAATTATAAAATAAGCTATATAAGAATAAAAAGCCTAGATCTTTCATTTTCGATACTCCAAAAGAAGGGCTTTCGAATCCTTGCTGTGGCCAATCTCATCAGTAAAAAAACAAGGAATCGATAAAGCTTCTGCCTTCTTAACCAATACATCCATTTGATGCAGTTGCTTAAGTTCAGTAAACTGTCCAAACGTCAGCGATGCAATCTGATCAAAGACACCCATCTGTTCTAGTTGCGCCAAATAGGAAGCAATCCGATAGGCATTGCCCGAATGACTTTCCAAAAATAAATCTTGTCCCTTTACATCCGGAAAATACTTAGTCCCAGCCAGTTTTAAGAAACAGCGAATATTTCCCCCTACGCCTTTGCGACAAATCAAAGAGGTATCTTCTTGGCGTAAATAGGCATCGATAGCTTCCACATTGGTGTTTTGCGCAATTTGAAATAAGACACAAGGGCGCAAGGGAGCTAGTACATTTAAAACACAAGTACAATCGCTGTATGCATGGAAACAAGAAGTACTTTTTTGATACGCGTTGAAATCTAAATAAGGCAGTGTTTGATTGGCCAGATCTCCACCCGATACATCAAAGATAAAAGGGATATTTGCCTGGACAAACGCATTAAAAACAGATGCTCTTTGTTCTGGAGTACTTTCCTGATAGAGATAAGGACTCACCTGAATGGTATAGCCTAAAGCTTTCCATTGGGCAATGGTAGGTTCAACCCGTTCTTTTTTACAAGGGTTAGATAGATTCAGAAACGCTATTGTCTTCATGACTAGCATTATACCACGAAAAAATGGATAATCTTGCGACTATCCATTTTGCTTTTTATAGGTTAAATATGCGGTTCCTATGTGATCTTTTTTCCATCCTTCGATAATCTTATATCCAGGATATGAGAAGAGAACTTCACATAAGGTTTCCACAATCATTCCGGTAAAAGAACACATCACGCATTGCACCATAGTCCAGCCAAAAAACTGGTGACTGACAATCAGCGCAAAGACAAAGTTATCACAGAATTGACCAATTGCGGTAGAAACATACGAACGAAAGGCATACGCTTTAAACCCTACATCATTTTTCGTTTTCTTGCCTAAAAGGTAATTGCTGTAATTGTTGACAAGCGAAGAAACTAAGAATGCAATAGTGCTTCCTAATAAAACATACCAAGTTCCCCCAAAGGTTCCATCCAAAGCCTGATTGATAACCGTTTGCGCTCCATCAACATACGATGCAGACCAAACGCCAGGAACCAGCTTCACAATAAAGAAGATCACACACATCAACAAATTCACCAGCACTGCGACAATTGAAGCCTGCGTAGCCGCTTTCGGTCCAAAGTACTTTGTGATCATATCCATGCTCAAAAACGAGAGCCATGAAACAAAAATTCCACAATCCAAAGCTAAACACGAAATGGGTAAGCTAATGCTCTTGTTCGCCAACAAATTCATAGTGACGACCGAAACCACAAACAATGTCATGGTCAATGAGGGAATCGAACGTAATAATACCTTCGTTTCCAAAACTTCCTTTTTTAAACGATTCATTTTTCATTCCTCCTATTTTTTTAAAGATGGTTGGGAAGCAAAACATCTTTTATGCGTTACTAACTATAGCACAGAATGCCATAAAAAAAGAAGAGAAAATCTCTTCTAGTCTTCTAAGTAAGATGTGTCGGGATGGTGAATCAAAGTGAATTCTCCATCTTCATAATCAATACGTGTTACCGAACAATTCGGTACAAGTTGATCTGGATACTTTCTTAGTTTCCATTCTTCTGGGTCTAAATGTTGCACCATACGGGAAATGACAGCTCCATGCGTCACAATCAACACATTGCCACCAACTGCATACTTTTCTAACGTTTTCTTAAAACGCTCGTAAGCCTGGTCACGATCTTCGCCACCACAGAACGCATAGCCAATCCAGTTTTGGTCTTCACTGACATGATGAATCGAACCTGGATCTCCTTCATATTCACCAAAATATACTTCTTTTAAACCTTTATCCCATTTCTTTGGCACATCGCGTCCTTCTAAAGCATAATTCATCGTATCAATAGCGCGTTCCGATGTGGAACTAACAGCCACTTCAAATGGTATATTGGCTAAACCATTATGCAATGCTTTGGCTTGTTGGATACCTTTTTCTAATAAGGGTGAATCACACCATCCTTGATAAAGGTGTTTTACGTTAAATAATGTTTGCCCATGTCTTGCGATATAGAACTGTGTCTTCATATTAAAACCTCCGGTAAAGATAAAAGTGACAATTTTCCATCTTCACATGCAATTTTACACATGGAACAGTTCGGCATCACATCATAATAAGATGCATCTAAATCATGTAGGACTTCACGAATCACCGAGCCATGACTGACAACTAAAACCTTTTGATTGGAGGCTTTTTCACTCAATGCCACCAAACGCTTTTCCATGCGACTAGCTGCTTGAGAGAACGTTTCGCCACCAAATTCGGTCCAATCGGTACGCTTGGTATCTAAAAGCTTAGTAATCGAATCCCCCTCTAAGTTGCCAAAACCAATTTCCTTTAAATCTTTATAAAACGCCACCGGAAACCGATCTTGTACGATCGTCAATAAAGTATCCCGCGCTCTTTCACTCGTTGAGCTGGCCCCAAAGCAGAAATCTTCCGCTTTTAGTTTTTCTGCCATCTTTTGCGCTTGTTCCAAACCTTCTTGCGTTAAAGGCGAATCCGAAAAACCTTGAATAATGCCCTTCACATTAAATAGGGTCTGTCCATGTCTTACAACATAAAAAATCGTTCTCATGGTTCTTTTATACAATGAATTACGCCTTCTGTCAAAAAAACGCCAATCCGAAAAAGTGCCTACCAAATCCCCATAACATGTTGCATGAAAAGACTCACAACCGTAATACCAGCCCAACAAGAAGCCCCGACAAGCAGCGGTTTTCCACCAGTTTTAATAAGTTGTACTACATTGCTGTTAAGGCCAATTGCTGCCATAGCCATGATAATTAAAAATTTAGAAAGTTCTTTTAGAGGCTGAAAGACATTGGCATCCATCCCTAGATTCACACAAACCGTAGTGATAATCGCTGCCAAGACAAAATAAAGGATAAACATCGGAAAAGCCCGTTTCAAACTAAACGAATTTTCCTTCTTACCCGAAGTTTTTCTAGCTTGCAGCCAAGCTAAAACCAAGGTAATCGGAATAATTGCCAACGTTCGTGTCAACTTAACCGTAACTGCTTTATTTAAAGTGGCACTGCCTAAATGCCACATACTATCCCAAGTCGAAGCCGCTGCTGTAACCGAAGACGTATCATTGATAGCTGTGCCAGCAAAGATGCCAAACGCATCTCCATGCAAGGTATCAAAGCCAATAGCACTTCCTAAAATAGGAAAAAAGATAGCCGCCAAGACATTAAAAAAGAAAATTACCGCAATAGATTGGGCTACTTCATTTTCATCCGCATCAATAACTGGTGCTGTAGCCGCAATGGCTGATCCTCCACAAATCGAAGAACCAACGCCAACCAAAATCGATGTCTTAGCTGGCACCTTTAAAACCTTGCGTAAAAGCCATGCAATCACTAAAGAAGTTGTAATCGTACAAAGTATAATGGGAAGAGATTGTTTCCCAGTTTGAAAAATCACCCCAAGATTCATTCCAAAGCCAAGCAGGACAACCGCTGTCTGCAAGATGACTTTTGAAGTCCATTTAATTCCCGCACTAGCATCTTTATTATCTTTCCAAATTAAAGTTAGAAACATCCCTGCCAGAATCGCAATAACGGCTCCGCCTATAACGGGAAATACTTTTCCTAAGATCCAAGATGGTAGGGCTATGGCCAAGCAGACAAGTACCCCCTTATATTTTTCCTTCATATCCATTCCTCACTTTTCATAACAGAGAAAAGTATACGGCATCTATATAAGGATGAAAAGAAAAAGGTGCTTTGCACCTTTAGTTCCATTCGTTTTCTTGTTTAGCCGCCAATCTGCACATGGATACCACGTGCTTTTCCATAATCAACATAAGGTAATAAGCTTTCCTTATCCATCATGGCATCTTTTTCATAATGAAAATCTTTTTGCATCTGATGCCATTTACTTTTACCCATGGTATGGAAAGGCAATAAATGCACTTCTTTAAAATGCAGACTTTTCGCATAATCAATCACATCTTTACAGCAATCTTCATTAAAGCGAGGAATCACTGGCATCCGGACAATCACCTTGTCGGGGCAATGTTTGGATAAATAGGCAAAATTTGCTTGAATCAAGGCAAGATTTCCACCAGTAACTGCTGCCAGTTTATCCGCATCCAAGTGTTTACAATCCATTAAGAAACAATCAATATAAGGTAATGCCTGTAAGAGTTTTTCTTGGGTGAAATTTCCCGTTGTTTCTACCGCTACATGTAAGCCAGCTGCTTTACATGCTTTCAACAAGGCTAAAAAAGCTTCAAACTGAGTAAAGGGTTCACCGCCCGAAATCGTTACGCCCCCATGGCTTTGCTCATAATAATCCCAATCTTTACATACTTCTGCTGCAAGATCTGCAATTTCCATCTTTCTTCCGGAAAATGAAATAGCTTCGGCTAAGCAGATATCTTCACATTTTCGACAATCGCTACAAAGGTCTTGCTTCCAAGTAAAAGGAAAAGTGATTGCGTGATTCGGACAAATGGTTTCACAGCGTCTACACTGTATACATTTACTGGCATCATGCAATAAGACAGGTTGTATCGACCAGGTTTCGGGATTGGCACACCAAGGACAATGTAGTGTGCAGCCTTTTAGAAAAATGGTCGTACGGATTCCTGGCCCATCATGAGTCGCAAAGCGCTCGATATTGGAAACCTGAATCATAGATTGTTTTTGGACACCCTCATTCATTCTCGCCATACATTTACCTCTACTGTTAGAATACCGTCCTTTTGCATCTACATCAATCGTATACTGATTCATCGCTTCTCATTTTATACCTTATTTAAAAAAGATCTCTAATCACTTAGAGACCCTTAAGGTTTTATGAATGGCTTCAAGCAGCTCCTGGCTGGCTTGTTTGGTATCATCGGCATCCATAATCGCAGATACTACGCAAATTCCTTGGATGGGGCTATTGGCCAAAACTTCCAGATTATCTTTCTTTAGCCCACCAATGGCTGCCACGGGAATATGTACCGCTTCACAGATTTGATCTAAGGTTTCGACTTTGGTCAATTTTGTCTTCACATGCGTCTTGGTTGGATAAATAGCACCACAGCCAAGATAATCGGCGCCCTCTTTTTCCGCTTGCCGGGCAGCTTCTACGCTTTTAGCGGTTGCCCCAATGATTGCATCCTCTCCCATTAAGGAACGAGCTATAGATATAGGCATATCTTCAGCCCCTAAATGTACACCACAGCCTACAGCCATGGCTACATCGATGCGATCATCAATAATCAAGGGGATCGAAAAAGCATCGGTAAGTTTCTTTACCTTACAGGCTAGCTGATAATATTCGCGAGTACTCTTATTCTTTTCTCGCAATTGAACCAAGGTGGCTCCACCTAGACAAGCTCCGTTTACTTTTGTCAAAAAGGTATTTTCATCCATTCCTTCGGAATTGGTAATAAAATACAAAGTTAGATCTATATTTTTCATTTGACTACCTCTACTTGAAACTGAGCTTCATCTGCTTCACTTAATTGATAGATTTCATCAAAGAGCTGGGCATGAAAAGAACCAGGACCTTTAGCTGTTACTTTTTCAGCGGCTCGTTCATAATAACAGGTTGCCGAAATACAGGCTTTCCATGGATCCATAACTGCTAGAAAGGTGGCAATAGCTACATTCAACATACATCCGGTTCCTGTTACCCATTGCAACATTTCACAGCCATTGCGAATCAAGGCAGTTTGATTTCCATCGGTGATAATATCCACTTTTCCTGAACAAACGACAATGCAGCCCCAATGCTTGGCTAAGTCCTTTAACCACTTGGCACTTACATATACATCTTCTTGGTCTGCTTGATCGGCATCTACTCCACTGGCATGACTGGTTAAACCATAAAAAGCTTTACACTCACTGATATTGCCTTTTAGAACGGTAGGACAAGTTTTTTGCACAAGTTCTTTGGCAAAGTCCAAACGCAAAGGACTACAAGCTACCCCGACTAGATCTAAGATAAAGGGAATCTGATTAGTAAAAGCACATTGGGCACTTTTTAACATAGCTTGTCCGCGTACATCATCAAAGTTACCCAGGTTTAAAGCCAATGCCTGACTGTTTCTCGTGATGGCTTCTACTTCTTTAGGATGGGCTGCCATAATGGGCTTAGCCCCAAACGCAAGAATTAAGTTGGCACAATCATTAATAGATATCGGATTCGTGATGCAATGAATTAAAGCGTTTTGTTTATGAATTTGTTTCAGCAAAGTTCTGTACTCCTAACTTTCTTTGAATGGATTGAAGCACCCCACTGCGTGACATGGATTTTAGTAAAACATACGCAATGCTGCCTCCAATAATCGTTCCCATTAAAAAGCTAGGTACATAGAACATCCAAGTTAAGCCAGTTCTTCCCCAAAGATAGGTCATCACAGGATAAGAAACGATAGAACCAATTAAGCCGGTTCCAATAATTTCCCCTAAAACAGCGGCCCAGATTTTTCCTTTGCTGAGCTTGTATAAGATACCAGATAAAGTGGCTCCAAAGATGGCTCCGGTTAAAGCTAATGGGGGAATTCCCATTACGGCCATACGAATACAGCCAATCGCTAATGCGCATAAAAAGGCATACCAAGGGCCCATAAAAACGGCCATAGTAATGTTAATCAAATGAGCCATCGGACACATTCCTTCCACACGTAGAATTGGTGAAATAACGACACCAATTGCGACCATCATCGAAAAGAAGACTAAGCCTAATAATTGTTTGTGTTTATTCATTTTATTTCCCTCCTAATATGCAGATGGCCTAGAAAACACACAAAAACCATCTGACTCTGGTTCGGTATCTGACAAACAGTCATCTCTCAACCTGTCTATTCAGGCTCCCTCGCATGTTTCCTCTACTCTAGGCGCTCCCCTACAGCAAGGCAATAAAATAAAAAGACCTGCTACGCAGAAGACAGGTCAAAAAAATCAAACATACTTCCTACGCCAGCATTATCCGTCAGGTTAAATGGGTCGAAGTCGAACTTCCTCTCAGCAATTGCTCCCCAGCTTTTATTTACTACGTCTAGTAGTGTAGTACAAAAAAGGATAAATCGCAAGGTCATTCAAAACAAAGGTTTGCACGATTTCTTTGTAAGCCCATTCATTCTCTGTTATAGTTGTTTAAGACGTCATAGAAAGGGTAAAGGTCGAACCATTATGACAATTCAATATTTAATCAGCTCTTGTTTTATGCTCGCAATCCTGATTATTTTTGTCAAAAAAGGCGGTTCTGATATCCGACAGCCTCGTAGTCGTCGGATATATTTATGGTTATTGGCCTTTATTATTGCCTATGTCATAATTGATGCCTTTTTTCTGTTGTTCTATATATCTCCGAGCAATGTCACAGGTTATCGCATCATTACCTTTGTCTTTTATATCATCTATGTATTGATGCCGTTTGTCTGGCATATTTTTGTACGTAATTTTGTGGGTGGTTCCTATCCGAAAATCATTCAACGGTTAGAATATATCCCCCTACTTCTGCTTTTTGGAATGATTCTTTATAACATTCCTTCCCGTACTTTATGGTACATTACCGCTACCAGTGATTATCAGAGAGGTTCCTGGTTTACTGCCTTTTCTATTTTAAACATGTTCTATTATGTGGATTCCTTATTCCATGCCGTAGTCATTACATATAAGAAAAGACAAACCAGTGAACCTTATCTACTACAATCGGTATTTATTTCTTTTATTTCTTTTATTCCTTTTGTTGGCATTGTCTTAAACGCTTTTGTGATTCCCATCAATATCATGTATCCCGTTCAACCTTTTTGTATTGTCTTAGTCGCAATTCTTGCCTACTTTTTCATGGCGGACCATGAAACCCAGATCTTACAAGCGCAATACCAAAAGAAATTAAACGATGCCTTACATCAAGAGAAGATTGCTACAAAGCAGATTATTGAAGCCAATAAAATCAAGTCAAAGTTTCTGGCAAATATCTCTCATGATATTCGCACCCCACTAAATGCGATTCTTGGCTTTTCCAATATCATTGCCAAAGATCCATCGGATATTGAAGCCGTAACAAATGCCAATGAAAAGATCCAAGTCTCTGGCGATATCTTATTAACCTTAGTCAACGAAGTTCTTGATTTTAATCGATTAGAAAATGGAAAGTTAGAAATTCATCCCATTTCTACGGATTTAAGAAATTTAGGCAAAGATGGCGGTGGTTGCATTGAAGTTTACAAAAATATACATGATGCAAAAACTCGTTGTGACTATCTAAAATCCTTTGATGGTTCAATTTTACCAACTGGTTCATACTCTTTGATTGGGACAATGATTGTTAGAACTTCTTATCAATTAGATGATGCATCTCAATATAATTTAACAGATGAAATTTTTTCTAGCTTAACCAATTCTCACTAATTCTCATTTATGTGTCTTAGGTAAACAACTCATAAGGTTCATATCCTATGAGTTGTTTACTTATTCTATTTTAATTCCTAGTCCTTATTCATGAAACAGCGCATAATGGATTCCACATCTTTTTCCATAGCTAGACTTAAAAAATCACAAGAGATAAAAAAATAGCTAAGCAATAATCGATAAAAATAATCAAAGGTGAATTAAAACCTATGCATTATAATTCTTTTAACATTCACTAATGCTAGTCCAATAATTTTTTTATATCTTTCAGCGCTTCATTTAAGGTTGGATAAATTCCATATGCAACCCTTTTTTCTTCTTCAGTTGGTTTAACTAAATCTGGAATCATAATAGTTTTACACCCAGCAGAATATCCAGCTGCAACACCTGACCTAGCATCTTCAAACACAAAACATTCACTAGTTTTACAACCCAATCTATTTGCAGCTAAAATAAAAATATCTGGATCAGGTTTTCCTCTTTTAACTTCTTTTCCATTTACTATCACATCAAAATATTGGAATATACCAGATACTTTCAAGTTGTTTTCAATCATATATTGCGGTGAACTACTGGCAACAGCCATTTTTATTTTTTTTGCTCTAAAATAATCTAATATTTCATGAACTCCTCTTTTCTCAGGAACTTCTTCTTGTAGAATAATATAGGCATTATCAAATAATTCTTTCATCAAAATTGCAGGATCTTCCTGAGGTACGTAATTTTGTATTATTTTCATCATTACTTTTCCTGACGTTCCACGAAGTTCTGTTTGCATATTATAATCCAAATTAAAATTATGATTATCCGCAGTCATTCGCCAAGCTTTATCAAATACAATTTCGGTATCAAAAAGCAATCCATCCATATCAAATATTGCGCCCTTAATAACAGTCATAATTTTTTTCTCCAAATCTATTCCATATAATATTTTTCATCTATGACACGAATTGCCCATATTAATGACTCTGCAATACTTAATGTATGCTCTATTTCTAAAGATGTTGATTGTATTACGTCTGGCACCTGTATACAAGGTATACCAGCACGATATGCCGCTTCAACACCAACACAAGAATCCTCAATCACTATAGCTTCTTCAACATCCACATTAAAATATTCGCATATTTTCAAATATATATCTGGGCATGGCTTTTTATTTTTAATTTCATCTCCACAAATCATGTAATCAATATCTTTTAAGACATCGATTTGTTTCAATCTATTTACAGTACTTATACGATCTGTAGCAGTACCTACTCCAATCAATAAACCTTTTCTTTTCACATACTCAATGATTTCATGTAATCCTGGTTTTTCGGGAATGTTTTCCGATAACATTCTAAGTCCAAGTTGGCGCCAAAAATTCACGAAATCATAATAAACATTATTTGGAATACTTTTCCTTAATATACTTTCTTCTTCTACTCCAGACTTTCCAATAATTTTAGGGAAAAGTGTTTCCCCTAAATTTAGCATACCAAATTTTTCTCCTGTTTCTATCAATGATTTTTTCCAAATATTCTCAGAATCAATTAAAGTACCATCCACATCAAATATGACTAATTTTAACATCTCCATCTCCTTTGCATATACAACAAAAGCCCCTTGAGGGCTCTATATAAGTATGTCTTACTCAACATAGTAGCAGTTGAATTTCTAAAAATAGTAACTACATTAAGATAACTTTGTAAAGCATTTGTAGTAACTAATGAATAAACCATTCTTTTAGTCTTTACTACATTTGTTTAATGTAAAATTTTTGGTCACATATACAGTATACGATAATATGTCGTATATCATTTCTGATTCATAGAACTAGATAGAACCATTTAATTCTGCTTCCTAAATTTTATGTAATTAATACCCTACTTAGTACTTATTGATAGGCTTGATAGCCATCCTCTTATAGTTGCTCATGCATTATTTAGACAACCAGTACAAATCTTTAACACAAGATATTTTGCATCAAATCGTTGTTTGAAATAACCTTAACCTTCTGTCAAAGATTCAAAAATAAAATCATGATTGATTAATAAAGCTATAAATAATAAGACAAAAATACTTAAGAGAATTCATTCATCTATTCTTTGGGTGCAGACATTCCTAATAATATAAAGGATAAATTTTCCTTATGCCAAGGGCATCCAATAATACTTTTTCGAATTTTAAATTCAATGTCACCTTTTTCAGTGGAAATAGTTAATAAAAGCCCTAAAACATTCATTTTTAAATTTAATTTTATATCTTGAATCGGAAAAAATTTTAATGTATCTTTTAGTATTCGTCCACTATTGTCATCTATCGCAAAAATAGCCAACCCTTCATTGTTAAAATGTAAAATGTGATCTTTCATTACATGCATCGTATCACCAAAGCCATTATTATAAGCTCCAATCGTAGGCTTTATTGTAGCCCAAATAGTTGATTGCTTGGCGAAATTAATATTTTGGCTATTTAAGAATTCTTTTATTTCGTTCTCTTTCATAGATGTAACATTCCTTTTTATATACTATTAATAATCAATGAGTAGAATTATATAATTTCACAAAATCTTGAATTCCTTCTTTACCTACATTAATAATATCCTCACTACTCATACCATTTTCTCGACAAGCAAGATATTCCATAACCATAGGTAAATTCATTCCTGTAATCACATCCACTTTATCTTTCAATTCTTCATCCATTAATAGTCTGCTACTGCAATTGCATGGTGATCCAAATAATAAATCACAAAATATGATTACTCCTTCACCAGAATTAACTCGATAAACTGATTCTTTGATTCTACTAACAAATCCAGCAATATCATCACCAGGAAGTAAACATAAAGCTTCTAATTGTTCTTGTTGTCCATTAAACAACGTTAATGTATCTAATAATCCTTCAGCCAGTTTTCCATGGCTTGTTAAAATTACACCTTTCATTTTAATCCTCCCTAAAAATAAAGGGCATCTTTATAAGATGCCCAAATCTATGTATTATCAGAATAAACCAATAGCAGCAAACACAATGCCTAAAACGATTGTTCCAATAACTAATTTAGCAACAGAAACATGTTTTTTACTAATCAACAAGTAATAGATGAATAGTACACTAATTGGTAATAAACCAGGCATAATAGCATCAATTTTGTCTTGTACGCTCAATGTAGCTTTATCAAAAGTAGCAGATAATGCAACACTTAAATTTACCATTGAGGCAGTCAATGCTCCCATCATTGCCATACCTAGAATATTAGCACCTTCAATGACATCTGACATTAAAGAAGATGATAAGATATCCTTAATTGCTGAACGACCTTTTTTATAAGTTAATTTTGTTAATACAATCAATTCACCTAAAGTATACATCGTTCCAAGCAATAACAACCAGAAGCCTGCCATAGAACCACTCTTAGCCAATGAGCATGCTGCCAAAATGAATAAAGTAGTAATTGTACCTGCAGAGAATGAATCACCAAAAGCAGCAACAGGCCCCATCAAACCAGTTTTAATTGAAATAATTGCTTCTCCAGGAATCGAGTCTGGGTTATTGGCCTTTTCTTCTTCCATAGCGAGTGTTGTACCTAAAATTAAACCACCAGCAGTAGCATTAGTATTAAATAATTCAAGGTGACGTTGCAGCGCTTCTTTATAGTCGTCTTTATTTGGATATAACTTTTTCAAAGCGGGCATAATTGAGTATGTATACGCAATAGACTGCATACGCTCAAAGTTCAAAGACATTTCAGTAGTAATATACCATCTAGCAATTGCACGGTTGACATCTTTATTAGTTAAGCTAACTTTCTTTTCTTCAGCCATGATTTATGCCTCCTTCTTTTCTCTATCTCGTTTTGCCATCACAACTAGGAATGCAGCACATCCAGCCATTAAACCAGCTGTAATATTGTTTAAGCCCATACATTTTACCAAAATAAATCCAACGATTGTATAAGGTATCATCTTCGGTTTTCCAATCATATTCATGATTAAAGCGAAACCAATAGCCGGCATTACACCACCAGCAACTTCCAAGCCATGCATTACCCATGTTGGTACAGAGTTCATAAATGCTAGCATAGCGTCCTGACCAAACATTACAACTAAGAATACTGGTAAAAATAATAATGGCAATTCAATTAATGGTGGATAAATAATTGCACAACGAGTTAACCCTGCTGAATCTCCATTTTCCGCACATTTATCAGCACGGTGAACAAAGATTACATTGACAATTTTACGTAAGTTTGTAACAAAGGATCCAACCAATCCCATTGGAACAGCAAATGCAATCGCTTGTTCAGCTGATAAACCAGTAGCCAATGCAATAGGAATTACAGTAGTAGCAGCTAATGCTGAATCAGTAGGCAAATTTCCACCTGGCGCAATAATTCCAGCAAAAGCAGCAGCAATTCCGCCTCCAATAATTAATCCTTGTTTCAAATCTCCATAAATCAATCCAGCGACAACACCAACAACAATTGGACTTGCGATGAAGAAGAATGCAAAATATCCTCCAATCATACCTCTGGCAATCCAGTACATAAGCCCCATAACAACGGCCATTAAAATTAATGTTCCTCCGCTCATTTTAATTTTCTCCTTTCTCCCTATTTATATTATTTATAGGAATTAAATAAGCTTTTTTTCAATAGAAGTTAAATCAATAGGATCATTTTCCGGAATAGGTTGTAAGTAAACATTTAAACCTGAATCCTTCAATTCTTTTAACATGTCATATTCGTCTTTCGAAAGACTAACACCTTGAGAAACAGACTTTCTACCTTTACCATTTTGAACAGCTCCTACATTCAATTCTGGTAATTTCAATCCATTTTTTATTGCGGTATATGCAGCTTTTACGTCTTTGAAAATCAACATCACTGTATCGTCTTTCTTATCAAGAGCCTCTTGGATATCCGTTAATTTGACAATATCCACATCCTTTTGCGGTACTGCCATCTTATAAATATCTCCCATAAACGAATCATCGACCAATGCATCATCAGCCAATATTAAACGATCAACCGGACGGAATTTAATCCATTTTGCTACAATCTGGCCATGCACCATACGATAATCAATACGTACCATTTTAATTTTTGCCATATTACTCATTTCCTTTTTTGTTATTTATTTACGTCTTTCAATTTTAACGACTTGATGAGTTTCAGCACTCTTGTGTACTGCCTCTGCAATTAATTCTGCTTCTAAACCATCTTTTAAGTTTGCAAAAAACGGTTTTTTGTTTTGGATGCAATAAACGAAATCATTTAGTGGATCAATTCCAAAACCAGTTGGACGTCCATTTGCATTTTGAATAAAGCATACATTTGGTGTACTTAATTTATTTGAGTCAAAAAATTCTACTCCACGTTTTTGTGAATCAACACGAATCATTTCGTTTTCGCACAAGATTTCTGAACATCCATCATCAGCTTTAGCAAAACCATTTGGTAAAATCCATGCATTCTCTACTGTCCAAGTACATCCATTTTCAAATTCAAGAATAGCAGTAATAGTATCCCAAGTATCTACTCCCTTTGATTGCAAGATTCCTTTATGACCGACTGCATAAACTTGAGTAACTTCACAGCCCATATAGAATCGAATTAGATCATAGCAATGTGTTCCAACAAAATGTACAGGGCTTGAATTTGCAGACCATTTTAACCAATTCAATGCAACATCATAAATATTATCCATTCTCATATATCCACGAATAGGCTTACCTGTAGTTTCTTCTTGCAATTTGTTCTTTACAGCAATACTAGCTGGATCCCATCTCTTATGATAATCAACCATTACACGTACGCCAGCTTTCTCCGCCGCATCAATAATTTCATAAGCATCTTTAGAAGAAGTAGCTAAAGGTTTTTCTACTAATACATCTTTTCCATGACGAATCGCAGCTAATACTGGTTCTTTATGGTATGGGTCTGGTGTAGCAACTGAAACAGCATCGATATCTTCATTATTCAGCATTTCTTCGATGTCATTATAAGTTTTTACCCCATATTCTCTGCTTACTTCATCTGTGATGTTTTTGTTCATATCACAAACAGCAACTAAATCAGAATTTGGATTCCAAGTATAGGCATTTAAGTGATTGCGTCCATAAATGCCAGCACCAACAACAGCAACTTTAAGTTTTTCCATTATATTTCTCCTCACTTTCGCACTGTAGTTTTACTACATTCAGTCTATCGTATTTGTAGTTTTATTGCAATAGTATTTTTTATTTTTGTAGCATTACTACTTTTGGCAGGCCTAAAACAAAAGTGAAGAAATAAACACCATGCTCTGTTATAACATTATTAGATGATTTTTATTTCAAAAAAAAGAGTAGAAATCATGCAACAAAAGATTGATTTCCACTCTGCTCAGTAAACAAATTCCTATTATTATAATTAATTCTTGTATTCATTTTTTATAATATCTTCATCAATTTCCCCTCTACCCTGGCATAATGACCATATTTGCTAAAAATCTCTCTAGTTTCTTTAACATTTTCTGTCATCTCGTCATACTCACGAAATGCTATTGAAAAGAATATAGTGTCAATAATTAAGTTCTGCACTGAGATCGCGGCATGAGATACAAATCGAGAACTATTTTCCATGTTTGACATATATAAAATAACATCTGCTTTTTCTGCGATTTTTGTATTTCCATACTGTGTTATAACAATAATATTGGCTCCTCTATCTTTAGCAATATCTATAATTTGATAATTCTCCATAGCTGATCCTAATGTTGTAATGCAAATTAATAAATCACCTTTTTTCAAGTTTGTACAAGCTTCTAATCGCAAATGAATATCATCATATAAAACTGTATTAATATTCAAACGCATTAGTTTTACTTGAAGATTATGTACTTGTAATCCGCTAGCACCCATGCCACTTAAAAAGATTGTTTTATTATTTTTACTAGCATGGTCTATAAGCTCTATAGCTTTTTCTAATTCGTCATTCGACAAAGTTTCCATTGTATTATTAATTGATGTAATGATATATGCTGATAATTTTTTATAGATATCTAAAGCTGAATCATCCTGTTCAATGTTCATTGGATATGTTTTGTTTGATTTGGTCCCCAAAGACGCAGATAATTTCAACTTAAATTCTTTAAAACCACTATACCCTAATTTTTGTGTAAATCGAATTAAAGAAGGCTCACTCACATTACACTTTGCCGATAACATTTTTGTCGACAACATAACTATATCTTTTGGATTTTCTAAAATCACATTTGCTATTTTTAATTCTGTAGGCGACAAAAAAGGTTTCATGGACTCTATTTTCGTTAATATATCATCTGTAGCCATTATAAAATCCCTCCTATATAGAAATTTCCCATGTATAAAATATGTAGTATAATTACATCTCAATTTTATTTTCGCTTATCAGCAAAAAAATTGCAATGCTATTTTTTCACAAATGAACTATATAAAAAAATAACAACCCAAACCAAAGTGGAAAGGGTTGCTGATTAATCAGATTTATCCTTAACTTTGCAGAATTTGTATAACTAAATAAAAAAGAAGCATCAATAGCTATATCCATTAATGCTTCCATCTACATATTTCTCATCTATGCCAAATTGTTTTAATATCTGTTTCTGCTTGGCTGTAAGAGCATATTTTCTTCTGTACTTCCCTACGTTATTTCTTGTACATTCTATATTCTCTAATTCTGACAAGATGCCTGGTATCGTATACGATTTTCTATTTCTCTTTCGTATTTCTTTAGTCTTTTGGAATAATTCGTTGCGTATGATCATTGCGATAAATGTCACAAACACTTTGGCTTTTAATGATTCTGTCGTATGTACTCTGGCTTTATTAAAATCTATGCCACTCTTTAAGCTTCTAAACATCTTTTCGATATTGTCTCTTCCACGATAGATATCAAGAGCTTTTATCGCATCCATATCTTCGGATGTGATGATAAAGAAGAATCCTAGGTTCATTAATTCTTTTCTTATATAACGACTATTTCTTTCGTAATCATAAAAGTAACCATTATTGTCATATCTTAATTTGAATGCCTTTTGGTACTTCTTCAATTCACCTTCTGTAGCGATCTTTTTCGCTACCTTTTTATCTAATTCTTTTTCCCATGCACTATAACGACTCATCATCGCTCTTTTTTCTTCGCTGGCTCTTACATCATCATAATAAATATGAATATACACTTGTTCTCCATACAGTTCTTTTTCTACGCTCGTTCCATAGACTTCATGTTCATCGATATAATATCCTTCTAAGGATTGACCAGCCAGACCATATTCTTCGATGATCTCCTGACAGATCCTCTGATTCTGTTTCATCATAAGAATATATTCATAGCCTCTTTTTCGTAGCAATTTGATGTTCTTTTCTGAGATATAGCCACAATCCATTAAAAAGCCCATATGTTCATGACCAAATTCATTGGCTTCTTCGATCATAAACTCCAGTTCTGTATTATCGATGACACTCCCATCATACAGTTCATAAAACAATGGTGTTGAATCTTCCTGGTTCACGGCATACGCAAGATTATATTGTGGTAATCCTTCATCTACTTTGGGATGTCCATAGTCTGCCAGTTCGATACCTTGCGCATGTGTATTGAAATTCGTACTATCATAACCGATATAGACGCAATCATTCTTTTTATTCAATCTGTTCCATGCTCTCATGAACACTTCGATTTCTCTATCTGTGATTCCTTTCAACATCCGGCTGATCTGCGTATCATCCTGGATCCTTCCACCAAGTACAGGATGATTCCGCATAAAATTCGGATAGTATTGAAACGTACAGCTTTCATTTGTGATCATATAAGAAACTATATTTTCAACAAAGATACCAAGTTCTCCAAATACCGAAGTAAGCATTTCTTCAATCTGCAGATCTTGAAATATCTTTTGAATGACCATAAAAGCACCTATTTTTAAGGTATCCGAGAACTCAGGCATATCTTGTTCGATACAGACATCTGGATAATATTGAGAAAAATATTCATTAGGAATCATCCATTGTTCATCGACCATTTCGCCTATCAGTTTTCTATTTTCTACTGTATACTTTTTATCTTTTTTATAGTGTTTACCAGTTACTTGATATACATAAGCAACACCATTTCTTTTTTTGGATCTTCGTTGTAGCAGGGCGCAACACCTTAACATTTTTTAGTAACATATTCACCTCGAAAGATAGTTAAAATGTCTAAAAGTAAAAAAAGCCAAAATTGCCAATAAATACAGCATGGTTTTGACTTTTAATTAATTTATTTACTTGTAGTTATACTTTTCTTTCAAAGTTAAGGGTATTTCACGCATTTCTTTTAAGAATATTTTTTTAGTTACACAAATCACTAGAAATTAAGGTTTTATTCATCGTATGGTATAATTTTTGTGAAGAAGGTGGTGACTTTTATGCAAAGAAAACATTTCGATTCCATTCTGTTGATTCTTGGATTATTCATTATCGTTGGCTCATTTATTGGCTATTTCTTCTATGCCTTGAGTTTCAAAGTAATGGTTTGGATTATCCTCCTTGATCTTGCATTGTTACTGGCACTCCTTTATTTCAGAAACTATAAAAATCATCATTATGGCGGAAAATTCAACGATCATTTTCCCGATGCCCATTAAACACTCGAGAAAATCTCAAGTGTTTTTTACATCACAATACGCTCTGTTCGATTTCGTTAATACGATTTACGACGCTTCGGTAAAACGCATAATCCGTATTAAAACAACTGTAATCTTCTGGCATATTGACTCTTGTATTCCCATCAACAACTACCACTCTATCTTTTCCCATGAATCGATTCAAACAATAGGTTTCAAAAGTATTCTTTAAGCTTCTGCAGAATGCCATTATTTCTTCAATAGATGCTTCTCTATATTCACAAGTATCTACATCTAATGTGGTAAGGGAATGAATATCCTTCTGCATAATTTCATATATTGGATATTTACAATTCTTTTTCTTTGTTCTTTCATGATATTCATATACCGCATTTCCATATTGCCGACATTGTTTGCGGTTATATCCATTTTGCTTCTCACTTTCATGATATACATCATATACACGCATCACTTTATCTTTTTCCATCTGTGTGTAAACGTAGCGAGATAAAACTTTTAGGTAACGATCCATATTACCAAAGCTATTTTCTACTTCTTTAAAAACAATATCATTTTTATGATTGCCTGTACCCTTTCCATCCTTGTCTTTACGGGTACCCTTATTAAATTGGTGCATATACTTTTGTACATCTGCCATTGACTTTTGATTCATCATTTTTTCTCTTAATGGTTCCATAGTTTTTTCCTCGATAAGCTTTCTTATCTTCCTTTCACTATGAAGACGACTTAATTCCCGTTTTGGTTCAAAAAAAAATAAAAAAAATAACTGCTTGCACATTCGTGCAAACAGTTACTAGAATTGTAATCAGGACAAATACTGATACTCATTATCTTTAACACAAACATAATGACCATTGGATAATTTTCCCCAATATGAACCGTCACCATTATCGACTACTTCTACAATGTCTAAAGAATCTCCTTTTTTGATATGCCCAACTTGTTCAGCAGAAAGCGAAGCATCGGCTCTTTCCTTCATATCATAGTTGGCAACATATGTACCAGCACTTGGTTTCGAACTGTAATTCGATTGATCTTTGTCTGAATCCGATGATTTTTTTGTGGCAGCTGCCTCTTTCTTCGCAGCTTCCACTTTCTTTTTCGATTCATTCTCTTTGTTTCTGCTCGACTTTTAAAGCCGCAATCTCCGCTTGATGTTTTGAATTTTGAAAAGCTATTAATCCACCACAACCTGCACCAAAAATAATAATTAATACTAACACCACAATAAGAATTGAACGATGCGATTTTTGTGTTTTAGGCACATTAGAATCAATGGTATTTTGGGCATCTACCATCGTTGGATCTTCTTCAGTACTCGTGTTTGAAACATCTAAAGTACTTTGTTCACCCTCAGATTTTGTTTCTTTTTCAGCATCTAAATTCCCCGTACTTGGAATGTTTGGAACCGCACTTTTAGGAATTACCGGAATCTTACTTTCCTTATCTTCGATTTTATGGCCACATCCACCGCAAAATAGTGCATCATCATCATTTTCAAAGTCACAATATTTACACTTACTCATACAGAATAACCTCTCTTTTAGTGAACTAAATCATCTTCATCCATATTTTCGTAATTTGCGATTTTATCGAGTACATCCGCTTCAGTTTCATCATCATCTAATTTGTAATAATCCATATAATTTTTAAATGCACTTTTATCGGATGATTTAAAATCACCATCTACATTTACCGTTGAATAGTAATACAAAGTGTTATTCTCAGCTTCTCCATCATGATCATTGGTAACACTTACTTTGTATACAGGAAGAACCGAACCCATTCCCGAATCTTTATCAAAAGAATAATAAATTGCTACATTTTCAACAGAGTTCACAGTAGTTGCACCATCCGAAGAGAAAACATACGGTGAATAACTCTTCGCCTTTTTTTCTACTCTTTTCTGTACTTTTTGAATGATTTGATCTCTAGTCTTCTTAGGAATATCTTTCCATGTTTTATAAACTTTTGTTAATCCATGTACGTTATACGTTTTTTCGGATTCTTTAACTTTTATTTTTAGACTTTTTGCCGTTTCCGCAGAGTATTTTGCTGTTATAGTTACCTTATTTCCATTAGATAATCCATCCGATTTATCCACTGAATAACTAACCATATTCATAAAAGTGCCCATATTATCATTTGTTTTATCATAATCCGGTTGGCATCCATAATTATAATCATTGCTATCTACATATCCATTGCCATCCGGTCCTTTGAAAGAAATATTACATGATGACACCAAATCAAGCGGTGTTTTCTTAACAGCACTATAGATACCCGTTCCAACCAGGCAAATGATAAGAGCACCACATACACCAGAAACAATCAAAACACGTTTTTGCCTTTTTCCGTTTTCGCATATTCTTTTACCGTTTCAACAATACCTTTGCCAGAGTTTTGAAGATTATTTAGTGAAATTTCTTTTCCCGCTTTTTCTTGATAAATGGTATATCCAGAAACCGCAACAACCGCTATTTCAGTCAGGAAGAACAATGCCAAAGATACTTTTAAACCAGTTGTATTGGTTGAGAAAGAAGACGCTGCAGAACCAAGATCCCATAAACTGGATGTACCATTATTGATACCATCAATAGTGGTAATAATCTTGCTTAAAGTCATCATTGTTGGCATTAACGTTAACGCAACAATTTCACTCACACCAAGCGTTCCTAAAGCCAATAAAGAATCCTTTCTTTTATCATTCAGCTTCACATATCTATAAATGTATCCACCAATACAAACTAAATTAAGCATAAAGGCAATATAGAAGACCGTCACGCCCATTCTCACGCTTCCTACAGCATCGTATATCGCACTAAATGCATCTGATACACTAGAAGAACCAGTAAGGCTTTTATAAGTGAAAAACAATTTAATTCCAACAAGTAAAACAATAACTCCACAAACAATACTAGCAACTAATAAGTAAAATCGCTTTAATCCCTTTTCATCTTGAATAACCGTACTTGGATTCGAAGCTAGTTTCGCATTTAAGCTATCCTGTATAGGCTTTGGAATCGGTTTGATGGTTTAGGTTCATCAATCTTTTTTGATTCAACCGAATCTAGTTTTGTTCCACATTTCTGGCAAAAGTTAAACTTATCTTCATACTCTTGACCGCATTCACTACATTTTTTCATTTTTCAAATACCCTTTCTCTCTCTTTTCAACTTAATAAAATTAAAACTTGTCATGATTTTTGTATCTCAAATTATTGACAAGTTTTTAAGCTGACCAATTGAATGTTAATGTCAGAAATTAACTCCACTGTTAAAATTCCATCATACTTCTACATCATTTTAATTATCCAACATTAACTTTAAATACTTCTGTCCATCTGGCAGCATTGTGGCAAGTCCCCATATAACAATATCCTTTTGAACTACCCCTTTGCACAAACATAGAATATATAATTTTGTGTTCTTTCTGTTGAAAAAATCGCCATTAAAATATATTTTTTCAAATTCATCCATCTGATTCTCTACTTCTACTATTCCAACTTTTTTCGTCAAAGGCATAAAAAAGCCGTAAGTACAGTACTTATAGGCTTTCCACTGATGTCTGACTGTAATATGGCTATACAAGATATTTACACTTTATTCATTCAGGATGACAGCATCTCAGATGCGAAAAAGAAAAATCTGACTCCCTTATATAAACCAGCCAGTTCAAGACTGCTGTTTCTTGCAAAACTGATTTCTTTTGGCATGGAACGCCAATTCATCAAACGTAATACCAAAAATCAGAAGCTGCTCGCCGGAGGCGCTTTATCCCCTATTGTGCTGGATTATATTATGGACAGTGAGGTTCCGAAACCATGCCGTCATTTTATCGGAAGAGATAAAGAACTAGAAGAATTATATACCATGCTTGAGGAAAACCGTCATGTTTTTCTTTGCGGAATCGCCGGAATCGGAAAAAGTGAACTTGCCAAAGCCTACGCAAAGCGGTACATAAAGCAATACACCAATATCCTTTATGTAGAATATACCGGCAATCTTCATCAGGACATTACTGACATGGATTTTATTGACGATCTTCCGGAAAGCACTGAACAGGAACGGTTTCAAAGACATAACCGTTTCCTGCGTTCCCTGAAATCTGATACTCTGCTTATCATAGATAATTTTAATGTCACTGCCACACAGGACAGCTTTCTGTCAGTAGTATTAAAATATCGCTGCCAGATTTTATTTACGACCAGAAGTAATCTGAATGAATACTGTACTTTTCAATTAAAAGAAATACAGGATATAAACATTCTTTTCCAACTGACATCTGCATTTTATTCAGAAGCAGACAAGTATCGTTCGACCGTCGAAAAAATCATAGAGACCGTACACTATCATACTTTTGCTGTAGAACTGGCTGCAAAACTTTTGGAAAATGGAATTTCAACTCCAGGTCAGTTATTAGCAAAACTTCAGGAAGAAAGAGCATCTCTCGATAATGAAGATAAAATTAAGATAATCAAGGATGGTCAAAGCAGTAAAGCCACTTATTATAGTCATATCCATACTCTATTTTCACTATATGCTTTATCCCGAAAACAGCAGGATATCATGTGCAATTTGTGTTTTCTTCCTTACACTGGTATTTCTGCCCGCATATTCGCCAAATGGCTGGAACTGCCTACCTTAAATGAAATTAACGACTTGATTGAAACTGGTTTTGTGCAGACAACTACACGTCACACAATCTCCCTGCATCCTATGATTAAGGAAATTGCCCTTTCAGAGACAAAACCATCTGTAAGTAGCTGTCACATATTACTGGATTCTTTACAGAAAATATGTTTAATGCATGGAATGGAAGTAGCTTATTACAAAAAGCTATTTCAAACAATCGGAAATATCATAGAATTGATTGAAAAGGATGATATACCAAAGTATCTGCTTTTTCTGGAAAATGCATTTCCATACATGGATAACTATAACTACCACAAAGGTATGAATGGAATCATTCAGGAACTGACGGGGCTGTTAAGGACAAAAAACATTGGAACCGACTCTGACCGGGCATTATTACTAGATTTTCAGGCAACTCTTGAAACCAAACCTGAAAAAGCAATAAAACTAGAAAAGAATGCACTTGCCCAGATAGAAACTATCACTGCTGACAATGCTCGCCTTGTTTCCAACCTTCATGCCAATCTCGGTGGACTTTACCGCATGAACGCTCATCCCGATCTTGCAAGAGAACACATGGAAAAAAGTATCTCACTGCTTGACCAATTTAACCTGCTTCATATAAATGACAGCATACCTCAGATTGCCAATTATGCAATGTTCCTGACAAAACAGCAGGAACCCGAAAGATGAATCTCCGAATTACAAAAATTATCCGGCATCATCAAGGAATACCATTCCGATGACTGTCTGGATTATGCCAAAGTACAGGAAACCCTTGGAACCATTTATCTGATGACTGCCAATCTTCCGCAAGCCAAAACACATTTTAAAAGAGCTTTCAAAATATATGAAAAGATCTGGGCTGATGAACCAGAAATGATTGAATCAAAATATCAGGAAATTCAGGAGTTATATCCACAGATTGGATTTTGCATTGGAAAAAATCTATCCGGTCTTTAAATTATGCTTTGATTTTTCCAGAAAATATTTTACTTACTTTGTTTTTTATGAGTATGAATACAATTTTTACTTATTTCCGTATCTGCGAAAACTCTTATAAATAAAAGGCAGTAAGGCTATTGCCATCACTGTATACATTACCATTACAAGCGAAATTTGTCGAAATACACAATTCCCAATCTGATAAATAAGTGGGACTTTTACACTTGCCTGTACATTTGTCAAAATTGTTGGTATCAAATTGAAAAGCGTTGTATACCCAGAAAGTGCCCGTCCTATAAATGGCAATAAGCAATATAAAAAGAACGGAATGCAAACAGCAACACTAATTTTATGCATTTTAGCCGCTACTAACATAGACACTACAGCCGCCAGCATACTGGCTATAAATCCACATACAACTGTCAACAAATAGTATTGTCCATATGACATAATGTAAATACTATACGCCTGATACATTTGATAAGGTGTATTCATACCACTGGTTCCCATAATTCCAAAACAAATCACACTAAGTAATATAATTCCCATACAATAAATCATAACTGTCGTAGCTATTCCTGCCAGTATTTTTGTTTTAACAGCTTTTGTACGTCCATACTTTGTAGAGAAAAATACTGCATCTGCTTTTGTCTGAAAATCATCTGCAAATATTCCAGCACAAATAAAACCAACTATGATTGCCAGAATAATAGAATACGTTTCTACATACATAATCATAGTATCCCATGAACTATAAGATTCGTATTCTACTGGTAATTTTATTTCATTATATTTCTTTTCCAAGTATTTTTTCTGTACAGAAGTCTTTCCATATTCTTCTGCCATCTTTTCCATATTTTTATGATAAGTGTCATAGAACTCTTGCACATTTTCTTCTGTAATTTGATTCAGAACACTTTCATCATATTCTGCATCCGGTGTTAATACCGATATTATAAAACCCCTAATATCATCTATCGGTTGTAATGTCGTTCCGTAAATCGCATTTTCTTCTGAGGATTGTGTCATCGCATTTTTATTTTGTTCTATAACTTTTCCAAGTTCATCTTCTGTCAATGTACCTTTCCATGCTCGTCTGTTATCTGTAAGTTTTCTTGTTGCCATAATTCCAGTACTAGCATTTCCATTCTCATCCACATAGCGATTACTTGTAACTGCAAATCCGCTAAAAATGACAGCAAGTATCAATGCCAATCCGATTGCAAATACATTAATTTTCTTTGAAAAAATTCGTTTTAATTCTAATTTAAGCATCTTGTTTTTCCTCCGATTTTTCTCCAAAATAAAATAGAAATGCATCTTCCAGATTTTTTTCTACAGCCACAGCATCTTCTGTTGGCTTTTCTATTGAAATAATTCTAAGCTCTGCTCCGGTTTTTGTTGTTTTTATATTTCCAACCAAATATTCACTCATATATTTGTCTATCATACTTCTCGAAACATTACATTGCCATACCTTTTCTTTCATAGAAGATACTAATTCTTCCGCGGTACCTGCATAAAAAAGTTCTCCATCTTTCATTAACATAATATTATTCGCAATGTACTCAATATCCGATACAATATGTGTAGACAAGAGCACCAAACGTTCTTCCGACAATTCACTAATTAAATTACGAAAACGTATTCTTTCATTCGGGTCTAATCCAGCGGTAGGTTCGTCCAGGACAAGAATTTGCGGATCGTTTAACATCGCCTGTGCTATTCCTACACGTCTAACCATTCCTCCAGACAAATTCTTCATTTTTCTTTTACTGAATTTTTCCATTCCTACTTGATTTAATAATTGCTTCACTTTTTTTCTGGCAAACGGTATTTTTAACCCTTTTATAGAAGAAATGTACATCATGTAATCATATACGGTCAAATCTGGATAATATCCAAAATCCTGTGGTAAATATCCCAGAACTTCTCGGTATTCACCTCCTAGTTTCCATATATCTTTACCATTCCATAATATTTGTCCTTCTGATGGTTGAACAATCGTACAAAGCATACGCATTAATGTGGTCTTTCCTGCTCCATTTACTCCAAGCAGTCCATAAATTCCTTTTTCCATAACACAATTCACTTTATTAACAGCATTTACTTCTCCGTATTGTTTTGTTACATTTTTAAATTCTAATTTCATACGTGTAATCCTCCAAAATTTTTTCATCAAATAGCAATGACTTCTGAACACAAAAAATAAAATATACAAAAGTCAATATCAGCATAACCACCCATACCGGAGTTACAATTTTCTGATAAATAACATCATTTGCAACAATCATCATCCATAAACCAACCCATACCAGACAAGAAAGCACTGCTATATATTCTGATTTTTCCCATCTGCTGTACAATACACGAAAACATATACAACATGAAACATTTACCGGAAGCAAAAAATTAACCACCAAATCACTTAACGAGAGTATTGTTGTTTGATATGTAATCGCCAAAAACACCATAACGATCACCAGATCCACTACTCCAAACATTAACATTCTTGCTGTACAAATCTGACGCAGTGTGTAATAAGACGCCTGCTCAATCTCAATCGCACCATTTCTTCTGTTTTTCCAAATTTCCGGGATAATCAGAACCACAAATATTGTGGCAGATATTCCCATAATCCTCATCATATCTTTTATGTCTGACGTATAATTACTCAACCATATCCATAGACACATAAGAACACAACCTTGTAAAATCCACCATCTTTTTTTTATGAATTTTGTCTGCTCATACAAAAATTCAAAATAAGATGTTCTATGCGATTGTTTCGATAAAACCGACTCTGACAAAATATTCTGACATGCTTTTACTGTTTTGTTCTCTGCTTCAGCCCTTACATACTTTTCTTCAATCTCCTCTTTATATTCCTTTATTTGTTGCTTATAATTCTTCATCTTTTTTCACCTCCAACTCTTTCATTAAAAGTTCTTTTGCTCTTCCGATTCGATATTTTACAAGAGAAAGTTTGATATGAAGTAATTCTGCAATTTCTCTTTGCTTCAATTCCTGAAAAAAATATAAAACTGCCGTTTCTCTAATTTCTTCCGGTAACTTTCTCACTGCCTGTTCAATAGTTAATCGGACTCCTAGCTCTTCTACATGATTTTTACTACAGTCCTCTGATTTTAGCAGTTCCTCTGATGGAATATCTTTTTTCTTTTTGTAATAATTTTTAACGGTATTTCCGGCAATTGTATAAAGATAATTCTTAACTTTTCCATATTCTTTATATCTATATAAATTGGAAAAGAAACGTGTAAACACTTCTTGTGTCAAATCCTCTGCCTCATAGGGATCATTGATATGTAGCAAACAATATTGATATATACTTGAGTAATATTTTTTGACCAGTTTTTCACACGCATCTTCATCTCCTGCTCTTGCTAGATGTACTAACAAAGAATCAGTTTTGTATTCCATTCGCAAATTTGCCTCCCTCTGTTTTCTAAAAAATATAACAATCCTACTATAAAAAAAGTTAGGATTTTCTTTTGTTTTTATTTATATTTTTCTAAATATTCTTCCAAACATAAATTTTCTTCTTTCATTATTTTAGCGACAGTCGTTCCAACATAACGGTAATGCCATGGTTCATTACTAATTCCTGTTATATCCGTTTTATCTTCCGGGTAACGTTTTACAAACCCATATTTATATGCATTTTCGTCTAACCATTGATATACTTTTTCAGAAGAACATTTGTCGGTATCCGCATTAATATCAACACTCAGTCCTAATTGGTGTTCGCTTGTATCGGGAATTGCGACATATTTCTCGGCTCTTTTTTTTGCTTCTTTCGCAGAATATCCTTGTTTTTCATATTCATTGATTTTCTCGTCCATAATTTTTTGTTGTTCTTCTGTTGTTCGATATCCTTCTCTAACAAACAGTGCCAGCCCCTCAGCTCTTGCATCATTAAACATTTGTTGTAATTCTGGATAAATCCGTGAATCTACTTTTTTACCATTCGATAATTCTGTCAATTCTACTTGATAATTATTTGGAATATAATGATTTCGATCGACCAAAATAAGATTCCATTCACCCGAAGTGTCTGCAAAGGACTTTTCTGACTGCAAAATTTTCGGTAATGTTAATTCTCCAACCTGCACATCGATTTTTATTGTTCTCCACATTACAACGGTTATTATGATAGTCATTAAAAGAATGAATACTCGTAAAATATTCTTTCTTCTACGATTGCTGTATCTTCTTTTGTTCATTTTCTCTCCCACACTTTCATTATCAAAATATTTCTACTTTTAATATAATTAACAACCAAAACGACAAAAGAGTTAGTATCTAAACTTATTTATCAATAAAAAGTTTATTTTTTCTCAATTCCAGCTCAAGTTCCCCTCAATGCCTTTTTCCTCCGATTTTCGTATGCTTATCCCACAGCAGAGCAGTACCACACCGGTACGACCTGCTGAATCAATCAATACGAAAACGGAGGTATTTTTTATGCGAGAACTCAGAAACACAAAAATCATTGCTGTAGATCATGGCTACGGCAATATGAAAACAGCAAACACCGTCACCCCCAACCGGCATCAAAGCCTATGAAACTGAACCGATCTTCACCGGGAATATTCTGGAATACAACGGCATTTACTACCGGATCGGCGAAGGACACAAAGAATTTATCCCGGATAAAGCTATGGACGAAGAATATTATCTTCTGACACTAATGGCTATTGCAAGGGAACTGAATTTCTTTTCCATCCGTGAAGCAGATGTTCATCTGGCTGCCGGACTTCCTCTCACATGGATCAGAACTCAAAGAGAAGCTTTTCGTTCCTATCTGCTCCAGAATCCAGAAGTCCATTACCTTTTTAACGGCAAAAAGTATCATCTCCGCTTTGTGGGATGCAGCCTTTACCCACAGGGGTATCCGGCTATCGTAAACCAACTAGGAAATTTCAAGGGAACCAATCTCCTTGCAGATATCGGAAACGGAACCATGAACATTCTGTATGTCAACAATAAGAAAGCGCAGGAGAGCCGATGCTGGACAGAAAAACTTGGTGTAAACCAGTGCATGATTGCCGCAAAGAACGCTGTTCTGGACAAATTCGGAGTGAAAATTGAAGAATCCACAGTAGAACAGATTCTGCGGTTTAGAACAGCTGACATTTCAGCACCATATCTGGATTGTATCAGTTCTATTGCCAGACAGTATGTGGCAGAACTTTTTTCCACGCTCCGCAAATATGAATACAATCCTGACCTGATGCGCCTGTATGTGGTTGGCGGCGGTGGATGCCTGATCCGTAACTTCGGAACGTATGACAAATCACGAGTCACAATCATTGATGACATCTGCGCCACTGCCAAAGGTTACGAATCTCTGGCTTATATGAGCCTGAAAAGGAGGGGATAAACTATGCAGAACAATATCCGCAACACAAACCTGCGCTTTAATCTGGACAAAGAACAGCAGCGGAGAGCCTGGGAATATTTACAGACGATGGACAGGCAGGATTTTAAATCTTACAGTCAGGTAATCTCTCTTGCACTGGTAGATTATTTTGACCGCTACTATCGCACACAGGCTGATCCTTATCTGGAAACAAGAGAACGGGAAGAACTTTTTGTGAAACAGATTGTAGATGCAGTGGAAAACAGTCTGAAACAGGCATTGCCACTTTTTCTTTCTGGACTGACTGCAGGCATGGTGCAAAGGGAGCCCCAAATCAGGGCGTCCTTTCCAGCACCTGAAAATTCACAGCCAGATAGTGATGTAGACTGGGATTTTCTTGGAGAATAAACCCTTTTGATTGGAGGTGAACACATGACGGACTTTCTGACAGCAGACACCAACCTGCCATCTTATATGATGTTTCCCCGTTTCCTTCTGGACATGGAAATAAACGAAACTGCCAAAATGCTTTATATTATCCTGCTCGACCGGGCAAGGCTTTCCCAGAAAAATGAGGGCTGGTCAGATACAGATGGTCATGTGTTCATTTACTTTATGATTGAAGCACTGGCAGAAGTTCTCCACAAAAGCCAGATGACTGTTAAAACTGCTCTGGCAGTACTGGAAAAACAGGAGCTTATCTTCCGAAAACGGCAGGGACCCGGACAACCTAATCGGATTTATGTAAAACTCCCAAAAGAAACCATCCACTATACAGACAGATTTCTTTCCCTAAGACAGACAGAAAACTGTCCTATTGACAGACAGGATTCTTTCCCTGATACAGACAGAAAACTGTCTGGTAATAAGAAAGAGATAAAAAAGAACAATTTAAAAAAAAGAGGGAGTAAGGATCCACTCTCACCCTATGGAAAATTTCAAAATGTTTTTCTGTCGGAAAAAGAGCTGGAAGATATCCGGCAGACAATCCCTGACTGGCAGGATTATATTGAACGCTTATCCGGTTATATGGCTTCTACCGGAAAGCAATACCAGAACCATGCAGCTACCATCATCAGTTGGGCAAGACAGGATCATCCTGCTTCCCGGCAAAGGAATTACGAAAGTGAGGAATACGAAACACTATGACAAGATTTACAGAAAAAGCAAATGCTATAACACCAAACAGAGAACTTCAGCCTGATGAATATTTTAACGAAACAGACCACCTGATCTACTGTTCCAAATGCAATACGCCAAGACAATGCCGGCATGAATTACAGGGAAAGGTTCTTATTCCTTCCATCCGCTGTAAATGCCAGCAGGAAATCTTTGAGCAGGAAGAGGCCCAGAGAAAACTTCATGAAAAACAAATGGAAATAGAGCATCTTAAAACCAGCGGCTTACAGGACAAAGCACTCTATGACTACACTTTTGCCAGGGATAACGGCATCAATCCGGAAATAAAACTGGCACACAATTATGTAAGCAACTGGGAAGAGATGAAAGCAAACGCTTCCGGACTTCTCATCTGGGGTGATGTCGGTACTGGAAAATCTTTTTTTGCAGGCTGCATTGCCAATGCCCTTCTGGAAAAAGGCGTTCCTGTACTGATGACCAACTTTTCCCGGATTCTAAATACCCTTACCGGAATGCATTTTGAAGACAGAAACCAGTTCATCAACAGCTTAAACCGCTACAGTCTTCTGATTATTGATGATCTCGGAATTGAGCGGAACTCTGACTTTGCACTGGAACAGGTATTCAATGTGATCGACAGTCGTTACCGCAGTAAAAAGCCCCTGATCATAACGACCAATCTCACTTTATCAGAGCTGAATAACGCAGCTGATATCGCACACAAACGAATTTATGACCGTATTCTGGAGAGATGTATTCCTGTCCGTATCAATAACCGGAATATCCGTCAGGACAATGCAACAGCTAATTTAAAACAGGCGAAAAAAATCCTGTTGAACAATCATGCTCCGAACCAGAATTGACTCGAAGAAGTATAACACAATGATTACTTTTCACTGACAGTGGTACTACTTTCTTTCCTCATTTATTACCAGAAATATGCCACTGTCAGTTATCTAAAACCATAGTACCAAACCAAAAGATTTTAAAACCAAAACTGCCCGGATACGGGCATAAAAAGGAGGTGCCAGATATGGCAGATAAAAGAATCATGACACCGGAAGAAAAAGCACTTTTACAGGCAAGACACCGCCAGGAAGAAGCCGAAGCAAGAAATCGCAAAAAAGAACGTGATGCCAGAACACACCGATTAGTCCAGGAAGGAGCCATTCTGGAAAGTATTGTTCCCCATATTAAAGAAATGGATTTAGATTCCCTAAAACGGGAGCTGATGATCCGGCTACGGGGAATGTAAACGCACAAGTTCTACTCCCGAAGGGCGCACTTACTCACCACCTGATAAATCAGGCAGTGGTATCCCCTTCGGGGCTCGTGCGCTCTGCCGAGAGCTTTATCCGCTGTTGCAGGCAACATCGAAAGGAGGTGCCAGATATGGCAATTTATCATATGCAAGCCAAAGTCGTCAGCCGTGGTTCCGGTCGGTCTGCTGTTGCTGCTTCTGCTTATATGAGCTGTAGCCGCATGTACAATGATTATGATGGCATCCAGCATGACTATACCAGAAAGCATGGTCTGATCTATCAGGAAGTGATGCTTCCTCCAATGGCGCCATTGGAATGGAATGACCGGGAACAACTCTGGAATGCTGTGGAAGAAACCGAAAAGACCAAAGACAGCCGACTGGCAAGAGAATTTGTTGTTGCACTTCCTGTTGAGTTGGATAAAAACAGCAATATTTCTCTTCTTCAGGATTTTATTCAAAAGAATTTTGTGGATATGGGCATGTGTGCTGATTTTGCCATTCACGATACAGATGGTCACAATCCCCATGCACACATTCTTCTTACTGTCCGACCACTAAATGAAAATGGAACATGGCAGTATAAAACAGAAAAAGAATATCTCTGTATCAAAGATGGAGAAGAAAAAGGATTTACTGTTTCTGAATTTAAAACTGCTCAGAAACAGGGATGGGAAAAGCAATATCGCTATAAAGTTGGGAAAAAGAAAGAATATCTGACTTCCTCTGTTGCACAGGAAAAAGGATATGAACGGATTGATAAACACCCCAAGAGCAGCCGATATGGCAGACAGAATCCTATTTCCGAACAATGGAACAGTGATGAACAACTTTGCATCTGGCGGGCAAACTGGGCAGATGCCGTAAATAAAATGCTTGCACGTAATCAGATAAATGCTACCATTGATCACCATAGCTTTGCAGATCAGGGAATCACCGAACAGCCAACCATCCATGAAGGCTACATTGCCCAGAATATGGAAAAGAAAGGCATGATAGCAGACCGCTGTGAAATCAACCGTCAGATTCGTGCAGATAACAAAATGCTCCGGGGATTAAAAGCCCAGGTAGCAAAACTGGCACAGGCTGTAGAAAAATCTATTCCAATAATAGCAGAAACATTGGAAGCAATCCGAAATCACATGATTTTTACACAATATCATTTGCTCCACAATGAGATGCAAAAAGAAGTGATCCATGACTGGATGAATCATTTTAATCCAATACTGAATAAATACAACACCGTTAAAAAGAAACTCAAAGCTAAAGTTACAGAGCGGAAAGAACTGAATGTGAAAAAAGAGAAAACCAGTATTTTGAATCCCATCCAGCATATAAAATTGAATCAACAGCTTACCACTATTACCGAAGAAATCGAAGAACTGAAAGCAAGGAAAGAGCAGCTAATCTTCCAGGCAGAATGCTCTACCGATAAAGATATGACGAATCTATCCAAGAAATACGACCAGATGAATAACAATCTTGATATCCTAGATTCTCAGGACATCTCGCTCAAAAAACAGCTTGAAAAAGATGCCGCCGCTTTCCGAGAAGAAAAATTTCGTCCTGAACCTGAACAGTATACAGAATTGCTGGACACCAGAATCCATATACGTCCTGATTTCCGGGATAAGCTGATCGAGCAGCTCAAAGGTATTTTTGGTAAATATTATGACTATCACCGACGTGATATTGCAGCCAATGAGGTGGATTATCTCAATGTGGAGGATCCTGATGTTTTTTCCCATCGTGCCTGGGAACTTGAATATCAGAGGAAACAGGAGATGCGGCGAAATCAGCCTGTTCGATCTAAGAAAAGGTCACATGATATGGAATTATAATTTGTTTCTTCTTTGACCTCTTATAAACACAAGAGCTGAACAAATAGGAGTTTTCGTCCTATCTGTTCAGCTCTTTGTTTACTTATTATAGTTTATCCTCTCGGCAGAAACGGATCATTTCCATATGAATCTCTTTCTCTAATTCTCCCATTTTTTCCATGAATAAACAGTTCAGATTCTTGGTTCCTAGCTATTTCTCGTGCTCTCTGTATAGCTTTAGCCTGTGTATCAGTTCTAACTGTTGCTCTTGTATTGTTCTCACCCTTAACTTGCCAGCCACCTTCTTTATGTGGCGTTACATGTTGATTTTTTCCCATTTATGCTACCTCCAACAAATCACGTATTTCTTGTTGCCAATTATTATTATGAATTATTCGTACATCTTGCAAATTCTCTTTTAAAATTTCGGCTTTAGTAAGTTTTGAAAGTTCTTCCCAATTTTTTCCAAAAACATATGTGGCATTGTTCGGATAAACGCTTTCCAAAACATATATGTTCCTATGCATGAATCCAAAAATCACATACCCATGAAATCCAGATTTCCCATATGCTCTAAAATCAGGCTGAAAAGAATTTATAAACTCACATTTATCAATTAGCAATTTTTTCGCAGTCTTACTACTTTTAGCAGATACTTTTTGTAAATCATCTTGTATCCTTTTCCACGGATAATCTCCACTTGGTAACACTTCCCAATTCAGCTTTATAGTTCGGGTAGGCATCACATTTTCAAAATTCTCAGTTAATATTTCACACTCTTCAAAATTAGTAAGAAAAATATTAATCGTATTTATCAGCAACTTTTCATTATCATGACAATATGAAATGAAATCCGTCATTACCATCAACTGGCCTTGTTCATCATATTTCAAGAACAATTCCACACTGTATGGCTCGAATTTTATTCTTGCATATCTCTCACGAGGAATGGTAACAAAATCCGTCACCTCTATTGTCTCTCCACGGCCTGCCCACTCATGTCGTGTCCACCATAAAGTTTGTGTATACTGTTCTTTCGGTTTTGTTTTATCCTTAATATAAAAAGGCTCTGCATTTCTCTTCAGCGTCGGATTTAACATGGATGGTAAAACTCTCTCGCCTTCAATTAAATCCTCCGAAAATCCCAGTTTCACTAATATCCCTTTAAATCTCGCTGCATCACGTAGTACCATCATCAGATTCTTTCCCTCTTCAACATGGTTCAAACATGATAAACTATTAATTCTTTTCTTTTTAATAATCAAATTATTTCCTCCATTTTATATAAAAAATATATCTATATGAAAAGGAGAAATGACCAAAGTACTTATAAATTTAATGGCGCAATAGCTACCATATTACTACAATTCCGTCATATATTTTATCTCTCCTGTATTAAATTTTTATTGAAAGTTTGTAGTAACCATGGTATTATCGGTTTGGATTATTTTATATTGCGCCATGGTCATTTCGTCCATGGTTACTACATTTGGTAGATATCTACCACCTGAACCAAAGTTGGCGCTTTGGTTCTTTTTTTATTACAAATTCTGAGTATTGGGAATCGCTCCAAATACTCCTTGTAAGTATTTCGCAGCAATATTATCATTGCTTCTCACATTTGGATAATCGCTTAATCTGCACATGCTTGTTTCTCCATACTGGTTCTTATCTGTAAACCATACCTGATCTCTCCGTACTCCATCGAGTAGCAGTGTGTCATGTGTTGTACATATTAACTGTGCATGATGCGGATTAGATTCATTAGAATTAAACAAACCAGCTAAAAGCTTTACTAAATTAGGATGTAAACCATTCTCTATTTCATCAATAAATAACGTACTTCCAGCATCTAATGCCTCAAAAATAGCAGGTAAAACTCTCAGCATTCGAATAGTTCCATTTGATTCATACTTCAAAAATGGAAGTTCTATCTCCCCAACTTGTTTATGATCTTTGTAAGTAGCATGAAGTGATTGAACACTTACATGTATGTTTTTGATGACCAGCTCTTTGTTCTCTAAATCGTCTTCACTCAATACATGTTTATCCATTTTTGATTCCAAATCAACCTTTAAATTTGTCAATGTGGGATCAGCTATTTTTAAATACTTGAGATATCTTTCTATTGCTTCCTCATTAGTATTTTCTTCATCAAAATCCGGTGCATTTCCAACCGAAGCCATATTTATCACACGATAATTCATTATTTCATTCAGAATCATACTTGCTAAAGGATTGTTTAACATAGCCGCCATTGCCAAGCATAATGCGTCTTCTCTAACAACAGATACCATATTCTTGAAACTAGACAATCCGGATCGAAGTACTATGTCTTCATATTTTGGAGAAGTCCTCTTAATAAGTACTTCTGTCCGTTTCTTCTTTTTGGTCAAAAGCTCTTTTTGAATTTTTCCATCCTGAATTGCAAATGAATAAGTGTATAAAATTTCCTCGATAATCACCTGAATCTCAAAATACGTCTCTTTACTTTTACAATCAATATCAAACTTAAAAGTTTCGATTGGTGCTGCTAGTTCTTTCTTAATTGCAGGAACTTCTAATAGCTTATTATTATTAGCTCCCAACACAGTAGACATTATTATCATCTTCTGCATTTTCGTAAGTGCTGCCAAATAATTTGTTTTTCCAGAACCATTTGCTCCATAAATGTATGAAATTTTATTATAGTTCTGTCCAGAGACTTCAAATGTATTTTCCTCTAAGAACTCTTTTTTCAAATTCTCCGCAAGGGTTGTGATTCCAGTTATCTCCTTGAATGGACCTGTATTTCCTACTGAAAATGAAACAAACATAATTACACCATACCTTTCTACATCTTGGAGTATACCTTCCCCCATCCAATCTGTCAATAGTTATTTTATATTTTCGTATTTTTTTACGATTTTCAGCTTTACCATAGCCTATTTCAATAAAAATCAAATAAAATATATGTATTTAACGCGAATTATGTCATTAACACCTGTCACCAGTTTTAGCTACAAAGAAATAACAAAGGGACTGTCCAACAGTCCCTCAGCTATTATTTATAAATTATTTCATGACGCACAATCTCTTCTGCAGCATTCCGGATATTATTTACCGCCCTGACCCATTTCATCTGATCACGAGCTTTCAATTCTTCCGTAATGCCCTGCCTCTCCATCATCTGACGTACCAGAATAACCATCCGCTCCTGCGCTTCATCGTCCACAGCATTCAGATGTTCTGTCAATCTGTCTTCCAACATATACAGTGAATACATTGCCGGACGATACTCTTTCAGATATGTTTTCCGTATCATTCCATATTTTCCATAATGCGGTTCTTCATCTGTACTGACAAGATTCGGATAGTAAATTCCGTCTGCGCCAAGTGTGTAGGTTCCACCCATTTTTTCAAATGTGCTTTTCATGTGTTATTCCTCCTTGAAATCAGCGATATCCTTAAATCATCGCAAAATATTTCAGGGCAGCCTTGATAGCATCTTCTTTCTCTTTCGGACACTGTGGCACTTTGGGATTTTCTGTCTTTGGCAGATTATAGTTTTCTCCCACTTCAATTCCACATTTGCGTTTTACCTGAGAAATATATAAATTTGAAACCTTAAAGCCAAATTCTTTCAGCACATAATCTTTGATTTCCTGATAGGTTGCTTTCAACTCGGCACTGGTGGCATCCAGCTCGTCCAGGTCTAAGTCAATCTCTATCGTGTCATCTGGTTTTTGTTGGGACAAAAGAACAACCGTCTCATCATGAAGCTTACTGGTATAATCATATTTAGAGATAAGGAGGGGGGGGAAAAGAGAAATGAGTAAAGAATGTCCAAAATGCCATAAAATCTTAGAAGATAATGCGAAATTCTGCTCCGAATGTGGATGGCAGTTTCATCAAAAAACCAATCATCCAAAACAAAGACGGTGGGAAATACAAAAGTTTTCTGATTGTTCTTTTGATACAGTCGCAGACTGGATTAAAAGTAATAATGGCCATATTGAAATCTTAGATGCTAAAGGAAACATCAAATATGATACATCTGGGTTCATCTTTATCAATCGTGAATGGTATGTACAATATCTAAATATTCGATACTACAATGATGCACAAGCTAATAAACAATATGCCATTGTCAGAGCTGAAGCCTATGATAAGCTCTTCTCGTCTGGCGCAAAAAGAGCACAGGAACAAGTAAAAGATATGGTACAAAATCGAAATGTGATTTTTCATATCTCTCGTAGATCGCATTTTTCCGGTGGAGGAAATAGAGAATTTTGTTGCACTGCGGCCATTTATGAAATTTGATTTGGCCAAAAAAGTTTAATTCTAGATAGTTTTTTTCTTGGTACTAAGTTAGATGAGGTTTTCCCTAACTCGCTTTAAAAGCTTGTAAGTTAGGAAACCTCATTTTGTTTTGCAGCATTTTTAATACTGCCTTTTATTTGCGCTGGTGTTAAATACATTACAATAAAACCTCTATATATTGTCTAATTATCTTTTCAATTCGAAACGCTTTTGCGTATCTCATCAAGCGATTAAGATCTTTATCGTTTCTTTGCAAATACGATTTAATCGCCATATTAAAATCCTGAATTTCAAAATTTCTTCTACTTCTCACTAAATCACAAACCGTTCTCTCCAAATCATACATTGGAATTTCATGACCAAATTGATTTGTGATAATCGTCTTTCCTAAATCTAAAAGCTCCTTTTTTACCGTGTAGACTTTGTAACCTGAGTTCGTTAAAGTAGAAGGATTATAACCGCTATAAATGGTAATACAATGAGAAATTGGCTCTCGATCAATCTATCCATAATAATATAATGCATCATCATGAGAAATAATCCCTTTTGAACACCGCAATGACAATACATTATGCTTCATCTTCCAATACATCTTGAGAGATATAAATACCAGGCCCTACTTTTTCCATACAATTCTTTTTTATAAAATTGTAAATTGACTACCTTGATACATTAAGATTTTTTAATCTTTTGACATTTAAAACCTCAACTGTTTTAGAATTGATTATTGCTTCCATTATTATCACCTTCTAACATTTACATTCTTGCTAATACCGTTATTTATATTAGCAAAGATGTAAATTTATCCCACTTAGTTTTCCTTAACTTTCACCATTTTGTAGTGCCATCTTAGCTTTACAAGATTTGTATAACTAAAAAAATGTTCCATGTTTGATGACCGTTTAGAAATAGCTTCTCCAGGTGGCATGTTTGGAGACGGAACAATTGAAGAATACGACATTTATAATATACGCTCTATGCGAAGAAATCCTGTAATTGCTGATCTATTTCATCGTATGAAGTATATGGAAAGGCGCGGAAATGGTTTAAAAAAGATTATTAGCGAAACAGAAATTCTTCCAAAATATAAAGCTGAGTTTAAACCAGAATTTTCATCAACCTCAACAGCTTTTATAGTCACTTTGAAAAACATTAATTATATTCCAAATCAGAACAACTTAGTCAGTGACCAAGTTAACTCAGAGGATATTGCACAAGCAATCTTAGAATTTTGTGTTACAGAAAAAAAGCAGCAGCCTTGATTTCTCAAAACCGCCACCAGTGAATATAAATTAAGCGTGAAAATGGGTCTGCCCAGCAGCGTTTTTTTCTTTTCTGCCGCTGGGCAGATGTTTTTTCTTTAGATACATGATAAGAGGAATTTTTGAAGATTCCATAAAGATTTGAAAAATGTACGGACATAAAAGACGTCCATTACACTATCGGAAAATCAGCAAGGAAGTTTCATAGTAACCTTTGCGCCGCCGGTTTCTTTTGAATTTTCTAAAATAAGCTGACCATTATGTTGTTCCATAATCGAATTTGTAATATATAGACCCATACCAAAGTGTAACTTTGAATTGCGGCTTTGATCGCCCATATAGAACCGTTCCTGTGCGCGGCATAATGCCTCTTTAGAAAACCCCGTTCCCTCGTCTGTGACTGAAATTTCCACGAAACCGTTGTTACTCTGAACATCCACATAAAGCGTTCCGCCTTGCGGGGAGTAGTCCAGCCCATTACTGATAACATTCATAATAGCACGTTCTATCAGCGTCCTATCAAATTTCAGCATTTGAGGGAGTGAAACAGTATTCATTTGCAGCCGGATTTCTTTTGTCCGGCATAGTGATTCCATATAACCGAACAAGTGCTGCATGAACGCTGACAAGTCTATACTTTCAATATGGAGCTGATAACCAACCGCCGCCCGTGATATATCAATCAGGGTTTGAATATATGACTGCATCTGGCCGGAGCTTTCCACGACGTAACCAGCGTATAATCGTTGCTCATCATCAAGATTTGTTTCTGTGAGTAAATCAGCATTTCCTTGAATAACCGTCAGAGGCGTTTTCAAATCATGGGCAAGCGCGGCGATTTGCTCTTTCTGTGTCTGCTCGGTTTTCCATTGCCGTTCTAACGAAATTTTCAGATTATCTTTCATATCTGAAAAAGATGCAAGGACATCTTCAAACTCTTTGATTTTGGCGTGTCCTACTTCAAAATCAAGGTTTTGCTTTGAAACCTCCGCAGTTGCTTCAAAAAGCGGGGTCAGTTGTGTACGCAGGTTCTTAGCAAATCTGGCGGTCAGTATGATAATGACCAGCAGCGAATTTACAGCCATCAGGATAAGCGCAAGCGTGTCAGCAGATGGAAAATATTCCGGTAGCCATGACACTGTAAATTGAGAACCAATATAATACCTTAAAACGCAAAATTCGTTTTCCCGGACAACAAGTGCAAACTGCCTCCCCGTAGCATATTCAATATATTCTCCCTTTGCGTACAGCAGGGCAATTTCTTTTTCATCATCGTCCATATTGCTGTAAAGCTCATTAAAGTTCTTGTCCAGAATTAAGTAGCCGCATCCCTGTGGAATCACAACCTTTGTAATATCCGGGGCAATCGACAGCGTTGGAATGATCTCTTTTACCTGCAATTCACTTAGATTTGCTCTTGTAGCTAATCCAGCATTTACAGCAAGTCCCTCCAAACCAGAAGGGACAATAATTGCCGCTACCAGCATGACAATGAGGGAGATAGCAAACTGGCGAAACAATATTTTCAATGTAGGTTTCTTTTTCACTCCCATTTATATCCTATCCCCCATACGGTGCTGATCGGACTTATTTTGAAATGCTCCAATTTCGCACGAATATTTTTTATATGCGTTGAGATCGTAGAGTTATCGCCTATTCCATCAAACCCGAAAACGGCTTCATAGATTTGTTCTTTTGTAAAAACCTGTCCCCGGTTTTTCGCAAGGTATTCACAGATTGAATACTCGCTTTTGGTAAGGGGAACCGGCTGTTCTGAAACATACAGTACCTTTGCGGAAAGGTCAAATCTTATATCAGGCTCAAATGAAAGTGTGCTGTGATGCTCCCTTTTTTCTCTGCGTAAATGTGCCGCGACACGGGCGCGAAGCTCCTGAATACGAAAAGGTTTCGTAATATAATCATCCGCACCGATGCCCAATCCAAACAATATATCTTCCTCTAATGTCTTTGCGGTCAGAAAGAGAATCGGGCAGTCTACCATATTCCTGATCTGTTTGCAAAACTCAAACCCGTCTGTGCCAGGCATCATCACATCCAAAAGAATGAGGTCATAGAAATGCAGCTTTTTGATGTCTACATCATCCGCATTTTGACAGACTGTTATCAAATATCCATCTTTCCCCAAACTGTTCTTAATCAATTCCAAGATAGAAACTTCATCGTCAACTACAAGTAAGTGGGTCAAAAAATCACCTCCCGCCCTATTATGCCACATTGTCGAGGTTACTCATCATTTTTTTTAATGTCAGCTTTCCGATATTCATTGTTGATATTTACAGCTACGGCATTGCTTATATCCACATCCACAATACTGTAAACGTAGCCGAAATTGAAATCTTCCCCCGCCACATTTTTGAAGCGTTTCGATACCTGCCCGATTTCTTCTTGCAGTTCTGACATTTCAAGACATTCATCCGTTATGGTATATGTCAGGCCGTTATATGAAATTTCATCATAGTTTGCGGCGTTCAGCTCATAATACGGCAGAGATTCATTTAACGCCTTATTTTTATCGGCGGTATCGCGGAGCGCACCGCAGGCCGATACCGATAAGCATATAAGACTTACAAGCACAATTACCACGGCAAACAGGCACTTTTTATTCACTGTTTTTACCTCCCTCCCAACCATGAAACCAAACCAAACTGGCAATCAGCAGACAAACAGTGCAGCATAAAGAAATAATCATACCGCTGAAAAAATCGGTTTTTATCTGTGCATACAGTTGGGGGCTATCCCATGCAAGCACAGTGTAATCCATAGCACGAACGCCCCAGGCCCAGGGAATATATTTCCATGTAGCGTCACCAAGCCCTGTTATCATAAGGGCAGCTATTAAACTCCCTGCAATTCCCAATCCCATAGATGCACCTTTTCCGAAGCTCATTCCCACAAACAAATGAATCAGGTAAATGGGAAGCATGGTAATCAACAATAGAATCCCGGCTTTCAGATAAAGGCTTGCCGGGGCATCCCTATATAGTGCAGCGAATGTTCCTAACGCTAAAAATGTTGCGCCAAAAGCACAAATCATCAGAAAACCAAGTTTACCAATATACGTTGCCATGCGAGATGGGATTGTTCCCAACAAAAGCTGATAATGCCCGGCCTGATTTTCGATCTGAACAACCAGGCCCACAATAATGCCGATCAGAAACGGGAACGCAACGGCCAGCACTTCCAGATAGGCACTGATTTTGGTTGCCAGTTCCCATCTGGATATATGATAGTAACCCGCAAAAATCGCCGCACATATAATCGGAATCATGCTGTGCATATAGAGCAAAATGCTATGTTTACACTTCTGATATTCTGCTTTCCAGCAGCGAACCACAGATACCATAGTTACCCCACCTCCTTTTTCTCAAACCATCTTGCAGTTAAAAATGACAGCGCCGCAAACCAGGCCAGCGAAATGACCAATACAAGTATAATCATCCAAAATGCCATTGCCGTACTCTGATCTGCAACCGGCTCACCATTAGGCAAAATACCTAACACGGAAATCATAAGATGCGGCACCCAGCTATACGGGCAGATCATCCACAAAGAGGTTGTAGCCGTGAAAATCCCTAAAACGCTTCCAAGTCCGGCATTAAGAATAACCGTGACAAAGATACCAACTTTTTTTGATAACCATAAGCACAGCGGAACTTCCCATAGGCTTGCAATGACAATACAAGCTGTTCCGGCCGCAGCCTGCCAAATTCCGATTGTCAGGGGAATTTTGTTGATAACTAATATTGCAAAACCGCCCAACAGATTTAGCGCCAGGAAAATGAAATTCCCCACACAGGAGTAAATACCGGCCACTCCAATTTTTGCTTTCCAGACTTTGTTCTGCGAAACAGGCAATGAAGCAACGGCACGATATTTTAGTTTGCCATTATCCCGCTGTTCAATCAAGGCACAGGTGAGCGTAAGGAATCCAGGATAAAGCAGGATATACCACCAATTATAAGAATTGAGCTGGAACCAAAAAGGGGCAAAAAAGTTCATAAGCGCAGTTACAAACGGGGCCAGAACGATCAGCGTTTTTGTGAAAGTTCTCTTATGCTTTAGGTTCTCTGCCTGAATATATGCCATCTCCATTTAATATCCCTCCTTACCATTTCTGCGAATAACATCCATAAAGAGTTGTTCCAAATCTTCACCGGCGCGAAGCTCTCCCTCATATCCAAGGACGCCGCCAGCAATGATACCCACATGATCTGCAATCTGCTGGACTTCTGACAGAATATGGCTGGACAAAATAACTGTAATCCCTTTGCAGGGAAAAGAGCGAATTAACTCTCGAAGTTCCTCAATCCCTAAAGGGTCAAGGCCGTTAGTCGGTTCATCCAGAATTAAAAGCTGGGGACTGTTCAGCAATGCAATAGCAATACCAAGCCGCTGCTTCATACCAAGAGAAAACTGCCCGGCCCGTTTCTTGCCGGTATTCGTGAGCTGGACAATTTGCAATACCTCGTTAATTCGTGCATCGTCCAGGCCGAGCAATGTAGTTCTGACTTTGAGATTTTCGTATGCAGTCAGATTTTCGTAAAGTGGGGGCATCTCAATCAAAGCACCGATATGCTCCAGATCATTCCGCTTCCACGGGTGGCCGTCAAACTCGATGCTTCCCGATGTGGGGCGCAAAATGCCGGTGAGTATTTTTAAGATCGTGGATTTGCCAGCCCCATTCGGCCCCAGCAGACCATAAACCGAGTTGCGCCGGATGCTCAGTGACACATTGTTTACCGCCATTTGCCCCTTGAAATTTTTGCAGAGGTCAGTTGTTTTCAAAATCATATCCATATAATCAAGTCCTTTCTTTGATTTTACGGATAGCATACCGGGCAATTTTGAAGATTTCATAAAGATTCCCGAAAACAATTGGAAACAAACACGACATGTCATCATTCCATAAAAAAAGGAAGAGACTTTTATGTCTCTCCCAGAAAATAATGTTCGTTTTTTTGTCTTTTTTTAAAACTGAATTTTCAATGGTTAATGCCAATAATGTTCGATTTTTTTTGGATTTTCCAGATAAAATTTTTCCAGTTTTTAATGTTTTTTTGAAAATACTTGAAAGTGGCAAACATTATCCAATATCGCAGTTTAAGCTTATTTATGCCTGAATTACATTTTGTTTGTTTTTCTCAGCTATGAACATTATGTATTAGCCCTGTTGCAGAATAATGTTTCCTTTTTCGAGAAGGCTTGTGTCATTCCTGAAATATAATAATGTTTGTTTTTTATTTTTATGATTTATCTGTCAACAAGATATTTAGTCACAATCTGCAAAAAAGATACATTTTACACATGTAATCAGAACAAAAAGGGTGAACGTTTACAAATCTGCGAAATTACGACAAAATTTATGTCTTTAGATAAATTAAATACTCATAGAATTGTATAATAGTACTAGGGAATAGGTTCATGATGAAAACAAGAAAAAAAACCATGGAATAGAATACAAAGAGAAAAGCTAGCGTTGAAGAATTGAATGAATTATCAATTGTTGGTGGTAATGATGGAAATCCAGAAACAAGATGTTCTCTTTCTAACATTATCATTACGACTGTTTTAGTATCATTAGTGTCTATTTCATATTTTACTACTAGTCCAGAGCAGTGCTAGTTGATTAGACGTATTCCCGCGTCTATTCGAATCGCTGCTCCAAGTTCGTATAGATGAGTAGAGAGGATTTATGTGTATGGCAGAAAAGTTTTATGATAGTAGAAATTTTAAAATACTTAAAATAAACAAAAAAACAGAAAATATTAGTATGTTGATCATTGTGTTATGTACATTGCTACTATTGGTATTTTTTTTAAAGATTAAAAGATTTTATATTAATGATACAGGCTTGTTTTTTTCTGCATTTGGAGCCGTGCTTATTTCTGTTTTCCCTTTTAGTATTGTACATGAATATATACATTTGTTATCATATCCGAAAAAAAGCAGAAAAAAAATAATATTCAAAATGAAGAACTTACAACCGATAATATCTGTTGAAAGTGATGCGAAGATGAGTAAGTGTAGAACTCTAATAATGTTAATATCTCCGACGCTTGTCTTGGCAATTATTCCTATTTTTTTATCATTCATCATAAAAAAATTGATTCTTATGACTTTTCTTACTTTTTTTGGCTTTTCAAGCTTAGCAATGTCGGTAAGTGATATATATTTTTTTATTGTTATATTGTTAAAAATGAGAAATAACGAACTTTTTTATCAAGAAGATAATAAGATTTATTTTTTAAAACGCTCTTTTTAAAGAATTTGTTGATAGTCCATGAAAATGGACAGAGAAAACAGAAGAAGTGAGTATGATTTACCTGTAAAGTTAAGGTTAGTCATATGATGCGTATTACACAAGATTTCTTGAATCATCTATCTCCTGTTGAATTGTCTTTTATCCGTACTGGAATTGACAAACTGTATAAAGAAAAAGTAACTCCTGATACTACAAACTGTGAAAATATTGAATCACACGTACAGAGATGTCCTCACTGTGGATCTGTACACTTTGTGAAGAATGGCTTCAATCCAAAGCACAGACAGAAATACAGATGCAAGGACTGTAGAGCAGGATTCATGGCAACTACCGGTACCATGTTTACACATTCAAGGACAAGTTTTAATACATGGTCTACTTTTATAGCTGGTGAACTGAATGGACTTACACTTGAGCAGCAGACAGTTGCTACTGAACTGAACATAGTTACATGCTTTAATATGCGTCACAAGCTGTACAAAGCCATTTCAAAAGTACAGGAAAATGCTGTTCTCAGTGGTGATGTTGAACTTGATCCTTCCTATACGAGTATCAACCTGAAAGGTACAGAACCTGAGAACATGCCTAGAATGAGCAAGCATCGCGGAAAGCACAAGTCTACTCCGCATTTTCATCATATACCAGGAACCAGCCATCATAAGATTTGTATTGTAGCTGCGATTGATGAGAATGATCAAATGCTGTTTAAAATCGGCGGTCTTGGAAGAGAAAGCTTTGAGATACTGAATCAGTACAGAAAGCATTTTTCAGACCATACAAAGATTATCAGTGATGACAGTCACAGTATTCAGACGTTTGTATCTGAAAACGGATTTGAAAGTGACGTCATTCCATCGGGTGCATATGTGTCACCGAATGGAAATACAGTATCATCAGTCAATGAACTGCATGCAGAGGCAAAGAATCTGATCAGACAGAAGCATGGAGTCAGCACAAGACATCTGCAGGGATATCTGGACTGGATTGTATTCAAGAAGAAGCTGAAATATACACTGGATATGAGAAAGTGGAAACCTGAAGCATATATGGAATCGATGCTGGAACAGATACCATTTATATGCAGAGATATCGTTAAACTGCCAATGCTGATTGATCTTTACAGTGCTTACGGTGAGTATCACTATGGTATTTTTGCAAACATCAACTAAATCTTTAAAAAGAGTGTTTCTTTAATAAAATTTGAAATTATAGATATTAAAAACAAATGGAATTATTCAAAAATAATACGTTTTTCAAGCTCGTGGTAGCAAAATAGTAGCAATTTCACCTTCAGACATTAAAAAAAGCCCTTGAATAAAGGACTTTTTCAACTTTTGATATTATTCGAACTCAATTGTTCCAGGAGGCTTACTGGTAAGGTCATACATTACACGGTTTACCCCACGAACTTCGTTAATAATACGTGACATAACTTTATTTAATACTTCATAAGGAATCTCTGCAGCTTCTGCAGTCATAAAATCAATGGTATTTACCGCACGAAGTGCAATGGCATAATCATAGGTTCTTTCATCCCCCATAACACCTACCGAACGCATATTGGTAAGAGCCGCAAAGTATTGACCAATAGAACGGTCTAGACCCGCATTAGCAATTTCTTCACGATAAATCGCATCGGCATCTTGTACAATGCGTACCTTTTCCGCTGTTACTTCGCCAATAATACGAATGCCAAGACCTGGTCCTGGGAACGGCTGTCTGAAGACAAGATAATCTGGAATACCTAATTCCAATCCAGCTTTACGGACTTCATCTTTAAATAAATCACGTAAAGGTTCGATGATTTCTTTAAAATCTACATGATCTGGTAAACCACCAACGTTGTGATGTGATTTAATAACGGCAGACTCTCCACCTAAACCACTCTCTACTACATCCGGGTAAATGGTTCCTTGGACTAAGAAATCCACTTTACCAATCTTTTTCGCTTCTTCTTCGAAAACACGAATAAATTCTTCGCCAATAATCTTACGTTTGGCTTCGGGTTCCGTAACACCTTTTAATTTTCCATAATATCTTTCTTGAGCATTGACTCGGATAAAGTTCAATTCATAAGGTCCATCTGGGCCAAATACGGCTTCTACTTCATCCCCTTCGTTTTTACGAAGCAGACCATGATCCACAAACACACAAGTCAATTGATTTCCAATGGCTTTGGATAATAGAACAGCCGCAACCGAAGAGTCTACGCCACCACTAAGGGCACATAAGACTTTTCCGTCACCCACTTTTTCACGAATGGCTTGAATTTGTTCATCCACAAAAGAATCCATGCGCCAATCTCCATTACAAGCACATACATTACGGACAAAGTTGTACAACATTGTTGTTCCTTCTTGGGTATGTAGTACTTCGGGATGGAATTGAATCGCATAAAGATGTTTTTCGGCATTTTCTGCTGAAGCACATGGGCAATTTTCTGTATGACTGGTAATTGTAAAACCAGGAGCCACTTGGGAAATATAGTCAAAGTGTGACATCCAGCAAATTGTTTTTTCATGAACCCCGGCAAAAATCGGAGAATCTTTCTGATCAATCAAAACTTCGGTCTTTCCATATTCTCTGGCATCGGCTTTTTCAACTTTACCACCAAGCACATGCATCATCAGCTGGGCTCCATAACATAAACCTAAAACCGGAATACCTAATTCAAACAATTCTTTGGAGTAGGTAGGTGAATCAGGTTCATAACAACTGTTTGGACCACCGGTTAAAATAATGCCCTTCGGATTCATCGCTTTAATTTTGTTTATATCCGTTTTATAAGAGTAAATCTCGCAATATACATTGCATTCTCGCACTCGACGAGCAACCAATTGATTGTATTGACCACCAAAATCCAATACAATAACAAGTTCTTTCTTCATAGTCTTCCTCCTGGTCTTTTCCTCATTTATTTTAACATACTACAGAATGCTTTTTGGATTTTTCAACAAAGGAATCACATCCAATAAACTATCCACTTTATTTTGAATATACGGATACAATTCCCGATCCTGTTGTACGACATCAGGAATAAAAACCGTTTTTGCTCCCGCTCTGCGACCGGCCATAATACCATACTTAGAATCTTCTAAGACTAGACACTGCTCTGGCTTTTTCCCTAAACGTTTTGCAGCGACTTTAAAAATGGTTGGATCTGGTTTTGAAGGAATCCCATTCTCCTTGCTGGAAACAATTTCCTGCGGATAAATATGCGCCAGCGAATGCGCATTTAAGCGCTTGATATCTTCGACCATGGAGCTGGAAGCAATCGCATACGGCATCTTTACTTGATTTAAGTAATCCATCAATTCCCGTAAACCTGGCATATCCAGTGCCCCTTTTTCCGGATACATAGCTAGAAACAAATCCAAACGCTCTTTTTGAAACTGAGCCATTGCCTTTCCAATTCCCGGAAAACGATCTTCAAATTGTTCAACGATCCGAGAATCGCAGCCAATCATCCGTTGACAAACATAATCTGGTACATCAATACCGTATCCTTTGGCAACTTTTTGAAAAACCGGTTTAAAGATCTTTTCGGTATTATACATTAAACCATCCATATCAAAAATTACTGCTTCAATCATACATTTCCCCTTGCCAATTCCACATAATGTTTGGCATTTTCAATAATTTCCTGTACTTGTTCTTCGCTTGTCTGATGAATAATCTTACCTGGACAACCAACCACAATACTACCTGCGGGAATCTCTTTTCCTTCCGGAACTAAAGCGCCTGCACCAATGATGGAATGTTTACCAATCTTGGCCCCATTCATCACAATCGCACCCATGCCAATCATAACCTCATCTTCAACCGTGCAGCCATGTACGATCGCCCGATGACCAATCGTTACCCTTTGACCAATATGTACCGGATGCCCATGATCGGTATGAATGATCGTACCATCTTGAACATTGGAATCTTTACCAATCTCAATGGTATCCGAATCCCCACGAATCACAGAACCATACCAAACATTCACATTCTCATGGAGAATCACATCCCCCAATACGGTTGCATCAAAAAGCTTTACCCCTGCTGCTTGTCGCATTATTGAATCTCCCAGTTAGAATCAGCCGTTAGAGAATCATCGCCAACTCGACCATGTTCATAGGCAATCGTACCAGCTAAGGCAATCATCGTTGCGTTATCGGTGCAACAAGACATTGGTGGAACCGTAAAAGTCACATTCGGATATTCTTTGGCCAACTCTTGTACCTTTTCACGCAAACGTGAATTGGCAGAAACACCACCACCAACGACAAAATGTTGAATATCCGGATAATCATCTAAGACCAAACGAATCTTATCAAAGATCTCATTTAAGGCACATTCCTGGAAAGAGCAAGCTAAATCGGCATCATTATAGGTCTTTCCCTGGCGTTCCATACGTTTGGTAAACTGTAAAACGCCACTCTTTAAACCAGAGAAACTAAAGTCGTATTTGCCTTGGGTTTTTGGTTTTGGTAAGGCATATACATTCTGTCCTTCTTTAGCTAACTTATCAATTTTTGGTCCACCTGGATAACCAAGATCCATGACGCGCGCTACCTTATCAAAAGCTTCACCAATCGCATCATCCTGGGTCGTACCCAAGACTTCAAAACTGGTTTCATCTTTCATATAAATCAATTGGCTATGTCCCCCAGAAACAACCAAAGCTAAAACCGGATACTTCATATCAACAACCAATTCATTGGCATAGATGTGTCCGGCAATATGATGAACTGGCACCAATGGTTTGTTAAAGGCAAACGCCAAGGTTTTGGCCGCTTGTACCCCCACATGTAAACAACCAATCAAGCCAGGTCCTTTGGTTACCGCAACCGCATCAATGTCATCCATCGTACAATTGGCTTTTTTTAAAGCATCCTCAATTAAAAATGAGATATTTTCGACATGAATTCGACTGGCTACTTCTGGTACAACCCCACCAAATTCTTTATGTACATCAATTTGTGATGCCACAACACTTGATAAAACTTCTTTACGATCTTTGACAATCGCAACAGCTGTTTCATCACAACTTGATTCGATTCCTAATACAATCATATGTCCCTCCTATAATTTTCCAATCATCACATATGCATCTTGTCCATCGGCATAGTGCTGCTTGGAACAATGTGATATCTCTAATCCACATTCTTGATATGCCGCAATGGCTGGTGCATTGCTGACGCGTACTTCTAATATCATCTGCGTGCAATCAGCTTGTTTAGCCGCTTGCATCGCATACGCCACCAGTTTTTTCGCATAGCCTTGATTTCTTGCCTCTGGCAGAACGCCAACACGTACAATTTCCGCATTTTCATACAAGAACCAAGTCCAGATATATCCAATCCCATCAATCATCCAACCTTTCGCATAGGTTTTTTCCCATTCCTTGGCATAGGCATTTTCATCCCATGCATCGTTAAAACAACTTGCTTCCATTTGGGCAATAGCTTGACAGTCTTGTCTTTTGATGGGGCGAATCATTTCTTATATGCACTGCTTTCTTTTAAATAATCCGGAACTAAGGCATGAATATTTTCAATCTTACGTGCCGGTACTTGAATAAAGTTTTCTAAATAACTTGGTTCTTTACTCTCCAATCCCAACAATTGGCCATCCCCATATAAAGAACCGGGATGCGCTTCTAAGAAAGCCTTGGTATCTTCTAAACTTAAAATCGTAGTCTGTCCAACGATTTCCCCATTTTCCAAGTGTGCTACATACGCTCTTTGTCCGCGTGCATCTAAGATGACATTCGCACTGGCATCCATGCCCGCATACAACTGCATCGTTGAAATACAATACAATTCCTTATGCATCTGTGTACACAAGACTTTCGCAATCGTCATCGCAATCCGAATTCCCGTATAAGAACCAGGTCCCTCTGTAATAATGACGCGATCAATATCTTTATACGTCAGATTTACACGTTTTAATAACGCATTTAATTCCACAAAAATGGTTTCACTTTGGCGTTTAAATGCGGTTTTCGCAATTCCATCTAAGAGCGTTCCATCTTGGTAAATTCCCAATACCAATTGTTTATACGCTGTATCCATACATAAACTAATCATCTAATGCCTCCATAACCGATTGACTCTTTGGTCCACTTGCTTCTATTGTTACCGTACGATTTTCATCCATTCCTTCTGCGATGGAAATCGATAAAATATCTTCTGGTAATTGATCTTTTATAAAATCTGCCCATTCGACAACACAGATTCCCTCATCAAAACAATCTTCAAAACCTAAATCTTGATGGATGCCTTCCAAACGATAGGCATCAATATGATAAAGCGGTTCTCCATTGCCCTGGGTATATGATTTCATAATCGTAAAAGTAGGTGAATTCACCACTTCTTTGACACCTAGTTCTTTGGCAAAGAACTGGGTCCAAGTTGTCTTGCCCGCACCTAAATCGCCATCTAGCGTAATCACCAACTGCAAAGACTTACAAGCTTTCGCAACATCCTGGGCAAATTCTTTCGTTTCCTCTAATGAATGAATAGCTTTCTTCATAAATTCACTTCTTCTTTCTTTCCTGAGCAACTATCGCTTTGATAGTTGCGATATCTTTCATCCGTTTGCCAACCTTGCCTTCGGAACCTTGATTGGTCGGGGTGTAATACACCGCATCCTTTAAGGCATCCGGCAGACAAACCATATCGGTCATATGATATTTATAATCATGACTGTATTCATAAGCCGCACCATACCCCAGATCTTTCATCAATTTCGTCGGGGCATTACGAATCTGTAGAGGTACCGGTTCATCTAAGGTTCGTTTGGCATCATCCCGCGCCGCAAAATACGCTTTTTCCAAGGCATTGGATTTTGGTGCCAAAGCACAATAGACAACCGCATGGGTTAAATGCACATTACATTCCGGCATGCCTAAATAATGACAAGCCTGGTACGCAGCTACACAGATTTCCATTGCACGACTATCGGCCATCCCAATATCTTCACTGGCAAAACGCACAATTCGCCTTGCCACATACAAAGGATCTTCCCCAGCTTCTAACATTCGGGCCAGCCAGTAAATACTAGCTTGCACATCACTATTTCGCATACTCTTATGTAAAGCAGAAATAATATTGTAATGTTCTTCGCCCTGCCGGTCATACAATAAGCTGCGCCTTTGTAGACACTGTTTTAAGATTTCCTGGGACACATGAATCCCTGCTTCATCGTTCGGGCTGTTAAATACCACCATTTCTAAAGTATTTAGTGCAAAACGGGCATCTCCACCCGCAAAAGCCGCAATAGAAGATAGGTCTTTCTCGGAAATATCAATATGATACATTCCCAACCCTTTCGGTGATACCAGAGTTCGCTGCAACAATTCTTCTAGATCCGCTTGTTGGAGACTATGGAGCACAAAGACCCGACACCTTGACAACAAGGCATTGTTTAACTCAAAACTCGGATTTTCCGTTGTTGCCCCAATCAGAATAATGCTGCCCTTTTCGACATAGGGTAAAAACGCATCTTGTTGGGCTTTATTAAAACGATGAATTTCATCGACAAAAAGAATCGTTTCCTGACCCATACTCTTACGCATCTGGGCATCTTTCATCACCGCTTTAATTTCTTTGATGCCCGAAGTGACCGCTGAAAAATTCACAAAATGTGACTTGGTCTGTGCCGCAATAATACGCGCCAGAGTCGTCTTGCCAACCCCAGGCGGTCCCCAGAAGATCATCGAAGAAACTTTGTCTTGTTCAATCATGCGCCACAAAATTTTTCCCGGACTCACTAAATGGGTCTGTCCTACATACTCTTCCAAGGTTTCCGGACGCATCCGATCAGCTAAGGGACGGGTATCTTCTTCACTTGTAAACAAAGAGACTTGTTCCATACGCTACCTCACCGGTTTATTATAGCACGCAAAAGAAAATGCAACCAACTGGCTGCATTAAAAGGTACATAAATAAAGGAAATAAAAGACATAAAGAATTAACAGGATTATTCCATGTTTCCGAGTTAATTGATAGTTTTTTCTTACACAGAGCCATAAGACAAGACCAACTACCAAAGCCATTAAACCATCCACAATAAAACGTGGATTGAAAGGCACCGGAATAATCAAAGAACTCGTTCCCACCACAAACAAGATATTAAAGAGGTTGGATCCCACAATATTCCCGATTGCGATATCCGCATTGCCTTTGCGAGCAGCTGAAACACTAGTCACAAGTTCGGGTAAAGAGGTTCCTAAAGCTACAATTGTCAAACCGATAAAACGCTCACTCATTCCAAAGATACGCGCTAATTCACTGGCACCATCAACCGCAAAGTCACTACCTAAGACAACACCAACCGCTCCCAATAAGACAAATAAAATACTTTTAGCCAAAGGCATCGCATCCGCAGCCTGTTCTTCTTTACCATTTTTAGTCATGCGATAGATATAATACAAATACAGTAAGAAACAAGCCCCTAGAATGGCCCCATCCAAACGGGAAATCTTTCCATCCATCCCTAAAAGCACCAAAAGTAAAGTTACGGCCATCATAAAAGGCATCTCATATTTCACAGTACTCTTTTGGACGGCAATCGGAATAATCACACTGGCAAGACCTAAGATAATCGAAACATTTAAGATATTGCTGCCAACAATATTTCCAATGGTAATTCCGGCACTGCCTTTAAAGGCAGCTGTAATACTGACCGCTGCTTCGGGTAAAGACGTTCCCATCGCAACAATCGTTAAGCCGATGACAAGTTGAGGAATGCCAAAACGACTGGCAATACCACTAGCTCCATCGACAAAAAAATCTGCTCCTTTGACCAATAACGCAAAACCTAATACAACTAGGCCCAAAGAAATAAGAATATTCATACTGTCCTCCCTGCCAGAAAAAAAGACTCTGGCCTTCTCAACCAAAGTCTCGCTATCTACATACAGTCCGGATTCAAAGAATCGTGATTGACGGATCTGCAAACACACTTGTGCTAGCTACTCCCTTTTTATGTTTCCTATCTTAACAAATTTACTTGGCGTTGTCACTGACAAATTCACTGATTACACGCACACATTCATCAATGCCCAACAAGCCACTATTTAAACAAATATGATAGTTATTTGCCTGACCCCATTTGCGATCCGTATAGTACTTATAGTACGCAATCCGACGTTTATCTTTTTTCGCCACGCGCTTTTCAATGGATTCATCGGTTTCTCCATATACATTCACAATCCGATTCTGACGGAATTTTGGATCCGCATGGATGAAGACATGAAAAGTATCTTCTCGATCACGTAAAATATAATCGCTGCAACGCCCGACAATCACACATTTACCTTTTTCGGCTAAATCCATAATCGTATTTCTTTGTACGACATACAACTGATCGGACATTGAGCCGCCCCAATTGTTCCAGGCAAAAGATAAAGAGCTTTCGGAATTGGCATCTTCGCCATGTTCTTCAATATACGATTCTGCCAAGCCGCTTTCTTTCGCAATTTTTTGTACCAAATTATAATCGTAATAGTCATAGCCTAATTTTTCCGCTAATTGACGCGCAATGGTACGTCCTCCAGACCCAAATTCTCGGGTAATTGTAATTACTGGATATTTCATAAAACTACCTCCTAAGAATAGACAAAAAAGTGTTCTTCGAAAAAGAATACACCAATTCAAAGAACACTTACGTTAATTCAATTTTAGCACAAAAGCTATTCGGTAGCACCATATTCTTGGTAATAGGCATCAATGCGCGCTTTTAATTCAGGGTCTAATTGATCACCTAAATACGCAATAACTTCTGGCATCGATACGATTGCTGCCGTTGGGAAACCATATAATTCACTAACTTCTTTTAAAGCAGTGTTATTTCCTTTTCCCTTTTCATTACGATTTAAGCTAACCATCAAACCAACAATTTCTACATTGGCCGCACTTCGTACCTTCGGTACAGTTTCTTCCATAGATTTACCTGAGGTCGTCACATCTTCAATCATGATGACACGATCACCATCTTGTAACTTGGAACCTAGAAAACCACCCTTGTCTGCTCCATGATCTTTGGCTTCTTTACGATCAGAGCAATAGCGAACTTCTTTGCCATAAAGAGTATGCATCGCAATCGCTGTTACAACAGCTAAAGGAATTCCTTTATAAGCAGGTCCAAATAAAACATCAAAATCCGTACCATAGGTATCTACGATGGCCTTGGCATAATATTCGCCCAGTTTCATCAATTGTTGGCCGGTTACATAACCACCCGCATTCATAAAGAAAGGACTTTTACGACCTGATTTTAATGTAAAATCCCCAAATTTTAATACCTTTGATTCCAACATGAAATCAATAAATTCTTGTTTATATGCTTCCATTGGTCTCTCCTACTTCATCATTTCTTCAATTTCACAATAGGTTTCTTTTGGATTTTCACTCTTTGTGATAGAGCGTCCTACGACAATATAGTCACAACCTTGTTCTTTCGCAAAAGCTGGAGTCGCAACCCGTTTTTGATCCCCGACAGAATCACTAGCTAAACGAATGCCTGGTGTTACGGTCAAGAAATCATCGCCACAAGCTTCATGAATCGCTTTAGCTTCATGAACCGAGCAGACAACGCCATCCAATCTAGCAGCTTTCGCATTTTGGGCATAATGACAAACTGTATCCAATACTTCGCCTTGTACACCCAATTGTTCATTCATCATTTCTTTGGAAATGGAAGTTAAAAGGGTAACCGCAATACAAAGCGGACGTTTGCCACCTTGCGCACCTTCTTCCAAACCTTCAATGGCAGCTTGCATCATTGGAATACCACCAGCTGCATGGACATTGACAATATCAACACCCAGTTTCGCAAGGTTTTTCATACCACCTTTTACGGTATTTGGAATATCATGTAACTTTAAATCCAAGAAGATATGATGTCCCATATCTTTAATGGTTTTAATAATATCTAAGCCACATGCATAGGTTAATTCCATTCCCACTTTGACATAAATTGGTTCATCAAATTGAGAAAGGAAATCTACGACTTCTTCTTTACTTGAAAAATCAAGAGCTACAATTGTTTTACTCATTTTCTAAACTCCTTCCAATGGCTTCATCAATCGATGTATAACCATACTTTTCTAATACACCTGGTAAGGCTTCAATGATTTTTGGACACACGTAAGGATCCACAAAGTTCTGGGCACCAACTTCTACTGCGCTGGCTCCCGCATTTAAAAACTCCAATACATCTTCGGCACAGGTAATACCACCAACACCAATCACGGGAATTGATACCGCACTGGCTACTTGATAGACCATGCGAATGGCTACTGGTTTAATAGCAGGTCCAGATAAACCACCGGTTTTATTGGCCAATAGAGGTTTACCGGTCTTTAGATCAATCCGCATACCCATCAAAGTATTGATTAAAACCAGTCCATCAGCCCCTGCTGCTTCAACCGCTTTGGCAATGGCTACAATATCCGTTACATTGGGTGACAACTTCACATAGACTGGTTTGGTTGCGGCTGCTTTACATAAGCGCGTTACATGGGCCGCTAATTCAGGATTGGTACCTAAACCAATGCCACCATGTTTCACATTTGGACACGAAATATTTAATTCATAGGCTTTAATGACCGGTTGATCATTCAACTTGCGAATAACTTCGACATAATCTTCTTCACAAGCTCCGGCTACATTGGCCATGATTTCGGTATCATATTGTGCCAGGAATGGAAGTTCCTTTTCAATAATGGCATCCACACCTTTATTTTGTAGCCCAATCGCATTCAACATGCCCATTGGGGTTTCGGCAATACGAGGCGTAGGATTGCCAAAACGTTCTTTTGGCGTCGCACTTTTAATCGCAATACCGCCTAATAGAGATAAGTCATATAATTCAGCAAATTCACGACCAAAGCCAAAACATCCACTGGCGGGAATAATCGGATTCTTTAAATGTAATCCGGGTAGTTTTACGGAAATATCCATTATAAAGCCACCTTTCCTATTTCAAAGACAGGTCCATCTTTACAGACACGTAAAGAATGACCTTCTTGATCTTTTACAACACAACCCATACAAGCACCCATACCACAAGCCATTCGTGCTTCCAGGGAAATATATCCCTTTGTATAGGTATTCTGAATCGCTTTTAACATTGGTAATGGCCCACAAGCTAAAATGAAATCCCCCGGAATTTCCTTTTCTTGCATCGCATCGATAACTGTTCCTTTTACCCCTATCGAACCATCCATGCTGGCAACTGTGACACGAGCGCCTAATGCTTCAAACTCTTCTAGATAGATGGCTTGATTCTTGGTATTAAAACCTAAGACAACATCGACTTTGGTACCTTGATGCAAGTACTGTTTGGCGGTTTCATAGAGCGGTGGCACACCAACACCACCACCCATGAGAACCACATGTTCTTTGGCTTCTACTGGAAATCCAGTTCCCAATGGGCCAAATAAATTAATGTTTCCTTCTTTCATTTCTGCCATCTTTTGCGTTCCCTGGCCGACAACTTTATAGACTAAGACAAGGCCATGGCTGGTAATTTCGCAAATCGAAATCGGACGGCGTAAGAAATATCCGGGTACTTCTACCTGGACGAATTGTCCGGGTTTCGCATGGGAAGAATCACAGGCAATTTCCATACGGTAGGTATCCTCGGTCAATAAGACATTGGATAGAATAATTCCATCTTGTACCATATTACTTCTCCAATTCATTCATACTAATGGTCGAGAAAGAACGGGATTCTAGAACGCCAATCAGAGCATTAGCAGTATCTAAACTTGTCATACAAGAAATATTATTTTCTGCAGCTACACGACGAATCAAGAAACCATCGCTGCTGGCATTCTTTTCCCGGCTGGAAATCGTATTGATGACAAAGTTTACATGTCCCTTGCTGATAACATCTAAGACATCTTCTTCCTCACTGTTTTCACTGACTTTAGCAACATCAAATACATATAAGCCATGACTGCGCAAGAACTTCGCTGTTCCTTCGGTCGCATAGAGTCCATAGCCAATATTCGAGAAACGTTTAGCCAAAGTTAGGGCAACATCTTTATCTTCATCGGCAATGGTCATTAAGACATTTCCATGACTTGGAATATGTACTCCACTGGCAATTAAAGCTTTATATAAAGCTTTTTCTAAGCTTACATCGCCACCTAAAGCTTCCCCGGTTGACTTCATTTCTGGACCAAGCACTGTATCTACACTACGCAACTTCGCAAAAGAGAAGACTGGCGCTTTGACAAAGACCTGGTTTTCTTTTTCTTTCTTATAACCAGGGGTATAACCTTGGTCAATAATACTTTCACCCAATACTGCTTTGGTTGCGATATGTGACATTGGTACACCAGTAATCTTTGATAAGAAAGGTACGGTACGACTGGAACGTGGATTTACTTCTAAGACGTATACTTTATTGCTCTTATCGACAATAAATTGAATATTGTATAAACCAACGAAGTGGAAACCTTTTCCAATGCGAGTCGCATAATCAATAATCGTATTCTTAGCTTCTTGCGATACGATTTGGGTTGGATAAACACTGATAGAGTCTCCACTATGGATACCGGCTCTTTCAATATGTTCCATAACACCTGGAATATATACGTTTTCTCCATCGGCAATCGCATCGATTTCCAGTTCTTTTCCTAAGACATATTTATCGACAAGAATTGGCGCATCATGGCTGATTTCTTTAACCGCTGTTGCCATATAGATACGCAACTCATCATCGTTATGTACGATTTCCATTGCCCGTCCACCTAATACATAACTTGGACGAACCAATACTGGATAACCAATCTTATTGGCAATGACTAAAGCTTCATCAACCGTAACGGCAGTTTCTCCTTCAGGTTGTGGAATATCCAATTTATCCAGCATTTCTTCAAATTCATGACGGTCTTCGGCACGGTTGATATTTTCCAAAGTCGTTCCTAAGATCTTGACGCCATGTTTTTCTAGACTGTCCGCAATATTGATGGCTGTTTGTCCACCAAATTGGACAATGACACCGAGAGGTTTTTCCACTTCAATGACATGCATAACATCTTCGGTTGTCAATGGTTCAAAATACAATTTGTCACTGATACTGAAATCGGTTGATACCGTTTCTGGGTTATTGTTGATGACAATGGCTTCATAGCCAGATTCTCGTAAGGTCTGTACACAATGTACGGTCGCATAATCAAATTCAACCCCTTGGCCAATTCGAATTGGACCCGAACCAAGTACGACAATCTTCTTTTGATCCGTTGGTACCGATTCGTTTTCTTGTTCATAGGTTGAATAGAAATAAGGTGTTTCACTAGAGAATTCTCCGGCACAGGTATCAACCATTTTATAGACTGGCATAATGCCATTTTCTTTACGTAAATTATATAAGTCTTGTTCTTGCATCGACCAGTTGCGGGCAATGTAAGAATCGCTGAAACCATTTTGTTTCAAAGTACGCAAAGTATCGATATCGCCGACATGCTCTTTCATCAATTGTTCTAAATCTACGATTTTTTGGAAACGCGCTAAGAACAATGGATCAATTTTCGTGATTTCATGCACGGTTTCCATCTCATAACCTTGACGGATCCATTCCAAAACCGCAAAGATTCGCTCATCATCACGATTATGAATTTTGGCTTCTAGTTCAGCTTTACTTAAACCTTCTACTTCTTTTTTACAAACGTGATCGACTTTCAATTCCAAAGAACGAACCGCTTTTAAGAAGCTTTCTTCAAAGGTACGACCAATGGCCATAACTTCTCCGGTTGCTTTCATTTGGGTTCCCAATTGACGATCAGCATTTGGGAATTTATCAAATGGAAGACGTGGGAATTTCGTAACCACGTAGTCTAAAGCTGGTTCAAAACATGCATAACTTGTCTTTGTGATTGGGTTAATGATTTCATCCAAGCCTAGTCCGACGGCTAATTTGGCACTGATTTTGGCAATTGGATAACCAGTCGCTTTTGAAGCAAGGGCACTACTACGTGAAACACGTGGGTTTACTTCAATGACATAATACTTAAAGCTGTTTGGATCCAACGCTAACTGGACATTACATCCACCACAAATGCCTAGTGCACGAATAATACGCAAAGAGGTATTACGTAACATTTGGTTTTCACGGTCGGTCATTGTTTGGGCTGGGGCCATAACGATGGAATCACCCGTATGGATTCCTACTGGATCCACGTTTTCCATGTTACAAACCACAATCGCATTATCTTTGGCATCACGCATTACTTCGTATTCGATTTCTTTGAAACCGGCAATACTTTGTTCAATCAAACATTGGGATACTGGAGACATCTTTAATCCAGCATCGGTAATGTGACGCAATTCTTCTTCATTATGGGCAAAACCACCACCGGTTCCCCCTAAGGTATAAGCTGGACGAACAACCAATGGATAGCCTTCACGGCTGGCAAATTCGACAGCTTGATCTACGGTATGCACAATTTGACTTTCCGGAACAGGTTCATGTAGTTCATTCATCAAAGCACGGAATAATTCACGGTCTTCGGCACGATTGATGGCTTCTAGATGGGTACCAAGGATTTCTACCCCAAACTCATCTAAAATTCCATCTTCATGAAGTTCCACAACAAGGTTTAACCCGGTTTGTCCACCTAGGGTTCCTAAGATGGCATCGGGACGTTCTTTATAGATAATTCGCTTTGCGAATTCGACGGTTAACGGTTCAATATAAACTTGGTCCGCAATCGTTTCATCCGTCATAATGGTTGCCGGATTGGAGTTGATCAAAACGACTTCATACCCTTCTTCACGAAGGGATTGACAAGCTTGTGATCCAGAATAATCAAATTCTGCCGCCTGTCCAATAATAATTGGTCCCGAACCAATGACTAAGATTTTATGTATATCGGTACGTTTAGGCATGTGCACTCTCCTTTTCCATCATTGCTAAAAATTCATCAAATAAATAGTTACTATCTTGTGGTCCAGCACTTGCTTCTGGGTGATATTGTACCGAGAATACTGGATACTTTGTATGGCGTACACCTTCACAAGACTTATCGTTTAAGGCTTGGTGCGTCATCACTAAATCGGTATTTTTTAAGCTGTCAATATCAACCGCAAAACCATGGTTTTGGCTGGTGATTTCCACCGATCCCGTTGCTAGATTTACAACCGGGTGGTTAGCTCCACGATGACCAAATTTCAATTTATAGGTCTTTGCCCCACAAGCCAAAGAAATCAATTGGTGACCAAGGCAGATCCCAAAGATACAAGTTTTGCCAATCAATTGGCGAATAGTTTCAATGGCCACCGTTACATCTTCAGGGTTTCCTGGCCCATTCGATAACATCACACCATCGGGATGATAAGAAAGAATGGTTTCTGCTGATGTATCATATGGCACGACAATCAAGTCACATCCCCGTTTGGATAATTCACGAACGATGCCTAGTTTTGCGCCAAAGTCCATCAAGACAACACGTTTACCACGATTTGGGATAGGGAAGGCTTTGGTCGTGGATACACGTTTTACTTGATCATGTAAGTAATCTTGTTTCTTCAAGTTTTGTACAATGGCATCTACATCGGCATCCGGATTTGCGAGAATGGCTTTCATCGTTCCGGCTTGACGAATCTTTAAGGTAATAGCTCGTGTATCAATACCATAAATGCCCGGAATCTTTACTTTCTTTAAATAAGTATCTAAGTTTTCCTGACTGCGGAAATTACTTGGCATATCGTTGTAGTCTTTGACCACAAAACCAAATAAGGCTGGAATCATGCTCTCATTATCATCGCTGTTGATGCCATAGTTTCCAATCCATGGATAGGTCATCATAACGATTTGTCCACAATAGGAGTTATCGGTAATAATTTCTTGGTAACCTGTCATTGAAGTGTTAAAGACAAGTTCGCCCATTTGAAAGTTATCACTTCCAAAGGCAAGCCCTTTATATACACTTCCATCTTCTAAAATTAATAGTCGTTCCATAGCTTCTATCCTTTCCATACGGTTTGTCCACCAACAATGGTTTCACAAACTTTTCCTTGTACTTCCCATCCATCGAATGGGGTATTTTTTCCCATTGATTCAAACTTTGATGCATCAATGGTATAGGTTTGATTTAAATCAACCAACACAAAGTCTGGTAAGTAGCCAGCTTTGATTTGTCCGGCTTCAATGCCAAAGCGCTTTGCGGGTTTAGTCGCCATATATTGAACAAGTTGTTCGAGGGTCCAACGTTTTTCCTTAACGACAAATTCCGTATATAATAGCGGGAAACTTGTCTCTAGAGAAACGATTCCAAATGGCGCTTTTTCCATATTTTGTTGCTTCTCTTCTAAAGTATGTGGTGCATGGTCATTGGCAATAAAATCCAAGGTTCCATCTTCTAAGGCTTCAATCAAAGCCATACGATCTTCATGACTACGAAGAGGTGGATTCATCTTCCACATAGGTCCTTGCACATCTTTATCTTCCAATAATAAGTGATGGGCTGTTACTTCCGCACTGATATTTCCACCGGCTTGTTTAGCTTGGCGCAATGCTTCTACACTTTCTTTACAAGAAATATGACAAGCATGATACATGTTTCCAATTTCAACAGCTAACTTTAAGTCACGTTTTAAAGGTTCAGCTTCGCAGGCACTCGGAATACCAATGTATCCGCGATCGCGATTGATCTGACTGTCATGCACGGATGCCCCTGGTTTACGATAGTGCATATCTTCGGTATGCATCGCAATCAAGACATGCTCTTTTTTCGCTGTTCGCATTGCTTCTGCCATCACAGCATCATCATCGATACCCACACCATCATCGCTAAACCAGTGCGTGAAGGGTTCTAGTTCATGCATATCGACAACTTCTTTCCCGGCTTCATTTCTTGTGATTGTAGCATATGGATAGGTTCTTACACAGCTATTTTTTTCAATTAAGCCAAGATATTTTTCCATCGTCTGTGCATCAGAAGGATAAGGTAGAACATTTGGCATCGCAAAGATGGATGTAAATCCACCATGGGCAGCCGCTTTGGTTCCGGTTTGAATCGTTTCCTTCTTTTCGCGACCAGGCTCTCTTAAATGTACATGCACATCAACCAGTCCTGGTAAGACAACTTTACCTTGGGCATCGATCACTTCATCGCCAAATAAATCTTTTCCAATCGCAAGGATTTGATCCTCATCAAATTGTACATCGACTTGTTCTAAACCATTTTCAGTTAGAACTTGTCCATTCTTTATAACTTTCACTTCTGTCCCTCCTCAAATGGTGCAAAGCCAAAGGCTCTTTTTATGATGGCTTTACGCACCAACATACCATTATGCATCTGGGTAAAAATACGGCTCTTTTCTGCTTCCACTAAATCGCTGTCAATTTCAATACCGCGATTCACTGGTGCCGGATGACAAATAATGGCATGATCTTGCATATGGCTATAACGTTCCTTCGTCAAGCCATATTTTTCTAAGTATTCGCCATCGCTCATACCTTGCAGGCTAGCGCCTCTTTCTTTTTGAATACGCAGCATCATGACAACATCAGCCCATTGAATACCTTCATCGAAGTCCATCGTAGGATAGCCTTCTCTTTCCCATTCTTTTGGTCCGGCAAAGCGTACGGTAGAACCTAAACGCTCTAAGGCTTCTTTATCACTGGCTGCAACCCGAGAGTGAGAAATATCTCCGGTAATTAGAACCTTTAAACCAGATAGGGTTCCAAACTCATTATAAAAGGTTAATAAATCTAATAAGCATTGGCTGGGATGATTGCCTTTTCCATCTCCCGCATTCACAATGGGAATTCGAATATCTTTTAATTGTTCAAAATATTCATCCTGGCTGTGGCGGATTACCACACAACCGTAACCGATACTTTCAAAGGTCTTTACTGTATCATATAAGGTTTCCCCTTTTGTGACACTGCTGGAACCCGCTTGAAAGTCAGCTACTTTACATCCTAATTGAAGCTGAGCACTCTCAAAAGAGAAATGGGTACGTGTCGAAGCTTCAAAAAAAAGATTAGCAACCAATGCGTTTTGCATTGGTAATTGCCAATCTTTACGGGAATTATCAAAAAGTTTAGCATCATGTAGAATACTAAAAATATCCTCATTGGATAAGTCACTCATTTTTAACAAAGAATATGGATTCATCTTATTCAATCCTCCGATCCTCAAAAAAAAGGATGTACCAAAACGACGATCTTGTTCACCCTTTTTTAATCGGATATATTCTATCACAGTCTATTGTTTTTTAAAACTATTTCTTCAAGCAATTCATTCCACGAAAATTCACTAAATATTTTCATAGAAAAATACAAAAAAGCACCGCATTATACGGTGCTCTACAGGGAGTGAATTTTATTCAATATTAGCGTGATTTGCAAACATCTGATCCGAAGTCATACCTTTTTTATCCATCATCGACAATACCAATGCATCTAGGCTTAAAAACAACATTTGTTCAAAAGCAGAACCCATAGGTTGAATGGAGGAAATGGCTTTTAAAGATTCGACTTTGGGTGAAACCCCAGGAATAACGACAATCAAATCTGCCATTTGCGCAATTGTTGAAGCTTCATTCATCGTCAGACAAACTAGATCCAATTGCTCACTTTTCGCTTTTTTCGCAATAGCGACTAAAGCATCCGTTTCCCCAGAACCGCTGGCAATGATCACAAGATCATTTTCATGCGTATGAGGTGCAGAGATTTCTCCAATCATACTTACAGAATATCCCAAATGTAACAAACGGTTAGCAAAGGCCGAAATAGATAGCCCACTTCTTCCCTTTCCGGTTAAGAAAATATGGTTGGCGTGATCAATTTTTTGTGCCAAGGCATCCATCTGTGCTTCCGAAATATATTCTACATTTTGTTTCAATTCATTTAGAATCGCATATACGTTTGGTTTCATTTTTCTACCTCAAAAAACTTTTGGATATTTTCACAAATCGGATGTTCATTAAAAATACCGCCGCCAGAAACAATGACATTTGCGCCTGCATCTAAAACTTTTTCAACATTATCTGGAGTAATGTTTCCATCAACTTGAATATCAAAATGCAGATTCTTAGCGTTACGAATTTGAACCAATTCACGAATCTTGTCTAAAGTCGATAGAATTAACTTCTGTCCACTTCTTCCCGGATTAATCGTCATCACTAACACTTGGTCTACATCCTGCAAAACCGGTTCAATCACACAGACTGGTGTAGCCGGATTTATGGCAACTCCCACTTTTGCGTGATGTTTTTTGATTTCTTGGATCGTGTAGCCCAAATGTGAAGTCGCTTCGTAGTGAACCGTTACAATATCCGCTCCAGCTTGACAAAAATCTGCAACGCAGTTTTCTGGTGTATCAACCATCATATGAACATCTAATACCAAGTCGGTCATCTTTTTTAAATCTTTTACGATTTTTGGTCCAAAAGATAAACTTGGTACAAAGGTATTGTCTAAAATATCCACATGTAAATATTGCGCACCGGCTTTTTCAATATCCGATAGCGTTTGTTCTAAATGACAAACACCCGCATTATATAGTGAAGGAGAAAGAATCATATTCTATTCCCCCATCACAAAGAGATTGATTTTACGGTTTCTTGGACGTAAAGTATCCCAGTCGACAAAGTAGATACGGCCCATAGCCCCCAATTGTAGTTGTCCATCTTTAATAATGAGTGTTACGGAATTCGTTCCATAAATACTTGACTTTAAATGAGCATCCGTATTTAACATCACCCATTTTTCAGCAGGATAATTTGGATCTGGAACATTTAGACCAAAAGCCACATGTTCAGGACCTGGAGAATGATATTGATTTTCATTTGTCATTCTTGGAGCGATTTTTTCCATCGTTTCATTGATATCTACTTGTAAGAACTCATCGCCAAAAAAGTTTACATCATGCATTGTCTCATCAAAGTATAGAGAACAGGTTGTATGGGCACTTGAAACCACTAAGATGCCATCCTTTATCTTTGACTTTTCCACCGTTTCAATCAATGCATCGCGCAAATCATGATAAGAGTTTCTTCCTTGTACGGTTTGTAGTTCAATCACATCATGAAAGGTTGTCATTACAATCCCAATCTTTCTTTCACATCATTTAAAATTTGATCGGCATTAATTCCAGTTAATAGACCTAATCCATTGATTACTTTATCTTTAATAGAATCAGGTACGATTGTTGTAGAAATTACCGCATCATAATCATCAATTCGGTTTAATTCATCGGCAATTTTTGATTGATAAATAGTTACTTCGTTTTCATATCCTTCTTTTTCTAACCATGCTTTTACTTTTGCGACAGCAATAGTACTTGTAGCATGTCCAGCTCCACAAACAACTAATAATTTTTTCATATGTGTATTCTCCTTATTCTGCAGCTACTTTATTAGCACGAATTTTGTTTACATAAGCTAATAAAGCAATAACAATAACACCAATAATAACTAATCCAAATGCACCTAAATACTTAACCGCAAGGGCAAATAATCCAACAGGCCATAATCCACACAATACACTTGTAACTAATCCAGATGTACCAACATCATAATGAGCTAGTGCGAAGACATGCGTAATTGTAGGCGCTAACCAAGTAGATAAGTATAAACAGATTACTAAATAGATAGAACATCCAAGGATAGAACGAACAATGTTTCCTTTAAAGAATGGAATCATTAACGCAATACCAAATGCGAAGAAAGCTAAATCTCCAAATGGAAGTACTTTATTTCCAGGTAAAACAATCGCTAATAATAAGGAAATAGGTACCATTAATAATGAAGTAGACATTACAGTTGGATGACCAACAGTTAAGGCAGCATCCATACCAATGTTGACAACTTTTCCATTCAACTTCTTAGAAGCAAATTCTTTAGCAGCTTCAGCAACTGGCATTAATCCTTCCATGAACATAGCAACCATTTTAGGCATGATCTTCATAACGGCAGCTGTAGACATTGCCAAGGTACCAATTTTTGCGACATCATAATGAGCAAAGATACCAACAACAGCACCAATGATTAATCCCATAACAACTGTGTCACCAAAAATGCCAAATTTTTTCGTCAATGTTTCTGCATCTGCATCTAATTTATTTAGACCTGGAATATGATCGAAAATCCAGTTCATTGGAATCGCAAAGATTACACCAGACAAAGCCATCATATGAGTAATCGCAATTCCTGGATATCCAAAGAAAGTACTGATTTTTTCTTGGAATGTATCAGCCATCAACCATTGCAACATAACAGCAACAACAGCAGCTAAGATACCTACAACAAAGCTTCCTGAAACAGCATTAGATACCAAACCTAAGAAAGCTGGGAACCAGAAGTTCCAGATATCAACATTTAATGTTTTTGTTAATCCCAACATAACAAACACAAAGTTCACAATTAATGATAATGGAATCAATAAAATACCAATTGTCGTAGAGAATGCCAATGGACCTCCTACACCACAACCAATATCCATAATGCTTAATGAAGCTCCATATTGCTCACCCATTGTTTGAATGGCAGCACCTAAACTTCCTGACAATAAATCCAATACTAAACCTAATCCAATTGATCCAATACCAACGGTAATACCTGCCATAAAGGCTTTACCTGGCTTAACTCCAAAAATCAAAGCAATTACGAAAATGATAATTGGTAGAAACGTATTTGATCCTAAACCAATAAACCATTGTAATAAATTAATAACTACATCCATTTTCTCTTTTCCCTTCTATTACTCTTAATAAACATTTGCACTTTTTAATATTTCTGAAAATGTTTCTTCATCTGTACATTGTTTTAACTTTTCTACGGCGCTCACATCTTGAAAGAGCATCATTAAATTTTGTAGTGTATCTACTTGCTCATGTGGTTGAGACATAGCTAACATAAATACCAACTCTACAGAAATTTCATTTTCTTTATTTGTCATATCCTTAAATACGATTGGTTTCTTTAAGGATGCAAAGCAGATTTGCGATTGATTCACGTGTTTTGAATCCGTATGAGGAATCGCAAACCCAGTATTTTCAAACAAAATTCCAGTTGGATACTCTTTTTCCCTTTCTTTAAGTGCACCTACATATGTATCTTTTACAAATCCTTCTGAATACAACTTAGAACACATTTTATCTAGAAGTTGATCTTGATTTTCAACGTCAAGTTGAAAAAAGCATAAGCGATGATCAAAGTACATCTTTTCCTTCCTCCTATTTACAAAACAATTGCATCATTTGTTCTTTTTGATTGATTTCTACAATCTCTTCAACATATTCTTTTTTTTCAATAATTTGGTAGAGCTCAACAATGGCATCTTTAAATTGCTCAATATCTTTTGTCGATAGAGCCATCATTACAACGAGCTTTACCGGAACCGATCCCCAACGAATAGGATGTTTTAAAGTCATAACAGATATAACAGACTGGCAAATCGTTTCCGAATCAGCATGTGGCAAAGCCACACCTGTTTCCAGACTTGTCGTACCCATTTTTTCACGGTTATAAACAGATTGACGGAATCCTGTTTTTACATATTTTTCCTGTTCAAGTTTTGATATCATCAAATCTAAACATTCTTCTTTTGATTCAACATCCACTTGTAGTTCAACAAAGTCGATATTTAAGAATTGTGCAATCGTTGGTGATTGGAAATCTTTTGTCTTTTTCAAAAAAAGCTTTTTTCGACTCTTTCTCCATCACAAAAGAGGAATACACATCCAAAATACGCACTAAGTCTTCGTTGCTGACAAGCGGAGATACTTTGATTACTGGAATCGTATCTATATTCAAATCGATTGGCGTAATAATCAAATCAACATTACGCATTCGATTGGCTTGTAGTTTATCTATGGTAGAAACTTCAATATGATCTCTTTCGGGTAAAAATTTCTTTACGCGATTTAAAATCAATTGCGAAGATGAGTTTCCATAGGGACAAATCACAATAATGTTGTTGGATTTTGATTCTCGATCTAAAGCAATTTGGAAATAGATCAAAATCAAAGAAATTTCATCATCGTTTAGTACCACATCATATTTCGATTCTAGAACCGATAATGCATACCACACTTCAGAAAACAAACGCGAATACTGATTCTTTATATCCTTTAATAATGGATTGTGAATTCGAATCCCTTTTTTCAAACGCACAACCATGGCTGGCAAATGATACAGCAAGGAATGATACAAAGAATCATTTTGGTCGAAGGACACTTTTTCAATAAATTCCATTCGTTCAATGATTTCTTTAACCATAGAAGTATATTGCGTCTCATTTGTTTTAAAACGATTTGTAATTCGATGTGCAAACAATTGACGACACAAATATTCGATATCTTCTTGTGTAAAGACTACATTCATTTCTTGTTTAATGAATTCAATCATGCTGTTGGCAACCACATATGTTTCCATATAGCGAATATTGTTGAATAAGAAATCGTTTTCCTTTTCCACATGGAAATCCATTTGAACTCGCGTAATCAAAGTAATCATAATGATTTCCAAACTGCGAATATAATAATCGGAAACATTTTCGGTCAACTCGGCATAATTTCCATAAAGAATGTTATGTACAAGCTCAATAATGTTCGCGTCAAATAGAATATATAGAAGTTCTTCGTATCCAGAAATGCCATCAATTTTTGTCAATGTATAAAAAGAGACAATTTGTTTAATAGCTTTTTGAATGTTTAATTCATCACCACTGGCATACACGCCGTTGTCATTTGAAATAATTAAACAGTTCGATCCCAATTGTTTGGAAACTGCATTTAAATCGTTATACAACGAGCTTTTACTGATGATAAATTCATCCGCTAGGCTTTCCAAAGTAATCGTCTTCGATTCGATTAAAAGTCGTTTAACGATTTGCAAGCGTCGATATTCCATTGAATATTTGTCTTTCTCCGTTTGTTTTAAGAGGTTTTCCTTTAAAGCATCCTTATGCTCTTTTGTTCCTTCTAAATAAACACCCGTCCCAGGAATACGGATTAATTCAACTTGAAATTTTTTAACAAACTTTTCAATATCTTGAAAATCCGAATAAACCGTTTTGGTAGAAACAGACAACTTTCTACTAAAGAAAGAAGCAGGTCGAAAAACGTTCTGTTCGCAAAGCAATTTCATCAAATCAATTTGTCTTTGGTTCAAAACATCACCCCCATTAAAAGTTAGCTAACATGAATTCTTCTTTCTGCAACCATACTAGCATTCTTTATATTTCTACCCAATTACAACCGTTTCCATAATGATGTGGAAGCGTTTGTAATAGCCAAAAATTTCCCATAATTCATTGAAAGAAATCCTATAATTCTTTGTTAAGGTGATGGTACGAGGTATTAGAAATGTTAGATAATGTCGTATTCTTTTTAAAACCAAAAGATCAAGTGCAATTATTATATGGAATGATGTCAATCCAACAAGGCTTGGACGCTATGCAAGAAGCTCACTATACGGCTATGCCAGTTATTAACCAGAAAGGGCAGTACTTAGGAACTTTGAGTGAAGGAGATTTCTTATGGCATCACCTAGAACATCCCCATGATATGGATTTAGAAATTGAAAAGTTGATTCGCAAAGATTTTGTTCCCGCTTGTACCATTGATACCAATATCGATGACCTCTTCCAACAAGCCCTGGATCAAAACTTTGTGCCTATCGTAGATGATCGAAATATCTTTATTGGAATCGTAACCCGTAAATCTATCCTGAGTTATTTAATGCAGCACAATGGGGAAAATCCGAAAGAAAATTGATTTCATAGCGTAAATCGGTTATATTTTTTCAAAAGGAGATTTTTTTCATGACTACTGATGGCCTGCCGGGTCGACCCTATTTACTATGCTTATTTATTTTATGTATTCTCTTATCGATGCTTGCCTCGATGGTACAAGAAGTCGTCGATGATGACGATATCGAGAAGATGAATCAATACCAGGCGGAAACGCGCTGGTTACATATTTTTTGTGGCTTTTGGATTGTGTTTTTGCCAACTTTGTGGATTCCTTTATCGTTTCCCATCGTGGCAATCCTTGCGATTTATTTAAATGTGTTTATTACCATACAATTACCCAAACGCTTGGTTCACACCCATAAATGGGATGCTTCCGTATTAAAAATCTATCAGGGAATCCATCCCATCATTCACATTCTTGCGCTACCAATTCAGATTTCAACCTTCTTTGCGGATGAAGATGTATCTGAAGAAGATATTCGGGAAATGATTCATGTCGGAAGTGAATCGGGAAATATTAAACAAGCCCAAACCGAAATGATTCAAAACATTTTTGAGATGGATGATATAACCATTGAAGAAATCTGTACCCACCGCAGTGATGTAATCATGTTGCACCTTGAAGATTCTGCCGAAACATGGAAACAGATCATCCATGATAATCGCCATACCTTCTATCCCATCTGTCGGGAAGATGAAGATGATATCATCGGTGTCTTAGATACAAGAGATTATTTCCGTTTAGCGGATACATCCAGCCAAGATGTCATTTTAAACCATGCGATGGATGCCCCATTCTTTGAAGCCGAAAGCTGCAAAGTGGACCACCTTTTCAAAGAGATGACCGCCCATAAAAACTATTTTGCGATTGTCTTAGATGAATATGGTGGAATGACAGGTATTTGTACGCTGCATGATATTATGGAAAGTCTGGTCGGGGAAATCTATGAAGAAGATGAATTGGATCGTAAAGAGATTCAACGCATTGATTCCAACCAATGGCGCATCTACGGATCGGCAGAAATCGAAGATGTCGAACAAGCCTTAGGTATTTCCTTACATGACGATGATGAAAACGAAACCTTTAACGGCTATATTCTTTCGCAGTATGGTCGGATTCCAGAAAATGGATCCCAATTTGAAATACGTACAAAAGACTTATTAATAACGGTGAAAGAGGTCAAAAACCATCGTATCGAACAAACTATTGTTCAGCTTTCAAACGATTACTAGACACAACCAGCGTTGTGTCTTTTTTAAAAGGAGAACTTATGTTAAAAAAACTACTAGCCTTCCTTTGTGCACTAAGCCTGACTTGGACAAGTGTTCCGATTTTCGCCCAAGAGAAAACGGCATCAAGTCCGAATGAAGAATTCACAAAATTCATCAATGAAGATTTTAAAGAAAACTTAGAAGATGACTACACAACCTTACATACCTATATTGCCAATCCGGAAAACTACGATATTTCCTATGATAATATCCATGTCACCTTAGGAACCTTTACAACTTCCAAAGAGGATAAAGCCTTACTCCATAAAGAAATCAAACGCTTAAACGCCTTTGACCGTAATACTCTTGATGCTACCCAACAAGTCATCTATGACGAGTATATGGATTCTTGTTCACTGGCTAAAGAAATGATCAAGGATAAATACAAATATCTGGCGAATATCTGGTCCAGCAACAATGGTCTTGTCAATACATTAAATAACTATTTTGCGAACTTTGAAGTCTACAACGAAAAAGATATCGAAGCCTTCATGACCTTATTAAAAGATACCAAGCGCTATTCCAAGGAAGCCATTGCCTATTCCAAGCAACAAGCCAAAGAAAATCAATTATGTTTTGACTATAAAGAAACCATGGATGCGATTCAAACCACTTTGGATAATAAAGACGATAATGAAATTCTAAAAAACATCACCAAAGAAATCGAAGCATTGGGACTGGATCCAACCACCCAACAAAACTATCTGGATTCGATTCAAAACATTTTAGATACGGATTATTATCCAAGCTTTACCTATATAAAAAAAGAACTAAAGGGCTTAAAGAATCAAGTCTTAAGTGCCCGTCCGATTACTTCTTTTAAAAATGGAAAAGCCTATTATCGTTTACTGGTTCAATCCCAAGCCAGTACCAGTACAACACCAGCTAAAATATTAAATCAGCTAGGTAAAGCCTATGATACAAGTATTTCAAACCTGCAAGCGAATTCCGATAAACTGGAAAATGTTCCAAATACAAACTTTACCAGTCCGAATGAAATTATGGCTTTCTTGGTACAAAACTACACCAAGAATATGCCCGAGATCACCGTACCGGAATACGATATTCAAAATTTACCAGATGAACAAACTTCTAAGAATATCGTTGCCTACTACATTACACCGATTTTAGATCAAGCCTATACCAATCGAATTCGTTTTAATGCCAAAGACTATGGCAAGGACTTAAGCAGTATTGATACTTATCTGACCTTTGCCCATGAAGGAATGCCAGGACATATGTACCAATACAACTATAACCAGGCCCATATGACCTATAATATCCAACGCCTCTTTAGCGAAACAGCTTTTTCCGAAGGCTTTGCGATGTTTGCCGAACAAGAAGCCCTGGCAAATTTAGGCACATATGATGCCGATCAAATCAAATTAATGATGGACTATGAAGCCCTAAATTACTACATGCCAAGTGTGCTTGATTTGACAATCAACTTACAAGCTTTATCCAAAAAGGAATTCTTAAAAGCTTATAAAGATACCATGGACAAAGACACTTTAGAATCTTTATATGAAACAGCTTGTTATGAACCATGTACGTATTTACCTTATGCCTATGGCTACTATAAGATTCACTCATTCCAGACTAAAGCTCAAAAGAAGCTGAAAGATCAATACGATAATAAGGCTTTTGTGAATGCCTTATTAGAAAATGGCATTGTGAATTTTGACATCTTAGATAAAAAAATACAAACCTATATTAATTCCGTTTCCGCTTAAAAAGGTGCAGAGCATAAGCCCTGCACCTTTTAATCATCTTGATCTACATCAATTTTATTTCTTAAATTAGATCCATAACGAATCCGAATGCCATTATCCTTCACATGAATCTTTTTGACCTTTTTCTGTTTCCATACCTGGGCCACATTTTCAGCCATACTATGAAGGGATCGAAGCGTTGCATTGTAATCTTCTTCCCCATTGTATTTCTTATCATGTAGTTTAAAGTACAAATCCAACGAATCGTGATCGTCATCATCATCATACGGTTCTTCACTTAGATCAAAGACCGAAGAATAGCTGATCTGAATCGTATCCGGATCTAAAGAAGGATCTTCCACCATTTCTTTTAGCTGAACCGAATGATATCCATTGTAATACCCATTCACATAACTGAAATATTCTGTATCGATATCAATATCTTCAATGGATGAATCAATTTTCTTCGTATAGGTCTTTTCTTCCCCTTGTAGCACAACGGGTTTTTCTTCAATTTTTGCGATTTCCGCTACAAAGATGCCAAACCCTACGCAGCAACATACAATCGCACAAATAAATGTCACAACAATCTTACGCATCTTACTCACCTCGCTTTGGCCAGAAATACAAAATTGCGGCCAGTAAGGAAATACATCCTAAGAGGATTCCCACGCCAATAAGCGTTAAACCCCAGCTAATTGTTTGAAAACTCAAACAGAAATACAAGTAAACCAAAAAGCCAATCAAAGTACCAATCGTACCAGCTAAGACAGGAAAGGCAATCATTACCAAAAGGATTTTTAAAACCGTTGGGCCCCATGAATGCGTACTCTCTACTCTTTCATGATACAGCCCTTCTTCTTTCTGTCCCTGGCATAAGTCGGATACATCCTGCATAACACCTGGTTGATTTTCTTGATTTTGGTATCTCTTAAATCTTCGTTTCATAATGACAATCAAGAAATACAGGGCACAGATAAAATATAGAAAATAGAAGAAACTCATTAAGATTTTGTGTAACCATTCTAAATCAAAAGATACAAATGACAGGCATAAGTTCACAAATAAGCCAAAAATCACATTCACTATAATGTAGCGACCAATCAATAAGAGTATCAATAAGACAATACAGTCAAAAATTAAATGGGCAATTTGATTCAAGCCCAAGTGTCCAACCGATTTAGCCAGATTTTCGGCATGTTCAAAAGCTTTATCCAAGGTACGATCGGTTCTTGATTCAAGCGAAGACGTATTGATTTTATAAGCCTCTAAGATTTCTTTAGCTAATTCATCCACATCGCCAAAGCCTGCAACCGCTTCTTCTTCACTTGTTCCATCCGCTATTTTGTCATCAATATACGCACTGTATTCCGTTAGAATATCTGTACGTTCTTTTTCCGAAATCAAATGCAGCTTCTTTTCCAGCTTTGCGATAAATTCATTCTTTGTCATCGGTACTTTCCCCCTTTAAATATGCGTTCACCGTTGCAGAAAAATCAGTCCATTCCGCCAATAAATCCGCATAGGTCTTTTGGCCCAGTTCCGTAATGTGGTAATACTTGCGCGGTGGGCCTTCCTTTGACTCTTTTAAATACGATTCCAACAAATGATCATTCAATAAACGTTTTAATAAAGGATAAATCGTCCCTTCATTCACATCGATGACCTTATTGATACGAGTAACCATTTCATAGCCATATAAGTCATCTTCTAAAATCGTTTTTAGAACAACCAATTGAAGAACCCCTTTTTTAAATTGAGCATTCATACAATTTTCTCCTCTTTCACTATCATATTAAACATACTACTATGTATTGTCAAGTACTATAGTTTATTTAGTTCCAAACCTAAAAAAAAACCACAAGTTGTGGCATTTCCTTTACCTCTTCTCAATCCCAATCAAAAAAGGCACATTTTCTTGACCAAGCTTTTTCATTTGAATCATTTCAAAACCCGATAAAGATTCTAAATAATCTTGAATTACTTGAGCTTCTTCCAAGCCTTTTTCATGCGGATAAAATACCAGGGCCATACGCCCTCTGCGCTTTAAAAGGTTTAAACCTTTTTGTACCGCAGTTAAGCTGGTATTCGCTAAGGTAGTAATAGCTTTATTGCCATGTGGGCAATAACCAAAGTTAAAAATGATGGCATCGATGTCTTCGCTAATACAATCCAGATGTTCATGACCTTTTAAAAGAACATGTAAACGAGAATTATGGATTTTGTTCTCGGTTTCTCTACCAATTTCTTCCTGAATTTCAAATCCATACACTTTATGTACGCCTTGTTCCAAGAAAAATGTCGCATCTTTGCCATGTCCCAATGTCGCATCAATACAAATCGCCTGCGAATGTAAAGCCGGCAATAAAAATTCATGCGATAAATCCACCATGGATTTCATGAACGAATACCTTCTTTATATAAGAGATAATCTTGTTCTTCATTACAGACAAAAGTCACATCAATAGCTTTCGCTTTGGGATATTGGGCAAATACATCTTTGATTGTGTGGATCGCAATTGCACAAGCTTGGTCTCTAGGATAGCCATAGGTATCTGTTGAAATACACGGAAAAGCCAAGGTCATATGTTTTAAATGATTTAACTTAAAATATTCATACGCAATCGACATCGCATTCCAGTAACAAGCTTCCAAATACTCTTGATCTTTTTTACTTCCAGAATAAATAGGACCAGCTACATGAATAATGGCCTTACAAGGCAAATTATACGCTAAGGTCATCTTGGCTTGTCCTGTTTGACAAGTTTTTAAACGCTGGCAAGCGTCGGTCAAGCGATATCCACCCGCTTTACCAATCGCAATGCCTACCTTTCCAATCGGTGTAACTGAAGTATTAACGGGATTGACAATCACATCAAAATCCAAACGTGTGATATCCCCTTTCATCACTGTAATCATAAAGGTTCCTTCCCTTCTATTCTGCATTATAAACAAAATCCAGCTTTTATCAAACTACCGGTATTTTTCTCTAAGCTCTTTCAATAAGTCTTCGCTTTGATTCTTTTGCGGATGATAAAAACAATCCAAAAGAATTTCTTTTAAGATAGGTTTAATTTGGGCTTTTTCACAATTTGTTGCCAGAAATACATCTTTTCCATTAATCGCTAAATCCGTGATAGCCATGGGACGCATTTCCTGACAGTCGGCATAAACTTCTTTTAACTTCTTCCATTTAACAATCGTTCTTTGTCCATAAGCCGAATGGGCCATAATGTCACAATACTTCACAAGCAATAACTGTTGCATAAAGGCATCATCAAAGCCACGTTCGATACGCATTTTCGCAATAAAAGCCAAAGGATCCGAACACTTCTCATCATGGTATAAAACCAAATTCGGAATAGTTTTCTTCTGTACATTCGTCAATTTAAAATCATGACAAATACGTTTAGCAATCGTATATCCTAAAACTGGATGGCCTTTAAAGTGATCTTTGCCATCCTTAGTTGTCTTGCAGGCAGGTTTTGCGAGATCATGCATCAACAAAGCATAGGCAAGCGTTTCATCAAAAGTTGGCAATAATGCACAAGCTCGCAAAATATGGTGCAGAACGTTGGTGTCATGATAAGGGGTTGTTTGTGTACATATTCTGCACGCTTCTAATTCTGGCATCCAATGTGACAATAATTGTGTCATATTTTCGATTTCATACGGATTATACGCTAAAATCTTCGTTAGTTCTGAACGAATTCGTTCTACCGAAATGCTGGTGATATAGGGTGTACAAGTTTGGATTGCTAAGAAAGTCTTCGCTTCGATTTGAAAATGATAACGACTCGCAAAACGATGCGCCCGCAACATCCGCAGGGCATCTTCTTCAAAACGCTTATTCGCATCACCAACCGCGCGAATCAAACCCTTCTCTAAATCACTCTGTCCCCCAAAAGGATCGACAAGACCAACCTCAGGATGATACGCCATCGCATTAATCGTAAAATCACGACGTGCCAGATCTTGCACCAAATCATCCACAAATTGTACGGAATTGGGATGGCGATGATCTTGGTAATCGGCCTCAATACGATAGGTCGTCACTTCAACCATATTCGTATCCGTTAAAATCGTAATGGTTCCATGTTTCTTTCCCGTCGGAATCGTATGGGAAAAGATAGTTTCGACTTGATCTGGTAAGGCATTGGTTGTGATATCATAGTCACTTGGTTCAATGCCTAACAGAGCATCCCGAACACATCCACCCACCACAAAAGCTTGAAAGCCATGGTCATTCAAGGACGATAAAATATTTGAAACATAGTTGGGTAAATCCATTCTCTTTTGCATAAAAATAGTATACCATGTCCCTCTTTCTTCGTATAATCGATCTCATTCTTGTTTATTTTGTTGCTGACAAGCTATAATAAAGCTAGAAAAGAAAGTGAGGTCCAGTTATGTGTACTGCAGCTACTTATCAATCCAAAGACTTCTATTTTGGAAGAAATCTCGATTATGAATTTTCTTATGGCGAACAAATTGTGATCCTGCCAAGAAAATATCCTTTACATTACCGTCATGCCGATTCTATAGAAGAACACTATGCCATCATTGGTACGGCTTTTGTCCTTGAAAATACCCCTCTTTATTATGATGCCATCAATGAAAAAGGCTTGGGAATAGCCGGCTTAAACTTTGTCGGCAATGCCGCATATAAAGACTATGATGCCAATTGCACCAAAGACCAAATTGCCCAGTTTGAATTCATTCCATGGATCTTAAGTCAATGTGCTTCCGTTCGTGAAGTTAAAGAAAGACTCAACAATCTATCTTTATTAGCCGAACCTTTTAATTCCCACCTACCAAGTGCCCAACTCCATTGGCTCATAGCCGATAAAGAAGCTTGTATTGTCGTAGAATCCATGTCCGATGGTTTACATGTTTACGATAATCCAATTGGGGCTCTTACCAACAACCCACCTTTTCCTTATCAAATGTTTGCCCTAAATAACTATCCGGGACTTTCTTGTCATCAACCAAGGCCTACCTTTGCGGATCAGTTAGCTCTTGATAGTTATAGTCGTGGGCTAGGCGGACTCGGTATCCCTGGTGATCTTTCCAGCCAGTCTCGCTTTGTGAAAGTTGCCTTCACAAAATTAAATTCTTTATCCCTAGAAGGTGAATTGGAAAGTGTCAGTCAGTTCTTCCATATCCTGGATTCCGTTGCCCAACAAAGAGGCTGTTGTGAAGTAGCAAAAGATAAATATGAAATCACGCTGTATAGTTCTTGTTACAACGCCGATAAAGGCATCTACTACTATACAACCTATGACAACCATCAGATTACCGGCATCGATATGCATAAAGAGAACTTAGATGGAACGGAATTTATCGCTTATCCAATGCAGACCAAGGGAGAAATTACTTGGCAAAACTAATGCCAACAAGAAAGAAGTTTTCGCTTCTTTCTTTTTTTGTGGCACAAAAAAAGAAGCACTCAGAAATTGATAGGGTTTTTTCTGAAATGCTTCTCAAAATGATACCACATTACTTATTCTAGTAATGTAGCCATATTGTCACATATTTTCCCATTTTTCGCAATAGATAAACACACAATTTCTTTACACATTTTTCGAAAAGTGTATAAAAAAACTTTGAACTTTTTAGCACTTTAGTGTTGACACTGCTAAAGATAGTGCTATTATATTAGCAGATAAAGAAGTAGAGTGCTAATAGCACAGAGGAGGTCTTACCTATGCGTTATGTTCCAGATGTAAATAAATATGATTTATTCGATGATTTCTTTAATGATCATCAATCAGCCGGTGTTCTAAAAACCGATATTCAAGAAAAAGATGGCTACTACATTTTGAATATGGAAGCACCCGGTTATAAAAAAGAAGATATCCAAATCGAATTAAGCCAAGGTTACTTAAAAGTAACCGCCACAAAACAAGGCCACAACGAAAGCAATGGTCGCATCGTTCGTAAAGAGCGTTATGTGGGAACCAGCTCTCGTAGTTTCTATATCGGAGATGGATATAAAGAAGAAGATATTAAAGCCAGCTTCGATAATGGTGAATTGAAAATCACTTTACCAACCGAAGTAAAGAAAGAAGAAGAAGCGAAACAAACCATTCGCATTGACTAAGGTAGGAGGAATGAATTATGCGTTATTATCCAGGATTTGCTCATTTATTTGATGATTTTTTCAACGACAGTATTTCTAGTCAAAGTGGTGCTTTAAAAACAGACATCACCGAAAAAGATGGCATGTACATTTTGGAAATGGAAGTTCCCGGCTATAAGAAAGAAGACATTCAAATCGAATTAGACCATGGTTACTTGAAAGTGCAAGCCAGCCGTTCCGATGAAAAAGAAGAAAAAGGTAAATACGTTCGTAAAGAACGTTATGTCGGAACTTGTTCCCGTAGCTTCTATGTCGGAGAAGGCTACAAACAAGAAGACATTAAAGCCAGCTTCGATAACGGAGAATTAAAGATTACTTTGCCAACCGAAGCAAAGAAAATCGAAGAAAACAAGAAAATGATTTCTATTGAATAGAAAGGGTGATTTGTATGATGTATTATCCAACATTTAAACCGTTTTCTAACACAAACATTTTGAAAACAGACATCCAAGAAAAAGACGGAAAATATCTTTTCAACATGGAAGCCCCAGGCATTAAGAAAGAAGATATCCAAATTGAATTGGATGAAGGCTATTTGACAGTGACCGCATCAAGAAATACGGAGAATTCCGAAACCGATGAACAAGGTCAAGTCATTCGCCAAGAGCGTAGTGTAGGTTCTTTTAGCCGTAGTTTCTATGTCGGATCTGCTATCAAACAAGAAGACATCCAAGCCCATTTTGAGAATGGGGAATTAAAGATTTCCGTTCCAAAAATGGACGCAAAAACCGAATCACAAACTCATGCGATTCCTATTGAATAATAAATTTGCCACCAGAATTCTGGTGGCATTTTTTAGTATTTTTTCATTTTAATCATTTTATTGGCATGTTGGGCCGCAATGGCACCATCACTAGTTGCCGTAACAATTTGGCGTAGATCCTTGGCAATAATATCTCCCGCCGCATAAATGCCGGCTACTTTTGTCATCCGATTCTCATCCACAAGCACATAGCCTCGAGAATCTAGAATATCCAAACTCTTCAAAGCCGAAGACATCGGATTTTGTCCTTGATATGGGAAGATTCCCTTAGCTTCTAAGGTTTTCTTTTGACCTTTTTCATCAACAATCAAACCAGTTACTCGGCCTTTTTCACTACAAACTTCTAACGGTTTAGTTTCATGCAATACTTCGATCTTTGGTTGATTTTCCAAATATTTTTGCACACTTGGATCCGCTTGAATCTCTAAGCCTTCGACTAAAATCGTAACCTTGCTGGCAAACATCGTTAAAAAGTTAGCCTCTTCAATAGCTGCATTATTTGAACCAACTACAATCACTGGCATATCTCTAAAAAAGGCACCATCACATACGGCACAAAAACTAACACCATGGCCAATATTGGCTTTTTCATTAGGAATTCCCATCATCGCTTCTTGCGTTCCCATCGCTAAGATAACTGCTTTGGCAGAAATCTGGCTTCCATCTTCTAAAGTGATTTCTTTTTGGGCATTGACTTCTACAACCTTGCCATACATGTATTCAGCACCAAAAGCCGTCGATTGTTCGAACATCGACGCTGCCAAGTCGGCTCCATTGACTTCTGGTACACCAGGATAATTGGCAATATGATAAGTCTTTAAGAGTTTTCCGCCTGGGGCACCACTATCGATCATAACGGTATTTAATCCGGCTCTAGAACCATAGATGGCTGCACTCATACCCGCTGGTCCGGCACCAATAATAGCTAAATCAACTTCTTTGTTCATCGTGCTCACCTCACCAGATGCGTTTATCGCACCAACATTTTTCTTCTTTGACAATGTTTAGTAGATCTTTAAAATCATGGATGATCTGACAAGGCTTACTTTGTACTAAGCCTTTTTTCTCTTGACTATCCCCACTATAGGCAATCGAATAGGCTGCCATATGTTTGGCCGCCAATACATCACTGATGGAATCACCAATATACGCTACATTGTCATGGCCTAATTTTAACTGATCACAAGCTGCAATCAAGCCAGATGCATCGGGTTTTGGCAAAGGACAAGTCTCCGCACCAATGATGACCGAAAAAAAGTTAGAAAGTTTCGCCTGTTTTAAATCCACTTCAATCAGATTTGTCGTTTTATTCGAAACAATGCCCATCGTATACCCTTGGGCTTGTAACGTTTTTAACGTTTCTTGGACTTGCGAAGAAACTTCTAAGTACTTCGGTGCCATCTCTTGGATATACAAACGATCATATAGCGCATGTAGTTCCGGAATTCGCTCTTTCGGAAAATACTGAGCAAGCACTTCATCAGCTGTTGGGCCAAAGAAAGTTGCCTTTTCTTCCTCACTTAAGTGCGTATCTGGTTTTTCTTTTTCAAATAGTTTATCCCAAAGATGATAGATGGCTTTACGACTGGATACCAGAGTTCCATCTACATCAAAAAGTAAGACAGGTTTTGTCTTAGGGGCAAAGATACCTGACAAACCAACCAAACCAATCACAATAAATAGAATCGAAATAATCTGGGCAATCCGGAAAGAACCCAACATTAAAGAATCGGTTCGTAAACCTTCAATAAAGAAACGGGAAATGCCATACCAGATAAAATACATAAAGCCGGCATCGCCACGTTTGCGATAGAAAAACTTGCGGAACACAAAGACAATCAAAAGGAAACCTAAGAGGTCCATGCAGCTTTCAAATAAGAAAGTTGGCATGCGATAGGCTCCCTGTATATACATCTGTTGCTTAATAAACGCAGGAAAATGCGCATAGAAGCCCTCGGAAACAACCCGACCATAGGCCTCTTGATTCGCAAAATTGCCCCAACGACCAAAAGCTTGTGCCAATAGAACATGCGGCATAATCAAATCAAACATCCGCAACAAAGAAACGCGATGCTTTCTAAAGTAATAGATACTAAAGAGAAGGCCTGCAATTAAGCCACCATGAATCGCCAATCCTCCTTGCCAGATTGCCAGAATATCTTCGGGATGCAGCGAATAATAATCCCATTCAAAAATCACATAATAAATTCTGGCGCCGAGAATTCCACATATCAACAAAGGAAAGAGATAATTCTCTAATAAAGAAGAAGGATAGCCCCACTTTTGGATAATATGCTGGCTCAAGGCATAGGCACAGACTGCACCGGTTAAGATAAATACGGCATAGCAGGTGATCTGCAACGATCCAAAAGAAAGGAAAATACGACTATTTGGTAGTAGCTGCATTTTCTTCTTCCTCATCTTCTTCACTTTTATTTACATAGATTGCCTGAATGACACGATCTTCAAACTCTTTGGCCGAATCAATTCCGTTTTGTATCAACAAGTAATTGGTTACCGCTGTTTCAATAATCGTAGCCATTGGACGTCCACTACTAACCGGAATCCGAATCTTTAAAATTCGAATGCCGCAAATCTCCGAATACTCTTTTTGTTCAATCCCAATCCGATCATAGGCTTTAGAATTATCAAAGGCTTCTAAGACAATATGTAAGGCAATCTCGGCGCGACTGGCAAACGAACCAATTCCAAACATACGTTCCACATTGATGACACCAACCCCGCGCATTTCCATATACCCTTTTAATAACGGTGGCGTACAACCAACCAGGGTATTATGAATGTTGTAACAATCAACCCGATCATCGGCAACGATTTGATGGCCTTTTTTAATTAATTCCAGGGCGATTTCGCTTTTACCCATGCCAGAAGGACCGGTAATTAAAACACCCGTTCCAAACATACGCACCAGCTCGCCATGAATAATGACCGACTCAGCTAACTTCTCATCTAGAAAATTGGTAATATTAATAACCGTGCGTGAGGTTTTCTCCTTGGTATGAAATACCGGGAAATTCTTACGCATCGCAAGTTCGACTAGAACCTCCGGTACCTTTTGATTATGCGCAATCACAATGGCAGGAGTTTGTTCATTGGTTAAGAATTCAAACGAACGTCTTTGACTGATCTGGTCCATCTCTTCTTCAATATATCGCGATTCTTTTTCCCCAATCACGACCAGACGCTTCACCATCGTTTCAGGAAAATACCCAGCCAGTTCTAAGCCTGGACGATTGGTATCAGCCAATTCAATTTGCCGTAAAAGACTAGTCTCATCACCGGCAACCTGTTCCCAATCAAATTGTTCACTTAATTCTTTTACTGTTACTTCTCGCATACTCACGTCCTTTCTAATAACGGTTTTAAATATTGCCCCGTATAGCTTTCTTTTACTTCACACAATTGTTCTGGGGTGCCCGTACCAACAACCGTACCACCACCATCGCCCCCTTCAGGGCCCATATCAATTAAAGCATCTGCACACTTGATCACATCCAAGTTGTGCTCGATCACTAATACTGTATCACCATGATCGACTAAACGCTGCAAAACTTCAATTAATTTTTTCACATCATCGCTATGCAGGCCTGTCGTTGGTTCATCTAGAACATACAAAGTCTTTCCGGTTGGTTTCTTTTGCAGCTCACTGGCCAATTTAACCCGTTGGGCTTCTCCACCCGATAGCGTTGTAGCACTTTGACCCAAGGTAATATAGGAAAGACCTACATCACATAAAGTCTGCAGTTTATGCGCAATCTTAGAGACCGAACTAAAGAAATCACACGCTTCTTCAATGGTCATATCTAAAACATCCGCAATCGTCTTCCCTTTGTATTTTACCTGCAAAGTCTCTTCATTATAACGCGTACCATTACATTGGTCACACTTCACATAGACATCGGGTAAAAACTGCATGGAAATACGTAAAATACCATCCCCCTGACAAGCTTCGCAACGACCTCCTCGCACATTAAAGGAAAAGCGTGATTTATCAAAACCTAATAACTTCGCTTCTTTGGTTTGCGCGAACAAAGCGCGAATATCATCAAATACACCCGTATAGGTAGCCGGATTCGAACGCGGGGTTCGACCAATCGGATCCTGACTGATTTCGACAATTTTATCAATATTTTCTAAGCCTTTGATAGCTTTGACTTTTCCTGGATGTACATGAGATTTTCCTAAGGCATGTTGGATACCATGGGTTAGTACTTCGGTTACTAAGCTGGACTTACCAGAACCCGAAACACCCGTTACAACCGTAAAGGTGCCGAGCTTAATATCAACTGTCACTTTCTTTAAATTGTTTTGGCTGGCCTGGACAATGCGCAATTTCTTGCCATTGCCTTTACGGCGTGTCTTTGGCACTTCAATTTTCTTATGTCCACTTAAATACGCCCCAGTAATAGAATTCGGATTAGCCATGACTTCTTCTGGTGTTCCGGCCGCTACAATTTCACCACCATGAACCCCAGCTCTAGGACCCACATCCACAATATAATCGGCTGCGCGCATCGTATCTTCATCGTGTTCAACCACAATCAAAGTATTACCTAAATCGCGCATCTCCTTTAAAGAAGCAATCAAACGATCGTTATCTCTTTGATGTAAACCAATACTTGGTTCATCCAAAACATACATAACGCCCGTTAATTTCGAACCAATTTGCGTAGCCAAACGAATCCGTTGGGCTTCCCCTCCACTAAGGGAACCAGCCAAACGATCTAAGGTCATATAGCCTAAACCTACATGGTCTAAGAATTCTAAGCGACTCTTCACTTCTTTAATAATCAAGTTGGCAATCTTGGCCTGCATCTCATTTAACGTCAAGCTATCCATAAAAGTACGCGCCTGGCTGATACTCATTTGGGTAAATTCATAGATATTTTTCCCTTGAATCTGTACCGATAAAGCTTGCGGATTCAAGCGAGCCCCTTTACAGCTCGGACACTCTTGATCCGAGATAAAGGAACCATACCACTCTCGGGAAAAAGCGGAACTTGTCTCTTGGTAGCGCCTTTCAATCATCGGGCAAACCCCTTCGATGTATTCCAGTTTGGATTGCTGGATCCCAGAACGGGAAACCAGGGTATACGCAATAGGTACATCGCTGCCATAGAGCACAAAGTTTAAACGCTTTTTATCCAAATCTTTTAACGGTGCTTCTTTATCAATTTCATAATATTCAATCATCGCATTGATCCGTTGCCATTCCAGGTTTTCGGTATTTACGATGTTCTTATAATAACGAATTCCCCCTTGGGAAATACTGAGATTCCAATCAGGAATCAATAAGTCTAAATCCACTTTTTGGGTAACGCCCAATCCATGACATGTTGGACAAGCCCCAAAAGGTGCATTAAAGGAGAATAAACGCGGTTCAAGTTTTGGAACCGAAAAGCCGCACTCTTTACACGCAAAATTGCTGGAAAAGAGCATTTCTTCTTCGTTAGTCGCACAAATCGCAAAGCCATCACTCAAACGCAGTGCCGTTTCTAGAGAATCGTAGAAACGCGAACGATTGTCTTTGCGCACAATGCGGTCCACAACGACTTCAATCGTATGTTTTTTATTCTTTTCTAGACTTTGCACTTCTTCTATATACTGAATTTGGCCATCAATCCGAACTCGGACAAAGCCTTCTTTGCTTAAATTCTCTAAAAGGTCTTTATGCATTCCTTTTTTCGCATTCACAACCGGACTTAGAATCGTACATCGACTTCCTTCCGGTAAAGCCATAATCCGATCCACCATCTCTTTGGTCGTACTTCCGGTAATTGGAATATGATGCGTTGGACAATAAGGCACCCCAATACGGGCATACATCAAACGCAAGTAATCATAGATTTCGGTAGCCGTTCCCACGGTTGAACGTGGATTGTTGGAAGTGGTTTTTTGATCAATCGCAATGGCTGGCGATAAACCCGAAATTTCATCCACATCCGGTTTCTCACTATTGCCTAAAAATTGTCGGGCATAGCTCGATAAACTCTCCATATACCTTCTTTGCCCTTCGGCATAAATCGTATCAAAGGCCAGAGAAGATTTTCCAGAACCAGAAACGCCGGTCATAATCACAAATTTATCTTTGGGAATCCGGACATTTATGTTCTTTAAATTATTCTCTCTTGCCCCTTTTATATCAATATATTTCGTTGCCATACATATCTCCTGAGCCCCATTATATCATAACTTCGCCAAGCCTTTTCAAAGAGTTATTAGCGGTAAAAAAGACACTTTTTTCAAAGTGTCAGATGTCTTTATTCGGCATAAATGGCTTGGGAATGATGGGCAATTCGCTGTCCTTCTGGCGTTGAAGCAAACAAGAATTCAATGCCTTTTCCTTTCGCAAAAGGACGACTGCTCTCACCTAAAACCTGGAACAATTTAGGATTTTCTGGTTGCATATCCACCACAATAAACCAATGGGAAGGTTGCCCTTTGACCAAACGCTCTTTTAAGTAGATAGCTTTGATTTCCTGGTGGGCTTGTCCGACCGCAATCAAGTTATCCTTCAATTCCTCGACATTGCCAACCGGTTCTCGCAAATTAAAGCGTTCATCGCTGGTTACATGATGTTCGGTTAGATCCTTCATGCGGTCTTTATTTAAATCCAGGATGTATTGACAGGTTAAAGGTACATTTTCCGAATAAGGATCGACAACAATTCCTACGACATCATCTTTCGACATTTCAATGAAGGGTAAGAACTGTTCAAAGGTCATAATCAAAGATTCGGTTTCATTATTATGATCCCATTTTTTTAATTCTTCCATGCTGGTAAAAGCTGGAAAATAGTAATTTCCCTGGTCATCGGCAATCACCAACAATTGAAATTTTGTATCTGGCGCAAAGACCATTTGCCCATTTTCATCTGCTTCTGGGGCTTTATCCCATTGGGCAGGCGCTAAAAGTTGCCCAGTAATCAAAGCATCATTCATCTGCTGAATGGTCAAGGCATTCTCATTTTGGCGCAAAGCCACAATGGCTTTCTTCATTTCCGTATTTTTAAAAGTTTTCATGTTAATCTCCACTAATCGCACATTCTTTAAAACGAATGCTAGGACTGGCTACTGTGTGATATTTCCAATCCAAATCATTTCCTACTTCCACAACTTGATTCATCAAGTGTAGGAAACTGTCCGCAACCGTAATTAAACGAATGGCTTTTTCTTTTCGTCCATTTTTTATCAAATATCCGTTACATTGTAAAGAAAAATTTGTCGTGACGAAATCTAAACCCGCATGTAAACCTTGTAAATCATCAATCACAAGCCCATCGCCCATTTCTTGACACATTGTTTCTAGACTCTTCTTGCCCGGTTGGATGCAGCAATTCATCGGTTGTACACTGACATCCGAAGCATAGGAAGATTTAAAACCATTGCCGGTAGATTCTAAATGCAGACGAGTTGCACTGCTTGTATCTAACAACATATTCGCAAATACACCATCATGGACTAAAACCGTTCGCTGGGTTGGACAACCCTCATCATCAAAATTGGCAATCGATAAACAATCGCTGTTTTTTGGATCATCAATAATCGTAATCTTATTTGAGAATATGGTTTGATTTAACTTGTCTTTGATTGGAGAAATGCCTTTATAAATCAAGTCTCCATTAAATAAGCCCATAAAAGAACTCAATAGCGAAGTCATGGCCTTATTGGAGAAAATAACCGGACAACTCTGCGAAGGCATCGATGTCGCACTTAATTGGAACAAAGCCTTTTGACAAAGTTTGGCGACAAAGGCATCGCTATCAAAGTGCTTCAAATTCTCAATCACTTCAATTTCATAATCGTCCATAACGATATTGTTTTCTTTGACAACAACACTGGCAACCAGGTATTGCACACAGTCTGCATCTTTTTCTTGCATACCATAGGAATTGATGATTTCACGTGTTTGACTTGATTGTTCCCAGCCAAGTGATGCCACTTGGATAATCCGTGAATCATACGCCAATAATTTCTTTTCCAGGCTTTCCAGGCAGGCTTTGATTTCTTCCATACTTGGTTCTACCCAATGGTGGGTATTTTTAACCATTTCATATTTTTCGGGTTTGCGAATTTTCGCAAGATCGGTACTTGTAATGGTTTGAGCTTGTTCTTTTAAAGAATCTAAGACCTCACCCATCTTTTCATCTTCGACTTTTTCTAAGGCAAGATAGGCCATATTGCCTTGATAGACACCCCGAATCGAAGTGCCCAGAATATTATTGGTCGTCAAAGTTTCCATCTGGCCATCAAACCAAGTTACACTGCGACCTTTTTGTTGGCTTTGATAGATTTCAAAACTTTCAAAGCCTTTCTCATTCGCACATTGAATCCATTTTTCTTTATTCATTTGATGTACCTCCTACGGTAATCGAACTGACCCGAATCGCAGGTTGTCCGACATCAACGGCAATACTTCCGCTAATCGAGCCACACATACCCTGGCCACGTTTTAAATTATCGCTCACACGATCAATATTCATTAAAATTTCACTTCCGGTACCAATCAAAGAAGCCCCTTTTACAGGAACGGTAATCTTACCGTCTTCAATCAAATACCCTTCGGTGACCGCAAAGTTGAATTCACCAGTTTGTGGATCGACGCTGCCGCCACCCATATTCTTGGCATAGAGACCACGCTTGATTCCGGTAAACATTTCTTCAAAGGAATCTGTTCCTGCAGCAATATAGGTATTCGACATCCGACTGGTTGGTTCATACTTATACGATTGTCTACGTGATGAACCGGTTGGTTCCATATGCATACGCCGACCATTTAAACGATCAACCATATATGATGTTAAAATTCCATCTTTGATCAATACGCGTTTTTGTTGGAGATTGCCTTCATCATCGATGTTTTCCGAACCCCATCCATTGACAATAGTTCCATCATCAATGGCGGTTACTTTCGTACTGGCAATTTGTTGGCCTAACTTATTGGCAAAAACACTTTGGTTTTTGGAAACCGAAGTAGCTTCCAGGGCATGTCCACAAGCTTCATGGAAGATAACCCCACCAAAACCATTATCAATAATGACTGGCATTTTACCCGATGGACAGTCTTTGGCGTCCAGTAAAACCAAAGCTACTCGACAAGCTTCTTTGGCAATTGCTTCGGGAGTTGTCGTCGCAAAGAATTCCAGTCCGGCACTGGCACCTGGTCCATAGAAACCGGTTTGCATCGTCTTTTCATCTTGGGCATACGCACTACAAACCATACGTGTACGTACGCGGGTATCTTCGACCCAACGACCCGTACTATTGGCAATTTGGACATGTTGCTTCACAGAAAGTAAACCACTGGTCGTTTTTACGATTCTGTCATCTTCTTTTTTCGCACATCGATCCAAACGCGAAAGTAACTGTACTTTTTCTTTTAAACTTGTTTGAAAAGGATCTTGTAAAACCGGATGTTTATTTTCAATTTTTGTATAGTGTAAAGAAACCGTCGTTTCTTTGTCTTCTTTTCCTAATCCAGAGCGCAAATCATCTACCAGTTGATTTAGGCTGTCCATATCTTGTTGGTTCGAATAGCCATACACCGATTGCACCCCTTTATATAAACGAATCCCAACGCCGGCCTTTTGGCTGCGGTTCACTTTTTCTACGATATCATTCAACATCGAAATACTTTCATTCATTCCATCTTCTTCAAAGATCTCGACAAAGTCTGCCTGGCTTGCCATAGCTCTTGTCAAAAGCGATTCTAATTGTTCTTGTTTTAACATATTGCACCTCTATTTCTCCATTATACGCAATGCCGCTAAATTATCTATTCCTATACGCAAAAAACCGCATAAACATGCGGTTTTACTTTCTTGCCTTACGATGTTCGCGTTTTTGCCGATACATAATATAGTCAGCTTTTTCTAAAATCTCATTGAGATCTATTTCCCCATGGTTGGCATCTAAATGCACCGTTCCATAGCTAAAGCTATTTAAGTAGTTTTGGGATTCATGCATAAAGCGGTATTGAATCGCATCCATCTTTTCTTTAGCCGTAGCTAAAGAGCAGTCTTTTAAAACAATGCAGAACTCATCTCCACCCATACGAGCAAAGACATCATAGTCCCGAATGCTCTGTTGAATAGCTTCTACAAAATGGCAAATGTATTCATCCCCGACTTTGTGGCCAAAGGTATCATTGACATACTTCAACTGGTCTAAGTCACAATAGACAATGGCCAGTTCACAATCGCGACTCATCAATTGATCCATTTTTTCTTGGAAATAATAGCGATTACCAATCTGGGTCAAAGGATCAAAATGCGCCCGTTTCTACAATAGACCATGTTCCATTTCTTCACTGGTTACATCTTGAATAAAATGCGCATAAGCTGGTACATGTCTCCACTCTGTGAGAATCGATACAATGCGATAGGAAGATTGGTCATGGGTCGTTATGATCCATTGCCATTGTTGGCTACTAGAATCACCCTGCGCCAGAACTTCTTTAAATTTTTCAACGATTTCCTGTTCTTGTTCCAAATGAATTTTATTGCGACTAGCCTCTAGAATTTCATTTGTATGAACATCGGTAACGAAAATATCATCGTTGCTTCGCCGGATAAATTCCATTAATAAACAATTATATTTTTTAATGGACTCCGTATGCGCTTTTTCCATCTCGGCTTCATTTTTTAAGCTTTTCTCACGCTCTTGCAGCTGGGAAATCATGGTATTAAAGGCTACCGAGAACTCCCCTAGATATGATACATGTTGCGAATAATCTCCTTTCGCAACTTGTTTGGCTTGCCAGGTTAAATGCTCTAAGTTGGCATGAATGTTCTTCAAATTATCGCAAAGAAAGTTTTCCTGGCTGGGATGAAAATCCTTCAAATCCCCTTTGGCTAAAGCTGCAGAACACTGTTTCATCTCCGCAATGGCTTGTTCCAAATACTGCAAGCCCATACCTAGTTTTCGATACGGTGGATCAAGTTCCTCGATATCTAATGGAGACACATTGGAATCATACAGAATACTTTTCAAATAGTTGAACAACAAGTCACAATTCTTTTGTTCCATAAGCGCCTCTATTCACAAACATTGGCGTGAAAGCGACAAACGCGATTACCCGTTGCCCAACAATCTACTTCAATAGCCTCATAGTCTTTTCCGGTATACTTAGATAAAATACCCGCAATAAATCCTTCATCGTAGTTACAAACCGTTTCTCCTAAAACCGGTAGGCCCGAACAATCTGCATCTTCCGAAACGGTTAAAACGATTTTGCCAGACGTTTCATCCACACTTTCAATTCGCAAAACCCCAATCTTATAGGTCTGCATGACTTGTTGCAATTCACTGACAAAGGCATCCAGGCTTTGGTCCAGGTTCAAACAGTTTTTGGCAAACCACTTGCCGGCACTACGCCCTGCAGCGCGGATACTTCCACTTGCGTTTCCTTATCAAAACGGTTCTGCAATTCAAATTTTAAAGAGTATTCCAACATGCGATAGATTAAAACAGAAATCTGATCACCAAGATTTTCTCTTCCATGGGCGTCATATTTCATAAAAGTATCGAATGTATCCATAGGTTTGTCTTCTAAAAATATATTTTTCATACGCATCACTCATTTTCTTTAACCCATCATAACACAAAAGCATCTTATTCATTGGTAGAAACACCGAGATATTCTTCTAAACACTGATTTTTCTTTTCCATGGCTTGCGCAGCGGCTTTTCCGACATAACGAATATGCCAAGGGGCATAGCTATGTTGGGTGATTTCCACTTTATCGGCCGGATAGCGGATGATAAAACCAAACGAAGCACAGTTCTGGGCTAACCATTGACCCGCTTCACTTTCGTCAAAGCTCTCATCACTTTGACCAACATCAAAGGCTAAACCCGTCTGATGTTCCGAATAACCTGGCACACTAAATGGATCCTGGTCTTGTTGCAAGCCTTCTTGTTCTTTATAGGAGCGATAACCCGATAGTAAAGAGAGGTCATAGCCTTCATCACTGGCCGCTTCTTGCAGCGAAGCCAAGGCTTTTTTGGCTTTTTTGGCATCTTCCGACTTATAGGTATCATCCAAAGGATTATCTAAGTTTACCAAGACTTGACCTTTTTTAATTGTTACATCCGCATCATCTTTTTCTTCATCAGCTACACTTTTGGCACGAACCTTTAAGATATAGCTGTTCTTAGCCGTATTGCCATTCATATCTTTGGCATAAACCGTTACTTTATAGCTGCCTTTTTTGTGCTTATTGGCATTGGATTGAATCGTATAGGTCCCCCGATCTGGTTTCTTTTGGGATAGATAATCCAAAGCCCCATACCCATAATCATTCACTGATTTCACATTGTCATAAAGGGCATAGTCTTCCCCTTTGGCAATGGATACCTTTTTATCTTGAAATTTAATCACCGGATTTTTCCGATCTTTTACGGTTATATCATGATGAATGGTCTTAGTTAAAAACCATCCCTTAACCTTATAGATGATCCGTTTTTCTCCTACTTCGGTTGTATCTAGTTGGGGATTGTTGACAATCGTTCCCCCAGATACCGATTTCACCAAATCCATTGCCTGCGTATCTGAACCATACTCAACGACATTGGATTTCGCAAATACGATTTGTTTGGCATTCCAAGTCACAAAAAAGAGTCCTGCCACCAGGACAATGACCAATAATAGAATTCCGTACCGTCTTCTTGTCTTTCGCTTCTTTTTCTTCATTTTGCCCATCCTCTAAAAAAGAGCTCCCAAGGGAGCTCTTACCTAAAACGCATTAGTTTTGTTTCTTTTTATTCAAAACAACGATAAGTATGATTGCCGCTACCGCAGCAGCTCCAACACCTACATATAATCCCATGTTCGTTTTTGAACCGGTATGTGATCCACTCGATTTTTCTGGTGTTTGACCAACATACGTATTCGTTAGAACATAGCCATCTAAATCACCACGGTAATAAGCTAGGGCTTTTTCTTTGATTGTATACTTGTATGCGTTACCGTTTTCATCGGCTTTCGCTAATTGATTGAAGCCAAATGTCCAAGTATCTTTTGTCGCATCACCAGTCACATCAATAGCTTTATATTGTTGATCGTTGCGATATAAAATAACCGTTACTTTTGTAGGCCGAACTTTGTATTCATTATTGTTGTCCTTCCAAACGATCTTTCCATTGACGCTAACGGCATCTTCATCCGTACCAACTTCACCAGAACCATTGGCATCATTGACAACTAATACATTATTTTGCACATTGATTTCAACATTGACATTCACATTATTGTTGTTGATAGTAACATCACTTTTTTCTCCAGCACCGGTATCAAAAGAGAATCCATCGGCAGTAAATTCTTTATCGCAAGGTGTATAGCCTTGTTTAACAGCTTCTTTTACACTCATTTCTTGAGCATCATCACCGGCACAATCTTCATCTTCATGGAAGACATTTCCTGCAATATAAACTTCATCATCGGCTTTTAAAGAAGAAGTTAAAATCTTGTTAGAATCAGCGTCTGTATCTGTACTGTCGGTTGTTGAATCATCTTTTGTAGCTTGTTGATCGTCTGTTGTAGCAGAATCATCGGTTTTATCGGTATCAACTGTTGCATCATCTTTGGTGTCATCTGTCGTTGCCGAATCATCTGTAGTCGCATCATCTTTTGTAGCTTCTTGATCATCGGTTGTTGCTGAATCATCGGTATTGGAATCGTCCTTTACCGCTTCTTCACTACTATCCTTATCAATTGAATCCATTTCTACCATGTAGTTTGCGGGATCATTTTGATCAAGATTTTCTGTATCCACTAATACATAGTCACCTTGGTAATCTTGGATGGCTGTTTTCACATTTTCATCCGTAATTTGATCTTTATTGATTTCATAATCAACCATATCTAATTCCGTAGCTTTGGCATCCGCATCGGCATCAGCTGCTGGTTGAATCGTTAAATGGGAATCTTGCCAAGTGTACTCACCAGTTTCCGGTTCGGAATTCAATACCGTATCAGATGGTGTCTTCTCATCAGCTAATTCCATTTGGATCGCATCACCACTGGCATCATACGCTTGCCATTGTCCATCTTCACTAAAGGTATAAACTTTTTGATTTTCGTTGTCATACCAATAATGTTCGGTTAATTCTTCTTTTTCAGGATCGTTACTTTCCGCAAATGTAGTCATTGGTGTTCCCACCATGCTTAATGCTGTGAAAGCCGCTACCCCCAATTTCAATAATCTTTTCATAATAAGCCTCTTTCTGATACCCTTATTCTACTATGATTAGTTTAAATATCCAAGCCGTACTATACTAAGATTATTAGGAGAAAAGATTATTAGGAGAAAATTATGAACGAAATAAAATGTCCCAACTGTGGAACCATCTTCCAAATTGATGAATCCCACTACTATGAATTATTGAAACAAGTAAAAAATACGGAATTTGAAAAAGAATTAAAAGAACGCGAAGCCACTTCCAATCAATTGTTAAAAAATGAATTGGAACAAAGCTTTCAAGCTACCTTGCACCAAAAAGAACAAACCATTCAGTCCTTACAAGATCAATTATCCAGTGCAACGAAGCTAACGAAAAGCGAATGTGAAAACAACTATCAAAAGCAGTTATCGCAAAAAGATCTGGAAATCCAAGCTCTGCGCCAACAAGTCCAAGCTTTGGAAATGCAGACTAAAATGCAAGTATCTGATGCGACTAAAGAGTTAGAAAAACAATGTGACAAGCTACAAAACACCCTTACGCAAAATCAAATTGAATACCAGTTAAAAGAAACGACGCTTAAGGAAAAATACGATACCTTGCTGCAAACCAAAGAAGAGCAGATTGCCTACTATAAAGATTTCAAATTGAAACAATCCACAAAAATGATTGGAGAAAGTTTAGAGCAACATTGTGAAATTGAATTCAATAAATTGCGTGCTACCGCTTTCCCTCATGCCTATTTTGAAAAAGACAACGATGCACGTACCGGTTCAAAAGGTGACTACATCTATCGTGAATTAGATGAGAATGGCATTGAAATCATTTCCATCATGTTTGAGATGAAAAACGAAAATGACCAAACTGCCACCAAGCACAAAAACGAAGACTTCTTAAAAGAACTCAACAAAGACCGTCTGGAAAAACATTGCGAATACGCTGTATTAGTTTCGATGTTAGAGCCAGACAACGAACTCTATAACACAGGCATTGTCGATAAGAGCTATCGCTATGAAAAGATGTATGTCATTCGGCCCCAGTTCTTTATTCCAATGATTACAATTCTGCGCAATGCGGCTTTAAATTCGATGCAGTATAAACAAGAGCTGCAAGATATGCGCAATCAAAATATTGATATTGCCCACTTTGAAGAAAGCATGAATGACTTTAAAAAGGCTTTCGGGCGTAACTATGAACTTGCCAGCAAGAAATTTAATACCGCCATTGATGAAATTGATAAGACCATTCTTCACCTGCAAAAGACCAAAGAAGCCTTATTATCTAGCGAAAACAACCTGCGTTTGGCCAATAAAAAAGCCGATGATCTTTCCATCAAACGGCTTACGAAAAACAATCCGACAATGCAGGCAAAATTTGCCGAACTTAAGAAATAGGAAACCCTATTTCTTTTTTTAGTTTTCCTCGATATATTCGGAACCCAATAAGAAATCCGGATCATTGGCATCGTGTTTATAGACAACTTTCAACAAGATTGGTGTTACAACGGTTGTGAAGACAACACACAATAGAACTGGTGTCACAAAGATATCCGGTAATAAACCTAAGGCAATTCCTTTATTGGCAACAATCAAAGCTACTTCCCCACGGCTGATCATACCACAACCAATTCGAATCGACTGCGTCATGCTGTAGCGGCAAAGAATAGCACCTAGACCACAACCAACAATTTTTGTGATAACAGCGGCAATACATAAGATAATCATCAAAATAATCAATTCACTTGTAAATTGAATCGGAGCTAACTTCAAACCAATGCTCGCAAAGAAGATTGGTGTAATTAAGATATAAGAAACTGTTCCAATCCGTTTTTGTACATACGAACATTGACGCGTTCCCGAAATAATCAAACCAGCCACAAAAGAACCAGTAATATCGGCTACCCCAAAGAATTGTTCTGCAATATAAGCCATAATCAAGGCAAAAGAGAAAGATACGATGGAATATCTTTGTAGACCACCACGAGAATCGTGATCAAACCACCACGCAAAGGCTTTATGTAAGATCATTCCCGCAATCAAAGCAAAGATAAAGAATAAAACGATTTTAAATAAGACAGTGCCAATCTTAACCGAACTATCCGCCATTCCACTGACAATCGTTAAACAGATAATCCCTAAAACATCATCGATAACCGCAGCGGCTAGAATCGCATTTCCACTTTCCGTTGCCATACATTTCATTTCTTTTAACGTTTCTACCGTAATACCGACACTGGTTGCCGTTAAGATAACCCCTAAGAACAAGTTACCTAACCAGGCTTTTGGTCCTACATTATATAGACCACCAATAAAATATCCGACAATTAACGGAACAATAACACCTAATGTGGCAATCACAAAGGCTTTCGGTCCGGCTTTTTTCAAATCACTAATACTTGTATCCAAACCCGCTTCAAACATCAAGATAATGACACCGATTTCCGACAAGGCTTGAATCAAGGAACTTGAATGAATAATCCCCAGGACAGCTGGTCCCATGATAATCCCTGCCACTAAAGCACCTACAACACTTGGCAAGGCTAGACGGCGCGTGAATAAACCAAATACTTTCGTACTTAGTAAAATCAGTGCAATGTCCAATAAATAACGATAATTTTCCATTCTCTCTGCCTCCAAAAAATTATGGCTTTTTTAACCTCCCATATTTTATGCCTTTTTTTTGAAAAGGCAATTTAATTTCTTACCAATTCGCGAAAAAATCCATTTTGTATGCCACTCTAAAACACATGATTACGTTAACTAAACATTGATTTAGAAAAAAACTGTATTATAATGAAGAGGTTGAAGTCGGATGAAGATAGTGAGAAAACACATTTGTGTACCGAAGAATTAACTATTTCAGGTCAAAGCGATCACTATTGGACGAACCTCTGGAGAGACCAAATTGGCGCCGAAGGAGCAACACTCTCAGGCAAAAGGACAGAGGCATCAATCTTTCATTCTTCTTCCATTTAGGAGGATTTTTTTATGTCAGAAATTTTAACACGAATTGATAATCTGGTTTGGGGACTGCCCCTGATCCTATTATTATTAGGAACCGGAATCTATTTCACCCTTTCTTTGCACGGTCTGCAATTCACCCGTTTAAAACTTGCCTTTCAATTAATTCTTAGAAGTAAAACCGATGATGGTCACGAAGGCGATGTCTCAGGCTTTCAAGCTTTATGTACCGCTTTATCTTCTACCATTGGTACCGGAAACATTGTCGGCGTTGCGACAGCCATTGCCACAGGTGGTCCCGGGGCTATGTTCTGGATGTGGGTATCCGCTTTCTTTGGGATTGCCACTAAATATTCCGAAGGTCTATTAGCTATTAAATATCGAGTAAAAGATGAAAATGGCCAAATGGCTGGAGGCCCTATGTACTATCTACAAAATGGTCTACACTCTAAAGTTCTCGCAAAACTCTTTGCGATATTTGGTGTCGGAGTTGCCCTGTTAGGTATTGGTACTTTCACCCAAGTCAAATCCATTTCCGATGCCTTAACCTTAAGCTTTAATATTCCCCCAATCGTAACCGCTATTGGTCTTACCTTGATTGTAGCCTTTATCACCATTGGTGGAATTACTCGTATTGCTTCAGTAGCGGAAAAAGTCATTCCTTTTATGTGTGTCTTATATATTACCGGCGTTGTTCTGATTCTTGTAACCCACTTAACGCTAATTCCTTCCGTGCTTGCCCAAATCATCAAAACCGCTTTTGTCCCTTCTTCGATCGTAGGAGGAGGCTTAGGCATTGCGATGCAAAAAGGTATTAGCCGGGGAATCTTCTCGAATGAAAGTGGTTTAGGTTCAGCACCTATTGCCGCTGCTGCTGCTAAAACCAATTCTTGTGTTGAACAAGGTTTGATTTCCATGACCGGAACCTTCATCGATACCATTATCGTATGTACGATGACCGGCTTAGCCATTCTTTTAACCCAAGCCAATCTGACTGATTTATCCGGTGCTGCCATGACAACCTATGCCTTCCAAAACGGTTTATTCATTCCGCTTATTGGAAAATACATTGTGAATATTGGTTTAGTTTTCTTTGCGTTCACAACCATTATTGGATGGAATTATTATGGTGAACGCTGCATGTATTATTTAAAAGGTTTAAAAGCAGTAAAAGTTTATAAGATCATCTTTATCGCCTGCATTGCGATTGGCCCATTTATGTCATTGGATTCTATTTTTATCCTTGCCGATATCGTCAACGGATGTATGGCTATTCCAAACTTAATTGGATTGATTGGTTTACGCAAAGTCGTCATTGCCGAAACCCAAGCTTATTTTGGCTTAAAGCCCGTCCAGGAACTCCAAACTGCCGAATCTTAAAACCAGGGAAACCTGGTTTTTTTTATGATATAATCGCTAAAAAAAGGAGAAACATATGAAATTTAGTGATATAGATTTTTCTGCCATTTCACGCATTATGGATTCTATGAGTGATGAAGAAAAAGATAAATTAAACGATATGGCCCAGAACATGATGAGCGATATGCAAAAGCCCCAAGAATCCGAAGAAGAAGAGATCGATGACTTCTATGCCTTCTTAGGCATTAAAGAAGAAGACTACCAAGATCTTCCCGGTGGCGTACTTGATGCCTTAGAAGCTGCTTGTGATTTAGAACAGTTTTACAGCGAAGATCCCGAAGCCGATTTTAGTGCTTCCATCTTATTTTACTGTAAGGCTTTGTTGCAGATGTTGCGCAACTACCACTATCCCATTTATAAAAACGTCTTAGAACTCGATGGCTTTACTAATCCTGCCACAACTACCATCCAGCAGTATTTTCTACCCTTAATGCAGACTGAAACCATTCATACTCTAGTTGATCAAAACTTCGGTACACCGCAAGGATGGGTCTGCCATAAAAACTTGCTCCAACAAGCTTCCATCTTATTAAGTCGTGCTGAATATGACTTTATTCGCTATGAAGATCTACAAAGTTTTAAAAATCTACTCATCAAAGAGAAAGGTTTGCTGCAAATCAAAGAACTCATTTAAAAAGATTGGCCTAGCCAATCTTTTTTACTGAAATGTCTCATAGGTTTCATCATCGTCACAAACGATTTGAATCACTCTTTTCCCATCAATGGTTACCGCGGATATTTTGTCTGGATATTCAACCGCATCAGAACGAACGGTTAATTCAATGCCTTTGGATAAATGGAATTTTTTTGTCCGACGATTGTTTAAACTTTCGGGTACAACTTTAAATTCGGTATCAAATTTCTTGCGTTCCGGTAAGGCCATCAAGCAGTCTTTCATCACATCTTTTTCGACTTCTTCTTCACTTGGATGGTATTTTTCTAAAATTTGATCCACACATTGTTCATATTGAAAGTCTTGTGGGATATTCATCAAATTCTGTAATTCACTTGATAACTGTACATAATCTTTTTTGGAGACTGGTTCAATGGCACTTTTTAATTCATTATCGACGGCTTTAAAAACTGAATAGGTATTTTTCGCATCATCTCTAGCTTCATCCAATTCCAAAAAAGAAACAGTCCAATACTTAGCCTGGGTATCTGAATAGCCTTGAATGGAAGAGAAGAGAACTTCTTGATCCATTTGAACCAAAGAGAAGACCGCTGATTTCCATAAGGATTTCTTTTCTAAGGAAAAGCCCACTCGTTCCGATAAATCCGAACTATCTAACCATTGCGAATGTTCAATTTTTGCGACCATATAAATGTATTCATCTTCCGCTTTTTTTACTAGTGTCTGAACCAAACTACCTTTTTTAATAGCAGAGCCCATGCGATAAATTTTCGCTTGGGCTAGTTTTTCGGATTCTAAACATTTATTGGCAATGCTTTGGGCATAGGCCTGCCATTTTTCTGGTTCGAGGACCATTTGGCGAATACAGGAAACGACCTGGGTATGCTCGTTATGCACCATATAGGCTTTATTCTTTTCATTGGCCTGGGCATATTCTAAGGTATCTAAAATAAATGGGGCAAAAGAAGCGGGGACTTCCTTTTCTTTCACCCAGTCATTATCTAGATCTAAGATATGTAATGAAGTAAAAATTGTTTCCATACAAATCATTCCTTTCCACAATGTTCTATTTACGGTTGAAGATACAAGCAATTTATTCTATGATACCATGGTTTAAAAAAGAGGTATTTTTATGCAAAATTTTATTCATTCACTCAAAAAAGAAAGAAAACTGAGGTTCTGTTTTTCTATTTGTACGATTGTTTTAAGTGCATTTCTACAATGTTACATATTAAATGTATTTATGGATCCATGTAACTTGATTTCCGGAGGATTTACCGGTCTAGCCTTATTGATTCATAAAATTTGTGCCTTAGTCCATATCAATTTCCCTGTCCAAATTGGAATCATCCTATTAAACATTCCGGCTGCAGCTTTATGTTATAAATATATATCGCATCGATTTACTTTCTTGAGTTGCCTGAATTTTTTCCTTGTTTCCTTCTTTCTTTCCACCCTGCACTTTGAGCCCTTCTTTAGAGATGAGATCTTAAATGTCTTGTTTGGCGGTTTCTTATGGGGCTTTTCGATTTCCCTGGCCCTACGTGCTGGTGGATCAACGGGTGGAACCGACTTTATTGCCCAATATGTTTCCAGTCGTATTCATCGGGGGATCTGGGATTACGTCTTTTTCTTTAATGTCGCAATGATCATTGTCTTTGGTTACTTCTGTGGATGGATCTATGCGGGATATTCCATCATCTTTCAATTTTTATCGACCAAGACCATTTCCACTTTGTACCAGCGATATGCCCAAATCACCGTCGAATTCACAACCGATGATCCCGATTCTGTGATTGATGCCTTTATGGCAGCTTGTCACCATGGTATGAGCGTATTTGAATGTTATGGCGCATACAGTCAGAAGAAACACTATGTATGTAAAGCCGTTATTTCCACCTATGAATTACGTGATGTAATTGAGAACGTACAAAAAGTTGATCCAAAAGTTTTAATCAATACCTATAATACAGTAAACTTTTATGGCAACTTTTATCAGAAACCTTTGGAGTAGAAATACTCCTTTTTTTCATCTCCAAACTATTATATAAAAAAAAAGATTCCCGAATCAATCGGGAATCCATATTCAATTATTCAGCTTTGTCTTGTGCTTTGAAAGCCATTTGGCTTGAACCATGAGATGGTACTTCTTTCAATTTCTTTCCAGATTTGAAAGCAACCATACAACCAAGAGCTAACAATAGAATAGCGAATAACAATTGTAAACCATCTGTCATGAAAACAAATCCACCTGTTACGAATAACTTCAATACGATGTTGTAGATAGATAAGCATAATGATGAAACCGTAACCGCAAACATGATAACCATAGGGATGTAAAGCATGAATCCTTTACGACCAGTAACCTTCATGAATACAGCTAATGTGATCAATGTCATAGCAGCTAATAATTGGTTTGTAGCGCCGAATAATGGCCAGATATTTTGATATCCACCTAAACTTAATAAGTAACCACCAAGTAAAGTAATGAATGTAGCAACATATTTGTTTGTGATGAATTTAACAACAGAGCTTGCTTCACCTTCCGTTGGTTCTAACAATTCTTGTAAAGACATACGAGCGATACGTGCAACAGCATCCAAAGTTGTAAGCGCTAAAGCTGATACGAACATTGTCATGATGCATAATCCCCAAGCTTGAGGCATTCCTAATTGATCTAACAATCCAGTAACACCAGTAGCGAATTTTTGGAATGGAGTAGCTGTATCAGCTAATGCCACACTAGATAATGCATTGTTTAATACACCAGAATGTGCAAGTGAAGGTAAAGAACCAACAACAACGATAACAACGATAGCTAACATTGATTCAAGTAACATTGAACCATAACCAACTTGTAACATATCTTTTTCGTTAGCGATTTGTTTAGAAGAAGTTTCACTTGATACTAATGAGTGGAATCCACTAACAGCACCACAAGCGATTGTTACAAACAATGTTGGGAATAAATAACTTCCGGTTTGGGTTTTGAATCCTGTGAAAGCAGGTGTAGTAATTGTTGGGTTACTAACAACGATTCCTAACATAGCTGCAACGATCATTCCGACAAATAAGAAAGTTGTCAAATAGTCACGAGGTTGTTTCATTAAAGCAATTGGTGTAATTGCGGCAAAGAAAATATAAACGAATACGATATAAGTCCAAGCTTGTTTTCCAAGGAATACTGGGAATTTGATTCCTAAAGCTAACATAACTACAACGAATACGATTCCTAAAACAACTTGTTTCCAACCTTTTACGTCTAACTTACGTGTGATGTAACCAAATAAGATAGCCCCAAATACATAGAAGATTGAAATTGATGCAGCTGAACCATTGGCAACAGCTTTAGCACCAGTTTGTGCATTAAATCCATTGAATGTTCCACTAACCATATCAGCAAATGCAGCGATAACGATCAATGAGAATAACCAGCAGAATAAGAAGAATAATTTCTTACCAGTTTTACCGATGTTGTCTTCAACGATTTTACCCATTGATTGACCTTTTGATTTAACAGATGCATATAAAGCACCAAAGTCATGTACAGCTCCGAAGAAAATTCCTCCGATAACAATCCACAATACAGCTGGTAACCAACCAAACATCAATGCCATAACAGGACCAGTAACAGGACCAGCACCAGCAATTGATGAGAATTGGTGTGCAAATACCTTCCATTTATTTGATGGAACAAAATCTTCTCCATCTTCGTAAGTTTTTGCAGGTGTATCTGCATTTACATCAATACCCCATGTTTTTACAAGATAACGTCCGTAAAAAACATAAGCGCAAATGAAGAGAACAGCTGCAATACCTAACAACAATAATCCATTCATAATCTTTCCTCCCTTTAATAAGATTTCAAACAAAAAAGCCTTCGCCCTATTACTAAGACGAAAGCTAACGTTCCGCGGTACCACTCAGTTTGTGATTTCTCACCACTTTTCGTATCTATCAATACGATATCTCGTTAACGCCGAATCCGCGGATTTCCTTACTCTGTTCGAGAAACCAACTTGCAAGGGATAACTTTCATAATTCACTTACATCTTTCCACCAAATCGATGCTCTCTACCAAGTTCCTTTTATGAAAATCTTGTCTTGTTCAAAGTCTTATAATTGTTTACAATTGAAAGTATAGTCTTTTTGTTTTCAATGTCAACAAAAATTTTCATGAAAACGTTTTCGCTTTTTCAACTTTTTTTCAAAATAAAAAAGAGCCAAATCAAAAAGATTCAGCTCTCTCAAACTTAAGCAATCGTATCTAAGATTTTTTTCATCTTACCAGCAAGTCCTTTGCACTTTTCAACCGACAAAGAACATACCGCTACACGAATACCCTGGTTCACTTTTACCGTATAAATATGGTTTTCCATTAATGCTGCATGGAATTTATCTCGCGTTTCATTATCCATGGATAAAGTGACGAAGAATCCTTCTTTATATGGATAGTGTTTTAAGCCTACTTCTTTGGCTTCCTCAACAAAAATCGAACTACGCTCTTTCAACAGCGCAACATACTTACGACGTTCTTCGTTATAAGCATCCCGATGGTTTTCTAATACATCGACAAACATCGCCATGGCTCCATTGTTGATATTCGACCAAGTCGCACGAGCTGACTTTTCAAAGACATTTTTCATATCTTCCAAAGCTTTTTCATCTTTAGCCATAAGAATAGCAGCTCCACAACGCATACCATAACTTGTCATGGATTTAGACAAAGAGAAAGAAACGACAACAGCTACATTTTCGGAAATCTTGTCAAATTCCTTAAAGTATTCTTTGGCTTTTTCCTGACCATACGCAAAGTCAATGTACGCAATATCATTTAATAAAACAACTTGATGCGTTTTACCACATTCATTTAAGAAGGCAACGACTTCGGCCCATTCTTCTTTGGTCATAGAATAACCCGTTGGGTTATGACATGGATCATTGATGACAACTAATAACTTATCTTGTTTGGCCATGACTTTTTGGCAGGCTGCTTTTAAAGAAGCTATGTTGAAGGCATCTCCATCAAATAAATCATAGTTTTCTATGCCAAAGCCATTCATTCCGGCCATTAATTTATAAGATCCCCAGGCAATATTTGGTAAGACAACACTTTGTCCCGCATCCAAACATTGGCTCATTGTCATATCAACGGCACCCGTTCCACCTGGAGAGGCAATGACTTCATGTGGCAAAGTACTATTTCCATTTAATACCCAGTCATAAACTTCTTGACGGAAATCATCGTTTCCCGTAAAAGAAGCAGCATATTTTGCCAAGACGCGATTATCTAAATTTTTAAAAGAAGAAAAAACCGTATCCAAGGCAACTAATTTTCCATCTTCTCCATAAAGCGAACCAATCGTTGCGTCAACGACATTTTCGGCACCATTCTTTGCGATATCTTCTTTTGCCATACGCACAATGGAAAATACCGTATCTACAATGGGTTGTGTATCTACACTGTTTCTTACAAATCTCATTTTCTTCCTCCTATATATCCATCGGATATGTTCCTAATACTTTAAATGATTCACAAATCTTTTTAATCTCAGCTAGACAAGCCTGGGTATTATCAGTATACAAAGGACTGTCAAACTCGATATAGAAGAAGTATTCAAACATTTGATCCTTGCGTGGACGGGATTGAATACTATCCATATTTAAACCATATTTGGCGATAACTTCAATAACTTTTGCCAGGGCACCACTGATGTGTTTAGTCGCAAAGACAACACTGAAGTGATCTCCTTGATTCGCTGGTTCTAGACCAATCACCAAAAAGCGTGTGGTATTTTCGCTATTTGGTTCAATTTGCGTAGCCAATACTTCCAGACCATACAATTCGGCATTCTCTTTTGCGCCTACTGCCGCTTTATGAATATCGCCTTGTTCAGCTACATATTGGGCCGCCATCGCCGTATTCGGATAGGCAATGGTATGCACATTCAACTGATGTAAGAACTCCTTCGATTGCATCAAGGCTTGATCTTTGGAATATACATATTCAATATCTTTTAAGCTTGCCCCAGGAACCCCTAATAAACATTGTTCAATCTTTTGGTGGGACATCTTACGAATATAGACCGGATATTCCAATAAACCATCTAAGACTTCGCCAACTAAACCAGAATTGTTGTTTTCAAAAGGTAAGACCCCATAATGCGCCTTGCGCGTTACAACTGCCTGGAAGACATCATCAAAAGACTTATAGTTTAAAGTCGGACTGCCAGGGAAAAGCCGTTGGGTTGCCAAGTGGGTAAAGGCCCCTTTTACCCCACAATACGCAATCACATCATTGCTTAAAAGGCTCTGTTGATACATCCGGGAATTTCGCATCATCCCTTTAAGGAAATCGCGATAGACCCCTTTATATTTTTCGTTTTTTATCCGTTGTACGCCATGGGCAATCACCTTTTCTTCGCGTGAAGCATCAAGAATCGGTAAGTGATTTTCTTTCTTATAATTTAAGACTTGCTCCACAGCATCCATTCGCTGTTCATATAATTGCGCTATCTGCTCATCAATCGAATCAATGGTCTGACGCGCTTTTTCCAACTGGTTCATTTTCCACCTCTAGGTATAATCATATCATAATTTTCAGCGGTTTTCTGAAAAGTTGTTTCTTTCATGATATAGTAGTTGAAAAAGGAGTTTACCTATGAAATACACCGTTCATTTAAAAGACGATTCGTATCCGATTACCATCGAACGAAACGCCATTCAAAAGATACATGAAACCATGAATACCCAACGCAAAATTGCCATTATTGCCGATGATGGCGTACCCCAAAAATGGGTCGATTGCGTTTATCAACAATGTGAGAATGCATTTATCTTACGTTTTAAACAAGGAGAAGCATCCAAGTGCTTTGCCACTTATGAATCCCTATTAAAACAACTCATCGAACATCAAATGAGTCGCTCGGATGCTGTCATTGCCATTGGTGGTGGCGTTACCGGTGACTTGGCAGGATTTGTAGCCAGCACCTATATGCGTGGCATTGATTTCTACAACATTCCTACAACCGTATTAAGCCAAGTTGATTCCAGTGTCGGCGGAAAAGTCGCAGTGGATGTTGGATCGTATAAGAATATTGTCGGCGCTTTCTGGCAACCAAAAGCTGTTATCATTGACCCCAATGTGCTCTCAACGCTTAGCCAGCGTCAAATCAATAATGGCTTAGTCGAAGCCTTAAAAACTGGTTTGATTCAAGATGAAACTTTAGTCGAACTCTTTGAACAAGAAAGCTTGGATATCGATCAAATCATCGCTCGTTCAATTAACGTTAAACGTAAAGTCGTTGAACAAGATGTCAAAGAATCCAACTTACGTAAAATCTTAAACTTTGGACATACCATCGGTCATGCCATTGAAGGTGCTTATGGTTTAAATACCTATCTACATGGGGAATGTGTGGCCATGGGTATGTTGTTCTTTATCGAAAATAAAGCATTAAAAGAGCGCGTTTTGCGCATTTACCAAAGACTGGAACTTCCCGAAGTTCCCGAATATGATGTTGATACTCTGATGGATTACATCGTTCATGATAAAAAGAGTCATGCTTCCACCACAACCGTAGTAAAAGTTTATGAAGCTGGTTCGTATCAATTAGAGGAACTTTCCCACAAGGCCCTAAGAGAATTATTAGAAAAGAGAGAATGTTATGAAAAATAATATTGGAACCAATATATCCTTCACCTTATTTGGTGAATCACACGGTCCTGCCATTGGTTTAGTCTTAGATGGCTTACCAGCTGGCTTCCCTATAGATATGAAACGCATCCACCAAGATATGGAAAAGCGTAAAGCCAAAGGAAAAATCTCTACTCAGCGTCATGAAGGCGATGAAGTCCAAATCGTCTCAGGACTCTTTCAAGGAAAAACCACCGGTACCGCTTTAACCATCTTGATTACCAATGAAAATACTCGTTCCAAAGACTACCAAAAAACCCAAGGTCGTTTACGTCCTGGCCATGCCGATTTTACCGCCTTTGAAAAATACCATGGTTTCCAGGATTATCGCGGCGGTGGTCATTTCTCCGGTCGTCTAACGGCACCAATCGTAGCAGCCGGTAGTATTTGTCGCCAGATCTTAGAGGCCAAAGGCGTTTATATCGGAAGCCACATCGAACAGCTTTATACCTGTAAAGATGATGCCTTCTCTTCGGATATAGAAGTCCTTACCCAACAGATTCAAGCCATGAATCAAAAAGAATTTGCGACTCTATCCCCTGATATAGCCCAAGCGATGACCCAGGAAATCGAAGAAGCCGCCAGCCAGGGAGATTCTTTAGGCGGTATCTTGGAAAGTGCCATTGTTGGTTTACCAACAGGCATTGGCGAACCTGCTTTTGATTCCGTAGAAAGTGTCTTAAGTCACTTACTCTTTAGTGTACCCGCTGTAAAAGGGGTTTCCTTTGGTCTTGGTTTTGGCTTTGCCCAGGTAAAAGGTTCACAAGCCAATGATGACTTCTGTATGAAAGACGGAAACATTGTCACCAAAACCAATCACAATGCCGGTATCAATGGCGGTATTACCAACGGTATGCCGATTGTGATTCATACGGTTGTTAAGCCAACCCCATCCATCTTTAAAGAACAAGATTCTGTAGATTATATAAAGAAAGAAGATGTATCACTACAAATCCAAGGCCGTCATGATCCTTGTATCATTCACCGCGCTCGGGTTGTCGTTGATTCGGTGCTTGCCTTTGGCATCTTAGATCTATGGATGTCTAAAGAAGCAACAGGAGGATTTGTATGCGCGTAAAAATTACCCCAAGTCAGATTGCCGGAACTTTATCCATTCCAGCTAGTAAATCAATGGCGCATCGAGCTATCATCTGTGCTTCACTGGCCCAAGGCACCAGCAAGGTTACCAACGTTACCTTCTCTAAAGATATCGAAGCAACCATTGCCTGCATGGAAGCTCTAGGCGCTAAAATTGAAGTAGAAGGCAACACCTGTATTGTGACCGGGTGTGATGTAAAAAAAGTCAATCATCCCCTTTCGATTGACTGCAATGAATCCGGTTCTACCTTGCGTTTCTTAGTTCCCATCTGTGCCCTCAGTCAAGAGAAAGTATCTTTACAAGGACATGGTCGCTTGCTGCAAAGACCCCTGGATGTATACAAAGACATCTTTGCCCAACAAGGGTTATCCTTCAAGCAAGGGGAAACCTTACAGATCCAAGGACCGATTCACAGCCAAAACTTTGTGATTCGTGGCGATATTTCCAGTCAATTTATTACTGGATTGATGTTTGCGTTACCTTTATTAGACAAGGATAGTACGCTTGAAATCTTGCCCCCATTTGAATCAAAATCCTATGTCAATCTAACCCTACAGATGTTAGAAGCTTTTGGCATTCAGATCATTGAAGAAGATGCCTTACACTATACCATTCCAGGTAAGCAGACCTACCAAGCCAAAGATGTACGGGTCGAAGGCGATTATTCGCAATTGGCTTTCTTTGCGGTTTTGGCAAGCCTTCAAAATTCTTTATGCCTAAAAAATATGGACATGCATTCTCGCCAAGGCGATCGGGTGATCTTAGACTTTCTAAAGAAAGCCGGTAGTCAGATTCATCAAGATCAAGAAACAATTACTATTTCTTCTCGTACGCTTTCCAGCCAAACGATGGATATTGCGGATTGTCCGGATCTGGGACCCATTCTTTGTGTATTGGCCAGCTTCACCCCAGGTTGTACGAAATTGATTCATGCCCAACGTCTACGGATGAAGGAAAGTGATCGTATTGCCGCTATGGAAGCAGAATTAAAGAAATGGGATGTCAATGTCACTAGTACCTTTGATACCATTACCATCCAAGGTAAGCCAGAATACACAAAAGCGAACGTAATGATTGATGGTCACAACGACCATCGTATTGTCATGGCGATGACAGTCTTTGGCCTTTGTGCCAGTCAACCATGTATAATTGAAGATGCCCAAGCCATCTCAAAGTCGTATCCAAACTTCTTTGAAGATGTACAGAAAATTGGTGGAAAGGTGGAAATACTATGATTTATGGAATTGTCGGACTTGGTTTAATGGGAGCCAGTTATGCCAAACGTTTAACCGATTTACATGAAACCGTGTATGGTTTTGCCCGTCGGGAAGCATCGATTCAATATGCACTGGAACATCATATGATTGCCGATGGAACCATCCATCCCGAAGAATTGATTCATCGTTGCGATATCGTAGTTCTTGCCCTTTATCCAACGCTATTAAAAGACTGGATGTTAGAGAACCAGCAACATTTAAAAAGCGGGGCCATTGTGATGGATATCAGTGGGGTCAAATCCAATATTGTCGAACCGCTACAAGCCATTACTCGTGAAGATGTCGAATTGATTTCGACTCACCCGATGTGTGGTCGAGAATCTCAAGGGATCGAACATGCCGATCCTACCATTTTCGACGGCAACAACTATATTGTCGTTCCAACCGAAAAGAATACGGCATATGGCATTCGTGTCGCAAGAGAACTGGGACAGAAATTAGGTTGTACCCACATTGCGAATTTATCGATTGAAGAACACGATAAGATGATTGCCTTTCTATCCCAATTAACCCACGTTATTGCGGTTTCCTTAATGAATACGCATGAAAATGCTCATTTGGTGGAATATACCGGGGACAGTTTCCGGGATTTAACCCGCATTGCTTCGATCAACGAGAACATGTGGACCGAGTTATTCTTAATTAATAAAGATATCTTATTGAATGAAATTGATGCCTTTATCGCTTCGATTCAACACTTCCGTGATTCACTAGCCAGTGAAGATCAAGAAGAGATGAAACGCCTCTTCATTCAATCAACAGAACGTCGTGAATTATTTAATAAGTAAAGATGCACAAAAAAAGCTGGGAATTCCCAGCTTTTTCTAATCTACTGATTTTAATGCTTCTAACATATCGACGTTCTTTAACTTCTTATTGATAAAGAACTTCAAGATAAATAAGACAACGAAGATCAAGACTAATGCGTTGATTTAACACTTACAAATTTAAAAAGGCGGCTTAAGTCCTTATTTTAAGGGCTTTAAGCCACTTTCCCCTATTGTAGCGAATTTGCGTAGATTCAAAAAAAGTGCGTGCGACAAATGTCACACGCAATGGAAATATATAAGACGGATCTCTTTCGTTAATCTTCATATTGTAAAGCTTCGACACCTTGTGCACCGCTGGAAATACGTACCACGTTTTCCACATCATAGACAAAGATCTTTCCATCTCCCATATGACCGGAATATAAAATCTTACGAGCCGTATTCACAACCGTCTTCACAGGAATTTCGGATACAATGACTTCCACTTTGATCTTAGGAAGTAGATCCATCGCAACCTTGGCACCACGATAGTACGTCGTTTGACCTTTCTGTACCCCACATCCCATGACACGGGTTACCGTCATACCCATAATACCAATTTCATCCATAGCCGCTTTCAAGGCATCCAAACGTTCTGGTTTTGTGATAATTGTTACTTTTGATAATTTCGAATCCGTTTCTTTGTAGTTCTTGGTCGGTACAGCATTGGCAATATCTACATCTGGTGTCGTAGGTACTTCAATGGCTTTACCTGAACCAGACATAATCGCTTGTAGACCAAAGCCAGCATAAGAATCGACTAAACCATGTTCTGGTAAATCCAAACCTTGAAGCTCTTCTTCTTCGGTAACACGTAAACCAATCGTTTTATCAATCAATTTAAAAGTAATAAACATTGTTACTGCTGTCCATAAACCAATCACAAGTAAACCAAAGAGTTGAACCCCTAAGAAGTGGAAACCACCACCATAGAACAAACCTAAAGCTTTTGGCTGGGTATCGGTTCCACAGGCAAATAATCCCGTACAGATAATTCCCAACAAACCATTACAGAAGTGAACACCAACGGCACCAACAGGATCATCGACATGGAGTTTGTAATCCAATAACCAAACCCCGAAACAAACCATGAAACCAGCTAAGATACCAATCATAAAAGCTCCAAAGGCATTGACATAATCACAACCAGCCGTAACAGCTACAAGTCCAGCTAAGGAAGCATTTAAACACATACCAACATCGGGTTTACCATACTTGATCCAAGTGAAGATCATTGCGGTACAAGTGGCAATAGCTGGGGCAATGGTCGTTGTCGCAAAGATAGTTGCCAACTGAAGACCATTGGTTGCAGCGGCACCGTTAAATCCATACCATCCAAACCATAAGATGAATACCCCAAGGGCACCTAAAGGAATATTATGTCCGGGAATACCATTTGGACTGCCATCTTCGTTAAACTTGCCAATTCGTGGTCCTAATATCCAAGCTCCGATCAAAGCAGTTAAACCACCAACATAGTGAATCACACCAGATCCGGCAAAATCGTGGAATCCCATAGCAGTTAAGAAACCATCTGGTCCCCATACCCAATGCGCTTCAATGGGATAAACGACTAAGGAAATTACGAAACTATAGACACAATACGAAATAAATTTGGTTCTTTCGGCCATCGCTCCAGAAACAATCGTGGCAGCTGTGGCACAGAATACTAAGTTAAATACGAACAAAGACCAATCGGTATTTGTGAAATCAAAGAGTGGACCTTTGGTAAAATCCATCCAACCAACTAATCCAGAACCAGTATCGGGTCCCATCATTAGAGAATACCCTAATAACAGAAACGCTACCGTTCCCAAACAGAAATCCATCAAGTTTTTCATGATGATATTTCCGGCATTTTTTCTTCGTGTAAATCCAGCTTCGACCATGGCAAATCCGGCTTGCATAAAGAATACAAAAGCGGCACCAATCAAATACCAGATTTTGAAGACTTGACTCAATACTTCTTCCATCTCAATTCCCTCCCTATGATGAAAAAAAAGGGCATACTACATATGTTTGTAGTACACCCTTGTACACTAAACAAAAAGGCGCTCTCGAACTTGTTTTTCAAGAGCACCTTTGCGTTTATGAGACTAGTTTAATCTCTCTATTTGATCTTGTCAAATAAATTTTCAAAGAATTTTCTGAAAAGGTTTTCAGACTATACTTTGGTTTCTCTTTGTCCACCTAAGAACTTAGGCAGGTCTTCAGGATGACCATCCACGATCCACTGCTTGTATTCTGCAGTAGCCGCAAACATAACATCGCCAGCTGAGTTTAACGCTGTTTCTACACTATCTTGAATAACCCCGATAATGAAACCAATACCAACTGCCTGCATGGCTAAGTCGGAACCAATGCCAAATAAAGAACAAGCCATAGGTATCAATAGTAAACTTCCACCGGCAACACCGGAAGCACCACAAGCAGCAAACGTTGATAAAACACTTAAGATCAAAGCCGTTGCAAAATCGACTTTAATGCCTAAGGTATGAGCCATAGCCAAAGTAAAGACGGTAATCGTAACAGCTGCTCCATCCATATTGATCGTAGCACCTAAAGGAATCGAAACAGAATACATTTCTTCATCTAATAAAAGCTTTTCACATAAAGCCATATTAACCGGAATATTGGCAGCCGAACTACGCGTAAAGAAAGCCATGATACCACTTTCCTTTAAGCAACGGAAAACCAGTGGATACGGATTTCTTCTTAAATAGATAAAAGCAATCAATGGGTCTACCACCAATGCTACTAACAACATACAACCAACGAGTAGTGCTAATAAAGAACCATAGTTGGCAAAAATAGCCACACCATATTCACTAACCATCGAATAGGTTAAACCTAAAATTCCAAATGGTGCTAAATTAATGATCCAACGTACCAATTGGCTGATGCCATCGGATAAGTCGGCTAAAATATCTTTCGTTGCAGGACTAGCTAACTTCTTCATCGCAAGACCCAATAGAATCGACCAGAATAAAATACTGATATAGTTAGCTTCTGACAAAGCTTGAACGGGGTTCATAACCATATTGTTCAATAAGTTTGTCAAGACTTCAGCAATTCCCGTCGGGGCAGAATCCGTAGCTGCTTTACTCGCTAAAATTAAATGTTGCGGGAATAAGAATGACCCACATACAGCTACCACAGCAGCTAAGAATGTACTTAACATATACAACATGATAACGCGTCCAAAACGACGGTCCATTTTACTTTTTGAAGATGATAAGGCACTTGTGATCAAGACAAAGACCAAAATTGGTGCAATGGATTTCAAAGAACCCTTGAACATATCTCCTAAAATACCGACAGGTAAACCTTTAACTAAAATACCTAACAACGTACCACAAATCAAACCAATCACAATACGTAAGATCAGACTGGTCTCATTGTATTTTTTTACAACGGATTTTAATCCTCCCATATATCTCTCTCCTTTTTTCTGTGACTTATTTATTTTACCGAAATAATCACAATATTTCAAAAAAATGAAAATAGTTTTCATACCATGAACAATAATCTTTCATACGTCTTTCAGACATAGATATTCTACGGAATATTCGCTTAAAAAATGTGAAAAGAAGTGAAATTAGCACTCTTGTTGCATTAATGCTAATAGAGAGTATAATTTAGCCAACGGAGGAATTCGCATGAAAAAGAATCAAAAAAACCGCTTTGTCCGGTTATACACAATTTTATTAATTCTGATTTTAGCGCTGAATATTTTCATTCCGATGTTCCACAGCAATCGTATGGAAAATACCAGCTATTCCAACTTTTTAACCCAAGTCGAAAAGAAAAAAGTCAAAGAAGTCCAAGTAGATGGAAATGATGACATCATCTACTACACGCTAAAAAATGATGATAAGAAAAAAACTTATCAAACCGGAGAAATGAATGATAGCCAACTGGTTGACCGCTTAAAGAAAGCTGATGTCACATTTACCCAAACCATTCATCAATCTTCCATTTTAGATAATCCTTTTATCTACTTTTTAATTTCTTTCTTATTGCCACTCTTCTTTATTTCCTGGTTAATGCGAAGAACGATGAAAAAGTTCCAGGATAAAATGGGTGGTGATTCAACCTTTACCTTTACCCCAGGAGGAAATGATGCAGGCAATGGTTTTGGCGGTTTCGGAGGTTTTGGAAACCTTGGCAAATCCAATGCGAAAGTTTATGAAGGAAAGAAAACCGGTATTACCTTTAAAGATGTAGCCGGCCAACAAGAAGCCAAAGACAACTTAGTGGAAATTGTCGATTTCTTAAACAATCCAAAAAAATATACCGAAATCGGTGCCACCATGCCAAAAGGTGCTTTATTAGTCGGCCCACCAGGAACCGGTAAAACCCTGCTGGCTAAAGCCGTAGCCGGAGAAGCTGGAGTACCTTTCTTCTCCATTTCTGGTTCCGAATTTGTGGAAATGTTTGTCGGACGAGGTGCCGCAAAAGTCCGGGATCTATTTAAACAAGCCCGGGAAAAAGCTCCATGTATTGTCTTCATTGATGAAATTGATACCATCGGTAAACGTCGAGATGGCGCTGGTTCAATGGGTGGAAACGATGAACGTGAACAAACCTTAAACCAGTTATTAGCGGAAATGGATGGATTTGATGGCTCCAAAGGTGTAGTCTTACTAGCTGCTACCAACCGTCCGGAAATCCTAGACCCTGCCTTAACCAGACCTGGTCGATTTGACCGTCGAATTCCGGTAGAATTACCCGACTTAGCAGGTCGTGAAGCCATTTTAAAACTCCATGCCAAAAAGATTAAACATTCGCCCGATATTGATTTTAATGTCGTAGCTAGAGCGGCAGCGGGTAGCAGTGGAGCTGATCTTGCCAATATCATCAACGAAGGAGCCTTGTTAGCGATTCGTGATGGACGGAAACAAGTCGTACAAAAAGATTTAGAAGAAGCCATTGAAATTGTTATTGCCGGTGAACAAAAGAAAGGCGCTGTGATTTCACCAAAAGAGAAATTAATTGTTGCCTACCATGAAATTGGTCATGCCCTTGTTGCGGCCAAATCAAAGAATACTGCACCGGTACATAAGATTACGATTATCCCACGTACAAAAGGTGCCTTAGGTTATACGATGCAAGTCGAAGAAGATGAACAAAATCTCTTATCGCGTGATGAATTGTATGCCAAGATCGTTACCTATACCGCTGGTCGTGCTGCCGAAGAAATCATCTTTAATTCCTATACATCAGGTGCTTCCAACGATATCGAACAAGCGACTAAATTAGCACGTGCAATGATTACCCGTTTTGGAATGAGCCCAACCTTTGGCATGACGGCACTCGAAACCGTAAACAACCAATATTTAGGTGGCGATACTTCTTTAGCTTGTTCACCAGAAACAGCTGCCAGAGTAGATCAAGAAGTTATCACTTTGATCCAGCAAGCCCATGATGAAGCCGTTCAGATCTTAAAAGACAACTTAGCCAAACTTCATGAACTTGCCAAATACCTTTATGAAAAAGAAACCATTACCGGCGAACAATTCATGTATATCTTACATAAACCTGCTGAAATCAGTACAAGCGGAGCTCAATAAGAGTTCCGCTTTTCTTGTGCGATTTAGTTTAAATATATCTGCTCTTGTTCCAAAGATACACCAAGGATTTTCGCAATTTGTTTTGTGGAATGATCCATCCACATAGTTCGAATAGCCTTTTTCCTGCTTTCTTCTGCACTTTTTAGAAACCCTTGCACATAGCCTTCTAAAAACGCTTCTTTAACTCCTTCGGCAAATAGTTCGCTAATTTCTTTTTCCCAAATATATGCTTCCGCCTGGCGAAAAGCCTCACTTTTAGAAAATCCGGGAAATTCTTTTTCTAGTTCTTCCCAGGGAATTGTCGCAAATTTTATCTTCTTTGGATCAAACATATCGCTGGCTTTGTCTAAAGACAAATAAAAAGACTTAACCTGCATTAAGTCTTAATCCAAATCAATGGAAGTAATCTTCCATTCCCCTTTGACTTGCCGGCAAGTAAAGATAACTTGCCTTTTGACTAAAGGTAATTGATTGGCTTCTTTTTCAAGCTGTAAATAATAGTCTTTAAATAGTTTTGCTTTATTATTGGGATTGGCTTGTAGTTTAGCTTGAAAGGCTTCCGTAAATGTATCCTGTCCACTTTCTTGGTAGGCTTTGGCCGAAATACCTTTAGCACGTACTGTAACTAAATAGAAGTCTTTACCTTGGGATACATCACTGACTTGATACGAATCCCATTGTTTGCCAATGACATGTTTCATATACTTCACAAAATACGCTTTGATTTTTCCCGTATACCCAGCTTCTTTGGCCATTTGATCGATATTGGATGGTTGGGCTTGTTTCAAATAGGTATTAGCTTTTTGGACTTCGCCTTTTTGCATCGTCTGACAATAATTTTCCACAAGCGTTTGGCAAGTTTTGGCATCATTTTGACAACCCAAAAGAAAAAAGCTGCAAAATAGAAGCGCTAGAATCTTTTTCATGGCCTTATTGTATCATGATAGAATACAAATATGATACTTCATTTAAGCAGTGATAAACCGATTCAAGAAATATGTTTTGATTCCATCGATGCCGTCTTTGTCGCAGGGGCGCTACCTTTTTGTGACTATAACTGGGTCCTGTCGATTCGTAAACAATGTATCCAACATCACTGTCTCTTTCTTTTTCTATCAACGGGTCCCGTTTTCATCAAAGATGGAAAAAGCTATACGATTCCAAGTGATTTGCAACATTCGCAAGCCCTAAAAGCCCAGATTGACTATTATCCGCATCAAGCTTTATTTAACCGCTTAGCCCATTCTACATTTCGTTCTTCTTTTACCTTACGCAAAAAAGAAAAAGCGTACCTTAATGAAAAAGGCTGGGACAAAATCGATGAACATGCCCATGCCTTCATTAAAGAACGCCTTAGTCTTGCTGCGCCGAAAAACGACGGGAAACAAACCCCGATGCATGGCCATCCAATCTTTCTAGCTCAGCACGCAACGGGGTGTTGTTGCAGAGGGTGTCTAGAAAAATGGCACCATATTCCCAAAGGTCAGCCACTAAGTTCTTATCAACAAGATCAAATTGTTTCTATTTTACTTGAGTGGATCGTGCGTCAAACAAGATGTTCAAAGTCTTGAATTTCGTTTACTACACCAGGTAAATGACGCAATTCATTCGCTTTACCCGACGAATCCACTATGACAATATTTCTGCATCCAGCTGTATAAGCGCATTGAATGCCACTGATGGCATCTTCAAAGATCATACAGTCTTTTAATGGAACAGCAATGTTCTTAGCGGCTTGTTGGTACATAGCTACTTTATCTTCATAACTTCCATCATCGTATACGATCATTTCAGGATTGATCCATTGATCCAGGTGAAAAGATTTCACAAAGAAATCGATATTTTCTTTAATGGAAGCACTTGCGATTGTGAAAGGGATGCCTTTCTCTTTTAGTGCATTAAAATATGCTTCGGCTCCTTTTACTAAATGGAAGGTTTCCGTATCTGCCTGACAATACTCGCGATAGAGTTTTTCTTTCATTTGGGAATACGCTTCGGCTTCCCGTTGGGTACAAGAACCATTAAATAAATACTCTATGATTTTTTTATTGGTGACCCCGTTACATTTGGTATGAAGTTCTTCCGAAGAAATGCCGCGTCCGCGAATCATTTCGGAAATCTTAGACCATGCCATAACATGTTTGGGATTATCAAAAAATAAGGTTCCATTAAAATCAAAAATTACGCCCTTCATATAATTGGTCTCCTAATACAATCCAATTCTATCCCGTTTAACGACACAAAATCCCCCTCATGTGTCATCTCGGAACATTATACCACGGTCTGTATATTTTTCTATGCCAAGAAAAAAAACTCCCCAATCGGAGAGTTTTGAAGGCTTATAGTACGTTTTCGACAAATGCCACAACTTGTGGTTGACCTTGATAGCCAGAGAACGCATTCACTTGTTGGCCATCTTTAAAAGCGATAACTGTAGGAACGGCCATAATGCCAAATCTTTGGGCTAAGTCACTGGATTCATCAACATCCACATTCACAAATTTACATTTTCCTTCAAATTGCGATGCGACTTGTTCTAAAACAGGGGCCAACATCTTACAAGGTCCACACCAAGTTGCCGAGAAATCTGCGATTACTACACCTTTTTCGGCCATTAATGTATCAAATTTTTCGGTGTTAATTTTTTCTACCATAAAGACTTCCTCCTTACTAAAGATATTGTATCTATTTGAATACACAGTGTCTATTCAGATACATCTTCCTCTAATTGTTTCTTATATGAGTATAAATCTGAGCAATATTTTCCATCAAAACAAGCGCAACATAAGCCTAAACCATGAGCGGCTTCTTTGATTTCATCAACGCTTAAATACTTTAAAGAATCGGCTTCGATATAGTCTTCAATTTCTTTAACCGATAAACGAGCCCCAATCAATTCTTTGCGGGTTGAGGTATCGACCCCATAGAAACAAGGATACATGAAGACTGGAGAAGCAATCCGTACATGTACTTCTTTGGCCCCGGATTCTTTTAATAGACGAACGATTCGTCGTGATGTGGTTCCGCGCACAATAGAGTCATCAATCATCACAACGCGTTTGCCTTGTACCACACTTTCAACTGGGCTTAACTTCATCCGTACCCCACGATCACGTAATTCCTGGGTTGGTTGAATAAAGGTTCTTCCGACATAGCGGTTTTTCACTAAACCGGTTTCTAAAGGAAGACCGGATTGTTCGGCATAACCAATGGCAGCCGATAAGCTGGAATCCGGTACCCCGATGACAATATCAGCTTCTAGATCTTCATCATTTCTAGCTAAGATCACACCCGTTTCTTTCCGATAGGCATGCACATTGATCCCTTCGATTTCACTGTCGGGACGGGCAAAGTAAATATATTCCATCGAACACATATGATGTGAGGTATCTTGGGTATACGCAAAATGTTTAACCAGGCCTTTATTAAACTCTACGATTTCGCCGGGTTTTAAATCGACATGTTCATAGATACCCATGACTTCAAAGGCACAGGTTTCACTGGAAATGACATAGCCATCCCCATACGAAGCATAACTTAAAGGGCGCAGGCCATATTTATCCCGACAGGCATACATTTTTTCTTCATTCATCACAATAAAAGAAAAGGCTCCATCGATTTTCGCTGCCGCTTTTTGAATCCGTTCTAGTAAAGTTCCAGTTTGTTTCATTATCAAATGAAGAATGACTTCACTATCTGCGGTACCTTGAAAAATACATCCTTGATTTTCTAATTCTAAGCGTAATTCTTTGTCGTTATCAATTTGTCCATTATGGGCAATTCCAATACTTCCGGCATGGCCACGAGATACAATGGGTTGAATATTTTCCAACTCTTGTCCCCCAGCCGTACTATACCGGACATGCCCAATTGCACAATTTCCTTTTAAGGATTCAAGATCTTCTCGTTTAAAGACATCAATGGTCAAACCCGGACCTTTTTGGACCTGAATGGTCTGGCCATCGGATACGGCAATACCACTCGATTCTTGACCTCGATGTTGTAAGGAATGCAAACCATAATACGTAATGGATGATGCATTTTCGACTTGATAAGCACCAAATACACCACACTCTTCATGAATTTCATCAAACATACTGGATTCTCCTTTTTCGCAATCGTATTTTATCATGAACGCCCGTTCATAGGAACTAAAGATAATTGAACTTTTTGTTTCTCTTGGTCAATCTTATACACCCAGACTTTCACAATATCCCCTACCGCAACGATTTCACTTGGGTGTTTGATGCGATGATCGGCCATTTTTGAGATATGGACTAGCCCATCTTCATGTAAACCAATGTCGACAAAGGCACCAAAATCAACCACATTGCGCACTGTTCCTTCCAGTTCCTGACCAATATGGAGATCTTCCATCTCTAAGACATCTTTGCGTAAAAGCGGTCCTTCTTTCTGGTCTCTGTAATCGCGTAGTGGTTGGGCAAAGGCGGTGAGAATATCTGCTACGGTATAGGCATCACTACCTAGCTCTTTAGCCAGTTCTTGGGCATCAACTTGTTTGACTTTCGCTTGCACGTTCTGGCTGCCTAAATCAGAACTTTGGATATCTAAATGCGCTAGAATGGCCTTGGCAATGCCATACGATTCGGGGTGAATGCCAGTACGATCCAAAGGTTCTTTGCCATTTTCTACACGTAAGAACCCAGCACATTGTTCAAAGGCTTTCGGGCCTAATTTCTTCACTTTTTTAATTTGGGAACGACTGGTAATATCCCCATTTTCTTGGCGATAGTCGACAATGTTTTGTGCGGTTGTCGCATTTAAGCCGGATATATGTTTTAAAAGCGTAGGACTGGCCGTATTCACATTGACACCGACTAAGTTCACACTCTTATCAACCACAAAGTCCAAGCGTTCTTTTAGTTGTTTTTGTGGCAAATCGTGTTGGTATTGACCAACGCCAATGGATTGCGGATCAATTTTAATCAGTTCGGATAAAGGATCAAGTAAGCGTCGCGCAATGGAAATGGCACTACGTTGTTCGACATGCAGATCTGGGAATTCTTCAATCGCAAGCTTACTGGCACTATAGACACTGGCTCCGGCTTCGGAAACAATGGTATAGGCTACATCGAGTCCATACTTTTGAATGGTTTGGGCTACAAAGGCTTCACTTTCTCGCGATGCGGTTCCATTGCCAATCGCAATAATATTGACATGATATTGTTGGCATAGGGAAACGAGCGTTTTTTCCGCTTCTAATTTCTTTGGTTTGGGTGGATGCGGATAAATCACATCGACATGAAGGTTTCTACCTTGTTCATTGATAATAGCTAACTTACATCCCGTACGAAAAGCTGGGTCAAAGCCCATAATGATCTTATTTTTCATCGGTGCCTGCAATAAAAGTTTTTCAAGGTTCATCGAAAAGATATCCATACTCTGTTGTTGGGCTTTTTCGCTGAGTTGGCAGCGAATGCTTCGCTCTACGCTGGGAATCACTAAACGTTTTAATCCATCTTCAATGGCCAGGGCATAATAATTGGCACTGGGGCTATTGGGATAACGAATCAAATTCCGTTTGGTCCAATTCATTAAGTAGTCTTCATTGGATTCGATGTGTACGGAAAGAACTTTTTCTTTTTCTCCACGATCAATGGCCATGATGCGATGACTTGCCAGAGTTGTGACTTTTTCCGAATAGTCGTAATACATGCGATAGACTTTTTGTTGGTCATTGTGCTCTTTCTTTTCCTGGGTTTTGATGAAGCCATGATTCAACATCGAATCAAAGACTTTATTACGCACTTTTTCATTTTCACTGACGCGTTGAGCCAAAATATCTTGAGCACCTTGCAGAGCTTCATCAATCGTTTTAACTTGGTCATTGAGATATTTTTGAATCTCTTTGGCATCAAAATATCGCGGACAAGAGGCAATCGTGTTAGCCAGGGGTTCTAAACCTTTTTCCTTTGCGATTGAAGCGCGGGTTTTCTTCTTTTGTTTATAGGGGCGATAGATTTCTTCCACTTCAACAAGCTTGGTACAATGCATGATCTGAAGTTTTAGATCCTCGGTTAAATGGCCTAAGGTTTCAATGCGATGCAGGACTTCTTCTTTGCGTTTTTCTAAGTTTTCCTGATATGCATATTGTTCTTGAATCAAACGAATTTGTTCTTCATCTAATCCATGGGTTCTTTCTTTTCGATAGCGGGCAATGAAAGGAACCGTACTTCCTTGCTCCAATAATTCCATCGTATTTGTGACTTGATTTAACCCAATTTTTAAGTCTTGGGAAATCTGTTCTAATAATTTTTCTTCCATAATTTTCCTCACAGTGAAAAAATTATAACATAGTTTATTTTCGCAAAAAAAGAAGACACGAATGTCTTCTTAAATTCCTTTTTTATGTAAGTAAAAACTATAGACCAGCACAAGAATACTTGAGGCAATCACGAAAATAATACCCCACATGATCTGATGGAAAAAAGCTCCAAAGATAAAGATAAAGCCGGATACCACAAGACAATAGCCGCCTAGGCGATTACTGCGATTCCAGTTTTCTTCTGAATCCAAAGACCATGGAGTTTTAATACCAACCGTATAATTCTTTTGGACTTTGGGCAGATAGTTTCCCAATAAAATAAATAGAAAGCCTAAAATGCCACCAACCCAAACATTCGTATTCATCGGATAGCCCAGACTATAGCTCACTATGATGCCCGTTATGATAATGGCCGTAACCGGACAAATCATCAAAATGATACGTAAGATAAAGTCGGGAATATTATTCTTCTTGGGATCATTCAAAGTAGAGACACAACAGAATACATGCATGCCAACAAGAAAAGCTAGTATCCCAAATAAAGCCCATGGCTTAGACATAAATCCATCTGGATTTCCATTGATATCAAAATGCACCGCTATGGTATCTGGCAATTGCGAATAAAAAATCAAATTCAAAGCTAAAGGAATAAAAAATAATACCAGACTAAATAGAAACCATTTATTTTTCTTCATCGGAATCCCCTCCTACAAATGATTGAAAATAACACAACATCTCTTCAAATACCGATGTGTTTAATTCATAAAAAATATAGTTTTTTTCTTTTTGTTCGCGAATCAAGCCAGCTTCTTTCAATAAAGATAAATGATACGAAATCGTTGCCTGGGTCATATCAAAATGATTGGCAATTTCACCAGCCGACATCTTACCTTTTTTTAAAAGGGTAAGAATATCTCTTCGTACCTGGGCTTTTAACGCTTTAAACGTTTTTTCAAACATTCTACTTACCTTCTACTTAGAAATATTTCTAAATAGACTATACAAGAAAGTCTGTCACTTATCAATATCTATTTAGATTTTTTTCGAAATAGAGTGTACAAAAATTGCTAATAAAAAGCCATTTTCTATACCCCCAAAAATTTTACGAAATTTTAATCAAAAAGTACGGTTTTTTGACAATTGTAAGCTCTTTGCATCGCTTTTCCGACGATTGGCGGAATATTTTTCCGATGATTGGCGGGAAATTTTTCCGACGATTGGCGGAATTTTTTCCCGATGATTGGCGAAAATCCATTTTTCAATAGGTTTGTAAAATCAAATCATTTTCTGAAAATTATGCTAAAATATTACATGTTCATTAAGAACAAGGGGAAGGAAGATTATTGTGGTTTTTTCAAGCTTATTATTTCTATTTGCGTTTTTTACGCCGCATCTTTTTATCTATTTTTTTGCACCAAAAGACAAAAAGAATCTCGTTTTACTCATTTCCAGTTTAATCTTTTATGCCTGGGGTGGACCGAAGTATTTATTATTACTAATGTTAGAAACCTTTATCAGTTGGTATTTTGCCCAAAAGATTGCCACAGAACAGAATCCGAAAAGATATTTGCTTCTTGCCTGTATTGGTCTATTAGGCTTATTAGGCATTTTTAAATATACGGGTTTCTTTTTAAGTAATTTACAATTCTTTATTCATTGGCCAGCTAAAATTCCTACGATTGTATTACCAATTGGTATTTCCTTTTATACTTTCCAATTACTATCCTATGTCGTTGATGTATACCGAAACGAAGTAGAGCCACAAAGCGATTATTGGAAATTACTCTTGTATTCCAGTTTATTTCATCAATGTATTGCCGGTCCCATCGTTCGGTATGAAACCGTACAAAACGAAATTGACCATCGGAAAGTCTTATTCAGTGATGTATTCTATGGCTTCCGTCGCTTCAGCATCGGCTTGGCCAAAAAAGCCATTCTTGCCAATTCCTGTGCTTCTATTACCGATACCTTATTGCCTGGGGGATTAAAGGGCATCCACAGTCAATCGGCTTTAGGTATCTGGCTGGCCATGCTTTGTTACATGTTGCAGATCTACTTAGATTTCTCTGCTTATTCGGATATGGCAATTGGTATGGGACGGATGATTGGCTTTCACTATTTAGAGAACTTCAACTATCCCTATATTGCCAAAAGCGTCCAAGATTTTTGGCGTAGATGGCATATCTCTTTAAGTACCTTCTTTAGAGATTATGTCTATATCCCCCTTGGTGGCAATCGCTGCACTACAAAAAAATGGGTTCGCAATATGTTTGTCGTCTGGTTTTTAACCGGTATGTGGCATGGAGCCAGCTGGAATTATATTTTCTGGGGACTCTATTATTTCTGTTTCTTATTATTAGAGAAGTTTTATATCAAGGATCGCATGCCAGAGAACTGTAAACATATCTATACGCTACTTGTCATATTCTTTGGCTGGATCATCTTTAAATATTCGGATCTAGCCCAGTTAAAAGCTGTCTTACTTGGACTCTTTGGCATTGGTTCGAATGGCTTCTATGGCATGAATGTCAAAACCGTTCTTTTCAGCAATATCTTCTTCTTGATCTTCTCGATTGTCGCATGTACGAATCTCGGAAAGATCGTAAAGAAAAAGGTGGAAACTAAAGCTCAGACAAACGATACAATTAGTGCTATTTATTCGATATTTGATGGAATCATGCCCGTTGTACTGCTGTTTATTTCCGTACTTTCTTTATTAGGCAACAGCTACAATCCATTCTTATATTTTCAATTTTAGGAGGCAATCATGAAACAAAAGAAAAAATTTACCATTCTCACAAGATTATGTTCCGTTGTTTTATGTCTATGCTTAATGGTTACCGGCTGTTTAACCGGTGCCATGATCTTTGCCCGTCCTACAACCAGTACTTTGGAAAAAAGAAAATTGACAGCTTTTCCTAAATTTAGCGTATCAACTTTCTTAGACGGGAAATACTTTAGTGAGGTTTCCACTTGGTATTCGGATACCTTCCCAATGCGTGATACCTTAGTCGGCGTAGCTCAGAAGATGAAAAACCACTATGGCATTGCCCAAAAGACCATGGTTGTCGGAACCAGTAAGCAGGCCGATCAAATTCCTACCAAAGAAAAGGTCAATAAAAAGGTAAAGACTGTGGATGTACCTAAGAACTATTCCTTTGACCAAGATATGCAGAATCAGATTTTATCGAACTTGTATGTCAAAGATGGGGCCGCCTACAGTGTCTATTATTTCGTTAAAGATTCAGCCGACATCTATATTCAATCACTCAATCATTTTGCCTCTAAAGTCAAAGGAACTTCTAAAGTCTATTCCTTATTAGTTCCCAACAATTCGGTTGTGCTTCCGGATAAAGAGCTAAAAAAACTGGGTGGATCAGATATGAAACAAGCCATCGATTATTACTACAAGAACTATAAAAATGTAACAGGTATTGATGCCTATTCAAATATTGAAAAGAATAAAGACAAATACTTGTACTTTAGAACCGACCACCATTGGACCGCTCTAGGGGCCTATCAAGCCTATAAGGCTTTATGTAAAGAAAAAGGTTGGAAGCCAGAAAAACTCAGTGGTTTTGAAAAGAAACGCTTTGAACCATTCTTAGGTACAGCCTATGATGAATTACATCTTTCCGAAATGGAAAACCATCCCGATTATGTCGATGCCTATATCCCACACGCAACCAATGACATGGTCTATTGGGATAATGACGGAAACAAAGTTCCGTATCATGTCATCACCGATGTCAGTGACTGGTCTGAAGGATCAGGGTATTATTGTTTCATCGGTGGGGATAAACCATTAGCCATCATTAAAAATCCGAAAAAGGAAAAAGGTAAATCCGTTTTATTAGTCAAAGAATCTTTTGGCAATAGCTTTGCCCCATTCTTAGTCGATCATTATAAAACCGTATATATCACCGATTTCCGTTGTACCAATATCAATCTTGCCGATTATTGTAAGGAACATAAAATCGATGATGTGATTTTTGAAAACAACATTTCCATCATTGGAAGTACCGAAGTTGCTTCCAAGTTCAATCAACTTGTCCATGATGGGGAATAAAAAAAGAACCTTGTAGAAATTTTCTACAAGGCTTTTCTTTATTCCATATGCGTACATTGGTCATAGATGGCTTTGGTTTCTGCATCGAAACAATAGAAACAAACATGCATCGTATAGTCTTTATTTTGATCCAGCCAGTCTGCAACGGTTTTTAAGACAATTGGTACGGCTTCTTTTAAAGGATAGCCATAAACGCCGCAGGAAATCGCCGGAAAGGCAATGGAATGAATGTCATATTGTTTAGCTAAGGTCAAACTATTCCAGTAACAATCCCGTAAGGCATGGCTGTCTTCATGTTTGCCCGAATAGATTGGGCCAACGGTATGAATGACATATCTTGCCGGTAATTGATAGCCTTGGGTAATTTTGGCTTGCCCAGTTTTGCAGCCATGAAGATTGCGACATTCTTCCAAGAGTTGTGGTCCAGCTTTCCGATGGATTGCCCCATCTACCCCACCGCCACCAAGTAAAGACGCATTGGCAGCATTGACAATACAATCTCCCGTAAAAGTGGTGATATCGCCTTGAACGATTTTGATTTCACTTTCCAGATTCTTATCATCTAAAATCATTTCACAATAGACTTTTGGCAAATAATAAGACTGACCCCAAGGATTGATACTCAATCCACTAACCGCTTCACTGACATTACTGAGACGTAGGATTTCTGCTAAGCTTTCTTCTTTCACTTCACAGCTGGGACCCAATTCTTTTTCTTTCAGATTGGTAAAAGCAACATAGACATTATCCCCTTGTTCCATCGTCAAACGTAGTGGTCGATCTTCTTGCACCGGGATGAGAATCGTTTGATTCTTTTTACAGAGTTTTCTTAAGTAAATAAGAATGGCTTTATTGTTTTCATTGCTTGGTTCGGCATAAAGAGCCGCAATTAATTTTTCAAGTGTTTCCATGGCCTCATTATAGTCAAAGCACAGACTAATTTCTAGTCTGTGCTTTTACGAATCATATCACTTGTGATGGACGCAAGATCTTTTGCCCCACACATTTCCATCGTATCTTTGAGTTCCGATTGAAGACGATCTACATATACTTGCACACCTTCTTCTTGGGCTCCATAGATGCGGTTGACAAAAGGACGGGCAATCAATACTGCATCAGCACCAAGGGCCAAGGCTTTAAAGATATCCGTACCACTACGAATACCGCCATCGACAAAGATCTTCATATCTTTTCCCACGGCTTCCACAATTTCTGGTAAGACTGTTGCGCTGGCTGGTACGCCATCTAATACTCGACCACCATGGTTACTAACGACAATGGCAGCTGCTCCGGCATTTCGAGCCTTGATGGCCCCTTTTACCGTCATAATCCCTTTGACAATAAAGGGTACATCAGCTAAGGAAATAATCTCTTTCAATTCCGCTTCGGTCTTTCTTCCAGCAGGTGGAACAATGCCTTTTAAGAAAGGTAGACCCGATGCATCGACATCCATCGCTACCGCAAAGGCATGACTCTTTTGGACTAAGGCAAATTTTTCTAAGAAAGTTTCTTTGCCCCATGGTTTAATGGTAGGAATCCCAATGCCATCATTTTCGGCAATGGCCTGGGTAGCTGCTTCCATGGTTAAAGGCTTCATGCCGTCCCCCGTAAAAGCGGCAATACCCGCTTCTTTACAAGCCGGAATCAAGATGTCATTGTAGCTGACATCGTCGTATTTATCCCCATAATGGAGATCCACATGTCCTACGGGACCGGCAAATACGGGTAAACGGAAGGTTTTGCCAAAGAGGGTACAAGTCGTATCCGCTTCGACATTTTCGGTTAAAGTATCCATATTCACATACAGCTTTTGCCAGGCCTCATAATTACGAATGGCTCCAAGTCCACTGCCTTTGGCACCTGGGCCTGGCATCGTATTGCCACAAGCTTTTCCGTTACATACAGGACATGATTTACATAAGGGTCCCATATTGCCACGGGCAGCTTGTATAACTTCTTCATCTTTCATTTAAAACGCCTCTATTCTGCATTACTTGCGACGACTTTTACACGTGACCATAACGTCGCAATGATTTTACGTGCTGTCTCATTATACCCGAAAACCTCATCTTTTGCATAACCGGTACGTGGAGTATAAGCACTGATACCTTTAAAGGTTGTTTGGGATAACTCTTCTTCGACCTTTTCGTTTGGGGAAGTATAACCTACATATTCGGAGTTATCTTTCGCATTGGCTTCTTGAATAATAAACTTCATAAATTCTAGTGCCAAAGGCACATTTTTGGCATTTTTCGGAATGACCATCGCATCGGTCCAGATGTTCGTTCCTTCGTTTGGCATAAAGAAGCCCATATTGCGATTTTCACTGCTGACATAAGCTCCATCACCGGAATAAATCAAGCCAAGAGCCTTACGCGCTTGAGCCATATTGTCGATGATCTCATCAGTAACAATTTCTGGATTCATCGTTTTTACACAAGCCTCCAGCCAATGATACGCATCATTGAGCTCTTGTTCATTTTCGGTATTCATCGAATAACCTAACGCTTTTAAAGCCATCATGAGCGAATCTCTTTCCGAATCATAGAGATAGATATCGCCTTTATATTTTGGATCCAAGAAGATGTTAAAGCCTTCCCGTTCTAAGTCTGCTTGCGAGACTTTTCGTTTATCATAGCTGATTCCTACACTGCCCCAGAAATATGGCACACTGTAGGCATTATTAGGATCATAGGCCAAATCTAAGATGGCTGGATTGATCTGGGCAAAAGTTTGTTTCAAAGCTTTTTGATCGAGTTTCTGCAAGTAACCTTCTTGAATCAAACGTTGAATCATGTAGTCACTTGGAATCAATAAGTCATAGCTTTCCCCATTGGCCACTTTAATATACATCTGTTCATTCGAATCAAAGTTATCAATGACAACACTAGCCCCGGTTTGATCTTCAAAGCGGGAAACCACTTCATCATTGATATATTCGCCAGGTAAATACAGATGTAAGGTTTGGCCAGCATATGGTTGGTCACCCATTTTGTGCATACCAAATAAAGAGAAAACTAAAGCACAAACCACCAACAATGCCACAACAATTTTTGGTCCTTTGCGATGCGGACGCATTTCTAAAGAAGCACTTTTCTTACGCAACATTGGCAAGACATTCATACCAATTAAGATCAAGGTAATTAATACGACAACTACGGTTGAAATCGCATTGACACTTGGATTGACACGTTTAGACATCGTATAGACCATGATGCTTAGATTCTTTACCCCACCTCCGGTCACAAAGTAGGAGATGATAAAGTCATCAAAAGACATTGTAAAGGCAATCAAAGCACCAGAAATAATGCCGGGCATAATTTCCGGAACAATGACTTGAACAATGGCTTGAAATGGCGTAGCTCCAAGATCCATAGCCGCATCGGCTAAGTTAGGATCTAGTGCCCGAATCCGCGGCATGACGGATAAAATCACATACGGAATACAAAAGGCAATATGGGCCAGTAATAAAGTCACAAAACCTTTTTGTACATTCAAAGTAATAAACAACAACATCAAACCAATAGCCGTTACAATATCCGGATTCATCAATGGAAAATCATCGACATGGGTAATAAAGGCCCGCATCCGTTTTCCGGATTGGGATAGACCAATAGCGGTAATAGTTCCAATAATAGTTGAAATCAAGGTAGCTAAAATCGCTACAATAATCGTGATATATAGACTGGACATCATGCCATGGCTTTTTAACATGGTTTGATACCAGCGCATCGAAAAACCGGTAAAGTGCGTTAATGATTTACTTTTATTAAAGGAGAAGACCACCATAAAGACGATCGGTAAATAAAAGAAAATCAAAGTTAAGGTCATTAAGGACCGACCGAACCAGCGACGTTCTTTTTTCATAGACGATCCTCCGCACTAGCCCCTTTTTTCTCAATTCTACGTACCAACATCATCAAAAGCATCATGATGACAGCCATAATCATACTGATGGCTGAACCAAAGTTCCATTCTCCTACGGTAATGAATTGATTTTCAATCACATTTCCAATCAAGAAGAACTGGCCACCTCCTAATAATTTAGGGATGAAGAAGCTGGATACCGCGGGTAAGAAAACTAAGGTAATGCCACTGACAACCCCACTTAAAGATAAGGGGAAAACCACCCGAATAAAGGTTTGAACCTTATTAGCCCCCAAATCGGAACTAGCTTCAATCAAGCTTTTATCCATCTTGGTCAATGAGGTATGAATCTGTAGAATCATAAAAGGTAAAAAGTTATAAACCATGCCTAATAAAACCGCACCTTCGGTATATAGAAGTTCGGTATGAATCCCAAAGATGCCTAAGAGTGAAGCAATCAAACCATCTTTGGATAAAAGTCCGATCCAGGCATAGGTTCGTACCAACATATTGATCCACATAGGTAGGGTTATACCTAAAACCAAGAGGTTTTGAACCTGTTTAGAACTACGGCTAATAAAATAGGCAATAGGATAGCCTAAAAGCAAACAGATGATGGTTGTCTTTAAGGCAATCACTAAAGAGCGCCATAGAATCAATAAGAAATCTGGGTCGGTAAAAAAGCGCACATAGTGAGAAAAGGTCAATTTAACCGGAACAACGCTGTTGCCTTCTTTCATCAGTGAGTACACTGCAATTAGAAGCATCGGCACCAACAACATCAATATGCTCCAAATTAAATACGGAATGACTAATTGACGAAACTTTTTCATTAGAAGCCCATCTTCTCCATGACATGAATATCTTCAGGGAAGAAAGTCAAGCCGACTTGTTTACCTTCTTCCACAAAATCGGTGGTATGAATCTTAAATTCACGTCCCGTTGTTGAGAATGTGACGGGATAAATGCCTTCCGTGATTTGATCAGGATCAAAGTCATAGTCAACATATAAGTCGATATCTGCATCTTCATCATCCAGTTTCCAAGCTTGCGCATTGGCCCAGGTTTTTAGATCGGTATCTAGAGTTTGGGATTCTTTGATTTCATCCGCAGTCTTAAAGAAACTGAAAGCACTCATCGCTTCATTGGCTTTTTTATTTTCGGTAACATGTTGGTCGACAACCCAGATCTTACGGCTGATCGACGTATGTTCGCTGGTTTCAAAGGTCACAGAATACTCCCCAATTTCCCGTTTTAAATCGGTTTCGATACGATTGATGGAAATCAATTCATCGGTTTCTGGATTCCAGGCTTGGGCATCGGCACGGGCAATGATTTCTTTATCGTCAATGTCTTCCATATCTTCTAAGTCCAGATAGAAGTCATTGGCAGAGATCTTCTCTTTGCCATCGGCACTGGCTACTTCATTGATACTGCGTACATGCATATTCACCGTAACCGAAGTTCCGGGTACGGTTTCGACCATGATTTCATAATGCACACCTTTAAAGAGGACACTTTCTACTTCACCGGTCATCTTTCCATCTTTGACATCGACAATATCGATATCTTCCGGACGAATAATGACATCGACTGGCTCATTTTCTTTAAAGCCGACATCGACGCAGTCAAAGACAATGTCATCGAATTTGACTTTTTTATCTTGGATCATACGACCAGGAATAATGTTGGATTCACCAATGAATTCAGCGACATAGCGGTTGGCAGGTTCATTGTAGATTTCTTCTGGAGTACCGAGCTGTTGGATCTGGCCATCTTTCATAACGACGATCTTATCGGACATCGTTAGGGCTTCTTCTTGGTCATGGGTGACAAAGATAAAGGTAATGCCGACTTCTTGTTGGATATTTTTTAGTTCATACTGCATTTCTTTGCGCAGTTTTAAATCCAGGGCACTTAGTGGTTCATCGAGTAAAAGGACGCGTGGTTCATTGGCCAGGGCACGGGCAATGGCTACACGTTGTTGCTGGCCACCAGATAAAAGGGTGACATCTCTTTTTTCATAGCCTTCTAGTCCAATTAATTTCAACATTCGCATGACTTTTTGATCGATGATATCTTTAGAAATCTTTTGAATTTTCAATCCATAGGCAATGTTGTCATAGACGTTCATATGCGGAAAGAGGGCATATTTTTGAAAGACGGTATTTAATTCTCTTTTATAAGGGGGAAGACTTTTAATGTCTTGGCCATTAAAGATGACTTCTCCTTCGCTGGGTTCGAGAAACCCGGCTAAAATACGCAAAAGGGTCGTTTTTCCACAACCACTGGGTCCCAAAAGGGTGACAAATTCATTTTCATAGATATCCAAATCGATGCCTTTTAATACAACTTGGTCTTCAAAGTTCTTCACAATGTGACGAAACTGAATAATCTTTTTCTTCTCTTCCATATTTCTCTCCTAAAAAACGGGTGGATTTGATACCCATAGCACAACGGCTTCTTGTTGCGTACAATTTTCTAAATAGTGCGTTTTGGCACGCGATAAATAAAAGGTTTCTTTAGCTTTTACAAGATAGCTTTGACTGCCACAAACTAAGCGGATTCGCCCTTTTAGAACATAGCCGAATTCCTGGCCTCCATGGCTTTCCACAACTTGGGTTTTCTGATGGGGATGGAGGGTTAAAAGCAGGGGCTCCATTTGATTCTTTTGGGCATTGGGGACAATCCATTGCACTTGGGCATAGTCCCTTTCATCCACAAAGAAATCGTCTTTGCCAAAAACAATTTGTTCTTCGGGTTGTTCCGAAAAAAAGTCTTGTAGATTTGTACCTAAAGCTTCCAGAATATTTTCTAATGTCGAAACATTCGGGCTTGTCAGATCCCTTTCCAACTGGGATAGAAAACCTTTGGTTACTTCCGAACGGCTGGCCAGCTCAGACAAGGTTAAATCTTTTTTTAAGCGTAATTCTTTTAATTTCTCACCAATCTCCATATCTGCCTCGCTTGTTTTATTAAAGAAACTTTTTGTTTAGTTAATTAAACGCTGATTCATTATAGCTTATCATAGATATTCAAACAAGCTTTTTTGGCTAAAATTTGCGTAAAATTTTCAACGAATTTTTTATAGCTTTTTTGCGTTGATTTCGCTATGATTATTTCGTGCTAGGAGGATAACATCATGCAAGAATTTAAACCTATGAAAGAAGGAAAAGTTCGTGAGATTTACGACAACAAAGACTCATTAATTATGGTCGCTACCGATCGTATTAGTGCCTTTGATGTGATTTTGAAAAACAAGGTAACGAAAAAAGGAACCGTTTTAACACAGATGTCAAAATTTTGGTTTGACTACACAAAAGATATCGTACCAAATCATATGATTTCTGTTGACAACAAAGACATGCCTGAATTTTTCCAACAAGAACAATTTATTGGAAATTCGATGTTGGTAAAGAAACTCGAAATGCTTCCAATCGAATGCATTGTACGTGGCTATATTACCGGAAGTGGATGGGCAAGTTATCAAAAAGATGGAACCGTTTGTGGAATTCAATTACCCCAAGGTTTACAGGAATGCGATAAATTACCTGAACCAATCTACACCCCAAGTACCAAGGCCGAAATCGGGGACCACGATGAGAACATCAGCTTTGAAAAGAGTATTGATGTCTTAGAGAAACAATTCCCTGGTCATGGGCAAGAATATGCAACGAAGATCAAAGAGGCAACGCTTGCACTTTATAAAGCTTGTGCGGATTATGCCCTAAGTCGTGGAATTATCATTGCGGATACCAAGTTTGAGTTTGGTCTTGATGAAAACGGAAACGTTGTCTTAGCCGATGAAATGTTGACTCCTGATAGTTCACGCTTCTGGCCATTAGATGGCTATAAACCTGGACAAAGCCAACCGTCTTTTGACAAACAATTTGTCCGTGACTGGTTAAAAGCCAATCCTGATAGCGACTACAATTTACCGCAAGAGATTATTGATAAAACCATTGCAAAATACAAAGAAGCGTATCATTTATTAACTGGAAAAGAAATCTAAGCATTTGCAGGATGGTCCTTACCATCCTGCCCTTTTTATGCGCATAAGATATGCAGCACAAAGGTAAAGGAACCTGTTATTACAGATTAAAGTAATCATTCAATCATTAAGCAAATGTCAACTTCTGCGGTAAAACTATTTTTTATCCACCATTCCTATGTGATCACAAAATAGAGGACAAGAGATTGACCGATTTAGGTCTATCTCTTTTTCTATGGAGAAACAAAAAACGCTGCATTCAGCAACGTTTTCTTTAGTAATTGTTCTTGCCTACAAACACATTATATACACGTGTATAACGATAACTCTTTTTCCTTGCCAAGCCATCATACGCAACTACATTTAATTCTTCCATTTTCTGAATCGTACGATGAATCGTAGACTTAGACAATCCTGTCATATCTTCTAATTCTCTTTTTGTGAAAACAACTTGTGAAAGAATAATAGGCATAATTTTATATAAGGTAGAACTATGAATGGATTCCATTTTTTTCATATCTTCCTTATAAATTCGATCGATTTCGTTCATCTTATAAATAAAACTATTGCATTGATCCACAACACACTGAAGAAAAAACTTAATGTATCCCAAATAATTGCCTTTACGGCTTTCCATTAGATTGTATTGATAAGCTGGTTTATACAATTCTAAGATTTCTGACATATATAGAATCGGCTTATCTTGTTCAAATCGTGCCATTTGAATAGGTATCAGAGCTCTACCAAGTCGCCCATTTCCATCCGAATAGGCATGAATTGTTTCAAATTGTGCATGTGACAATGCCAAATTGATTAAATACGGATCAATAAACGGATCATTCATATATGCATATAAGTTCTCTAATAAACCATGTACATATTCCGGTGCTGGAGGAATAAAGATTGCATTCTCTATACCTGCGCCTTTTGGTCCTATCCAATTCTGCGTTGTTCGAATTGACCCTGGCTTTTTTTGAAATCCGCGAACACTATCCAGCAATAACTTATGCATTGTATTCACTAATTCAAAATCAATATCTTTTCCATCTTGAATCTTTTCATAGGCATATTCCACGGTTTTCTTCAGATTTTGAATTTCTTTGTTGTCATCTGTTTCATCCATGTACTTCAAATAATACATTTCATCTTGCGATATCTGTGTTCCTTCAATTTGTGTTGATTTTAAGCTCTCACTCAACAAGATAGAATCTAAAAAATATTTTGAATCAAAATCCAAAGACTGTAGTTTCACTTTATACTCTGTATATTTTGCGTTTGCCTGTGACAAAAGCCGTAATAAGTCTTTATCCATTTTGTAATTAACGGGATACAAATTCGCATGAAAAGGTTTCATTTTGTTGACCTCCTGACTTTATTTGTCTCATTTTAACATAAAAAATGTCAGAATTTTAAATTTTGACACTTTCGCACATGTTTTTAGCCTATTTTGTGTCAAAATTCGATATTTTGACACATTTTTAGGCTTTTAAAGGCCATTTTGTATCAAACTGACACTTTTTGACCGATTGCACTTAAGAAAAGTGTCAATTTTAGAAATTTTGACACAAATAAACCCCACCAGAAGTGGGGTTGACTTTAACGATTTGCGGTTTGTATCCAATGTTTGGCTTTTTCTAGATCTTTTGGGAAAGTCTTGAAATCCTTGAGTTTCCAAGTCCAGTTTTTTGACGAAAGGGTTCCTGGCGTATTAATGCGGGCTTCTGCCTTATAGCCACAAATATCCCAGATAGGTAAGATTACCGTATTGGCCTTACTGTCTAGAAGATACTGGCAGACCATTTCATTAAAGTTACGACAAGTATAGCCTTGTTTCTTAAAGAAGCGACGTAAGCTAATGCGCTTATTGTTGGTATAGCCTTGATAAGCTTCCATAATCGTTTCATTATCATGGGTACCAGAATACAAGACGACATTTTCTTTCTTTTCCTGGCGCAGTTCCTTGGTTTCCATTTCAAACAACTGTACTTGAATACCCGGAATGGAGAATTCTTCTTCTAAGTCAAAGATGGCTTGACCTAAATCATCGCCTAAATCTTCTGCAACAAGTTCCATTGTAGGATTTTCTTGGGTCACATAACGTAGGATTTCTTCGCCTGGACTGTCTACCCAAACGCCTTCTTTAGCGGTTGGACAAGAAGCAGGAATCTTCCAGTAATTTACAAAGGCTCGGAAATGATCAATGCGTACCATGTCAAAACATCGATTCATCCAGTCCATGCGTTGGCGCCAGAAACGATATTTATTCGTTTTCATATGGCGGAAATTATAGGTTGGCATGCCCCAGCGTTGTCCGTCTTCAGAAAAATAATCCGGTGGACAACCGGCAATGAATTCGGGTTCGCCATTGCGATCAATCATAAAATCCGGACGATCACTCCAAACATCCGCACTATCCAGATCCACATAAAAAGGAATATCCCCCATAATCTTTACGCCTTTTTTATGCGCATAGGTAATCACTTCATCCAATTGTTTATAGAAGATAAATTGCAGGAATTTAATATAGAAGATCTCTTCTTGTTGGTCGGTTAGATCCACGCCACTTGGATCATAGAACCAATCCCGGTATTCACTATCCCATTGGCGCCATGGTCGATTATCATGGAGTTTAGTAAATAGCGCAAATAAGGACCAGTTAGCCAACCAAAACGCTTCTTGTTCAAAGGCATGAAATTCTCTTTGATACTGAGAAAAATTCTTTTTAAAAGCCCGGAAGGCACGACGAAAATAGGTTTCTTTAAAAGCACGAACCTCATCATAATCTACAAAGTTTTTAAATTTGTTGCAGTTGACAATCGAACTCTGGGTTAATAAACCCATTTCACATAAACGATCAATATTAATATATATAGGATCTCCGGCAAAACTAGATAAGGTTTGATACGGAGAATGTGTACTGCCACTGCGCTGAATCGGTAAAATCTGCCAGATTTTAAAACCAGCGTCCGCAATACAATCAATAAATTTTAATGTTTTTGCACCTAAGTCTCCAATCCCTTGGTTACCTGGTGTACTAAATAGCGGGCATAAGACCCCTGCATTTCTTTCCATAATGTAACCCCTTTATTTTCATAAATTTTATCACATTTTTGATAGAATTGCCGAAAAAAAGTCGGCAGTATCCAATAAAAAACCACCTAACCAAAAGGCAAGGTGATTTCCTCAAAGAAAGAATTATTTCCTTTTTAAAATGGTACGATCTACTAAGTTACGTGCAATCAATAAGATATCTGGAATAATAGCCATATTGCACAATAAGTAGATGATTTGCCAGAAAGATAAAGACACCAAATACAAAAGACCATGGAATAAAGAAAGCCCGATCACAAAGCCCGCTAACATACAAACCATTAAGATCTTACGTAGTTTAGTCATTGGTACACAGACCGTATATAAAACCGATAAAGACGTCCAGCTGGCAACAATGGTACAAATCGTAGAGAACTGAGCATCACTCATTGCCAAAGGAATACGGAATAAGTTACAAACCGCAACCGATAGAATAACCATGAAAGCCCCTGGAAACGCCCGACCAAAGACATGCCATAGGAAATGCCCCTGGACTCTTTCTTCATTCGGCTCTAAGGTCAAGATAAAGCCCGGTAATCCAGTACCTAGTAAAGAGACCATGGATAATTGAATTGGCTTAAAAGGATAGCCCGATAACCAGAAAATCGAGAATAAAGCTAAACCAAAAGAGAACATTGTCTTAACTAAGAACAAGGAAGCACTTCTTTGGATATTATTAATCACAATTCTTCCTTCACGAAGAATGGCAGGCATCGCTTTAAACTGGTCTTTTAATAAAACCAGGCTGGCTACACTCTTAGTAGCTTCACTACCACTACCCATCGCAATCGAACAATCCGCTTCTTTTAGAGCCATGACATCATTGACACCATCCCCGGTCATCGCAACGGTATGGCCTTGGTCTTTTAAGGCAAGAACCATTTGTTTTTTCTGTTCCGGAGTAACTCGACCAAAGATGGAATAATTTTGTACGGCTTGGTCAATATCTTTAACCGTCGTCATATCTATGGCTTTTCCTCGAACACCGGCTTTGGCGGCAATCGCCGCAACGGTTCTTGGATCATCCCCAGAAATGATTTTGACATCCACATCTTGTTTATAAAAATACGATAGAGTTCGACGAATATTAGGTCGTAAGACATCTTGGATACAAATCAAACCAATGACTTCATGATTCCCCTTTAAAGTATTTCCTATGATCGAACCACGTGCTAAAACCAAAACACGCATCCCTTGTTTGGCATATTCTTGAATTCTTGATTCTAACCAAGGTTGTTTCTGACTGCAAACAAATTGATAAGCACCGGTAATATAAGCTTTTTCCCCTTCAAAGACGACACCACTGGCTTTTCTGGCACTGGAGAAAGGAATGGTTCGCACACAAGTGCCATCGCCTTTTCCAGCATAGGCACGAATGGCTTGAGCCGTACTATTGTCATCGTCTAAAGCCGTATACATTCGTGATAAGATATATTGAATCTCTTCATCCGAACTAATACCTAGTCCATCCGTTAGAACGACTTTCATAGATCCTTGGGTAATGGTTCCCGTTTTATCCAGGCACAGAGTATCCACTCGTGCCAGGGTTTCAATACAATACAATTCTTGAATCAAGACTTTTTTACGGGCTAATTTTACGGCACCTAAAGCTAGAGCCGTACTGGTTAAAAGGACTAAGCCTTCCGGAATCATGCCAATGACAGCAGCAACTGTAGCTAGTACAGCATCCCGCCATGGGGTTTGGGCATCCATCATTTGTTTAATAAAAAGGGTCGCACCCGTAGGAATCAAAACAATGGTACAAAAACGAATAATCGCATCAATACTGTCACGTAATTCCGAAGGATATTGTTTTTCCCGTTTGGCACTTTCCAGGATGGCATGGGAATAGGTATCTTTTCCGACTTGGACAACTTGGACTTTGGCTTTTCCAGAAACCACAAAGCTTCCGGACATCAAGGTATCCCCAAAGCGTTTTTCTACCGAATCACTTTCTCCAGTTAGAATGGATTCATTACATTCTACACTTCCATCCACACAAACAGCATCCACACAGACTTGATCGCCACTGGATAAATAGAGAATGTCGTTCTTTACAATTTGTTCAACGGGTAATTGCACGACTTTGCCATCTCGCAAAACTTTAGCTTTTTGTTGGTTCAATAAAGCCAGGTTGTCTAAGACTTTCTTCGAACGTAATTCCTGGATAATTCCAATCACAGTATTAATGACAACTAAACCAATAAAAAGCATGTTACGAAAGGAACCCGTTAGAGCCACCATTATAGCGAGTACAACGTTAATCCCATTAAATAGTGTAATGGAATTTTCTTTAATGATCTGGCCTACGGTTCGGGTATTTTGATCAATATAGACATTGGGTTTGGATTTTAAAACTTCTTCTTTCGTTAACCCAGTTTTGATGTTGGTGTGCTTATGAATCTTACATTTCATATCAAACATTCTACTCCAACCCCCTAGTAAAAAACAATGATTCTGCCACGAAAAAAAAGATGTAGGCGCCTACATCTTTATAACTCTACAACGGGACTATCTGCATAGGTCTGAATGGCATCCAAATAAGCATGCAGATCCAATTGTTCTTCTAAAGCCTTTTGTAAGGTAAATAAGATCAAACGCGTATCAAAACCGCAGCAATTGCCCTTATGTACGGCCGGCGCTTTTTCTAAAGCTTCTAAGATCATGGGGATATCCTCAAGACTGCTTTCTTTTTCTAAGTCAAAAATCAATACGTTTTCACTGACAATGGCCTTTAAGGCATTTAATAAAGAAGGATACTTTTCTTCCAGCATAGCTACATACATGGTTTTAGAAGTGGGCTTGATGGCATACTTCCATAAGTCTTCTTGTCTACATGCAACAACAATCTGGCAACAATTGGTATCTGCTTCGAGTACTTGGGTAGTTTGTTTCAAACTCTCTTCTTTTTCATAGACATCAAATAATAAAGTCGAGTATTTCATGACATTCTCCTAATCCAAATCTTGTGGTAACGTAATTTTCTTATTTGAACGATCTGATTCAACAACTTTAATAGGCACTGAAGAATACCATTCAACTAGTTGGGCATCATCGGTTGCCATACGCCCTTCCTTAAAGGACTTTTCATAACAAGCGCGAATCAATTCGGTTTTAAAACATTGTGGGGTCTGGGCATTGTAGACATTGCTTCTTTCTGGGGTTTGACAGACATAGCCATTTTCCACAATCTTTACGGTATCTACACTTGGTACCATTAATAAGCACGCATCTTCGGTCTCCAGGGTTTCCTTTAAAGCGGCAATTTGGGCCTTACTGACAAAAGGGCGGGCTGCATCATGGATCATAACATAATCGCAGGTTACACTTCGTAACCCGATTCCCGCACTTTCCTGACGGGTTTTCCCACCAACATGTAACTCTACCTTAGCTTGACCTTGATAGCGTTCTTGCATGTATTCTCTATCTTCTAGGGCATACATCAAACAGATTTGTAGACAATCCGGATCTGATTGAAAGAGATTTAAACTTGCATCCAATAAAGTACTTCCAGCTTTTAATTCATGAAAAACTTTATTGTATGGCAGCTGCATTCTTGTTCCTTTACCAGCTGCAAGTAAACATACACTGTATTTCATAGTATGAACATTATAGCAAAGCTTTTTCACATATGCTAAAATAAAGAAAAAAAGATGAGAAAGAAAGGGGGAAACTATGAAAAGAATCTGTTCTATTTTTCTGGTATTCAGCTTAATTCTAGGCATTAGTGCTTGTAGTTCCGATAGCACAAAAGAAGCCACGCAAGTTGTTAACCAATATTATAAAGATCTTCAAGCTGGAGATTTCACCAAAGCCCAAACGCTATATACCGATGATGTCGAAGACGGCAATGGTTTAAGTGCCATATCTGCATCCATTAGTGGATTAGAAAATTCCTTTGGCGAAGATACTTTATCCGACCAACAAAAAACAACCATCAATGATTCAGCCAATGCATTTATGCAGACAGCTATGAAGACCTATGTAAAGAAGTATTCCATTGTTCGTACCGAAATCAAAAAAGATAAGAGCATTGTCCTGACCGTAAAAGTCAAAGGCTTTGATGTCAATGACTTCCAGAATATTGATACCAACGCCATTGAAAACAGTGTGGCCCCAAAATATGAAGAACAACTCAACCAGGTAACCAGTCAAGAACAAGCCTATGATATTTTAAGCAATATGTTAGTCGACTTATTCTCAGCCTATTCTCAAGCCGTAGAAAACCTAGATACAAAAGCACATGCCGAACAATGTACCTTAGTACAACAAGGCAATCAATGGAAGATCAAAAAGATCGTTGTCCAACAAATCAAAGACACAGAATCCGCATAAAACAGGTACTGGCCCAGTATAACTAGGCCAGTATTTTTTTATTATTCTGAGTATTCCACGCACTCAGAGACACTCAATCCACGAGATAGAGCCAATGTACAATCTCCTGTATTTTCAAGGTCTTTTAACAGATTATATGGCTCTAAGCCATGTAATGGGTGGCTCTGTTTAGTGGATTATGTTCTTTGAGCTCATAAACGCGATTGCTTTGTTATCACAAATAACATTTATCGTAGATTTTAATAAATCTTTATATAATGTAATTGACATTGTTATTTAAAATAGCTATTATTGTAGTGCTTTCTAATAATTATTAGAAAATTAATGAAATTATAATGTTTGGAGAAAAACATGAAAAAATTATCTATGAAGAAAATGGCTGATACTATCACCAGCAAAAGAAAAGAATGCAAGATCACACAAACAAAGCTTGCTGAATTAACAGGTATTAATCGTGCAATGATTAGTCGACTAGAGAGTTGTGACTACATGCCTTCGATTGAGCAACTAGAAGCGATTGCAGAAGTGCTTCATTTTGAAGTCACAGATTTATTTGAAGAAGAAAGAACTGCTTCTGAAAAACCGGTTTTAGATAAGAAATATAATGTAGCTGTAGCTGGAACGGGTTATGTTGGTTTATCTATTGCGACTTTATTGTCACAACACAACCATGTAACGGCAGTAGATATTATTCAAGAAAAAGTAAATTTAATTAACCAACGTAAATCCCCTATTCAAGATGAATACATTGAAAAGTATTTGGCTGAAAAAGATTTGGATTTAGTTGCGACTTTAGATGGAGAAAATGCTTATAAGAATGCAGATTTTGTCGTTATTGCTGCACCAACTAACTACGACAGCAAGAAAAACTTCTTTGACTGTTCTGCAGTTGAATCTGTCATTGAATTAGTTCTTAAAGTAAATCCAAATGCAACCATGGTTATTAAATCAACGATTCCAGTTGGATATACTGCTTCTGTAAGAAAGAAATACAATACAAAGAATATTATCTTTAGTCCTGAATTCTTAAGAGAAAGCAAGGCTTTATACGATAACTTGTATCCTTCTAGAATCATTGTTTCTTGTGATGAAGAATCAAAGGATAAAGCACATACATTCGCAAGCTTGCTTCAACAAGGTGCTATCAAAGAAAACATTGATACTTTATTTATGGGATTCACGGAAGCTGAAGCTGTTAAGTTATTTGCGAATACTTATTTAGCTTTACGTGTTTCTTATTTCAACGAATTAGATACATATGCTGAATCAAAGGGATTAAATACCGAAGAGATTATTGATGGTGTATGTTTAGATCCACGTATTGGTACTCACTACAACAATCCTTCTTTTGGATATGGAGGTTATTGTTTACCAAAGGACACCAAACAACTTCTTGCCAACTTTAACGATGTTCCACAAAATATGATTTCCGCTATTGTAGAAAGTAACCGAACAAGAAAAGACTACATTGCAGATAGAGTCTTAGAAATTGCAGGTGCTTATGAAGCCAATAGTACTTGGGATCCATGTAAAGAAGGAGAAAAAGTTATTGGTGTATATCGTTTAACGATGAAATCCAATTCAGATAACTTTAGACAGTCTTCGATTCAAGGGGTTATGAAACGAATCAAAGCTAAGGGAGCTACGGTTATTATTTATGAACCTACAATAGAAAATGGCGAAACCTTCTATGGCTCAGAAGTTGTGAATGACTTAAATAAATTCAAAAAGAAAAGCCAGGCAATCATCGCTAATCGATACGATTCCTGCCTGGACGATGTAAAAGATAAAGTTTATACAAGAGACATCTTCAAAAGAGACTAGTCTCAAAAAGGCTGCTGTTATCTAACAGCAGCCCTTTTTCTATTTAGTCATATAAAATTCTTTGTACCACTCAGCAAACTTTCTTAAGCCTTCTCTTAATGGCGTATGTGGTTTAAAACCAAAATCTCTTTCTAAAGCACTCGTATCCGCATATGTTACTGGTACATCTCCGGGTTGCATAGCCACTAATTCTTTGTGTGCTTCAAAATCATAATCTTCAGGCAATACGCCAGCTCTTACTAATTCTTCAGATAGGATCTGTACAAAATCTAATAAGTTTTCTGGATTACTATTACCAATATTGTAAATAGCATAAGGTGGAATAGGAAGACCATCCTCACCATTCTTCTTTTCTGGTGCTTTATTCATAACACGAATAACACCTTCTACAATATCATCTACATATGTAAAGTCACGTTTACAATTACCATAATTAAAAATCTTAATCGTATCCCCATTCACTAGTTTATTTGTAAATCCAAAGTATGCCATGTCTGGACGTCCAGCAGGACCATATACAGTAAAGAATCTTAATCCAGTACTAGGAATATTGTATAGTTTAGCATAAGCATGAGCCATTAACTCATTACTCTTCTTTGTTGCTGCATATAAACTAACTGGATTATCCACCTTATCATCCGTACTATAAGGAACCTTTTTATTCGATCCATATACACTACTACTAGAAGCATATACTAAGTGTTCTACTGGATAATTTCTACAAGCCTCTAAAATATTGTAGAAACCCAACATATTACTTTCAATATAAGCATCTGGATTCGTAATAGAATAACGAACACCAGCCTGAGCACCCAAGTTAACTACAATACTAGGACGATACTTATCAAAGATAGAATCAATTAATTCCTTATCAGCTAAGTTTCCTTTAATAAACGTATAATTCGAATAACCAGACAATTCATTTAGTCTAGCCTCCTTAATACGCACATCATAATAATCATTCATGTTATCTAAACCGATAACCTTACATTCAGAATCTTCATTTAAAATCCTTTTACATAAATTGGATCCAATAAATCCTGATGCACCTGTAACAAAAATAGTTTCATTCATAAAACTTCCTCCATGTCTATATACCAGTAATATTTATCCTATTTTGATATATTTTTTAAAGATTTCTTTTAATCTATCACCATACTCATCATCATAGCAAAGTATATTTACAACTTGATTCTGATAATAATCTGCTTTCCATCCAAATTCACTCGGTAATTTTGTAAAATTTAATAACCCTTTATTGTTAATTGTTTTTAATGCTAGTAAATAGTCCCTATCCTTGATTATTGTTTCTATATTTTTTATTTCCTTTTTATATATTTCATCTATATTAATATTTTGCGATATATTTTGTGTTTCACTTTTTAAAGAATCAATTGTATTATGTTTCTTATTCACATTTTGATTAATTATATTCATTACTTGATGTTTGACAAATAAAATTGCTTGCTCTTCCTCATGATCTCCCAAAAACTTAAAAGTGTTTTCTTTTACAAATTCCAATGTCTCATTATAATCTTTAATCTCTTTTTTACACATTATTTCTATTACTTCTGGTAATAAAAATAGATTTTCTACTTCAGCAACGTCTGGAACATATATATTATCTGATTTAAGATTAAGAATCTCTTCTTCTGATCTCCGATCACGATCTATTATTCCTACTACATTCATATGATGCAAATCATTAGTATTGTTATATGTTTTAACCGCTTGAATCACATTACTACAACTTTCAAGTGATAATACATTATAATCACTATATATTCTTGAATATATCTTTTGATCAAAACTGTTATTTTTAGTTCCTTCTACAAACATTACATTTTGTCTACTACCTAACAATTCCAATTTCAAACAATCTAAATTATCATCCGTGTTTTCATCTTCATTTATTAATTTATAATCCCACTCTTTATTCTTATACGATTTTAACCAAATTATCTGTGAATTAACCCTTGAAATAGCAAAATCAAAATTATGTGTTATATATAAAAATACACAGTCTGGTCTAGATTTTTCTATATTATCCCATAATCTTTTTAAAATTGAAGCATGTAAATGATTTTCTGGCTCATCAACGATAATTAAACTATTAGATTCAGCACATAATACTTCACCTATAAAATGAAAAATTGCTCTTTCCCCATCACTCATCTGGCTAGCATTATATAAATCTTCATCATCTGAACTTACAACACTAATCTTACCCGCATCAATTTGTAACTTCCGATGGGTTATTACATTTTCAAATATATTTTTAATTTGCTCTAATAATGTATCATTATCAAAATCTAAATTTCCTTCTTTGTGCTGATCTCTATATTTAATACTTTTCTCATAATTTTCAGTGAATAAGTACTCCATCATATAATCAAAATCTGTTAAAAGATGAGTCTCTGGCTTCTCATTCCATCTATTTATTTTTTTGCCTATAGTATGTAACACTTTTTTATCAACTATTCCTGCTGTACCATATAAAAATTTTTCTTTAGCATTTTCTAATTCAGATGGGCTGACAAATTCTGGAATATTTAACGATTTTTGAGCAGATATACGGTGAATGTTTAAATCACTATTATTCTCATCAATCCAAATACTCATTCTAGTTTTTCCAGATCCATTTGCACCAACTAAAACTATAGATTTTTTATCCTCTACATATATTTGTTGATTATTTAATAATGGTAATTTAATCCGCATACATATCTCCTTTTTAAATATTATTCTACAAAAAATTAAAAAATAATTTATTTCTAGAATAACATTAATCATAATAATAAAGTATGAAGAAAGATTAATACTTTCTCCATACCATTTTGTCTATTACACCAGTATATGATTGAATAATTTTAACAACCTTATCACTTACATTTTCATCCACATAATCAGGTACTGGTATACCAAGATCATTGTTCTTATTCATTTCTACTGCTACATCTACTGCTTGTAGTAAATGATCTTTATCAATTCCAGCTAAAATAAAGTCACCTTTATCTAAGGCTTCTGGTCTTTCTGTACTTGTACGAATACATACAGCTGGAAATGGATGTCCTACACTTGTAAAGAAACTACTCTCTTCTGGAAGTGTTCCACTATCAGATACAACACAGAATGCATTCATTTGAAGGCAGTTATAATCATGGAATCCAAGAGGTTCATGTTGAATTACTCTAGGATCTAATTTAAAACCTGTTGCTTCAATTCTCTTTTTACTTCTTGGATGACAAGAATAAAGAATTGGCATATCATACTTTTCTGCCATTTGATTGATCGCATTAAATAAAGATAAGAAGTTCTTTTCTGTATCAATATTTTCTTCTCTATGCGCACTTAATAAGATATATTTACCTTTTTCAAGACCTAATCGAGTATGAATATCACTCGCTTCAATTTTAGCTAAATTATTATGTAAAACTTCAGCCATTGGAGAACCCGTAACATATGTTCTTTCTTTTGGAAGTCCTGTATCTGCCAAATATCTTCTAGCATGTTCAGAATAAGCCATGTTTACATCTGAAATAATATCTACAATTCTACGATTTGTTTCTTCAGGTAAACATTCATCCTTACAACGATTCCCTGCTTCCATATGGAAGATTGGAATGTGTAAACGTTTAGCTCCAATTACACTTAAACAACTATTTGTATCCCCTAATACTAATACTGCATCTGGTTTAATTTCAGCCATTAATTTATAAGATTCAGAGATAATGTTACCCATAGTTTCCCCTAAATCATTTCCTACGGCATTTAAATATACTTCTGGATCTTTCAATTCTAAATCATGGAAGAAAACACCATTTAAGTTATAATCATAATTCTGACCAGTATGTGCCAAAATTACAGCAAAATACTTTCTTGTTTTGTTGATTACTGCAGCCAAACGAATAATTTCAGGACGAGTCCCTACAATAATCAATAGTTTTAATTTACCATTGTTTTGAAAACATACATTACTATAATCTGCCATTTTCTATCCTCTTTCTACAACACGACAAGCTTCAACTTTAGTTAACGAAGCTATTTCATTGTTAGCCTTAATTACAGCATTCATACAAACATGAACGCCTTCATTCACTATACAATTATGATCCACTATAGCACCACAATTAATAATACAACCATCTTTAATAACACTGTCCGTATTAATGACTGCCATTGGAAGTACGCAACATCCAATTCCTAATTTAGCTGTTGGACTTACATATGCAGTTGGATGAATTAAAGAAATAACTTCACAATTTAAACAAAGAAGTTTATTAATTAAATCTAATCGTACAGAATTATTTCCTAATCCCACAAAAAAACAAGAGTCTGAATCAATAAATTTAGGTAGGTCACTTAATTTACCAACTGCTTCATCAGAGTTATCATCTAAAAAACATATCTTTGTATACTTACCACTTTGTTCAGCCATATCTTTAATCACATGACCAAATCCACCTGCACCGAGAATATATAGATTCTTCATACCTATACCTTCTCAAAGAAAGTATCTGGATGATTTGGATCAAAGATTTCATTACAAGTCATAACAGTTACTAAGTTTTCTGTTTCAGATAAATTGATAATATTATGAGTCCATCCTGGAATCATATAAATAGCTTCAATCTTATCTCCACTTACTTCAAACTCAACAGTTTCACCTGTATTAATATTTCTTTCTTGAATCAATCCATGACCTGCAACCACAATAAATTGTTCCCACTTACTATTATGCCAATGCTGACCCTTAGTAATACCAGGTTTACTAATATTAATGGATACTTGTCCACAATCTAATGTATGTACCAATTCAGTAAATGATCCACGATCATCACAATTCATTTTCATCGCATATTTAAACTTACTTGTAGGTAAATAACTTAAATATAAACTAAATAATTTCTTTGCAAAAGAACCCTCAGGCATTTTAGGCATCATTAAAGATACAGGTTGATTCTTAAATTCTTCTAATAATTCAACAATTTCTCCAAGAGTTACTTTATGAGTAACCGGAACACAACAATAACGACCAGATTCATTTAGAACTGTTTCAACACCAGAAAATTCACAATGATTTTCTTTACCTTCAAGTAAATCAAACATACCTTCTACAAGATCATCAATATATAATAATTCAAGTTCTGTACTTCTATCATTTACAGTAAATTCTTCATCATTGGCAACACAATAACAGAAAGTACTTACGGCACTATTATATCTAGGTCTAGAATGACCCATTAAATTTGGAAAACGATATACATAAACAGGAGCACCTGTTTCATCGGCATAATCAAAGAATAAATCTTCTCCAGCCTTTTTACTACGACCATACTCACTGTCACCAAAACGACCTGATAATGTAGCCTGTATACTACTAGACAACATAATACCAGCCTTATTGTTATGTTTCTTTAGAGTATCTAGAAGTTGTGAAGCAAATCCAAAGTTTCCTTTCATAAAATCCTCTTGATTTTCAGGACGATTCACTCCAGCTAAGTTAAATACAAAATCACATGACGAACAATATGAGTCTAACTCTTCTTTCGTTGAATCAATATCATATTCATAAATCTCATCAATCACTAAATTAGGACGTGTACGATTCTTACCATCCCTAATATTCTTTAAGTTATTACAAAGAGCAGTACCGACCATACCCTTTGCACCAGTAACTAAAATCTTCATATAACTAATCTTCCATTTTCTTCAATTCTTCTTGAATATAAGATAAAGAGGCAATCTTTTCTTTTGTTTCCTCTAAGTTTAATCTTCTTGTATTATCCGAATTAAACTCAGTTAATGTATTACGTTTTTCATCTCCGTCTTTGAAATATTTGTCATAATTTAATCCACGATTATCAGCCGGTACTCGATAGAAATTACCCATATCAATAGCCTTGGCACACTCTTCGTTCGTCAATAAAGTTTCATACATCTTTTCCCCATGACGAATACCAATAACCTTGATATCTTCTTTTTTACCACCAAACAATTCACATACAGCCTCAGCCTGTGTTTGAATTGTACAAGCAGGGGCCTTTTGAATTAATAGATCTCCATTTTCTCCATGTTCAAATGCAAATAATACTAAATCAACAGCCTCCTCTAAACTCATAATAAAACGAGTCATTTTAGGCTCGGTTAAAGTAATAGGATTCCCATTCTTGATCTGATCAATCCATAAAGGAATAACCGATCCACGTGAACACATTACATTGCCATAACGTGTACAACAAATCTTAGTCTTACCAGAATTTCTAGATTTAGCGACAGCCACCTTTTCTTCAATAGCCTTAGTAATGCCCATCGCATTAATAGGATAAGCAGCCTTATCTGTACTTAAACAAATTACAGATTCTACCCCAAACTCAATCGCAGCCGTTAATACATTATCCGTACCAATAACATTAGTACGAACAGCCTCCATTGGAAAGAATTCACAAGATGGTACTTGTTTTAAAGCAGCCGCATGAAAGATATAATCCACGCCAGGCATTGCGTTTCTTACAGATTGCAAATCACGAACATCACCAATATAAAATTTAATCTTATCCGCAACCTCAGGCATCTTTGCCTGAAATTCATGACGCATATCATCTTGTTTCTTCTCATCACGCGAAAAGATACGAATCTCTCCAATATCCGTATCCAAAAAACGATTTAGTACTGCATTACCAAATGAACCAGTACCTCCAGTAATCATTAATGTTTTGTCTTTAAATAAACTCATAAATAAACTCTCCTTTTCAAACTTAACAATATCTTATTTATAATATTTATATAATTAATACAATAAACATACACTCTTGAATAAAAAAACTATTTAAATTAAAAGCCTATTATACAATTACTTTATTTAGAATATTGCGTTTGCACCAAATCATTTGTGCCATGCAATAAGGTAACATAGAAATAACATTTGCTATAACAATTGAGATATAACTATCAAACAAACATGATAAAATATATGCCAAAGGGATATTAATAATAGCACCAAATGTCATGTATATACCTTGAATTCTAATTTCATATAATCCGTTTGAATAATTAGCTAATATAGTTCTTAAACTCATTATTGAACCAGAAACAGCAAAGATACAGGCTATACCATAATTTACTGTTATTGTTTTATCGCCTAACCATATATTAAAAATCAATTGTAATGGTATAATCATTAGAAATTCCATTAACGTAAAAATTAATGAGATTTTAATAAATTTTTTATAGCTAGATGCAATCCACTTCCAATCACCTTCTGCCTTAGCTTTTGTAATTGTCGACCAAAGGGATGTTGTCAAAAGCATAACTACAGTTGTTGGCAAACTAAATATTTTGTAGTAGATTTGAAATTCTACTACTGCAGCATTTCCTACAAATAAAGTTATTAAATAATTATTTGTATTGTCTACTACCATAGATATTAGTTGTAACCATAAAAAAGCAACACCTATTTTTAATATTGAAAACGCATATTCCTTTTTATAATAAAATATGGATGGTCTTGAATTTGGCAATTTTTTTGAAAAGACCCAAATTGTTGCGATTAGCAATGGAATATTCGCTGCAAATAAATACATTAAAGCTAAAAAGACAATATTATTATTTTCCCCAATATAATTAGCTATTAAAACGTATAATAACAGAATTAGATTCGTTGCCAAATTTAATAAACCAGGAATAAAAGCTTCCTGTAAAGCATATAATATTGAAGTAACTAACCTTAAAACAAATTGTAAAACAATAGATGCTAAAACAATCAAAGTTGTTATTTTCATAATTCTAGTTGAAATTATTTTTGATGAAATATTAAAAACAACATTCCAACTAATCAAATTTCCTAATCCGACAATAATTAGAAGAATCACTATTCCTAATACCGATAAAAAATAATAAGCGGAAGAAATGTACTTTTTTGCTTTATCCCAATTTTTTTCGTTTATCGCATAAACAAGATTATTTCTTAAACCATTACCTATTCCCATATCACAATTCAGTATCCATGCAAGTACAGATAAAATAGTAAACCATACGCCTAATATTTCATCATTATTAAAATAATGCATATAAGCAGGTGTAGTAAATAATGCAATAAAAAGAGAGAAAAATTTTACTAAACCAGCATATACTGTGTTTCGATATATTATGCCAGTATTATCCTTCATTTTTAGTTTTTCGATAAAATTCATTTCTTCACATTCCTTATCAATTCTTTAATTTCATTTTTAGCAAGATTATCTATTGTGATTAATTCATTTCTACTGTTATATGGTTTTGAAATATCAATATTTCTAATTGCTTGTGCTATTACTTGAGGATTTTGATCATTATAATAATAAAGAAGATTTCCAACTTTTGAATTTGCAATTGCCGGTATATAAACCGACAACACTCTCAACCCATTTGCTAAGTAAACCAAAATTTTTGATGGAAATGAAGTTTGTACATATTTTGCATCTGGAATCTGTGTACACAAACCTATATGGCATTTTTGTAAGAATTCGATGTATTCATCCCCACTTTTTAAACCATCATAAGTTAATATGCAATTTACTTTATTTTGCACTTTATTTATCTCATTTTTTATATTTTCAACTTGTTTTTCAGTACCAAAACCAAGTATATGCACATGATACTCTTTAGGCAAGAATTCAGCTGCTTTTACTGCGGCCAAAGCTCCTCCTTTTGTTTGATCAAAAGTTCCTGCATAAATACAATGAATCTTAGTATCATCAAAACTAACTTCACGAAGTGATTCTGGCTTATATGTCCCATTAATTACAATATAAGGTTTTTTTATTTTTAAAGCTTGATAAAGTTCTTCCACAGAAATAATAAATCCGTCACAATTTTCAAAAGCTTTAAGTTCTCTTAATTTTAAATCTTTATCATTAGTAACATCTGCGTAAATTTCTTCAACTTCTAATACTATTTTGCAACCAATTTTTTGTTTTAGTAATTCTATTAATTTTAAATCATCCGTTGAATGATATATTACAACAACATCTGTTGATTTTATATTCTTTAAACAAAATGATTCTAGTTGTTTATTAACATATAATCTATTTAAATTTTGTGTTATTCTACCAAAAGACCAATACGACTTAAAATTAATTAAATATGAAGAATCTCCTATTTTTTTCTCTCTCGAATACATTATTTTATTAATAATTGAGTAGCTTCTTGAGATAAGAGTAACAGAATCTTCATTTTCTAGTAACGAAGATATATAATTCATTTTAGAAATAGATGAAACAACAGTTTTCATTTGATGAATATATTCATTATCTATGTAATATCCTATGTAATATATCATTTAAATATCATCTCCATAACGCTCTTTGAGCTTTTCAATATGTTTAGTTTGATTTTCAATATCAAATCTTGGACGTATTACTACTGAATTTACACCAGTATAAATACTATACGGAGGTACATCCTTAGTTACCACACTTCCACTACCAATTATGCTTCCTTTTCCAATTGTAACGTTAGATAAAATAACAGCATTTGCTCCTATCCAGCAATCATCTTCAATTGTTATAATACCATCATCCCCCTGTTGTTTTAATGATACATCATCCATTAAACGCCCAATCTCTCTTATTTTATGATTTCCTCCATGAATATTTACGCCTGGTCCAAACATAATATGATTTCCGATGTATATTTTTCCATATGTTGATTGAAATACACATCTAGCACCTATATATACTTTATTTCCAAGAGTTATATTTTTTTCAGTGAAAATACATCCAGTGCCTATATATACATCATCACCACATTCATTAAACTTCGATTTCTTATATTCTTTTCTACAGTAATCTAACATTCTGTCTATTTGTAATATTATTCCACCACATATTTTAAAAATATATTTCACAATTAACCTCCGAATAAATAATCAAAAACTAAATTTAATTCAGTTCTTGATAATTATTAACATTTTATAAAGCAATAAATATTAGTTATTTATTTTTGCCTATTAACATCAAATATGCTTGATCTAATTTAGAAAGTATTGCGTTAGAATCAAAATCAGACATTATCTTGTTTTTCGCATTTATTCCCATTCGTACTCTCATATCTTTATTATCTTTTAAGGTTTTTAAAGCATTAGCAAAACCATCTATATCTAAATTTTCTATTAAGAAACCACATGATTCGTCAAAAACTTCAGGTATACCTCCAACATTTGTTGCTATTAGAGGTAATCCATTGATTCCAGCTTCTTGAAGAGACATACACAACGTTTCATGTTTAGTACATATAATAAAAATGTCAGAAGAAGAAAGAATATTATTGATATCTTTCCTATATCCTAAAAAATGTACTTTTTCTTTCATTTCTGATTTAGAAATGATACATTCCATTTCTTTTTTGTAATCACCATCTCCTGCAATTATAAAAGATAAATTATCTTTAGAAGAGAATTTTCTAATAACATCAGTTAATATATCAAAACCTTTTTCTTTAACTATACGTCCAGTTGAAACTACAACGACTTCATCATCTTTAATTCCTAGTTCTTTCCTTAAATTACTTTTTAAATAACAATCTTTTTTTAAAGGAGGTAAATTGTAAATTGTACCTATCATATGTTTTGAATATTCACAAATAGGCCAATTACATACATAGTCACTCACACCATAAACTATATCTGAATTTTTAACAGTAAAATATTCAAGGATTGACAGTAAACTTTTTTTTATTCTATTTAAATTTGTAGTTTCAGCCTCACTTCCATGGATTGCTAAAAGAATTTTAATTTTGGCCAATTTACATACAATCATTGCAACAAAACCCTCTAGTTGCAAACCTACAATATGCATCCCTACTGCATCTTCTGCTTTTATTTGTTTAACTAGATTTTTTAACCCTTTAGGAGAGAATATTACACGAGAACGAGGAAAAAAAAATGGCTTTAGTTGATATTTATCTGAATTTATACTATTTAAAATCCTCTTATGACTAGTATATGGCCCTCCATTTTCTCCTCCTTCTTTAAAAGCAATCAATATAACGGGCAAATCACCCTTAGATTTTTCTTTTTTCATGAATAGACTCTCCTTGTTTACAACTACAATAATCTAGATAAAATAAAGTAATATAACTAATAATAAAAGCAGATGTACATTCAATATTGTTAAATATCATAAGTACAAAAAATGAAACTAAAATAGGTATACTATACTCGTATTTACAAATTCTTAAATTATTAAAGAATGGTTTAAATATTAAAATGAAATAAAATATACCTATAGGAATTCCCCATAGAGCAAATGTGTCAAATAATGTTGAATGTTCTCCAATATTTATTTCTTTCGAACTAAATATTATACCGAACAGAGAATTTTCTTTAATAGCATTTATACTTGTTTGAATTGTTGGCATTCTATCACTAATAAATTCATTAAAAATAGCTTGAAAAACGCCCTCTGATCCAGAGAATATTTGTCTAATACGACCAGACTCAGGTAAAATATTTGTTATTACGGTTTCAAGTAATTCTTGGCATGGACCCATCAGAAAAATGAAAAAAATTATGAAAACCAAAATTAGAACAACCTTGTTTTTTAATGTTGTTCTTTTAAATAATATACTTAATGCTGCACCAATTATCGAAACTAATACGGCCGTCATAAAATTAGATTTATAAACAGTTAATATATATATAAACCATATTATTAAAAAAAGCTTTGTTTTGTTATCTTTTATATCATTATTTATAATATACGAGAACAATATAACACTAGCCAATGAAATTGCATAAATAAACATATATCCACCCACTCCCATTGATTGATACAACAAACTTACATCAGCCATTCTTGATGCATATGAAAATTGATTACAAACAACAATGGTATGAAAACAAACATAAATAGACCAAATTAAAAGTATTTTTATAATTATAAAAGGAATTCTGGTTTCTTTAGTTGCTTCATATAACATGGGATACAAAAGTAATCCTGATAAAAATAAATATCTATTTGCATATGTAATTTCCGCACTGATAAAAGGAAATATAAACATTAATATTACAACAATAATATTTAGTAAATAGATTTTCTTAAACATAGTGCCTTTAAGTAACTTGAAAAAAGAAAAGATAAAACAAAAAAGCAGAAAACTAAAATATACTTGTCTTTCTATTCCTAAAGATAATAGTTTAGGTGAAGCATTTGCTATAGCTAAGACACATATAATTATTGCTATAAAAGTTTGTTTTAATTTGTTCTTTGAAATATACACTTAACAATCCTCTTTTCCTATTTTTGACTAAAGTAGTTTTTATTAATTCTGTTTTAAAACACAATCAATCCATTTACTAAATTCTTCAACATAATTTTTATAATCAAATATATTTGTATCATACAATTCATTTTGCTGTTTCAATTCATTAATATCTTTATCCAATAGAATCGATAAAGAATGGTAATCCTCAACAATATATCCACAATTAATATTGTTTATATAGTATTTAATATCACCAGTGTCTGTAGTTATCACTTTAGTTCCACTAGATATAGCTTCAACAAATTTTGTAGAAAATCCAGCTTTTGTAACACGATTATTTTCTCTAAAAAAAATTAAATAGTCAGAAGAAACTAGTACTTTTAAAGATTCAGCATGTGTTATTCTTCCTAAAAATATCAATGAATTTCCTAAAATTTTAATTTTTTCTTCAGCATTAGGACAGAGTTCAATGAATTGATCTTTAGTAGCACCTACAATTCTTAGGACAATATTTTCCTTGTTTTTCGAATTTATAATACCATCTATTATTGGCAAAAAAACTTCTTTGCTTTTGCCAAGATTGCCAGTATATACTAAATTAAGTTTATTTGGATTATATTCAAATTTATCTTGATTCCAAATAAACTCACATTTATCAACAAGTGGTGGTACAAATATAACATTTTTACATTTAGAATAATAATCACATAGATAACTACTAATACCTATTATTCCATCAAGCTTTTTTTGTACGTAGCTCATTCTTAATAAAGAATCTCCTGCACTTAATATATTCATTGGAAAACTGTAATCTTTGCCAGAGTACCATTCAGTGCAATCTGAAACCAATTTAATTTTTGAAGTTTTGCAGTAAAACATTAATTTTAACATTGCGATTGCAGGATAATTATAAACAATGATAATGTCAATATTATTTACTGTATTGACCAAATTAACAATATTTTTAATACTAGTCATTTTTTTTAATAATCCAAAAAAATTTGTAGGTCTTTCAATGGACCAAGTCTGAAATCCTGCAACACTGTGTTCATTTTCAATCGGTTTATTTTGCTCATCTAAAAAAACGACTGTGTTACCCGCATCTCTAAAAGCTTTTGCGTTATTGATAACTCTATTAGCCGCTGCATCCTTATCTGGTAAGGCAAAAAAACCAGCATATAATATGTTAGCCATTTTATTCACTCCTAATATATTATTAATTTCTTCACCGTAATTATTTGTAACAATTTTCTTTCAGATTCGTATATCCTCTACATACCTATTTAATTCTAATCACCCAAAATAGAAGCAATCTCTTCTAAATAAATCTTTGTTACGATATTGCGATCAAATTCTCTTTCCATTTTTTTTCTGGCTTCTTTTCCCATCTTTTCTTTTTGTTCAAATGAAAGTTCAAGAAACTGTTCAACCTTTTCTATCAGCGATTGAACATCATTTACATTGCAAACATATCCCGTAACACCATCCGTAATTCCATCCATCACTCCTGGAACAGCAGATCCAATGCAAGGTCTTCCTACAGAACTATGTTCAAGTATTGTATTGGTCATTCCTTCATATTCACTTACGTGGATACACAAATTTGATTCTGCAACCCTCGAATACATATCCTTAACAACGCCATAATAATTTACAATTCCTTTTTCCTGAAGTTCATCAATAATTGGTCTGTATTGCTCGTCATCATAATCACCAAATATTCTAAATTCCGTAAATGGATATTTTTCCTTTATATACTTAGCACATGCTAAATATTCTTCAATACCTTTAAATCTTACAATTCTTGCTACATAATCTATAATTATTTTTCCATTATTATATGGATATTCTGTATACGGATATTTTTCTAGATCTACACCAGATCCAGGCAAAAGACGATAATGAGTTCTATTTTTAAGCAAAGCTTGTGTATAATCTCTTTCATAACTGTTTTGATACATAATACAATTAGCCCTATTCTCTGAAATTTTATATAATAATTCTACTATGGCAATCAGTAATGGATTTCCTTTCATAACACCTGCATTATTGACAATGTAAGGTATATGTAGCCTCTTGCATAAATAGCTTGGATAATAAGATGTTTTTCCATTATAAGTCAATACTAAATCTGGCTTTTCTACAATCAATATTTTCTTTATATCTCTTAACAACCTCAATTCCTCAACTACATTCATTCCTCTTCGATTTATATCAATGTTTGTAAATCTAATCCCTTTTTCCGTAAAATAATCTATTTTTTCTCCGTATGGACTTACAAGAAGAACGTCATATCCTAAACTTTTCAACTTCAAAATAAATTCACTTCTAAAATTATAAAAATTATAATCTTTACATGAAAACAAAATTATTTTTTTCATTATTATCTTCCTTTTCTTCAATCTTCATTATATATTTTTTCAAGTGCAGTTGAAAACTCGTATGGACATTTCCAATTTTTTGAACAAACCGGCATAGTACAGTAATTATCACCAAAAACACTGCGAAGTGTATGGTTACTTTTATAAATCATTCTAATAAATGGATTGAAAATTCTAGTTAATACTATTTTTTTTTGTTTACAACTTGCAATTTTTTGAACCATTTCATATGTACTGATTCTATGACTATCTCTAGGATATGTGTTTTCATTCAAATCATTATCTATTGAAAATTTCAAAAAATCACATAGATTTTCAACATAGATGAAATCTCTAAGATTTCTATATTTAGGAAATATTGGTGATTTCACTGCAAATTTCTCCAACTTTGGAAAATTGCCTTTATTTGTTTTACCATATATCATTGGCGGTCTAACAATGCATATATGAAACTGAGAAGTTCGCAATTCTTCAAGTTTAATATCAGCCTCATATTTGCTACGTTCATAAGGTGTACCCGGATGATATCCAAATTTTTCATGTTCTTCTCCCAATTCAATACCAAACACACCCATAGTCGAGATTTGAATAAATTGATTCACACCAGATTTTTTTGCTTTGTTGGCTAAATCTAATGCTAAATCTCTATTCACCTCATAATATAAAGATTCATCTATTTCATTAAATCTATGTACTATTGCACTAACATTGATTATAACTCTATACTTAGAAAAGGAAACTTTTTTCCAACCTTCGTGAGAATCAACAATATCTACATCATATTCATTACTTTTTTCTAGATATTGTTTAACATTATTACCGAGAAAACTATTTTCACCAATAATCAGAACTTTCATTTTTACCTCTTTACTTCGACATATACATCATTATTACCAACTCAAAAATTTACCATTCTTAGTAGTAAACATTTCCGAATATCTTCTTTTCAATCTTGTACCATATTGAACATTAATATCTGGAAGTGTTTCACCAAGTAAATGTTTAATTTGTAGATACGGCAAATTCAAACCACCTGCAGCAAATATTGAAACTGTTGCATCAATTCTAGGATTAATCTCTAAAAGTCTACAACTTCCATCTTCTGCAAATTTAAAATCTAAACCAATATTTCCATCAAGTTTTAATTTTTCAACTACTTCTTTTGCAATTTTATATGCTTCATCATTTCTTTCAAGAATAGATTCCTGCGTAATGCTCATTACCATAACCGGATTTCTTCTTCCTGCCATATATAGAACTTTTCCATTATCAGCAATTAGGTCCACATCATATTCATCACCTGATAAATATTCCATAACCATAATTTCAGGAAACACATCCGCTTCTTGCAATGTTTTTTTCATATCTTCATAAGAAATAAAAAAAGAATCCGGTTTCTCATTAGCAAAAATATCAAATCTAGATTTAGTTGAATCTATAATTCTTACTCCTCTTGCTCCACTGCTTTCAGTTAGTTTTATACATACTGGCTTTTCTGGATAACCAACTTCTTGAATAGCTCTATCAAAATCATCAATAGATTTTATTACAGTATATTTTGATACAGGAATTTCATTTTTACTCATAAAATCAAATAACTTTAACTTATTATTTGCAATATACAAATTATCATTTAATGTCATTGATACTTTTATATTCTCAGCTTTAAAACTTTCAATATTTTCTAAAAGTACTGGTAGTTCAGCAGACATCTGCGGGATAAAAATATCTACATTCTCTTTCTTACAAATATCGATTATAGCATTCACATAATTAGGATCTTTGGCAGCAGGAACTTGATAAAATTTATCAACTAAATATTTATTGGTAGGATCAGAACTCATATCACCACCAATAAATGTGATTTCTCTTTCTCCATTGTTTTTAAAACATTTAATTATTCCTGGCGCAAATTGTGATCCACTAGCACTCATCATAATAGTAATAGGTTTCATTATTAATTCCTCCTCTACTCAAATACATAAGGTGCAAATATATCATTTAATGTTTGTTCTTTTTTTATACATGTAATCTCATTATTTTTTATCATATAAATTGGAATATCAGGATGAATAAATGGAGGTTTATCTACAATTGAATATCCTCCAACGTTACAAATTTCAACTATATCACCTATGGCTAATTTTCCATTATATCCTGAATAAATCACATCTTGTTCTAAACATGTATATCCAACAAAATCAACATTATTATATGATGTAGAATTTTTACTTGTTGTAATTCTCATAGGTACCTTTTTCAGGCCGCAAATTTCACCTACGTTATGAAAACTGCCATCAAGCAAAGCAAAATATTTGTTTCTTATCTCTTTTATATCCAAAACACTCATAAATACATGAAAATACTTTGATACAAGCGTAGTTCCAGGCTCTGTAATAAGCATTGGTTTATTTATGCTATTTTCATAAAAGCTACTCATTTCACCCGCTACAACATTTGCATAATCTACATATGTTGGAGTATGTCCAAACTGTTCTTGTAATTCTGGATCTAGCTTTCCATACATTCCACTACCTAAATCTATATATTGAAGATTGTCCAATTGATATTCATCTATTAAATTGAGCATTCCAATAATTCGGTTTTTCCATGATTCCAATCCTCTGGCACGACTAATATGAAAATGCAATCCTCTAAGAGAAAGGTTATCTATATGCTTGATTTTATTTAATGCATTTTTGAAATCATCATTTTCAATATCTAATCCAAATCTTGAATGAAGACCATTGCCAATATCAAAATTGACTCTTACCCCTATTTCGAATTCTTTATTTGGATATCTTTTTACAATATCAATCACTTTTTCAAGTTCTCGCATATTATCTACATTAAGTAGACCGCCATTGAAAAGACTATGTTCTAACATTTCCCCTTTGCCTGGACCATTGTACACAATGTGTTCTGGAGGAAAACCAATTTTTAAGGCTAGTTGGTATTCCATGTCGGATACAACTTCCGCATAGCCTCCTAGACTTTTAACAAGGCTACAAACGGCAGGTGTGTAATTTGTCTTAAAAGAATAGGCAATTTGATAATTTTTATAAACAGATTTCATTGCATCTTCTAAATCATGATAATTTTCAATAAATTCATCTGCATAAAAAATATAATAAGGTGTTTTGATTTCATTCATGTCCATGTTTTATATCTCCATAAGCATCACTTGATTTTAATTCCCATCGATGCCCACTTATTGATTTCATCCGATGTGAATTTTTTATTTGAACGATACTGATGCAACATCGGTCTATCATCAGCACCATAGTTATTTTTCATTCTCTTATATAAAATGATAAAAGTATAAATAATCACTTTAATATCTAAGATAAATGAAACATTTTCGGCATAATAAACTTCATATTCAAGTTGCGTTTCCCAATCACATTGGCATTCGCCACATAAACTATCTGGAGGAAGTAACCCACCTCTCACTTTATGAGCTACTCTTTCATCTTCTTCGTAATATGGCAAATAAAACTTAGGTTGTGGCCGAGGACCAATAATTGACATATCCCCTTTAAAAATCATAAATAATTCAGGAAGCTCGTCCAATGAAGTTGATCTTAGTGTAATGCCAAACTTTGTTAGTCTTTGTTTTTCTGGAAGTAATTCTCCCTTTTCATCTGTTTCATTTGTCATGGAACGAAATTTATATAGCTTAAAGATTTTTTCGTCTTTACCAATTCGATCCTGTGCAAATAACACGGGACTTCCCATTTGAATTCTTACAATAATAGCAATAATCAAATAAATTGGTGACAAAATAATGATTGCCAGGCCAGAAATAATAATATCTAATAACCGCTTAATAAACAGTTTATACATATCTTCCTAACCTCTCATAAAGACGCATTCAAAAGCTTCTGCATAATTACATCCAGCTTGCGATCCTCGATAGGCTGCAAGGCCTTCTAATGCTTCATTACTACGTGGGTGAGGATATGGTCTCATGACGCCTTTGTATGCAGATAATGCTTTTATTTTACGGTCAACACCTTCTTTGCCAATTTCGACAAAGTAATTTGGTATAAAACGTTTCGATGAGCTATCCAAAGCCCATTCTGTACTGGATGGCACTTCCATATATAGTAATTGTTTTAATGGAGCTATGTTTTCTCTTCGTTGAAACAAACGACTTGCAGCTTGAACAGCATACGATGTTTGAACATGATCGTTGTTTGTATCAGATGGATGATGTGTAATAATCGCATCAGCTTCAAAATCTTCAATACACTTTTCGACAAATTGCACTAAATCCAAATGTGCAACTGTGTTCATCTTAATATTTGGAAAATTTGCATGGTAAACTTTATTAACCCCTAATAAGTTCAATGCCTCTTCTTCATCAGAAGTTAATGTAGAAGATAAATCCTTTCTAGCTGCAGCCTGCGACACCATAATCGCTACTGCTACATTGTGACCTTCTTTAATTAACTTATGAATTGTTGCACCTGCTCCTAATACCTCATCATCCGGATGAGCTACGACAACTAAATAATTCATTTTATCTCTCCTTTATCTCATAAAAAACGACCAGTAAGAAAGAATCTATATACTGGTCTGTGTGTTCTCTATAAATACTACTTTGTTTCTAAGTCTGGATGATACGTTGGTACAATTTTTTGTACGATTTCTTTTATGTCATTGACTTCTTGATAACTTGCTTCATCAATGTAAGCTAGATCTTTTTCAAATTGTTGATCATCCATTTTAATTGGATGGCCAATAAAGATTAGCTTGTTTTCGGTTTTTGTCATTCCTTCTTCATCCATTAATAATTCTTCATAGAGCTTTTCTCCTGGTCTTAGTCCAGTATATTCTACCTTAATGTCTACATCTGGGGTTAAACCAGATAATTTGATTAAGTTTCTTGCCATATCATCAATTTTTACAGGTTCTCCCATGTCTAAGACAAAGATTTCGCCACCTTTGGCATAAAGGCTTGCTTCTAGAACAAGGGATACGGCTTCTGGTATGGTCATAAAATAACGAATGATGTTTGGATCAGTTACTGTAACAGGTCCACCTTCGGCAATTTGTTTTTTAAACAAAGGAATCACAGAACCATTTGAACCTAATACATTTCCAAAACGAACCGCCATATAAATCGTTTCCGGATGTTTCCGAGACATCATTTGAATAACCATTTCACACAAACGCTTGCTGGCGCCCATAATATTTGTTGGATTTACAGCTTTGTCCGTAGAAATCAACAAGAAACGTTTGACACCATATCTTGCTGCAGCTTGTGCAACTTTATAGGTTCCCATCACATTATTCTTAATCGATTCATTTGGACTGTCTTCCATTAATGGCACATGTTTATGCGCAGCCGCATGGAAAATAATCTCTGGACGATATTTGTCTAATACAGAATCTACACGTTTAGTATTTCGTACTGAACCAATTAAAGTAACTAGATTTAAATCTGGAACTTTACGTTTTAATTCTTGTTGGATCGAATACGCATTATTTTCATAAATATCAAAGATAATTAATTGTTTTGGTTTAGCTCTGGCAATCTGACGACAAAGCTCACTACCAATGGAACCTCCCCCACCAGTAACCATAACAACACGATTCTCTAATGATTTATAAATTTCTTCTAGATTAATATGCGTTACTTCACGCCCTAAAAGCTCTTCAATTTCAACATCACGAATCTTAGAAACCTTGACATCTTCATTGACAATCTGTGCCATGCTCGGTACCGTTTGTACCTTACAATTGGTTTCTTTACAAATATTAATGATAGCCTTTTTATCCTGTGCACTTGCACCAGGCATGGCTAATATAATTTTATTAATATGATGTTTTTTAACTAATTCAGGAATAGTATGACTATTTCCTTCAATTTGAATACCCTCCAAATACCGTTTGTATTTATCTGGATTGTCATCCACTAAGGCTTCAACCTCGAAATCATGATTTGGATTACTACGACTTGCTTTAATGACCTCTCTAGCCGAAGAACCAGCTCCAACTAAAAGAACTCTTTCTCCACATGTTTCTTTCGAGTTATCCAAATTAATATACCGTAAGAAACGATACATAAAACGAATCGCTACACAAGAAACACCGCTAAAGAAATACCCCATTAAAAAGACACTTCGCGGTAAATTAAACCGGGGAATAAAAGAACATAAAACCACAGCAACAAGTAAGATAAGATAAGCTTCAATAATAGATATTAATTCATTCACACTCGCAAAAATCCATATACTATGGTACAAGCGCATGAAGTAATACACAAATATTGAAATAAGAACAATAACCGGAATAAACCAAGTTAAGTTAATAAGATATTTGGCTTCAATATTTGAAAGAACGAAGTCAAACCGCACCCATAGTGCAAAAAGATATGAAAACGCAATACAGACTATGTCTGCCAAAACAATCAGCAACAACCGCTTACGATAGGAAGAATCCTTCCCTAATTCGCTTTTATTTAACTGCATAGTATCCCTTTCCCTTTAATATACAATTATTTACTTAATTAACCCATTTAATGTACTTTCTCCTTACTCATATCTATAGCTAAACTATACATATTATAAAGGATAAACAGTATTAACACACTATGCGGAAGACCAGCTATAGTTCTTCAAGACATAATTATGCTTATCTACTATATCACAAAGCTATAACATTAGCCATATTAGTTTACATTTTTACAAAGTACACAAGTTTCCTTTACAAAAAACCTAAAAAAAAGGAAACATTCATGATTCCCATCAATGTTTCTTATTCCTGGTTTATGCTCTATTCCTCTGCACTTGTTCTAATTGCATCTTGTAGTAGATTTGGGCATGGATTTCTTCTTTTGAGATTTGATTGACTTCCTTTTCTTTATAGGTACTGGTAAAAAATTCATCCATGTAACAAATATTCTTTTTGCCATCAAGGAAGCAATATACTATACCGGCAATTCCTTGATTCAAAACTAAGGTACGACTTTGTACCAATGCATGGTCTTCCATAAGTTTACTTACCCATTCACTGGAATCTAAATGATAAACGATCATCTTGCTCCCTCCTTTTTGTACTTTTATTATGGATAATAAGCGTACAAAAAGACAGTGATTCTTTGTATATTCTAGGAAGTAAAAAAGAAAAAATTGGTTTTAAAAGAAAATACCTTTAAATTTATTTTTATATCAAAGATTTACAGAAATTTATATAAAAATCTATCCTTCTTTTTTTGTTTTTCTTTTCTTCAAAAGAAATTAAGCAGGGTTTCTCTTTTATTTAATAAACTTTGGCTTTTGTTTAAAAGAAATGATTCATTCTTTATTTTCATTTATCTAAATCTATAGATAATAAGAGTGCAAATAAGAAAAGGATTATGACTCCTCGCATAATGATACGGACTTTTCTTATCCGCAACTACCGCCAAGGTTGTCTATAGAGATAACCTTTTTTATTTTATTGTAATCGCATACATTTTCTGCTTGTTTAAATACTTAGGATTAAGCGATAATAGAAGAAAGAAACATACAAGGAGGAAATTCGTATGGCAAATCGTTTTGTATTGAATGGTGTTTCCTACCATGGCTATGGAGCTATCCAGGCTGTAAGTGAAGAAATCAAAGATCATCATTTTCAAAAAGCTTTGGTGACAAGTGATCCAGATTTAATTAAATTTGGGGTCACAAAGAAAGTAACAGATCTTTTGGATGAAGCCAAGATTGCGTATGAAGTCTTTAGCAAAATCCAACCAAATCCAACCATTGATAATGTAAAGAAAGGTCTAGAAGCTTTTAAAAACAGTGGAGCAGACTGTATTGTAGCCATTGGTGGTGGATCCAGTATGGATACCGCTAAAGCCATTGGGATTGTCGCAAAGAATCCGGAATTCTCAGATATTCGTTCTCTAGAAGGTGCCATTGTTTCGCCAAATGGCTGTGTACCAATCTTAGCCATTCCTACTACAGCTGGTACAGCTGCGGAAGTAACGATCAACTACGTTATTACCGATCCGGAAAAGAAACGTAAATTCGTTTGTGTGGATCCCCATGATATTCCGATCATTGCCTTTGTGGATCCAGATATGATGGCTTCGATGCCAGCTGGCTTAACCGCAGCTACCGGAATGGATGCCTTAACGCATGCGATTGAAGGCTATATTACGGCTGGTGCTTGGGAACTTTCTGACATGTTCCATTTAAAAGCCATTGAAGTGATTGGACGCTCTTTAAGAGGAGCCGTAAAAAATGAAAAAGAAGGTAGAGAAGGTATGGCTCTAGGCCAATACATTGCGGGTATGGGATTCTCCAATGTAGGCTTAGGTATTGACCATTCCATGGCCCATACGCTTTCCGCTTACTACAATACCCCACATGGTAAAGCCTGTGCCATTCTATTACCACCAGTTATGGCCTTTAATGCCGATGCCAGTGGCGAAAAATACCGTGAAATTGCCCGTGTATTAGGCGTAAAAGATGTAGATTCTATGAGTCCGAAAGAATACCGCCAAGCTGCGATTGATGCGGTCGCTCAATTAGGTAAAGATGTCGGTATTCCAGATAACTTAAAAGACATCGTTAAGCCAGAAGACATTCCAAGTCTTGCTCGCGATGCCATTAAAGATGCTTGTACGCCAGGTAATCCAAAACCTGTTACTGTAGAAGAAATTGAAGCCTTGTTTAGAAGTCTTATCTAATAACTACCAGCTTCGGCTGGTAGTTTTTATGCGAAAACTTTGGCTTGAAGTTCTGTTTTTATTTCTGGGGTAATCCCTAATTGTGTTTCTAAAAAGGCATCCATACTGCCAAAGTTTTCCTCAATCGCAGTCCAAGCGGCTTCTAAGTATTCGGGTTTAGCTTGAAATAAAGATAAGATCTCTTCTCTTTTTTCTGGCTCTACCAGTTTTAAAGGGGCTAATAGCTTTAATTCATTGCGGCTGGTATGTTGGTTGGTTAATAAGTAATCTTTCATGATTTCTTCTTTGTCCACATCTAAGAGTGCTAGAAAGAAAGCCGAAACCAAACCACAACGATCCTTTCCCTCCGTACAATGCCAGAGAATTGTCCCTTCCTGTTGGCAAATGATAGAAAAAACTTTCTGGAATTGCTGGAGCGAATAAGGTTCGGTTACCATACGCTTATACATGTCACACATATTGGGAATGTTCTCTAGTAAAGAAAGAAAAGATTTCTCATGGGAAATCCCTAAGGTACTTTTTTCCATAATGGAAATATGTTCATAGTGGACATGAGGAATCATGCGATCGGGACTTTTTAGTATTTCGGCATGGGTACGTAAGTCAATGACGGTCTTTAGATGCCATTGTTCCTTTAAGGCTTTTTGATCTAAGAAAGTTAAATGATGCAGGGCATCACAACGAATATAGGCATGGGATGTGATCTTCTGTCCTTTTCGGTTAACGATGCCAGAAAAATCCCGACAATTACTGGTTCCAATCAATTGAATTTCACTCATGGAAGAAGTATAGAACAAAAGTTTGTAATATACTAGAGGCAGGAGGTTGTTTATGTATTATCCCACTTTTTTGAAAAACAAAGACACCATAGGTATAACCGCTTTATCTAGTGGTGTCGGTCATAAATTAGATTCTTTTAATGAATCCATCCAGTATATCCATACTCAAGGCTTTCAAACGAAAGAAACATCTGATGTTCGTTCCAATACGGAACCAAGCGCAGACGCAAAGATTCGGGTAAAGGAATTCAACACATTATTAGAAGATACTTCTATTTCTGCAATCTGGTGTGCTGCGGGTGGAGACTTTCAAGTAGAAACGATGCCTTATATTGACTTTGATTCCATCAAAGCTCATCCTAAATGGTTCCTGGGAGCCAGCGATCCCACCAATTTATTATTCCCAGTTACTTGTCATTGTGACATAGCTACAATTTATGGCTTTAATGCCGGATCCTTTGATGCCTATGGCATCAATGCCTATAGTCAAAGCTGTTTTAATTTTTTGAAAGGAAACAATCAACCGCTTGTTTCCTCCACCAAACACCAACACGTAGACTTCTATAACGAAGGAGCACCGATTTTAAATACGCCCACTTACTACCAAGGCGAAGTTTCTGTAAAGGCAAGACTATTAGGTGGTTGTTTAGAAAGCATTAATGACTTAGCCGGAACTCCATTTGACTTTACGCAAGAATTTATCCAACGTTATAAAAACGATGGCATCGTTTGGTTCTTTGACATCTTCTCCATGAATTCTTGTGATGTCTATCGAGCTTTATTAAAGATGAAAGTCTTAGGCTACTTTCAAACCACCAAAGCCATCTTAGTGGGTCGCGTTCTTTTTGAAAATGTATCCGAACTGATTAACTACCAAGAAGCTTTTCAAAGAGCTTGTCCAAATATTTCACTAATCTTTGAAACAGACATTGGACATACTTACCCACATTTCTATGTCATTAATGGAGCTCTGGCTCAAATTGATGTGAAACAAGGAAAAGGAAATATACAATACATTCTAAAGTAAGATCAAAAAAACCAAGAAGAGCCTATATAGGCCTTTCTTGGTTTTTAATGGGAAAGATTTACAGGCATTTTAATCGAATAAATCATCGATTGTTAATAGCGTTGCATGATCTTTTCTAGCTTGTTCAATAACGGATCTTGTATACCCTGATTTACTAAAAAACCATAAATGTTTTTCTTCCATATTTGGAAAAACTTTTGTAGCGGTCATTAAATCTTCGTATTCATCATAAGGCATTGGATGACTGGTAAACTTACACTCGACAAAAATAGCTTTTCTTCCACTACGATCGATTGCCAGTAGATCCACCTCAAAATCTCTGAATAATCAGAAAGTTTGGCTTAAGATGATTGAATGATATGTATTACTTACGGACTGGATTTCCTTCTTTATCCCAAATTCCAAAGCCTGTGATGGCACAGATAATAGAGAAAATAGGAACAATAAAGATAAACCATGCATAAGGAATATAAGCCGTCGAACAACCTAATACACCCATAACATAAATCGTAGCAACTCCCCATGGAACAATTGGTGCTGATAAAGTACCTGAATCTTCCAAGGTTCGAGACAAGACTTTTCGGTTAATATTCATATCCTCAAAGGTTGATTCAAAAGTTTGTTCAGTAACAATAATGGAAACCGTTTGTCCACCAGCTGTTAAGAAGTTGACAATATAACAGTAAATCAACGTAACGATAATCAAGATCGTACGGTTCTTGATAAACTTCAACAAAACATTCTTTGCCAAGACATCAAGAATTCCCGTAGAAGTAATAACGGCACCCATAACACTGGCAACCATAAAGGTTACAAGTAATTCAGACATCGATAGAACCCCACCACGGTTCAACATTGGATCAACAATTGCGACCCCAGTTTTAATGCTGAAACCATTGAAGGCATAGTTCATCAAATCTACAAAGTTTACACCTTGGAAAACCATCGCAAAGACAGCGGAAATTACGACCGCTAATCCCATACCTAATAAAGAAGGAATCTTGAATACCGAAATCAAGACAACCAAGATAGCTGGTAAAATCAATAAGATATTGATATTAAAATGATGACTTAAAGTATCCATAATCAACTTTTGTTGGGCAAGATCCATCGAACCACCACTATAATGTAAACCAGCAATTGTAAATAGAATCAAAGCCACAACCCCAGCTGGAATCGTTGTAAACTGCATAGAGTGAATATGGTCATATAAAGGAACTTTTGAAACGCCACTAGCTAAGTTAGTCGTATCCGATAAAGGTGACATCTTATCCCCTAACCAAGCACCAGATACAACGGCACCGACAACGAGTGGTACAGGAATACTAGTCGTAGACGCAATTCCTACCATAGCTAGACCCATAGTCGCAATAGAACCAAAAGAAGTTCCGGTAAATTCCGAAGTCAAACCACAAAGAACAAAAGCTAAAGGTACTAAGATCTTTGGTGAAATGACACGCATTCCATAATACATCAAAGATGGAACGGTTCCACCTGCCATCCAGATACCTACTAACATACCAACCATAATAACGATCAAGAAAGTTGGCATACAATCCGCTGCTGTTTTAATAATATTCTGTTCCACTTCTTGCCATGGAATATTCAATAACTTCGTTGCGATAACCGCTACAATAACACCCGCAAATACGGATAAGGTAGTATTTACGCCCATATTGATCATAACGATCAATACAAGAATAATGGCTAAAAATGTCACAACCGCAAAGGCTGTGGAAGGCTGTTTTCTCTCTTTATTCATAATCTCATCTCCTACAATAATTCCTCTTTCAAAAAGTTAACGGCACCATCCATGCGCGCTTTTCGATAATCAAAGGATTTAAAACGATGCTCAGCCCCTTTGACAATAATACATTGAGCCCGTTCTTTAAAAATCTCCTTATATTTATAACTACAAGTACAAGAAGCCGTAATATCTTGGTCTCCATGAATCGCTAAGACCTTTTTATCAAACTTTGCGGCTTCCTTGAAAGGATCCAAGGTACACGCATCTTGATAAAACTTCAAACTCAACTTCAATCCTTCCACATCTGCACAACCATCTTTTTCGATGTTGGAAACATCTTGGCCACACAAAGTTAAATGGTCTTGTAAGTTATATACTAGATCTGGTGCTGGGCACCACATCGATAAGGCCTGAATCTGATCCTTACATTGTCCAGCTACCATCGAAGCTACACAGCCACCTAAGCTGCATCCATGTAAGGCAATCTTCTGTTTATCCACAAAGTCAAGCGATCGTACATACTCTAACATCGCTTTGGCATCTGCAATTTCACTGGAAATGGTCATATCTTCAAACTTTCCATCGCTCTCTCCACTACCATTCATATCAAAACGAACACTGGCAATGCCTTCCTTACATAAGCGTTGGGAAAGTTCATTATGCACGAAATTGATCTCATTGCGATCATCACAAAAGCCATGAAGAATGATGACCATAGGAACTGGTTTTTCACGATCTTCTGGAACATGCAACATCCCTCGCAAGGTTAATCCATCTCGCTGTATTTCGACATATTTTTGCATATCTACTCCTCCGACCAAAGTATAATACCATAGTTCTCCCAAAATTGCTCATATTTTTAAACATATGTACACAAATAAAAAACAATAAGAATAAAAGTTGAAAATTTTGATCCTTTTTCCCGTTTTGTCGTATTAAAGAATGGAAACTATTTCCTAGAAAGAGGACAAATATGTCAAAACCCAATTTGTTAAATGATTTGGCTTTTAAATTTGTCTTTGGGCAAGACACCAAAGAAGCCAATCAAGCTTTAAAAGGAATTCTTGAAGTCTTTTTGAATCAGAAAATTCATAAAGTGCAAGTAAAGAACCCAGAATTAATTACTACCAGTGAAGAAATGAAAAACGCCCGTCTAAATCTACTTGTGGAATTTGATGATGACACCCAAGTCAATCTGGAAATGCAGGCAGCTTCTACCACTGACTCCATTCCTTTCCGTGCCCAATACTATCTAGCCCGTGTACACGCCGAACAAGATATGAGAGGAAAACTGTTCAAGCACATCAAACCAACGGTCGTACTTTTCTTCTGTAACTTTACAATCAATCCGCGTTCTTCCTTTGAGAACCACTTTCAGTATCGCTTAGAAGATGGATATCCTTTATGTAGCGAAAAAGATCCTTGTCGCATCATCTTCATTGAAATGCCCAAAGTAAACTTTAATAAACCATTAAATGAGATGAACACAAAAGAACGTTTGATTTACTATTTTACGCATTGTCAAGACAAAGATGCAATTTGCGGCTAATTCGGTGCGCCTCTAGCGGTCATACCGGTTTCGAATGACGTTTGAATCGGTGCAACATGACGGATAATCGGTGTAATAGGACCTCCTTAATGCTATAGTTTGACTGTAGTGAAAGGAGTTTTTTTGTATGCAGAAAAGCACTACAATTATTGGTGTTCTTGAAATGTTAGGAGACGGCTTCTCTTATAACGACATTCGTACAAGATATGCGATTGGTAATAGCACTATCACTGACATTAACAAAAAGTTTAAGGCAATGGATGTAACTCGTAAACAACTTCATTCTATTACCGAAAAATGAATATTTACCAAAAATTGGGAATAGAATAATGACAGAACTGAATAATTCGGAAGAAAACACATAAAAAATGAGGTGATTGATATGTACAATCCAAGTGAAAGTAAACTCGATACGATTTCTTGGGAAGACTTAGAAAAAGAATTTCCCGAAATCACCAAAAGTGCTGTTTTCCATGAAGCGGAAAAGTATGTTTGTGAAAATGAAATTGATAAAAGATATGGCCAAGATGCTAAAGAAAAGTTTATTGAAGAATATGTCCAAGGCTTCCTGCAAGGTGTATTAGAAATAAGAACAGAGGTAATACAAAATATGTCGACATATTATTCTACAGAAGAAATTGCAAAGATTCTTGATTTGTCTTTAGAACAAGTCAATGCATATTTAGAATAATAGCTTGTGTGCATCACACAAGCTATTTTTACGTTTATTTTAAACAATTGGATGGTCAATCGTAATTGAAAGATAGACCTTTTGTTTAGTATCCATATGCGCTTTGATGGCATCTTTGATTTGATCTAAAGAGTATTTTTCATCAAATGGAACCACCAAATCAAAAACCAAGTTACAATGACTCGGTCCATTCACGACGCGGAAGTCATGGAAAGTCCAACCACGATCAATTTCCCGAATCGCTTTATTAACCTTTGCCTTAAAGGCATCCGTTACTGGATCCTGTAGTAAAATTGGATCCATATGAATCACTAAATCAATGCCCTCTTTTGCTTTGATTTCATGTTCAATATTATCAATCACATCATGGGTCTTTAAGATGTCATCATGGGCATCTACTTCCACATGAATACTGGCAAAAATCCGTCCCGGACCATAATCGTGAATCATCGTATCATGTACCCCTAAAATCAAGTCATGATTTAAAACCATCTTCTCTAGATCTTTGACCATTTCTGGATCCGGTGCACGTCCAATCAAAGAAGAAGATGTATCTTTTAATAATTCATAAGCATTCTTTAAAATCACAAAAGAAAGAACCAAACCCATATATCCATCTAAGTTAAAATGCAAGAGTGGGGATAAGATACTGGAAACTAGAACTCCACTAGTTCCAATCACATCGCTCATCGCATCAACTGCTACGGCTTTTAATAAAGAGGAAGAATACGTTTTTGCCAAGGCATTATTGTAAGAATACATATAGACTTTTACTAAAATCGATACCAACAAGATACCAATCGTTACCCAACGAAAATCAATCGCTTGGGGATGAAGGATGTTATTAATACTCTCCTTAAACATTTCCACACCCAATAACGCTATCAACATAGCCATTAAAAAAGAAGCCAAGATTTCCGAACGCTGGTGTCCATACGGGTGTTCTTTATCCGCTGGCTTTGAAGCAATATGAAAAGAAACAATCGATAACACATTGCTGGCGGCATCACTTAGGTTATTCATTCCATCGGCTTGAATCGAAATTGAATGAACAATCCAGCCAATTCCAAACTTTATCGCAAATAAAAAGAGATTAAAAAAAATCGCGACTACGCCGCTAATGCGACCAACGAAACTTCGCATCTCATTTTCAGTATAGGATTCTTTTTTAAATTTTGAAATCAACCACTGCATCATAGGCAAAATATACCAAAGCTGCCCCTTCATTTCAATTCATTTTGGTAAGCCGCTATTAATTATGCTAGAATAAATGCACTGGAGACGTATCGAAGTGGTCATAACGAGCTCGACTCGAAATCGAGTTGTCTTAACCGGCACGTGGGTTCGAATCCCACCGTCTCCGCCATCTTACACACAAGCGAATCCCAGGGATTCGCTTTTTTACAAAGGTAAAGAACCATAAAATTTGATAGAATACGCAGCCATATTTTTATTGACAATCCGCAAAATGCTATTTAGAATACAGATGTAAATTGACCTAGGGTCGGAAGAAAGACTATACCATATCGGTATAGTCTTTTTCTTTACTCAAATATTTAATCATAGTTGTAAATCTTTTCTTATTTGTACTATCACGAAGAGTCTTCGTTTTTGGATTATAAAAACGTATCAATATTTCCAAACTATTACAATGCATCACGCAATTACGAACTGCTATTAAAGTAAAGAACTTTGATATAAAATCTGGGGTTTTATCCACTCCAAAGTCAATTTCAGCTTTTTTACAATCATTAAAAATTTTATCTTGTTCTTTGTATTCTAAGCCACAATATACCGTCAAAGTTTGGCCTAAAGACATTCTATCAAAGAAGCAATACACATCATGATAGTTATTGATATTGTCTTTTATTTCATCAATATGTTTGTTCATATGATGAATACGCTCATCACTATAATGATTATTATTAGGTATTCTTATCCTGACTACATCTAGAAAGCCAATAACATCATCTTTTGATTCTAGTGTATACATAGTTAGTATCCTATAGGAAAAAATTGATTTGAATATGGTTTCAAACGAGATGATATTTTTTGAAATAGTCGGATATTTTTCTCTTTCACTTTTATACAGTTCATAATATTCACTAAATTCAACATCATTTTCATATACATGATTTCCATTTTCTTTGATAACCTCATTTTTATTTGAAAGTTTTGCAAAGTGATGTTTGAACGGCGTAATGACATTAATATAGTTATATCTAAACAATATATCTTTAGCTTGCTTTTCAGTGATAATATTAAAACAAACCTTTTTATTCTCTTTTAAATATTTAATTTGTTCATCTAAAGTTTTAGCTGGTTTATATGCAGCCATTTTACTTACCTCCTATCTAAATTCAAAAATCTAAAACTGCCCATAAACGCAGCATAATTTTACGCAAAGTAAAAGGTCCTTGCTCCAACATCTTCTTCCTGCAAGGACCTGTTATGAGATGAATCTATTCATGATTACTCCCTTCTATCTCATCTTTATTTTAAATACCCTTTTCTTTTCCCTTATTTATTGCGGTATGTTTCAATAAATAAGCCATTTACTTGTACATCGGTCTCAACCTTCTTCCTAAGTATCTTTCCTTTTTGTACTTTCATTATAACGGACAAATCTAAGAATCCCAGTCATTTGGCCTACTTGGTTAAGAATATGGAAAACTTTGTATTTCAAAAAAAATCACACCCAAATGGTGTGAAATTCTTTATCGATTTTGAATCTGGAAGACCCAAAAACCCTTCTCTTTTCCCATGCGTTTCACCGCATAGTTTTGTTCCAAATACTTTTGGGCACTAGCTGCGCCATGTTGTTTACGAATCACAATCCATAAAGAACCCGAACAATGCGCCATACATTCATCAAATAAACGGTAGATCACAGCTTTACCGGTACGAATCGGTGGATTTAATAAGATGCAATCAAACATACCTTCTTTGATCCCATCCTGACAAAGAAAGGTAGCTTCTTTTTGGATATTTCGCATATTTACTTTGGCACATTCTATCGCTTTTTGATTCACATCAACCATCGTTAGAGCACAATCCCATTCACTGGCTAAAACTACACCAACCGGACCAATGCCACAGCCCATGTCTAAAACCTTTTGACATGGCTTTTCATTCTTTAAAACAGTTTCTAATAGAATACGCGTTCCAGTATCCAGTTTATCTTTTGAGAATACCCCGGCATTACTTTGCATCGTATAATCTTTGTCATTTAAAGAAAAAGTAAACGTTTCTGCCTTCTGATCCAACCTTGGATCCCATTCAAAATATTGTGTCATACAAGAATTATACACAAGAATCCCACATATAGAACCACTTTTTCCAGTTTGCTGGGATTTTGCCTAGGCTTAGCTATAATGAAAATAGAAAAAGGCATAAGAAATATCTAAAAGAAAGGAAAGGTACAGACCAATGGGAACTTAAGCTTTTAGCCAAAAATAAGAAAGAAAAGAAAGGAGTAATCATGAATAGACTTATCATATAAAGGCTTCTACTTCATTCAATGCGAATCAAGTAGAAGCCATTTTTATGTCCTCTAAAAAAAGAAGTTGTATTGCTACAACTTCTCTACTTCAAATACTGTGGCACCTAAACTAGGCACATCACACTGAATCATAAATGGTTTTCCATTTCGGGAAAGACGAACCGCCTGACACTTCTGGGCTGTATCCGATGGAAGATTTCCATTATATTTCGCCCATTGGGTATTCAAGACTTCTTTATATTCCCCACTAATGCCAACCCCAAATTGTTGTTTGGCATATGGATTCGTTGAGAAATTCAAGATAATCAAATAATCCTTTTTCGTTCCTTTCCGTAAATACGAGAACATATTGTGTTGGGTATCATCCGCATTGACCCATTCAAAAGAACAAGGATTGTAATCATCTTTCCAGAATGCATCATTTTCGACATACAATTTGCCTAAATCCTGGAACATATGATTAAACGCATCATGCATTGGATACTCTAATAAGAACCAGTCACAACTCTTGGTTTCATCCCATTCTCTCAATTGACCAATTTCATTACCCATAAAGTTTAGCTTCTTACCAGGATGGGTAAACATATAGGTATATACAGCTCTTGCCTGGGAGAACTTATCTTCATAACTTCCCCACATCTTATCCACAATCGTGGCCTTACCGTGAACCACTTCATCATGAGAGAAGACATTGATAAATTTTTCGGAATAGAAATACGCCATAGAGAACGTTACATCATAGTGATGCCATTGGCGGTAAATTGGATCTTTCTTGCAGTAATCCAAGGTATCATTCATCCAGCCAAGATCCCACTTATAATCAAAACCTAAACCATTATCTAAGGTTGATTTTGTGACATTTGGGAAATCCGTAGAATCTTCGGCAATCAACATGATCTTACCATCATGGGCTTTATTCAATTCAAAGTTCATGCGCTTCATAAAATCGCAAGCCCCTTCATTGACACCATTATTCTTATTTCCTTGCCAGAAAATCGCATTCGAAATCGCATCCATTCGCAAACCATCAAAATGATAGACATCGATCCAGAAATTCGCTGCACTCATTAAGAAAGAACGAACTTCTTCTTTCCATAAATTGAAATTATACGTTCCCCATTCTGAATGGGCATCTTCATCTTTGGTGTATTCATACAAAGGCGTACCATCAAATTTTGCCAAGGCATAATTATCTTTGACAAAGTGCACTGGCACAAAGTCCATAATAATACCAATTCCCGCTTTATGTAGGGCATTGACAAAATGCATCAATTCTTGATTCGTTCCATAACGCGATGTGCTAGAAAAATAGCCTGTACATTGATAGCCCCAAGAGCCATCAAACGGATATTCACAAAGTGGCATCATCTCTACATGCGTAAAGTGGTGCTTCTTACAATGCGCAATTAAATCCTTTTCAATATCTTTGTACTTCACAAATTCTTGTGGATCATCGGTTTCCTTCTTCCAAGAACCCGCATGCATTTCATAAATATTCACAGGTGAATCAAAGCCTTTATTCCGTTGGGCCATCCACTTATCATCGGTCCACTTATTATAAGTTAAATCCGCAACAATACTTGCCGTCTTTGGACGCAATTCACTATAGAAGGCATAAGGATCCATCTTATCAACAATTTCATCCGTTGCCTGATGAATACGATACTTATATGAATCTCCTAACTTGGCATTCTTTACATGAGCTTCCCAAATTCCATGTTTATCTTTTTTCATCGGATTGGCTTCTCCATCCCAATCGTTAAATGTACCAACTAAGGCAATGGATTTCGCATGCGGTGCATATACTCTAAAATCCACCCCATTCTTACTTACATGTGCCCCAAAATATCGATAGGATGTGATATCGCTTCCTTCAAAAAAAGCCTTTACTTTATTATCCAACATAATCCAAATACTCCTTATTTCTACGTCCATTATAAACTACTAGTTCACTTTTTTAAATAATGAAAGCCCTTATATTTCGTAACATGAACAGTAAAATTCCCGTCATAGAATATGATTCTAATCAGAAAAAGTGTAGAATTCTACAAAAAAGGGTCTAAAACCGATGCTCTATATGAATATATGCAATATGGAGGAATGCCTCTTGCCGTGTTATCGGATGAAGATGCAAAGAAACAATATTTGAAAGGATTATTTGAAACAACCTATTTCAAAGATGCTTTTATTCTACAAGAAGCGACACGTTATGATATTCGCGGCAAAAAAGAAATCGGCGCTTTAAGAAAATATTATTTTGTAGATACCGGTTTAAGAAATGCACAACTCAATTTTGCGTATCCAGATGAAAGACAGTTATTAGAGAATATTGTCTATAACGAACTCATATACAATGGATACACGGTAAACTTTAGAACCTTTGATACAATCGAAAAAAACAAAACTGGAAAATCCATTCGAAAAGCCAATGAAATTGACTTCTTTGCCCAAAAAAATGAACGAAAATTCTACATACAAATATCAACCGATGTTTCAAACTCGGAAACAAAAGACAGAGAAATTCGACCATTTATCAAATTAAACGATCAAATCCAAAAAATATTAGTCGTTAATAAGCCCTATAAAGCCATGGTAGATAACCAAAGGTATATCATCATTGGCGCTAGTGAATTCCTGTTAAATTACATAAAGTAAAAAAACAGAACACCGAAAGTCTATGCACTTTCCATGTTCTGTTTTTTAAATTCCGCTAAGATTTTCTGCAGATCCTCTAAAGTCTGAATAGAACTACACGCATTCTTAAAAGCATGACTGTTCGCTAAGCCTTTAAAATACCAGCTAGCCAGTCCCCGCATCTCACGAATCGCTACAGTTTCCCCTTTATATTCCGCTAATAAAGTCGCATGCCGAGAACACATTTCCATACGCTCTTCGATGCTGTGTTTACCAACATGACCTTGAACACAGTCCGCTATCAAGAAAGGATTTCCGACAATACCACGTCCTAACATAACACCATCACAACCCGTTTGTTCCTGTATCGCAAAATAATCTTCAACACTGCGCACATCGCCATTGCCAATGACTGGAATCGAAACCGCTTCTTTGACCTTTTTAATATAAGACCAATCGGCTTTACCTTCATACATCTGCGTGCGTGTACGCCCATGTACCGCAATTGCCTGCACCCCAACTTCTTCCATCGCTTGTGCCATTTCCACACAATTGATATGTTGGGCATCAAAACCCAAACGCATCTTAACCGTTACTGGTTTATTTACCGCCTGTACTAAATGGGCAATCAAATCTTTGGCATACGCCACATCTTTCATCAAATAGGAACCCGCTTTCGCTTTAATCACCTTATTAACCGGACAACCCATATTAAAATCAATGATGTCACAATCCGTTTGCGTATCCAAATACTTTCCTGCATACACCACCGATTCGATATCATGTCCAAAGATCTGAAAACTCAAAGGATGTTCATCCGCACGGGAAATACACATTGCTTCGGTTTTCTTCGAACCATAGAACAAAGCTTTATCACTGACCATTTCATTGCAGACAAGACCAGCACCCAGCTCTTTAGAAATCTGGCGAAAGGCAATATTGGAAATCCCTGCCATTGGTGCAATCACTACATTATTCGGACATTCAACATTTCCAATTTTAAGCTTGGAAGTCATATTTATGCTCCAAAATAGCCTTTAATTCTGCTTCACTAAATTGATAATGTTCGTTACAGAAATTACATGTCACTTCAGCTCCATGATCTTCTTCAATCATCGCCTTTAGGTCAGCATCCGCAATTGTTGCCAAAGCTCGTTCCATTCTTTCCTTTGAACAAGGACAAGAGAAAGATACCGGTTCGGTACTTAGAATATGGACTCCTTCAAACATATCACGCGCCAATTCTTCTAAATTGGTATCATCGTATTCTTGAATCAAAGTCGACATAGGTTTTAAACCTTCTAAGACATGTTCACAAATCGAAATATCTGTATCCGTTGCATCCGGTAACATTTGGATAATCATTGCCCCACTGGCAAGAATATTCTGATCTGGACCAACCAGTACCCCTACAGAGACTGCGGTTGGGGTCTGTTCACTCAAAGTAAAGTAATAGGCAAAATCATCCCCGATTTCTCCGGACTGTAAATCAACAGTTCCTGTCCAGTTTTCCGCCATATGTAAATCTTTGGTTACCGTTAAAGTTCCTTCTTTTCCAACGACATCCGCCACATCTAAATGTCCATCTTCACGCGTTTTTGTTGGTACATGGGGATTGGATACAAAGCCACGCACCGAACCATCCGCATAGGCATCCACCATAATGGTTCCTAAAGGACCACCACCATTAATGGTAATCGTCAACATTTCCTGTTTACTTTTTAACATCGAACCCATCATCGTACCAACCGATAAAGTTCTACCTAATGCCGCAGCCGCACATGGATAACAATCAAATCGGTCTCTAGCTTCTTGGACTAAATCCGTTGTGCGTACCAAATATAAACGTACCCTTCCTTCACATACAAGGGCTTTTGTTAATTGATCTTTCATTTTCTTCACCTCTATTTTTATGGAGAAAAAGTCCCATCAATACATGGGACTTCTTATTTAGTCTTTTCGTTTCGTTAATTCTTTAAACGCATCATCCAAATCTTTTTGATCAATACCTTTCGCTTCTTGATCTGGTGTTGGCGGCAGAACAACTTCTTCTTTTGGTTTTTCCGCTTCTTCTACAACTTGATTTGGATCTTTTAATTGACCATAGTTCATCAAATTCATGATTTCTTCATTCGTCAATGTTTCATGTTCGTATAAGTTTTCCGCAATCAGATCCAACAAGTCCCGGTTTTCGGTTAAAATCCGACGACATTCTTGTTCACATTGATTAACGATTTTACGAACTTCTTTATCAATTTCGCCGGCAACCCCTTCGGAATAACTTCCACCCTGGGTATAATCACGGCCTAAGAATACATTGCCTTGCGGATCGGCATATTGGATAGGTCCTAAACTAGACATACCATACACCCGAACCATATTCTTCGCTAACTTCGTTAACTGTTCAATATCATTGATGGCACCGGCACTCACTTCGCCAAAGACTAAGTCTTCGGCTGTACGGCCACCTAGTAAACCGGTAATCTGCGCCAACAATTCACTCTTGCGATGGAAATACTTCTCTTCTTTTGGTGTCATCAAGTTATAACCACCCGCTTCACCACGTGGAATAATCGTAACTTTTTGCACTTTTTCAGCATCTTCCAACTTCAAACCAATTACGGCATGACCCGCTTCATGGTAAGAAACCAGACGCTTATCCATCTCATTGTATTTCTTGGATTTTTTCGCTGGACCCATCATGACACGGTCGATGGCTTCATCCAAGTCTTCCATTGTTACTTTCGCTTCTTTATTACGAACCGCTAAGATAGCTCCTTCGTTTAAGACATTGGCCAAATCCGCACCTGAGAAACCAGGCGTTCTTTGAGCCAAGTTATGCAAAGAGACATCACTGGCTAACTTCTTATTGCGCGCATGCACTTTTAAGATTTCTTCACGACCCTTAATGTCTGGTAAAGTAACCGTAATACGACGATCGAAACGACCACTACGCAATAAAGCAGGGTCTAAGACATCCGGACGGTTGGTTGCGGCAATGACAACAATACCACCATTGTCATTCATACCATCCATTTCAACCAACATCTGGTTTAAGGTTTGTTCACGTTCATCGTTTCCGCCGCCCATTCCGGCACCACGTTGACGACCAACGGCATCGATTTCATCAATAAAGATAATACAAGGTGCAGCTTTTTGCGCATCTTTAAACATATCACGGACACGGCTAGCACCAGTACCGACAAACATTTCTACGAAATCGGAACCCGAAATCGAGAAGAATGGTACATTTGCCTCTCCCGCTACCGCTTTAGCCAGTAAGGTTTTACCTGTTCCAGGAGGACCAACCATTAAGACACCCTTCGGAATATGGGCACCCATATCGGTAAACTTTTTCGGTGAACGCAAGTAGTCAATAATTTCCGCTACTTCTTCTTTTTCTTCGTCACAGCCCGCAATATCCTTAAAGCGAACTTTTACATCTTTTTCAATACGGGCACGGTTCTTGGCAAATTCGAAAGCCTTGTTGGTCGAACCGCCACCACCCATACGGGAAAACATGTAATAGAAGAAAACCGCTACAATTAAAAACGGTAAAATTTGGGCAAGCAAGTTCATCCAAATTGCCCCAGAGTTTGGATCACTTACCGTGATCTTGCCTTGGTCTTTGGATAATGTCTTTTTTAACCAATCAATATTTTCATCAGTATTTGGTACGATGACACTATAGCTTACACTCGAATCGTGTTTTTTATCGGTATAGGTTCCATGTACTTTGATGACCGTATCATCAATATCCATCGTCGAATCTTGAAATTTTGCCGTCTTGGCAACTTTTTCAAAACGCGTGTAATCCATTTGGACCGTATTTCCTTGTGCACTATACGCAATCAAAGAAAGAATAATACTAATGACGAAAATCGTTGGCAAAAGATTTAGCCAATTTCTTTTCATTCTTTAATCCTCCTTATTCATAGATTTCTGGTTTTAATACACCAATATATGGTAAATTACGATATTTTTGATTGTAGTCTAAACCAAATCCAACTACGAATTCATTTGGAACTTCAAAACCAACATAATCAGCTTCAATATCACATGTACGACGATCTGGTTTATCTAATAAAGAAACGATTTTTACATCTTTGGCTTTTTTGTTCTTAAACATCTTGGTAACTTCTACCAAAGTACGTCCCGTATCCACAATGTCTTCGACTAGTAAAATATATTTATTTTTTGCGGAAGTCATCATATCCAAATCAATACGAACATCCCCAATGGATTCAGTTCCATCATAAGAACTAACCTTCATGAATTCCAATTCACAAGGAAAAGTAAAGTACTTCATCAATTCAGACATAAAAGGAACACTTCCCTTTAAAAGTCCAACCACAATAGGAACTTCCCCAATGGCATTATAGTCTGCTTCAATTTGGGCAGCCAATTCTTTACAGCGTTTGGTAATGGCTTCTTGTGAAACAAGAATTTTTTCAATATCGTTTGAAATCATACAAATTATCTCCTCAAGTCAAACTTTATTGTATCATAAAGGCATTCGGATGAGTACTAAAATGTTGTACATCACAACCAATCCCTGGTACAAAAATAATCACCTTTTCCGCATTCTCTACAACCAGCCATTTTTTTCGCCATGTTTTTGGAATTTTCCGGTCCACAAAAAAGCGTGAAAGCTTTTTGGTACCAAAGCGTAAGGCAATCTTATCCCCTTCTTTTACGGTTCGAATACATAAAGGAAAATCACCAGACTGTAGATTCATACCTTCAATCACCTTTCCCTTTTCACAAAGGGAAAAAGGCCCATACGATTTATATTCCAATGCAGGTAAGAAAAGCTGAAATGCTTCCTGCTTTTTCTCACAATATAAATGATCATGAAAACTTTCTAAGGTATAGTCACCTAAATCAATCAGACAGTCACTTTGAATCTGTTTCCATAAAGAGGCAACATGCTTCATCGCCAAGTGCTGATGGCAGTTTTGATACAAGAAACGTTCCAGCACAAACGGACTTTGTTCCTTAATCAATTGTGAACAAGTCCAATCACTCTTCAAAAAGGCATCGGCTTTCTCTCTTTGCATTTCTAAGTCGGCATTTTCTTTACGAATCTTTTCCATCAAGGCTACTTTATCTTCTTGCGAATAGTTTGCCAAAATGTGATGACGAATTTTATTACGTGTATAGTCATCGGAAAGATTACTTTCATCAATACCATAAGGCACCCTAGCTTTGTCACAATACTCGGCCAGTTCAGCCTTCGTATAGCCAAGTAAAGGTCGCTCGATCCAAAAACCCTTACGCAACATCTTCTCTTGAATGCCCCAACAACCAGGAAGTCGTCCACTCTGCTTTTGAAAAACATAGGTTTCCAGACAATCATCCATCTGATGGGCTACTTCGATTTGTTTAGTTGAGAAACGTTTGGCACAATCAATAAAAAAATCATAACGAACATCTCTGGCCCAAGCTTGAAAGTTGCCTACATGATCCCACGTAGGTTCATCGACAAAACAGGGAATTCCATAGTTTTCACAATACTGACGAACAATCTTCTCATCCCGATTGGCTGTTTCTCTTTTTTTATAATTTACATGGGCAACCGCAATCTCATAGCCTTTTTTACGACAGATATCCAATAGGGCCATACTATCTGGGCCACCCGAACAAGCTACAATGACTCTCATGCCAACCATTATACAATAGAAAAACGATTCTTGTCGCAGACGATACAAAGTCTGTTCAAAGAATCGTTTCAAATTAGTCTTACTTTTTAATAATTGATTCGTTCCAATGTTCGTTTGGTTCAAGACCTAATAAGTCTGTAACCGTTGCAGCAACATTAGATAATCCAAGTGAATCATCTTGTTTACACTCTACATCGGCTCCGTAAATAATGAATGGAACTGGTGCTAAAGTATGGCTAGTCTTGCTTTCATCATCAGCATTACCATGATCGGCCATGATCATTAAGATGGCATTGGCTTTATCACATGCTTCAATTACACGAGCTAATTCCAAATCAACAGATTCTACACCAATGATTGTAGCTGGTAAGCTTCCCGTATGTCCAACCATATCTCCATTTGGATAGTTTGTACGTAAGAAATCATATTTACCACTTTCAATTGCTTCACAAAGTTGATCTGTAATTTCCGCAGCCTTCATCCAAGGTCTTTGTTCAAATGGAACAACATCACTTGGGATTTCTACATAAGTCTCTAAAGACTCATCAAATTTTTCGGAACGGTTACCATTCCAGAAGTAAGTAACGTGACCATATTTTTGCGTTTCACTGATCGCATATTCACGAACCCCGTGTTTACACAATTCTTCTGTTAATGTGTATTTGATTTTTGGTGGTTCCGTTAAGTAGTTCTTTGGAATTTGTAAATCGGCATCGTATTGTAACATACCAGCAAATTTTACTTGAGGTACTTTTACACGATCAAATTTATCAAAGCTTTCGTCTCCATCAAAGGCTAAAGAGATTTCTTGGGCACGGTCACCACGGAAGTTGAACAATACAACGCTGTCGCCATCATCAATGGTTCCTACTGGTTGACCATCTTTGGCAATAACGAATCCAGGTAAGTCTTGGTCAACAACACCGGTTTCTTTACGATAGGTTTCAATAGCTTCTGTAGCTGAGGCAAATTGTCTTCCTTCACCCATTACATGAATCTTCCATCCACGTTCAACCATTGACCAATCCGCTTCATAACGGTCCATTGTGATTTGCATACGTCCACCACCACTGGCAATGCATGCATGGAAGTTATCATCGTTTAAATCTGCCATAAAGTTTTCAATATCATCGACATATTCTAAGGCAGAAGTAGCTGGTACATCACGTCCATCTAATAAGGCATGTACACGTACTTCTTTAATTCCTTCAGCTTTAGACTCTTTAATTAAAGCTTTTAAGTGAGAAATATTTGAGTGAACATTTCCATCACTTAATAGACCCAAGAAATGCATCTTGCTGTCTTTAGCGTTTTCAGCTAATTCCTTCCAAGTCTTAGAATGGAAGATTTCCCCTGTTTCAATGTTTTCGTTTACAAGTTTTGCACCTTGTGAATAGATTTGACCACAACCAAGTGCGTTATGTCCAACTTCTGAGTTACCCATATCTTTATCTGTAGGCAAACCAACAGCTAAACCATGTGCACGCAATTGCGTATGTGGGCATTCTTTCCATAATTTATCAAGGGTTGGTTTATTCGCTAAGGCAACTGCATTATTTGTCTTGTCTTCGCGAATTCCAATACCATCCATTACAACCAATACTACCGGTCTTTTTTCCATATTTTTTATCCTCCGTTTAACTGTTTTTAGTTTATCACTTTCGTTTAAAAAAATCGACAATTGCTTCAATTCCAGCCATAAATTGTATAAAAATCATAGACAGTTATGAAAAAAACGACATTTGTTCTGAAAACTTTTCAAAACCGTCTTTTTCTGTGATAGAATTCTAGATATTAAAGGGAGAATGTAAAAATGAAATTATGGAAAAAAATGCTTGCAGCAACGCTTGTTGCAGGTCTATCATTCGGACTTGTCGGATGTGGGGATAAAAAAGCCTCTAGCGACAACGACGATAAGACACTCGTGGTTGGATTTGACCAAAACTTCCCACCATTCGGTTATGTCGATGACGATGGAAACTATGTTGGTTTTGACTTAGACTTAGCTAAAGAAGCTGCTAAGCGTATGGGAATGAAAGTGAAGTACCAACCAATTGATTGGGATTCCAAAGATATGGAATTGGAATCTGGTACGATTGATTGTATCTGGAATGGATTTACCATCAGCGGAAGAGAAAAGAAATACACTTGGACTGATCCATACATGGATAACTCCCAAGTTGTCGTAGTAAAAAGCGATTCAGGCATCAATTCTTTAGCTGATCTAAAAGGCAAAAATGTCGAAGTCCAAAAAGAATCCAGTGCCGAAACAGCTATCAATGACAACAAAGAGTTAAAAGATTCTTTTGCCCAATATACTAGCGTAGCTGACTACAATACTGGTATCATGGATTTGGAATCTGGCGCAGCGGATGCGGTAGCGATGGATATCTATGTTGCCAAAGATCAAATTGCCGGCAAAGGGGATTTAAAGATCTTAGATGAAAAAGTATCCAACGAACAATATGGCGTAGGCTTTGAAAAAGGCAACACCAAGTTACGTGATAAAGTAGAAAAAGCATTAAAAGAAATGGTAAAAGATGGAACGTTCCAGAAAATCTCTGAAAAGTGGTTTGATGGCGAAAACGTTTGTATCTTATCCGCAGATTAATACGAAACCAGGCAAAGACCTGGTTTCTCTATTGTAGAAGGAGGAACCTATGGGAGTACGATCAATCTCATTACTAAGCTCATTTACCCAACTCATTGGTGGAATGGGCACGACGATTCAAATTTTCCTATTAACATTATTATTTTCTTTGCCTTTAGGTTTAATTATTGCCTTTGGGCGTATGTCAAAAAACATCATCCTGCAATCGATTGTAAAAGTGTATATTTCTATTCTAAGAGGTACACCTTTGATGTTGCAGTTGCTGGTTGTGTATTTTGGCCCTTATTACATTTTAGGCATGTCTATTTCTTCAGCCTATCGTGGAGTAGCTGTTATTATCGCATTCTCTTTAAACTACGCTGCCTACTTTGCCGAAATCTATCGTTCCGGTATTGAATCCATGCCAAAAGGACAATACGAAGCCGCGAAGGTCTTAGGCTATTCCAAAGTACAAACCTTTTTTACGATTATTTTCCCGCAAGTTCTAAAACGAATCTTGCCTTCTTTAACCAATGAAATCATTACCTTGGTTAAAGATACATCCTTAGCTTTCTCGATTGCCTATATGGAAATGTTTACCCAAGCCAAAGCCTTGGCCGCTAGTTTTAAAAGTATGATTCCTTTTGTAGCTGCTGCAATTTTCTATTACATCTTTAACTTTATCGTAGCTATGATTATGGAACACTTCGAAAAGAAAATGAACTACTATAACTAAGAGGTGGGTTTATGAAAATACTAGAAATGAATCATGTCAAAAAGAACTTTGGCAACAACCAAGTCTTAAAAGATATCAACTTATCCGTTAACGAAGGCGAAGTCGTAACCATTATCGGTCCTTCAGGATCGGGTAAAAGTACTTTGTTGCGTTGTGCAACATTCTTAGAAACAATGGATGATGGCAACATCATCTATATGGATGATGAAGTGGTAAAGAGTGAAAACGGTCATTCGGTTTATGGTAATAAAGAGCAACAAAAAAGGGCTTTAAGTTATTTTGGTCTAGTTTTCCAAAACTTTAACTTATTCCCACATTTTACCGTCTTAAAAAATATCATTGATGCACCGATCCGTATTCAAAAAAGAAACAAAGAAGAAGTCATCGCCGAAGCAAGAGCCCTACTTGCCCAAATGGGATTATCTGATAAAGAAAATGCCTATCCTGGTCAGTTAAGTGGCGGTCAGCAACAACGTGTTTCCATTGCCCGTGCTTTGGCCATGAAACCAAAGATCTTATTCTTTGATGAACCAACCAGTGCTCTAGATCCTGAATTAACCTTAGAAATTCTAAAAGTTATTAAAGATCTAGCGAAACAAAAAATGACAATGGTTATTGTCACCCATGAAATGACCTTTGCCCACGATGTATCCAATCGGATGATTTTCATGGATAAAGGCGTTATTGTCGAAGAAACGACACCAGATAAGATGTTTACTTCGGATAACGAAAGAACCAAAGAGTTCTTAGGAAAATATCACGAATTAGCTTAGCCCAGTACATACTGGGTTATTTTTTTCAGATAAAAAAGCTGCAATGCGATGCATCACAGCTTATCTAAAATCTATTTCTTTTTCAGAACAAACGTTGCTTTTAAGAAGGCAACAAAACTTAATGCCATTAAAGATAACCATTGAACCAAGTTAGTAGCTTCACCGGTTTGAACAGAATCTTTCTTTTCTGTTTTTGCCGTTTCAGTAGTTGTAGCTTTTGTCGTACTTGTTTGAACGACAGTAGCTGTTTTATTCGAATCCGTTTTTGTTTCTGTACTTGGACTACTTGGTTTATTCTCGGAACCATCTGCTGGTTTACCTGGTTGCTCTGGTTTACTAGGTTGATCCGGTTGATCTGGATTCTCAATTTCCGATGCTTTTGGTGTAATCGAGTTGATTGCTACCACAAATAAACCTGCAGGAGTTTTATCTGCATTCGAACTATTCACCCTTTTTCCATTTACATTCACAATATTATCCTTGTTCGCAAATGTAAATCCATCTTTAGTTCGTATATCTAGAGAATACATGTAACGTTTTCCTGCTTCAAAAGAAGTAATTCGTTTATCAGCAACTAGACTATTATTTAAAAAATCATTGGAGTGCCAAAACGCTACAGGTACAAGTTCACCACTTTCTAACTCAACCATTTCTTCCCAATACTCATCGTAAATTTCATACTTACCTTGATCAGCTGCTGAAACTTGGGCCGTTTTTTGTGGGACAGATCCAGGTGGATAATCAAATTTCACATTCTCAATATTGGCTTCATTTAAAACAATATCTTCTTGTGGATCTTCATCTTTCACCTTTATCGTAATAAGTCCGCTAAGTCTCAATTCTTTTCTATCTGCTGAAAGACTCGCAAGTAAAAATTTTTTAAGCGGGTCATTGCCTAATTTAATTTGTTTGCCATTACATAAAACTGTGCAATCCGCAAAGTTCTTAAATCCCTCAGAGAAAATATAACCATCTTTCGCGTTCAAAATTACATTATATCCATAAGACTCACCCGCTGTTGGATTGCGTGGATCTTGTTTTGTGATACGACCAACATAAGGATCACCTACAAGAATACGATCCAATTGTTGCCAGTATTCGTCTGCAATTTCCATTTGATTCATAGAATCTGGACTTAATCCCGTAGTAAAGTTAACTGGTTTTTTAACATCGAAACCGGTAAATACATTTCCAATATTCACGGAAGAAATTTCTTTCTCTTCTTCAGTTGGTTGATTTTCTTGCACATTAATATCAAAAGTTATTTCATAAATCTGATATTCATCCACAATCAAATGTTTATCTAATTCTTTACCATTTTCATCAAACTTAATATCATTTCTGCTTCCAAAATGATCAAACATCAATTTACTACCAGTAGGTACGTAAGTTACTGTTCCTCTAGATGCATAAGAGTCCGCAATTTCCTGCAAAAAAGTTTCTCTGAAATTTCGAATTTCATTTTCCAAATTACTAATATTTCCTTTAAAGAAATTCGTCTCTTTAGTAATAGGTTTTACCTTTTCTACTTCTTGACCTGCATAATTATTTATCGTTACATTACCCACAATACGGATTTTTGTGTAATAGGTATGCGTATACGTACTTGTGACCTCTCCACCAGTCACATGTGTAACGCCTCTAGTTTGAATTCTATTCTCTTGGCTTTCTTGTACTGGGGCGGGTTCACTTTGTTCCGGTTCTACGGAAACCGGTTCTTGTTCTTGAACCACTGGTGTTTCTTCCACAATCGGTGTTTGTTCAACAATCGGTGTTGGTTCCACATTTTCCACCGGTGCCACTTCTGTCACAGCGGGTTGTTGGGATTCTGGACTTTCTTTAGTCTCTTCTGCCATTGCGGTAATCGTTCCCACTGGCAACATAACACCCATTGTAACAGCCGTAGCTAATAATGTTTTGTGTGTTGTTTTCATAACTTTCTCCTTCCTCTCATTGGTTAGATGAATCTATTTTTTGACTTGAATCCGCTTTCAAATCTTTGTATTTAAATTCTATCAAGGGAAAGAAAGAAAATCTTCCGTATTCCCGATGTGTCAATTGACTCTTTGGAAATCCTTAATCCATAAAAAAACCGACAGAGTTCTGTCGGCTTCTAACAAGTTATTTTTTCTAAATCCTTCGTAACAATCACATCAACTCCTGTATGGCAGACATCTTTTTCTACAAGATCTCCACGATGAACCGGTGCCTGCATCGTAATGTGATTTAAAGTTTCCATAATGTCAAAAATCTTTTCTTTAGGTACATCTGTTGCGGTTTTCACACTCACTCTAGCTTGGCTGGCTCCCTCAATTTTTACCGTACTAGTAATCACACGGGTAGGATGGGTACATTCTTTTTTTCCATATACAGCTCCTCTAGGGCAGCTATTACCCGTTACTTTATAGTCATTTTCTTCATCAACCTTTAAATGACAACCTCTCGGGCAAGTGATACAAATAAGCTCTTTCATGATTAAGCCTCCTCTACGGTTTCAACCGCTAATGTATTGTCTGCCAATCGATCAACCAACACTTTCGGCAAGACCAAGTTTTCCATTTCGGCAGGAACCATATGTTCCCGCTTAAATTGTGCCACTTGATTTCCTTGACCATCTTTGATCAAGATCTTTGCATCGTGCATCGGTGTTCTTACGCGGAATGAAATCTGTACCGATTTTTCAATCGCATCTTTACGAATCTTTTGTGGTACTAAAGCACCTACATTGACTGCTTTTGTTTCTAATGTCGTTGCACTGGATACTTCTCCATTTTGGACATATTGACCAGCTGCTTTTCCTGCTGCTTCACTTTCAGCCGATACGAAGTCTACTAGATCATGAACATGGACAACATTACCAGCCGCAAAGATACCGGGAATACTTGTTTCCATATTTTCATAAACGATAGGTCCACTTGTTGATGGATCAATTTCGATTCCGGCTGTTTTTGATAATTCATTTTCCGGAATCAAACCAACACTCAATAAAACCGTATCTACATCAAAAGTGATTTCTGTTCCCGGAATCGGATTACGATCTGAACCGACTTTTTGTACCACGACTTTATTCACTCGACCATCTTTACCTTGGATATCGGTAATGGTATGACTCAAGTACAAAGGAATATCATAATCATTCAAACATTGGACAATGTTTCGATTTAAACCATTGGAATAAGGCATCAATTCGACACAACCAACGACCTTAGCTCCTTCCAGACTCATACGTCTGGCCATAATCAAACCAATATCTCCAGAGCCAAGAATCAATACTCGTTTACCTGGCATATAGCCTTCAATATTTACATAGCGTTGGGCAGCTCCGGCTGTAAATACACCAGCTGGACGATCTCCTGGAATCGCAATAGCACCACGCGTTCTTTCACGACATCCCATGGTTAAGACAACGGCTTTTCCTTGTAGGACCATGTATCCATTTTCTTCATTTGTACAATAGACTTGTTTATCTGGCGTTACTTGAATAACCATCGTATCCAATAAATATTCGATATCTGTTTTCTTTACTTCATCAATATAACGACCCGCATATTCTGGACCGGTTAACTCTTCTTTAAAGTGATGTAGGCCAAATCCATTATGAATACATTGGTTTAAGATACCGCCTAATTCTTTATCTCGTTCAATGATCAATACCCTTTCAGCACCGTTTTGACGAGCTTGCAGAGCAGCTGCTAAGCCGGCAGGCCCTCCACCAACGACAATGACATCATATTCTTTACGCATTATTGAAGACCTCCCTCTACCTCCCTCTTTTGTACGTCCAAATAAAACTTGTGAACCTTTTTTATCTTTTAGAACCTCTTCTTGAGGAATACCTAATTCACGGGCAATGATTTCTTGAACACGTGGTCCACAGAAACCACCTTGGCAACGTCCCATTCCCGCATTACAACGACGTTTGATACCATCAATCGATACGGGAACAATCGGACGATGCAAAGCATCCACGATTTCTCCTTCCGTAATCGTTTCACAACGACAGATCACACGACCATATAAAGGATGTTCTTTGATATAAGCAACTCTTTCTTGATCATCCATCTCTTTAAATCGAACAACTTTTCGTGTCGTAACAGGATTTTCTTTTGCCTGGGTAAAGAAACCTTTTTCCTGCATCATTCTTGTCGTATCCAAGGCAATCGCATAAGCACTCGATAAGCCAGGAGACTGCATAGCCGCAATCTGATAGAAGCCTGAAACTTGTGAATCTTCCCCAATAATAAAGTCGCCATGATCTTTTCGACGAGCTCTTAAACCGGCAAAGGTGCGAATATTTTCTCGGAAGTTGATCGTAGGAACCGATTTCTTTGAAGCTTCTTTTACATCTGATAAGCCTTGTAGAGTCGTACTATAATCCCCATCAACGGTTGGATTAGAGTTTGGTCCTACAATCAAATTGCCATGCACCGTAGGACTAACAAGAACCCCTTTACCTTTCGCACTTGGACATTGGAAAATCACATGATTCACCAATGTACCTTGGCTTTTATCCAACAAGTAATATTCTCCCTTGTTCGGTACGATTTCATAATCTGGCTTTTTCACCATGCCGTATACTTTATCACATTCCACGCCAGCTGCATTGACAACCAGCTTTGTTTCAAACGTATCCGTATCTGTTTTTACAACAAAATGATCTTCTACCTTTTGGATAGCTTTTACTTCTGCATTGAGTTTTACTTCGGCTCCATTTTTTACGGCCGTTTCAGCACACGCAATCGCAATATCCCATGGATCCACAATACAAGCCGTTGGTGCATATAAAGCCGCAATCGCATTTTCTGATAAGTTTGGTTCCATTTCATGCAGTTCTTCTTTACCAATGATTCTTTGATCAGGAACCCCATTTTTTATGCCTCGATCATACAAAGTTTGAAGCATTGGCTTCTCTTCTTCACTAAATGCCACAACTAAAGAACCAATGTTTTTGATCCGTACATCTAAATCTTTACACAATTGTGAGGTTACTTTATTTCCCCAGACATTGTATTTAGCCATTAAAGTTCCTTCTTTAGCATCATAGCCCGCATGGATAATCGCACTATTGGCCTTTGTGGTGCCTTGAGAAATATCGTTTTCTTTCTCTAATAATAGAATACTTCCCTGGTATTTACTCAATTCAAAAGCTAAAGTCGTACCTGAAATACCACCACCTACAATAATTACATCGTACATATTCTTCTCCTTCTTTCATAAAAAAGAGAGTACACAAAAACAATTACTTGTTTTATGTATACTCTCTTGTCTCATACATAGATTTACTTGTTCTAAAGAAATTATAAGCAGCACTTTTTAAACTGTCAAACCTATAGGTCCCACAAATCTTTCCGCGTCGTAGAAACCGCAATTGCTCCACTTTGCAGACAATGAATCACATCTTCTTTTACTGTAACCAAGCCTCCACACATTACAGGGACTGGGGAATGTTTGGTAATATAACGCACAATTTTTGGTTGGAGAACCCCAGGTAAAATTTCAATCGCATCCGGTTGTACCGCATTCTTTGCCTGTTTAATAATATTTTGAAGGGCCATACTATCTAAGACAAAATAGCGATGAATCGTATATAAACCAATCTTCTTTCCATATTGAATAAAACTACTTTTAGTCGTAATGATTCCATCCGCATGAACCACATTTTTTATATAATCCAACGCAACTTCATCATTGGATAAACCCTCAATCAAATCCACATGAACAATCGCCATCCGTTTTTTTAACTTAATTCTCTCTACGATTGCAGGTAGTGTACAAAGATCTCCATGTAAGACAAAGACAATACCCACTTCACTCTTTAATGCCGCTTCTAGACCCGCTTCATCTTTAATAGCCGCTACAATTGGATTTGTTTCTAACATCTCTAATAATTGATTCATCCTATAATCACCCAGAACTATTGTATCATGACCTTTCCCAAGCTTATACGCAAGTTCCATACAAAACAGAAAAGAAGAGAAAACTCGCATAATTAAAGGAGTTTAGCCACTTCTTTCCTTATCAAACTGTCAAATGGTAAAGCTCTGTACGCTACACAGACTAAATGCATATAAGCCTATATCTAAAGGTTCATATGTACTTTTGGTGTTAAATAAAAACAAATGATTTTCTTATCCCTCCTCTCTGAACCATTTCCTATAATAGAAAAGAAATTTTATACGAAATATAAGAATCTACGCAGTTTCCATACAAAACAAAAAAAGGCCAATACGCCTTATAGAATAAGGGTATCAGCCACTTAGTAATATCTTAATGTGTTAAACATATTTCAGCAAAAGAATTGAATAAGATGTACGAGAAAAGAAAGAAGGATTCCGCATGAAACATATAGTTTTATCTGGTTTTTCTCTTTCTTTACTGCATATGCCAACAATACAATTCCAATAAACGGAAAAGAATAAGCTAGCACAAAGAAGATTGCGTTGATAATATATGTTTTCACAAAATCTAATTTTGTATTACTCATAATGTCATCGCTTTTTCTTTATTTAATAAGAATGGGCGTAAATAGGCAACCGTTGAACACATTGGTAAGATATCTTCATTGAGTTCAATATGTAATTCGTTTTTCATGTAGGCAATACGCTTTGAAATTCTTTGCCACAATTCAGGTTCTTTATCTTGAATTTCTTTTCTTAATGCTTCATCCGCAAACAAGACCGTACTTTCTACACTTGTTCCTGCATAACCAGAAAGCGAAGGAATGATATCGGTTTGAAACAACATGCCACTTTGAATCGTTTCTTTACTGCCTTTATAAATATTCGAAGATAACCATTCTTCATCTGAAGTTAAATGACATGGACATAAGCCCCAATGATACCTTTCTTGCGGCATTGTTTCTTGCATCAATTCATACAATTGACCACCTTGCATACCACAATGGGCTTGTTCTAACCAAGTTGCGATGGCAGAAAAATATGGTTTCACTAAATCATCGACATAACCTTGTTGCGATTCCTCTAGTTCTTTGGCTTCATGTACGGCATAACCAGCACGTGAAGATAATCCCCCTTTATAGCCAACCGTTAAACTGATAGAATCTCCTACTTTCACCGTATTTTCGGTTGGATATAAATTGGCTTTGATAAATCTAGGTCCAGAAGCAGCAATGGTCACTACACTGTTTTTCTGGCCATAGGCATTTAAAATATTACCAAGTTCCATTTCTGAAATACCTGGTGTTAAGGCATCCATGGCTTTTAACATGCAGTCACTAGCTAAGGCTGCGCCAAATTCATAATGGGCAATTTCATTAACGTTGTTTGTACAACGAGCTCCATTTTCCCCAATGAATAAATATGTTGCGTTATATACTTTTTCTCCAACGATTGACTGTATCGTTTCCACAATATAATAAGGCACATCAAACAGAGTCTGATTGTCTTCAAAACGACTGGTAAAGTTCTTCCATCCCACAAGTCCGACTTTTGATCCGGCTTTTAATTGGGTTTGTTCCATAATACCTTGGAAATCTTTTTCGACTTCCATTGGTTGATTTGGTAAAGAGAAATATGGGCAATGAACGGCAGTGGCTGAAATTCTGGCATGGGCTACTTTATTTAAATTTTCATTTCCCATTACCATATAAGCGTGACCATCTTTATGAAGTACGAGTAAGGCTTCTTCAAAACGTGGTAAGAAACCCGTTAAATATTCAAAATTATTTCCATGTTCTAAATCGGCATAGATAACTAAAGAATCATAGCTTTCAGCTTCCATTCTAGCTAATACTTTATCTAGTCTTTCTTGCATCGTTGCATCCGTTAAGGCAACTGGGATATTGGTACAATCACATTGTGGGGATGCTAC
>QUIQ01000019.1 GCA_003480165.1 Firmicutes bacterium AM41-11 | reverse complement strand
CCAACCATTTTCTCTATTGTCAAACCTTTTTTTGTACTTTTTTTACAAAAATTTTTGTATGCGTTTTCACACGTTTTAATGAAACATTACATCTTTTCAGGCATAAGAAAAGTCATCTCGAAAGATGACTATTTTCCTCTATTATTGTTCGTTTTCAATAGCTGTGATTTTCTTAATTCGTTGAATATGTCTTTCCCCATTACTAAATGGTGTTTCTAAGAATGTATGGACAATATCTTTCGCTAATTCAATACCAATAATTCTTTGCCCAATAGCTAAAATATTGGCATCATTATGTTCACGTGTTAATTTAGCCATCGTTGTATTCGTACACAATCCACAACGAATCCCTTTTACTTTGTTAGCTGCAATTGAAATGCCAATACCTGTACCACAGATAACAATTCCCTTATCTACTTCTTTACTGACGACTAAGTCAGCAACTTTTTTGGCATAATCTGGATAATCACAACTATCCTTGGTGTTCGTTCCACAATCAATAACTTCAATACCTTCTTCTTCCAGCATTGCTTTAATGGCGTCTTTGTATTCTACCGCACCATGATCATTTCCCATTGCTACTTTCATAATTAAACCTCTTTTCTATTTGGTATTTCTATTTTACGTTCTTTTCTCAAATTTTGCATGACAATTTGGACAGGTAACTTCTAACTTTCCTCTTTTTCTAGGTAAACGAACCATTTGGGCACACTTGGGGCATAAAACCACTTTATGTTCTCTATCCTTTATATTGCTCTGAAATGTTTTTCCTCTTCGAATCACAAATTTCTTATACCGAAGATATTTATCATTTTCAATTGAACGTGCCACAATATTTTTCGATAAAATCCGAAACATATATATAAGGATCAAAACATAAAAAATGCCATTTAATACAAATGATCGGAAAAATAGATTAATTACCTCTATAATTAATGCCAAAACCAGGATAAATTGGTTTAATCGGTCCAAACCATATCGACCGTAAAAAAATCTTTGAATCTTTTCTCGCATATTATCAACCTCATGGGGTATTGTAACATATTCTTTTGTACAGTCATTGAAAACAGATGTAAATATCAAAAAAACATTGAAAATCATTTTCATAGTGTGGTATATTTTCTTAGGAAATATATAGAAATATATAAGGAGGATTCTCATGGCAGATTTAAATGCAATCTATGAAGTCGTAAAGAAAAGAAACCCAGGCGACAGCGAATTCTTGGAAGCTGTTGAAGAAGTATTCCACTCCCTCAAAGCTATCGAAGAAGTTCATCCAGAAAAATTGGATGACGATGTTCTAACTCGTTTGGTAGAACCAGAAAGACAAATTATTTTCCGTGTTCCTTGGGTAGACGATCAAGGGAAAACCCAAGTAAACCGTGGTTACCGTATTGAATTCAATTCAGCTATCGGCCCTTACAAAGGTGGTCTTCGTTTCCATCCATCTGTAAATGTAAGTATTATTAAATTCTTAGGATTTGAACAAATCTTCAAAAACGCTTTAACTACATTACCTATGGGTGGTGGTAAAGGTGGATCTGATTTCGATCCTAAAGGAAAAAGTGATGCAGAAGTTATGCGTTTCTGTCAAAGCTTCATGACTGAACTTTACCGTCATATCGGACCTAACACAGATGTTCCTGCAGGTGACATTGGTGTAGGTGGACGTGAAGTTGGTTACTTATTCGGACAATACAAACGTCTTAAAAATGAATGGAGCGGTGTATTAACTGGTAAAGGTTTAACATTCGGTGGTTCATTAATCCGTACTGAAGCAACTGGTTATGGATTATGCTACTTCACAGAAGCCTTATTAAAAGATAACGGAACTTCATTCGATGGAAAAACCGTATGTATTTCCGGAAGTGGTAACGTAGCTATTTACGCAGCTGAAAAAGCTACACAATTAGGTGGTAAAGTTGTTACCGTATCTGATTCAAATGGATTTGTATACGATCCAGAAGGAATCGATGTGGAATTAGTAAAAGAAATCAAAGAAGTACGTCGTGGACGTATCAAAGAATATGTTCAAACTCGTACAAACGCAACATACTACGAAGGACAACGTCCTTGGTCAATCAAATGTGATATCGCACTTCCATGTGCAACACAAAACGAAGTTGAATTAGACGATGTTAAGAAACTTGTTGCCAACGGTGTATTCGCATATTGCGAAGGTGCTAACATGCCAACAACTCCAGAAGCTATCGCTTACTTAAAAGAAAACGGTGTATTATATGCGCCAGGTAAAGCTTCAAATGCTGGTGGTGTTGCTTGTAGTGGTCTTGAAATGACACAAAATGCACAACACTTAGCTTGGACTGCTGAAGAAGTAGATGCTAAATTGAAAGACATCATGGTTAACATCTTCAACACAGCTCGTGATACAGCTAAAGAATACGGTCACGAAAAAGATTATGTATTAGGCGCAAACATTGCTGCCTTCTTAAAAGTTAGTGAAGCAATGAAAGCCCAAGGAACTGTTTAATTCTTTCCTTTAACCGATAGGTTTTTCAACCTATCGGTCTTTTTATTTTGAATGCGTTTACAACTTTTTTTCAGAAAAAACCATGCTATACTATAACCGTTATGAAAAGAGCCACACAAATATCAGAATCGATTGAATTAGCCACCTTCCTAGCTATGAGCGGTGGTTTAATGGATGCGTATTCTTACCTATATCGTGGGCAAGTATTCGCTAATGCCCAAACCGGAAACATCCTGTTATTAGGTGTAAATGCCAGCCAGGGACAATGGGCAACATGCCTTCACTATCTGTTCCCCGTTCTATCTTTTGCCTTGGGGATAGCAATATGTGAAACCATACGGCTTCGAAAAGTTCAATTTATTCATTGGCGACAATTCACAGTGTTACTAGAAATCATTCTCTTATGCTTTGTAGCCTTTATTCCAACGGACTATAATTTAGTAGCAAACAGCTTAACTTCCTTTGCGTGTGGAATCCAAGTACAAGCTTTCCGTAAACTTCATGGAAACAGCTTTGCGACTACAATGTGTATCGGAAACCTTCGCAGTGGTACCGATCACTTCATTCATTTTCTACATACCAAAGATCGCAACTTCCTCGAAAAATCCATGTTGTATTACTTTGTGATTTTCTGCTTTATTCTAGGCGCCATCTTAGGAAATCTCTGTTTAAGCTTTTTAGGCATTCATACCATTTTGGTCAGTGTCGTCTTACTAATCATTGCCTTATTGATCATGTTTATTGATCGCGAAGGCGAATAGTTCCTTTCATTTTACAGTCAACAAGCCGAATAGCCTTTGTTCATAGGCTAATCGGCTTTTTATCTGTGTAGCGTACAAGCTTCAAAATTGTTAAAAACTAGAGCAACATTGTCAACATAGATTGGTAGACCCTTTATGCTTATTCTTTTAAAATAAAATCAGAAATAACAGGAGGAAAAGATGATGAATTTAGGAAACAGTTTATTCCATGCCCGAAAGAAAAGCGAATTTTCACAAGAAGAAGTTGCTGAAAAGATAGGTGTAAGTCGACAAACTCTTTCCAAATGGGAAACCAACGAAACAATTCCTGATATTTATCAAGCGAAGAAGCTTGGACAAATTTATCATGTTTCGCTCGGTGAGCTAATAGAGTTTGACATGGATATCAATGAAATTCATGAAATGATTGAAAAACACAATGACAAAGTGAGTGAAAAAGTAAACTGGACAGAAGCATGGGGAAAGAAATATCCCATTCTCATTCAATACCAATCCGAAGTAAATATTCCTAATTACGCCTTTCGAATTGCCACGATGCTAGATGAATTGCAAGAAGAATATCAGTATAGCCAACAGGATGCCATGCTGGTCCTCAAAGATATTCTGTACACGTGTGGAAAGAGCGCAAAAAATAAAAAAAAACAGGACATATCATAAGATATATTCTGGCTTTTTTGGATTAATCTATAACATTAACGGAAATTCTGTCAGCCGGGATTTCTCTTGCTTCATAAGTTTCCAAAGTAGGTCCAACTCCGATGGCAGCAAGCAATTCATAATCTTCTGGTAAATTCAATTTTGCCAACAAATCAGGTGTGTTAGATACTGCCGCAAGTACGCCCCATAAATAACAAGCTCCAAGACCAAGGTCAGTAGCCTCAAGGACCATATTATGTGCTACCATAGCAGCACTAGTTATCATCACGCCTTCAAGCATTGGATTTTGTTTCTTTGCCGAAACAAAAATAAGTGTAGGAACATTGTATGTAGGATGCGTTCCTTCTGTCTACATAATGGTTGCCGTTGCCGTATCCGCATTCGCAATAAAATCCTGGTTATTAACAACCGTTAAATGTACCTGGTCGTAAAGTCCCATCCCTACAGGTGCCGCATTGGCTGCTTTTAAAAGCTTCTCCAAATCAGAAGCAGATACAGCATCTCCAGTATACGTACGTACGGAGTGTCGACAAATCAATGTGTTTAATGTTTCCATTATAAAATTTCCTCCTCTATCAAATTCATATTGACAGTGTTTTACCGTCTATATACTATTTTAGTAACAAAAACTTATCAAGTACGCAGAAATAACTGACTTGGTAAGAAAAAACTGACTGGAGGATAAAAAATGGAAGATATCAATGAGCAAGAAAAGGAATGTCCGGTAAAACGAACCATCAATCTATTTCAAGGAAAATGGAATCTAAGAATCATCTACGAATTATCCAAACAAGAAGCCCTGCGATTTGGTGCATTAAAAAGAGCTATTCCAAATATTTCAAATACCGTTTTAACTTCAACCCTAAAAGAGCTCGAAAATCAAGGCCTTGTTCTACGCAAACAATTCAATGAGATTCCCCCGCATGTAGAATATTCCCTAACTGAAAGTGCCAAAGAATTAGATCAAGTATTTCAGGCTATGCGAGACTGGGGAAACAAGTATTTATAATTTCTACAAATAGTTAGTTTTAGGTTACCAAACTGCGTTGAATCTAAGACCGTTCTTTGGTAAACTACAAACATCCATAAGGGAGTAGTTATCTTACAAACGTAAGTATTTAAGTCAACATACTGATCAAACGAATCTGGCTTATTGTAAAAAACAAGACTTATGCGAAAAAATTTTTTTCGTATAAGTCTTTTTTATTGGAGGAAACAAAATGGATTTACTGTCAATTTTCTTTATAGGCATTGGTTTATCAATGGATGCATGTGCTGTATCACTAGCTAAAGGGATGAGTCTTGATAAAAAAGACCTACTAAAATACGCTTTTATCTTAGCTTTCGCATTTGGCTTCTTTCAGGCCTTAATGCCTGCTATTGGTTATTTTGCAGGTATTCGCTTTACCGAATACATTCAAGCTTTTGATCACTGGATTGCCTTTATTTTATTATCTTTTATCGGAATCAATATGATACGTGAAGGAAAAGAAGAAAAAGAAGACAATGAAAAAAGTACATCTCTAGCTTTCAAAGATGTACTCATTCTCGCTATTGCGACAAGCATTGATGCCCTGGCTGTCGGGGTAAGCTTTGCCTTTTTAAAAGTAAACCTTCTCGAAGCTGTACTCACCATTGGTTGCACAACCTTTATTCTTTGCTTCTTCTGTGTTCTATTTGGAAAGAAATTAGGTAGCTTATTTGAAAAGTATGCCGAATTCCTTGGTGGTGGCATCCTTATCTTATTAGGTCTAAAAATATTAATTGAACACTTATTCTTCTAAGCGTGAGAGATTTCTACTCTTACGCTTTTTTTCTTAATTGTATGTAGACCTTTTAAAACCAAGTCTGCTTTATTATGGTAAATATCCACGAAGCTTTGATGGTCTTGCACCCGTATGACACCAATGTCATCCATCTCTAAACCATCAATATGTAAGATAGCCCCAACAATATCCCCTGGCCGTATCTTTTTACTCTTTCCCACATTTAAATACAGACACGTCACATCTTTACGAACCAAGGCCGCTTTATCCGTTACTTGACGATGACATTCTTGTAAAGTCTTCCAGGCTTTTGCTTCATCTTCCACGGGTTGTAAGTCCCACTTCTTTTGCTCTGCCATATAGGAATTTTCCGAAACATAAAACGTAAGTACTTTCCCCTTTTGATGAATCCGTCCACTTCTTCCCATTCGATGAATCGAAAGGGTTTGTGTCGAAGGGGCATCATAGTTTAAGACAAAATCCAACTTTTCAATATCTACGCCACGAGCCAAAACATCGGTTGCCACCAACAAGCGAATTTTACCTTGTTTAAAAGCATCCAATACGCTAAAACGTTCCGCTTGATCTAAACCCGCATGAATGCCAGCTACCGAAACACCTTTGGCTCTTAAGAATTGGGTTACTTCGCGCACTCTTTGTTGCGTTGCACAAAAAATCACACAAGCTTGAGGACAAGTCTGCAATAAAACTTGTACCATAGTTTCTAACTTCTGCTCTTCTGGTACCTGTAAGGCATATTGTTCAATCTGCTCATTTTTGGTATCAATACGAAGGGATACAAAGTCTGCCATATGCGTATCCATAAAATCTTGAGCTGCTGTATTCTTGGTTGCACTAACTAAACAGATTTGTGGTTTATGTGGAAAATATGCAAGGATTTTTCCAATCTTTTCATAAAAATCTGGATTCAATAGAGCATCAGCTTCATCTAAAACCAAATACTTTACTTGATCTAAAACGAAGTTTCCTTGTTCTAAATGATCAAATACACGCCCTGGCGTTCCGACGACAATATGTGTTCTTTGCTTCAAATCTTCCGCCTGCATTGTCATCGCTTGTTTCCCGATTAAAGACAAACACTTTACGCGCTTATATGTACCTAGTAAGGTTAATTCTTTGGTGATCTGTACTGCCAATTCACGTGTAGGCGCTAAAATCAAAGCCTGTGGTTCTCTTTCATTTTCCTGTAACGATTCAATGATGGGTAAGCCATACGCAATGGTCTTTCCACTTCCAGTTCGTGATTGCACAAAACAATCCTTTCCGCTTTCCATAACAGGAATCACTTTTTCTTGAATCGGAAGCATTTCATCATATCCCAATTGATTTAATACCTGAATAATTTTCGGTTCAATTTCTAGTTCTTCAAATTTCATAGTGTTCTCCTATTTGCACCTATTGTAGCTCATCAAGAAAAAAATCCCAAAACTTAATTTGGGACCTCTTTATTCTGAATCATCGATTGCGCTACTTCGATAAAAGCTTTTGCGGCAATCGACAGTTGATTTTCGGATAAGTACATGATGCCTAAAGTACGTTGGACATCTTCTTGTAAAGGAATCGTCTTTACATGCTTCGCGTTTTTCAAAATCAAGCCTGGCAACAAGGTTACCCCTAAACCATTTTGTACCATTGCAAGAATCGATTGATCTTGTTTACAATAAAATTGTACATTGGGTTCAACTTTCGCATTTCTTAGCGCATTGACCACATCATTATCTACCCCAATTTCACTGGCAATAAAAGGATATTTCTCAAAAGCTTTCATAGGAAACTTACCTTGCCAAGCTTCCGGACAGACAAAACTTTCTTCGGTTACCGCATATAAAGGTTCATTATAAAACGGAAGAAAATCAAACGATTGTTCGGCAATGTTAGAAATCAAGCCAAAATCCACTGTCTCTTCCCGAATCCACTGCAAGATTTCATCCGCATATCCTTCTCGTACATGAATTTGAATTTCTGGATATGTTTTACGAAAGGCACAAATCATCGAAGGCAACCAATGAATGGCCATACTAGAATAGGTACCAATCGTTATGGAACCTTTCTTTAAACCATGCAACGCATTAACGGCTTCTTCAAAAGCGCGATATTGTGAAGTCGTTGATTGAATATAAGGCAATAAAAACTTTGCTTCCGAAGTTAACGCCACGCCATGATTGGTACGTGATAATAAAGTTACCCCCAACTTTGCTTCAATTTTCTTAATGCTGTGACTCAATGCCGACTGAGTATACCCTAAGCGCTGTGCACTCATGGTCAAACTATGCGTTTGATTGATGTCTTCAATCAATTGTAAATATTTAATATCCATTAGTTCATTCCTTTGACCGCTTCAAACTCTTCTTGCATTGCTTTAGAAGATCCACCAGTAAGAATGCTAACTACGACATTGACGATAAGAGAAAGCACAAAAGCTGGTAGCAATTCATAAATCGAGAAAACACCACCCATAGGGCTAATAATAAAGTGCCAGATAAAGACCATCAAGCCACCACTTAACATACCAAATAAAGCACCCCATTTGTTGGCATTTTTCCAATATAGAGCCAAAAGGACAAGTGGTCCAAACGAAGCACCAAATCCCGCCCAGGCAAAAGATACAATAGAGAATACCGAACTATTTGGATTCCAAGCTAAACCAATACCAATTACCGCAATTATTACTAAACAAACTCGAGAGATATTTAAAAGTTTTTTCTGATCATATTTTAAGCCAAAGAATCCAGTTAAAATATCATTCGATACAGAACTTGAAGCAGCTAATAATTGAGAATCTGAAGTTGACATAGTCGAAGCTAAAATACCCGATAAGATAATTCCTGCAACAAGGGCAAACACAAAACCATGGGTACTTAATAAATGGGCAATTCGCACAATAGCCGTTTCCGAATCCGCTCCCACTAATACATCAAGGACACCGACTTTTGTCATGGCTAAGGCAACAATTCCAATTAAAACCGATACCGCCATTGAAATCACAACCCATACCGTTGCGACACGACGTGATGTAACTAAGTTTTTATGATCATCAATAGCCATAAAACGAAGTAAAATATGTGGCATACCAAAATAACCAAGGCCCCAGGCAGCTTTGGAAATAATCGTTAAGGCATTGTACGAAATGGCTGTATGCGTATTCACATCATACGATTGAGTCCAGCTCAAATAACCTGGTAAAGAAGCGGCATTAGAGAAGATAAGATCTAAGCCACCAGCCATACCAATGCCATAACATACGACAATTAATAAGGCAATTGTCATAATTATACTTTGGATAAAATCGGTTGTAGATGCAGCTAGGAAACCTCCTAACATCGTGTAAATCACAATAACTAAAGCACTGATAATCATTGCCGCATGATAGTTCACTCCAAAAAGGGAATGAAATAATTTTCCACAAGCGACAAATCCACTTGCCGTATACGGAATAAAGAAAACAATAATCCAAATAGCTGCAATCAACATTAAAATATTCTTTGTGTCGTGAAAACGTTTGGAGAAAAATTCCGGAATGGTAATTGCACCCATTTTTTCGGTATATAAACGCAAACGTTTGGCAACAATCAACCAGTTTAAATACGTTCCTACCGCTAGACCAATAATCGTCCAACCAGCATCGGAAATACCGGATAAATACGCTAAACCGGGAATTCCCATCAATAACCAGCTAGACATATCACTAGCTTCGGCACTCATCGCTGTCACAAATGGACCCAGCTGACGTCCGCCTAAATAAAAATCACCTACGGTTTTATTACGGTCCATAACTTTAAAACCGATAAAAACCATGCCACATAGATACACTATAATGGCCAACAAAATTCCAAAATCGCTCAAATTCATAATAGATTCCTTTCATACTCGACATGAATATTATTCATACAAAGTTCTAAAAAAAGAAGGACTATGTCCTTTTTTATACGTTTAATTCTAATCACTTATCCAATTTCTGTCAAATCGATCCGCTCCTCTATCCTTCGGTTTTTTCGGATAGATTTGCCAGCAATGTCAAGAAACATCCCAAAGCCAAAGAAACAATCATACAAAACAAAGTTTGTATGCTATGATTGGGATTTGCCATAAATGGTGCCATGAAACTGGGAATATAAGCCGTTCCCTTTACGCCAAGAAAGCCAACTAAAACACCCGATAAAGTAGCCGCTAAAATCGTTGCCCCAAAGACTTTCTTACTGGCAAACATAAATGGATATGCCGCTTCGACAAAGGTTCCAAATACTAAATTAATAAAAAGACTTGGAATACATGCCACACGATCCGATTTTCTTCTAGGATGTAGGATATTGGCTACTTGAATGCCGGCACAAACCATAACTAAACAGTTCATATCAATACTACCTAGAAAACTAAAACCATGGGCTTCCATCTACAACATGACAATGGGTAAGATAGCGGCATGGTACACACCACCCATTAAGGCAAACCAAATCGCAAAACCGGCAAATCCTCCCGCAAGGATCGGATTAAATTTCAAAGCCAAAGTAATCAACGAATTAATTCCATTTCCTAAAGCCAGCGCAATTGGCGCAATGCCAACCATTCCAACCAGCCCTGCCGCCAAACCCGATAAACCACCGGCTACAATATTCGCCGTCGTACCAGGAACATTATGTGAGAAACATAGATTCAATAAATAATACGAAAGTACACCAGCTAAAATTCCCGCAATTAAGCCGCCAATAATGCCACCATCACTAGCCATACTTCCCGCAATAATCCCGGCAACAATGCCTACTTCATCGAGTCCTGAAACTTGCCGAGCAGCAATTGCAGCTAAGATAACTGGTAAAATGGCAATTAAGTCATTAAAGACTTTTTCCAAGCCTGAACAACCAGGTACTTTGGATAGAGCCAAACACAAAGCCATCGCAATAAAACCTGGCAAAGAAGCCATCATAATGCCATGAATATTGATTCGTTTCCAAACATTTCCTTGTTGGACTTTAGCCTGTCCACTTTTAATGACTGGTTGGTATTTCAAATGCCATTCTTTAGCCAAAGCAGCCATAGCACTAATGGCGCGGGTCCGATTGGTTGTACCAGTTGTACCACTAGGGCTAATGACCCGACAACCTAAAGCCTGGGCATTGGCCATAGAAGTACCTCCGGTCCCCGTAACCGGAATTTGTTTTTTTGCTGCCATCATCAAAGCTTGATGATTCACACCCTTCGGATCACAGCTCAATAAAATCAAAGCATCAATTTGCCCTTGTTCAATCTGACTGGCTAATTTGGCATCCATTTGTACTGCCATTTGATTGATTTCTTTTAACGTTTTTATTTCACTTTCACACAAGTGACCCTGCTCTAAAAAATACAAGTTGGCCTTCGCATCCATGGAAATTGTATCCATCGATCCACTGGCACCAATAAACTGAATAAAACTAATTTCAATGTCTACGCCAGATCCTTGTGCAAACATCTCATCCATCATTGTGTAGGGATCATCTCCCCCTTGGGCATAGAGATTTCCTCCACTACTACCTACTATTGCGACTCGCTTTATATCTTTTCCCACCTATTATAGGTTCAGTTCACGCAAAATGAAACAAAACGAAAAGAACTTTTTGATTTTTTCATTTCTTTCAAAAAGTTCTTCATTCTTTATTTCAAAATATCTTCCATGATTTGTTGGGGTGTACAACGTACCTCTTTTAAGACTTCTTCCACATCATAGCAATCATAGAATTTTTTCTCTAAGCCATAATTCCAGACTTTCATCGTACTGTTTCCATAGTAAGAAGCAATTTTTTGACCAAAGCCACCATCTAAAATGCCATCTTCTAAAGTAACGATTTTGGTATGACTGGCTTTTAATTTTTCTAACAAGGCACAATCTAAACCAGTTATAAAGCGAGGATTAATCAATGTAGCATCTATGCCCTTTTCTTTTAATGCCTGCTGCAAGGCCTGACCTAGTTGGAAGAAATCCCCTAAGGCAAGAATGGCAATGTCCCTGCCTTCGTGTTCTACCTTATATCGATTCAGACAAGCATAATCGGTATCAGGTTGACGCTCATCTTCAATTACGCCATTACAAGGAATACGAATTGCGACAGGAACCTTTTCTTGGGCCAAGCTCCAATCCATCATCGCAAAATATTCTGCCTTACTCGTTGGGGCTAAATAAACCAAATTAGGAATATTAGATAACATAGGAATATCAAAGATACCCAAATGCGTGACATCATTCATCCCATAGACACTTGCTGTATTGACAAGAATCGTAGCTGGACTGGAATTGATACATAGATCCTGACTCAATTGATCATACGTTCTTTGCAGGAAACTTGCATGCGTAGCAAAAACCGGTTTATCTCCATTGCGGGCTAATCCACTAGCCATGGATACCCCTAGCTCTTCGGCAATTCCTACATCAATAAATTGTTTCCCTGCAGCCTTTCTTTTATCTGGCGTAAAACCAATATTGGTTGGAACTGCCGCAACCAGAGTAATCACAGTTGGATCTTCCTGCATTTTTGCCATTAAATAATCGCAAGTCAAAGAACCATAGGACACCTCTTCTTCGGCAACCAGACTCTTTCCTGTCTTAGGATCAAACGGCATACACCAATGCCAGCTTTCTTTATCTTTTTCAGCCGGCGCATATCCTTTTCCTTTTTGCGTATGCATATGAACGACAATCGGATGATTGATATCTTTAACCCTTTGGAAAGTAGTAATCAATGCCTCTAAATCATTGCCATCTTCGATAAAACAATAATCCAAACCAAAGGATGTAAAGATATTATTTTCCGAAGTTCCTTTGGATTGACGTAAAGCTTTTAAGCTTTTGTAAAGGCCGCCATGGTTTTCGGCAATCGACATATCATTGTCATTCACAAGAATAATCAAGTTTCCGTCAAATTCCCCAGCATAATCTAAAGCTTCCAAGGCTTGTCCACCGCTTAAAGAACCATCGCCAATAATGGCAATCACATTGTTTTTCTTGCCTTGTAAATCACGGGCTTTGGCCATTCCTAAAGCCAAACTAATCGAAGTCGAAGTATGTCCCAGTTTAAAGAAATCGTGTTCACTTTCTTCAAAGTTGGAATACCCTGTAATCGAAGCAAACGCTTCTTCCTTTGTGAAGGCTTCTTGTCTTCCCGTTAACATCTTATGACAATACGATTGATGACTGACATCAAACACAAAAGCATCTTTTGGACTATCAAATACATAATGTAGCGCAATGGTTGCTTCTACCATGCCAAAGTTAGGGCCACAATGACCACCTTTTTTACTTAAGCGAAATAGTAAAGCTTGCCGCATTTCATCGGCTAAGGCTTCCAGTTCGTTAAGCGATAGAGCCTTTATATCTTTTGGTTCACTTATTTTTTCTAACATAATCGAATACCACACTTTCTTTAAATAAAAAGATACATTTATTATACAACATTTTTATCGCACGCAATCAGCCTTGGATTTCAATCACTTTCCCGGTAATTGCGGATGTACGATGCGATATAGATAAAACCGTTCGATCTTTCATAGCCTTTTCCATGGCGGTTAAAACTGCTTGTTCTGTACTACGATCTAGACTTGCGGTAATCTCATCCAGCAGCAACAAAGGAGGATCTTTTACAATGGCTCGGGCAATTGAAAGAAGCTGCCATTGCCCTTGCGATAAGTTCTCGGGTTGAAACGGACTATCTAGTTTTTCCGGTAAGGCTTCAATAGACTCCCAAAGGCCAACAATTTGACAGGCTTTTTGTACCTCGGACAATGAAATCGAATCATCAAATAAGGTGATTTGTTCTTTTATAGTTCCCTTTACCGGATGAAACGATTGTTCAACATACCCCAATAATTGTCTTCTTTGGGATGGAAGTAAAGTACTTGGATTTTGATGAAAGATGCGCACACTTCCGTTTTTTGGCGTATATAAGCCTAAGATCAATTTAAACAAAGTTGACTTGCCAACGCCTGTTCGACCTTGCAAAGTCACTTGTTCGCCAGCTTGAATCGTCAAAGAAAAATCATGAAAGATTTCCTTTCCACCCGGATAGGCAAAAGACAGATTTTGGATGGAAATAATCGGATCTGTAGTTTCTGTTTCTGCTTTATATGTCACATCTTCTACCGGCAATTGAAAAAAATCATGAATACGATGAATACTTGCCATCGATGACTGGATGACTTGAATTTCCATACCAATGCTTTCAATGGGTTCAAATACTTTTGATATATACTGCATGCTCATAACGGCCGTCCCTACACTCATGCCAAATAGCGATAAATCGAGTTTTGGATCCACACAAAGTAAAACCAGTAAACCGATAACCAAAGCATTTAAAATCAAAACAACAGGCGAATAGATGGCATCGAAGAAATTCGTTTTTTGCATGGCTTCATAACTATCTTGAATCGCCTTTCCATAGCGCTTTTCCATAAAAGCCTGCACTTTTAAATTTTGTATCGTCAATAAGTTTTGTACGGTTTCCGGAAGAATGGCATTGGTCTTAGCGATGGCATTACGATTGTCTATTTCATTTTTCAACATTGATTTTTGAACAAAACGCGTAAACCTAAACAAGAAAGGCAATACGATAACTAGTAAAAGAAAGGCCCCAAAAGCTTTCTGAAATACGACAACTAAAATACTCACTAGCGTACAAGCATCCACAAATAAAGAAAGTACACCAGAAGTAAAGAGGTCTTCTAAAGCATCCACATCGTTTAAAAAGCGCGATACAACCGATCCAGGAGCTTGTTGGTTGAGTGTATCTGTATCTAGGGTCGTATAGAATTGCATCATCGCACTGCGCAGAGCATGACTGATTTTTTGCCCAAAGGCAACCATTAAGGTATCCCGCAAAGATATACAAAGATTTTCCGCTAAGTAAAAGATAAAATAAACAACAATAAGCGTTACCGACAAGACTTGATGCAAAGCTAAAGTATCCATCATCTTCGCTAAAATCAAAGGTGGAATTACCGCTAATAGAATACTTCCTACAATAGAAAGAAGTAGACCAATCGTTAAAAGCCAATGCGTACGTAACACTTTTTTACATATGGACACAAGCATCTTTTTCTCCTTTATTTTTCACCAAATCGCGATAATCTGAAGATGTCTTCATCAGTTGGGTATGCGTGGCAACAATACCTTTCTGCTGCTCTAAAAATAAGACTTGATCGACTTGGTCAAACATCATCAAACGATGTGAGATAAGTAAAATGATCTTCTCTTTCTGCCACTTTCTCAGAGCCTGAAAAACTTGCCTTTCCGTACGGACATCCAAAGCCGAAAAGGGATCATCTAAAACAAGTAGCTCTTTGGCATGGGCTAAGGTTCTGGCCAAGGCAATTCTTTGGGCCTGGCCTTTGGATAAGCGAACGCCTTCATTGCCAAGCTTTGTGAAAATACCTTGTTCCATTGCAGCAACTTCTTGATCCATACAAACCATTTTCAGATAGGGTATGACGTCTATATCTTCACCTAAGGCAATATTGTCATAAATAGATGCATTAAAAAGCTGCAAATCATGCCCTAAATACGTTACATGCTCTTTTCCTATGGAAATCTTTCCCGTATATGGCAAATCTTCTATAAAGAGTTTTCCCAACGTACTCTTGCCACAAGCTACTTTGCCAGTTATCCCCAGCATTTGTCCTTTTGATAATTGAAAAGAAAGATGCGTAAACAAATAATTGGCATGCGGATAATGGAAGGAGAGATCCTGCACTTGTAAAGAATCAATGGGCTCTTTAGAGCTTGTTGGAGCTTTGTCTTCTTGCAGATAAGGATAGATTCGCTTCCACGAAACCTGGGCTTTGTGCACGGCATTAAAGAGCTTAGCAGACTTACTCGATTTCACAGCCAGCTTTATAAAGCAGGCAAAATAGGTTGTAAAACTAGCAATATTCCATGTATTAGACAAAACATTTTTCGCGCCAAAATACAAAAGGGGAAATACACCTAACAGCGCAATGGTTTCATACAATGGTGGACAGGCCATAAAGGGAATATTGGCGTTTAAAGAAGCTTTTTCATATTGATCTAGAATAGCTTCATAAGCTTGGGTACGAGCTTGACTTCTGCCATATACCCGATACATTAAAGCATTGTTGGCGCGATCTAGCGTTTCTTCATTCAATTGCGCCGTTACTTGTTTTAAGTGCATATTTTCTCTTTGAACAAGACCTTTCATCTTTTCGGCAAGCAGATACGATCTTGGAACAAAGATCAGACACAACAAGGTTAATTTGACATCATAGTACATCAAGAGTCCTACATAAGCGCATAAGGCTACACATGTATCGAAGAGTTCGGTAGTGAACTTTCGCATACCTTCACTGCAATCATCTGCATCGACAATGGCTTTAGTCAAAATCGAACCGGTTCCTTCTTTCTCAATGTTTTGTAAAGGCGAATAGACGATTGTATGATAAATAGCTTGTTTAAAACGCTTATTGGTATTATTGGCAAAAACACGCACATAATTTCGTTTTAAAAAGCGAGCACTTTGCACAAGTATAATCGTTAATAAATAGAAAACTACAAGCTTAACAATCGCATCAAAAGAGATTTTCTGCTTTGCGTAATCGACAACACTTTGGGCAAGCTGTCCTTCAAAATAGGGGCCTGCTAATAGACCAATATTATAAATCAGGCCAAAGATCGTAACGATTGTTAGAGCCTTCCATTCAAGCTTGAAATACGTTAATACAGAAGGCTTTTTCATAGACCTTTCACCCTATTTAACACATGGGGAAAACCAGCTCTACTCTCTTGTTTACTGCGTCTATAAAGCAGATCTAAAGTTTCTAAAAACTGCTCTTTTTCGTTTTCCGTTAGAGATTCTAAAAGCCAGGTATAAAAGAGGTCTTCAATATCTGATTTTGATTGTTTCAATGCCTGGGCTTGGAAAGTTGGATATAAAAGACATTTTCGTTTATCTTGTGGATCCCTTTGTTTATCTATATATCCCTTCTTTTGTAAAGCGTAAACTCTTTTGGCAATAGCCCCCTTTTCCGCATGCAGTCCTTCTACGACTTCTTGTTGGGTGCATCCAGGATGATGCCGAACATAATGAATCAGATCTAATTCCGAAGATCCAATCTTTTTATCTTTTAATGCCAAACGATTTAAGTTTTGGGCTTCACGAGCTATTTTTGTGATTTTTCTTGCAGCTTGCATAAGCGCCTCCATATAGTTGTATATACAACCATATTATGGCTCTCTAAAATTCTCTGTCAACAAAAAAAGGATGCCAAAACATCCTTCATTGTTTGACCTTCACTTGAATGGAGGTAACATATTCTTCTACATCTTTTGTTTCATGTACATCAATCAATAAAAATTCCAGATACGGAGAAGCAATTTCATATCCTAGCGCTTTGATCCATTGGTTCATTTCTTGAAAAATCTGCTTGCTTTGATAAGCCCCACGATACGTATATGTACAATACATACCTGCTTCCAGACAGAAATCATACACTTCTCCTTTTGTCAGCACAAAAACACTCGTATATACATAGGCATGATCCTTAAACTCAATAATACTTCCTGAATCCATATTACCGAGAATCGAAACATCTTCTTCCATTGACTCTGTCAATTTGGTTAAAAGAAAATCGATTTCTTGGTCTTGATCGATGTGTTCTTTTAAATACCGACAATATCTTTGGGGATAAGGTAAGATTTCAAAGGTATTAAATCGCATTTCATTGGTCGCCTTGATAGCGTGGATACGCGTTTGAATCGAGGAAAGTTTCTGACTGAGTTCTTTGATTTGACTTTGAATCAACTGTTCCTCTTCTTCTAAAAATTGAATCGTTTGATCTACACTGCGATGATCGAGATACGCTTTGATCTGCTGAGTATCATATCCAAGCTTTAGACAATCACGAATGATATTTAAAACATAAATATCATTCAAGGTATATAGACGATAATTTTTCTTGGAACGCATGGGATGAATCAATCCTACTTTTTCATAATAGCGTAGAGAATCCGGTTGAATATGATACAGTTTAGCGATTTCATTGATTTTATAATACTTTTTCATACAATCACCTTGACCTTAGTATTATACCAAGGTTTAGACTAAGAACGGTGATTTGATGTTAAAAAAATATTTACGTTATGTGATTCCATCTATTTGTTCGATGGTGATTTTTAATCTATATACCCTGGTCGATGGAATCTTTGTAGCCCATTATGAAGGAGACACCGCACTAGCTGCAATCAATGTAGCGAGTCCTTTCGTGACAATGATCTTTTCTGTAGGTGTACTATTTGCGGTTGGTTCCAGCACCATTATGGCTATCTACCGTGGGGCTAAAGAAGAAGAAAAAATGCATGAAGTATTTACTATGAATACCCTTGTCATTTCCTGTATTGCCCTCTTTATTTCACTGGTATCTTTCTTTCATTCCCATACCATCACAAAGATCCTGCAAGCCAATAAAGATGTATTTGGATACGCAAACAGTTATATTCAAGTTTTATCTTGTTTCGCCTTCTTTTACATTGTTTCCTATTGTTTTGAGGTCTTACTAAAAGCCGATGGCTTTCCGCATAAATCTATTATTGGCATCTGTATCGGTGCCTGCACAAACTTAGTGTTAGATCCTTTATTTATGGGACCTTTTCAGATGGGCATCGAAGGGGCAGCCCTGGCAACCGGCTTATCCCAAATGATGACATTTTTATTCTTTTTCTACCACTTTGCGTTTAGTCATAAATCGCATTTTCACTTTGTACGTGCCAAATACCCCTTTAGAGAATATAAACGGATTATCCCTTTAGGTTTAGCTGACTGCATCTCAGAAATATCTCCAGGAATTATGATTACGGCCTTTAATTTTCGCATCAACCAACTGCTTGGAACCAATGGATTAGTAACCTTTACTGTATTAATGTATGTATATAACCTTGTTCTTATGGTTATGGTCGGTACCAGTCAAGGAACTCAACCGCTTATTAGTTACGCTTATGGAAAAGATGATAAAAAAGCCATTCAAACCTTCCATAGATATGCCAGAGTTCTTGTGAGTATTGCAGGAATAGCCTTGTTTGGCTTTGTGCAGGTATTCGCAGCAAATATTACTGGTGCCTTTATTCAAGCAAATACCACCAATTACATGACAACCATTCATGCACTTCGACTATTTAGTCCTGTCTTCTTAATCATGGGACATGTAGTGATTACAACCGGATATATGGTCTCTATTGAGCAAGCAAAGAAAGCTTTTATTTTATCTATATCTAGAGGCATTGTCTTTGTGATTCTTTCCCTACTTATCTGCACATCACTTTTCCAAGCCAATGGTATATGGATCAGTTGTACGATTTCAGAAATACTCTGTCTTGTACTAGCTATATATGACATCAAAAAAGTACATGCGAAATACAAGCTTTAGATGAATAGCACATTTCAAACCATTATGCATAAAAAAACCACTCTGAACCATAAGTTCTTGAGTGGTTTTTTGTATTTCTTGCGAAAGTATAAACTAACGTTTAGAGAACTGAATATTTCTTTATTTAAAGCACATTCAGTTATTTTTGCGTCTTATGCGCGTGCTTAAAGTTCATTTTAGATATTTATTATACGATCCGCTCTTTCTACAAGCTCTTCATCATGACTGACTATCACAATTGTTTTTCCCTGTGCCTGCATCTTCTTTAGGATTTTAAACACAACCTCTTTGTTTACTGAATTCAAACTTCCTGTAGGTTCATCCGCCAAAATCAGAATATATAAAAATAGATAGGGATAAATCAACCTTTAAAAGCCATAGGGATTTTAGCTATATAACATATCGCACATTAAAAACATCAATTAAATGTTAAACGTCAATCATAAAATAATGTAAAGTTATACTATTCACTAAATTCCTTTATCCAATCACCGAAAGACAACAATTGATATCCCTGAAAAACTAAAGTACCTTCCATACCAACGTCTACAACATTATATTCAAATATACTAACTTCAAAAGTTTTCATTCCCTCTTCAGTCATAAAAATCAATTCATAAAAAGCTTCTGGACTTGGCACTTTTCCAGGAATAGCAAAATACTCACCCTCTTTTTTTTCAATTAATTTTGCAGATATCGATTCTTTTCTATATTTATTTCTTGTATATCTTAGCATATTCATTCCTCGAAATATGTATAAATTAGTTAATTAAGCAAAGTAATCTACACATACTTTTTCCTTTCTAGTTTAAAATTTATCTGATTTTTATTAATCCACTATCAATAGCTCATAAGTATTTGCAAAAGTGAATAATTGATAATGTACTTTTACAGTTACCGGTTGAACCTCATTAACAATATCCTGATCATATATATACTCATGAGTCACCTTATTATCATCTATATTTTCAGTATGATAAAACTCAATAGGTGTTTCCTCTAACTTTGTTCCAACCTTGATATTCGCTGGTTCGTTGAATGAATGGAAAATTATATTACTTTCCACATATTGTCTATAGATTGCAATCGATAGGATCAAAGCCAGTAAAACACACCCAATAATCATTACTTTCTTTTTCATAGTATCAGCTAAATTACTATTACATAAAAAGCATTATAAGAGCATATAGAACAACTCCAACTATAATACCAATTCCAATCTTCTTCTTATCATTCTTGACATAAACTAAATTATAGACATCAAAGAACCAGAATCCAAATTAAAATGTATATTTAGTAAAATAATAGATAAAAACATACTATCCACTTTCAAAAATTTAAAAATTTTTATTTTTTGAAAGTGGCATATTGCATACAAAGATTATAATCGGATATAATACAAATAAGGATGACTTTCAAAAGTTTAAAAAAATTCATTTTTTGAAAGTGAGGAAACGCTATGAAAACCATTGAAAGAACTGAATATCTGAATCGAATAAAGAATCTGAAAGATACGCCTGATATAAAAGTTATTACCGGTATCAGAAGATCGGGTAAGTCAATACTGATGCAGGAGTATATCCAGTATCTGAAAGACAACTTTAATGATATCAACATTATCTTTATTGACTTTATGGATCTTTCATTTGAACACCTGAAAGAGTATCATGCACTTCATGCCTATGTTGAAAAACGATATGTGGAAGGAAAGTCGAATTATCTTTTCATTGATGAAGTGCAGATGTGTCCAAATTTTGAACTGGCTGTAAATAGCCTATATTCAAAAAGAAAATATGATATCTATATCACCGGTTCCAACGCTTTTTTGTTAAGTGCAGATTTAGCCACTCTATTTACCGGGCGTTATATTGAAATTCATGTCTATCCATTCAGTTTCAAAGAATATTGTAATTACTACGACAACAACCACGACATAGAAAAGCTATTTGAAGATTACACCATCAAAGGTGGATTGGCTGGGTCCTATGCCTACAACACCGAAAAAGACAGGAAGGATTATATCAAGGAAGTCTATGAAACAATTGTTACAAGAGATCTTGTGCAGAAGTATTCCTTGCCAGATACTCAGGTATTACAGCGCTTAAGTGAATTCCTTATGGACAATATATCAAACCTGACCTCACCAAGCAGGATCAGCAATATGCTATCCGAAAAGAACATATCAACCAATCATGTCACCATTGGAAAATATATCAAATACCTGTGCAACGCCTTTGTTTTCTATGATATCAAGCGCTACGATATCCGTGGCAAGAAATATCTTGAAAGCACAGAAAAGTTCTATTTAAGTGATATTGGCATACGTTATGCTGTTCTTGGTACAAGAAACATGGATTATGGCAGAGTATATGAAAACATGGTCTGTCTTGAATTATTACGTAGTGGCTATGATGTCTATGTTGGAAAGCTTTATCAGAAAGAAATCGATTTTGTTGCCCAAAGAGGTAGTGAAAAAATCTATATTCAGGTAAGTGACAATATCACTGAAGAGGAAACATTTAAAAGAGAATATGCGCCTCTTTTACAGATCAAGGATGCATATCCAAAGATTATCATCGCCAAAACCGGTCATCCAAAGTATTCATATGAAGGAATTGAAATCTTTGATATCAGGGATTGGTTGCTAAATAAAAGCCAAGCTATATAATCAAGAAATTACTAAGATTAAAAATATTAAACGCATCAGCATCCGCTGGTGCTTTTCTTGTAAAATTACGTTTTGTGCGTGCTTTTCGATAACTGAGGAGTTAATTTTGCTACTTATAAGCGTGCTGTATGCGTGCTTAAATAGACTTTTCAACACTATTCACAACAATTCACAGAAATAGAAAAAACCACCCAAAGCCCATATATAAAGGGTTTGAGTGGTTTTGAATCTCTTTGCAGAGTAGTCAAAAGTATGTTCTGACTAACGTTTTGAAAATTGTGGAGCACGACGAGCTGCTTTAAGACCGTATTTCTTACGTTCTTTAGCACGAGGGTCACGAGTAACGAATCCAGCTGCTTTTAATACTGGACGGTAGTCTTCACTTGCTTCCATTAATGCACGAGTAATTCCATGACGCATAGCACCAGCTTGTCCTGTATATCCGCCACCATTTACATTGATCAATACATCAAATTGATCTGTTGTATTAGTAACTTCAAATGGAGCCTTTACAACCATACGTAATGTTTCTAATGGAAGATAGTCTTCCAAAGATTTTCCATTAACAACAAATTTACCTGTTCCTGGACGTAAGAATACACGAGCAACAGATTTTTTACGACGACCTACGCCATGATATTGAACGCTATTGTTTGCCATAATCTATTCCTCCTATCCTTTCACCTTTAACTCAACAGGTTGTTGAGCTGCATGTGGATGTTCACTTCCTGCATATACATATAAGTGTCCACGTTGTACATCCCCTAAACGAGTATGAGGCAACATTCCTTTAATTGCTCTTTCTACCCATTCAACTGGATATTTTTCTTTCATTTCTTTGGCATTACGAACACGCATACCTCCAAAATAACCAGAATGGTTATAATACTTTTCAGTATTTAACTTGTTTCCTGTCATATCGACTTTTGCTGCATTGATTACGATTACGTAATCCCCACAATCTACATTTGGTGTATATGTAGGCTTGTTTTTACCTCTTAATACTTGAGCAGCTTTTGTAGCTAAGCGACCTAATGTTTCGCCTTCACCATCAATCACGTACCAAGTACGTTGTACATCGGCAGGTTTTGCCATTGTAGTTTGACGCATAATTAATCTTCCTCCTGTTTGAGCATTACCGGGGCTCAAAGGCTGAGATTAGCCAGAATCTATTCTAAAGAACCTATCCCCAAAAGTCAATGCCAATTTTAATAATTTACCTTCATTAAGCACAAACCTTGTGGCTGGGCATTATACCGACAGGCTTCTTTATTTTTAGCCTCTAAAATCCGCTTTACATCTTCCGGTTCTAAACGATGTTTTCCAACTTCAATGAGGGTGCCCATCATCATTCGTACTTGATAACGCAAGAAGCCACTTCCAATAAAAGAAGTCACAACATCTTGATCTTTTTCTTGAATCTCAATTGAAGAAATAGTTTTCACTCTTGGCTTTCGCTCATCAATTCGACTCGATGAAAAACTCGTAAAATCGTGTTCGCCTAATAAATAAGCAGCCCCAGCCTTCATTGCTGCAACATCAAAGTTAGACCAAATGATTTGTTTATAACGATAGGAAAAGGGATCCACCTGATCCCTTGTACATATAAAATCATATTGTTTGCTGACAGCAGAAAAACGTGCATGAAAGTCATCATCCACAGGTTCTACTTGAACGATACGAATATCTTTCGGTAATAGAGTATTTAAAGCTTGTTGATAACGATTGGCAGGAATATCCTTTCCATCAAAATGAAATACTTGGCCTTTGGCATGAACCTTTGCGTCCGTTCGACCACTTGCGACAACCGTACAATCGCTTTGAAGAATCTTTGCCAAAGCTTTTTCAATCACTTCTTGAATACCTAGGGCATTGGCTTGTTTTTGCCAACCTGCATAATTCCAACCATCGTAGGCAACGATACTTTTAAATCTCATAGAAGCACTCCAATACCAATACATGCAAGCAAGACAAAAAAACTTGCAGCGAGTCCAACATAATCTAACATCGTCATTTTCAAAACTTTATAACGTGTTCTTTCTTTATTTGGATCATAGCCACGGGCTTCCATAGCATTTGCCAATTGATCGGCACGATCAAAAGCCGAAACAAATAATGGCACAATTAAAGATAGAATAGCCATCACTTTTTCACGAAGGGTTCCATTTTCTAAATCTACACCACGGCTGGCCTGGGCATTCATAATTCTTTGCGTTTCTTCAATTAAAGTTGGAATAAAACGCAAGGCAATACTAATCATCATCGCAATAATATGTGCTGGTAAACCAATCTTTTCAAAAGGCTTTAAAAGCTTTTCAATACCTAAAGTTAAATCCAATGGTTTGGTGGTTGCAGTAAGAATGGTTGTAATAACAATCATCATCATTAAACGAACGACGATATAAAGCGTTTGGGTAATCGCATCGGAATAGACTGTAATCGGACCGAGATGTACCCATGGCTTTCCGGTACGAATCGCAAAACAGTTAATCACAAATAAGAAAGCCATCATCCACATCATCGGTTTCATCGAGCGAAAAGCATATTGAATGGATAATTTGGATAACACTAAACATACCGCCACAAAACAAGCAATGATTACATAACCAAATACACCAGCTGGTATAAAGATAGAAATCATCAAGAGCAACATGATACAGATTTTGGAACGAGGGTCCATTTTATGTACCACAGAATCCAATGGCATATAACGACCTAAGGCAATATTATTCATCTGCACTCACCTGCCCTGCTACACACTTGACCAATTCATCAAGGGTTAAGATAGAATCTGGAATATCAAATCCTTTTTCTTTTAATTGCATCTTCAAACGAATTAATGCAGGTGGATTAATTCCAATATTTAACATCCAGTCCGGATGTTGAAAGAACGTCTGAACATCGGATTCATGTTTTAATTTTCCATGGTCTAAGACAATCACATGGTCACAATAATTCATAACATGATCCATGTCATGGGTAACTAATAAAACAGTCTTATTCATTTCGCAATTCAATTTCATGAATAAAGACATCATTTCTGTAGCCCCTTGCGGATCAAGACCTGCGGTTGGTTCATCCAAAACCAAGACTTCTGGGTTTAAAATTAAAATTCCTGCAATCGCAACGCGTCTTTTTTGCCCTCCACTTAATTCAAAGGGAGATCTGTCCAAGTACGATTCATCTAAACCCACTAAAGGCAAGACTTTACGAACTAAGGCATTCGCCTCTTCTTCGGAAGTACCAAAGTTTTTTGGTCCAAAGGCAATATCTTTTTCAATGGTTTCTTCAAACAACTGGTATTCTGGGAATTGGAAAACCAGGCCTACTTTTTTTCGTAATTCTTTAATATCTTTTATTTTTAATAATGGCTGAATATGATACCCACAGATATCCAAAAAGCCTCCCGTTGGCATCAATAAACCATTTAAATGCTGTACAAGGGTTGATTTTCCCGAACCCGTCTGACCGATAATCGCTGTGACTTTTCCTTCCGGAATGGTTAAATCAATACCTTTCAAAGCGACATGTTCAAAAGGCGTTCCTTTGTTGTAGACATGTTCTAGTGCTTCGATTTCAATTGACATAATTGATTCACCACCTCATCTAACGTTAATGCATGGATGCTGGAAAAGCCCTCTTTTTGCATAGCTTTGGAAAACTTCAGTGCAAACGGAATATCCAATTGCATCTTTTTCAACATTGCTTCTTGCGCAAACACCTCTTTTGGTGTGCCTTCCATTTCTACAACACCATGATTTAAGACAATAACATGCTGCGACTGCGCTACTTCTTCCATATCATGGGTAATAGATAAAATTGTAATATTCTTTTCATCATGAAGGCGTTTGATTTGCGCATTAATGCTTGCCTTACCTTGTGGGTCTAACATACTCGTTGACTCATCGAAAATAATAATATCTGGTGTCATCGCAAGAATACCTGCAATCGCAACACGTTGTTTCTGTCCACCGGATAAATGTGTAGGTTCCGCTTGTAAAAAGTCGGACATTCCAACACTGGCAGCTGATTTTTCAATTAAGGCTTGCATATCTTCTTGCGGAACGCAATGGTTCTCTAAGCCAAAAGCAATATCATCAGCAACCGTTGAACCAATAAACTGGTTATCTGGATTTTGAAAAACAATCCCCACATGACTGCGTAAATCATAAACCGTTTCCGGTGTCAGTTCCGTACCTAAGATACGAATAGTTCCGGATTGCGCTTTTAATAGACCAATGATCAACTTGGCAATGGTACTTTTCCCTGAACCGTTATGACCTATGATGGTTGTGTAACTTCCTTTAGGAATAGAAAAAGAAACATCTTGAATGGTGTTTCCTTCTTCTGTATATGAGAAAGAAAGATTTGAAACTTCAATTGCAGGATTCATAAATACGTCTCCTTTTACCACACAAATGCTTTTTTATTATACATACAAAAAAAGGATAAAACAATGTTTATCCTTATTCGTGCATTTCGACAAATGTAGCAGAAGTATGTAAACAAATTTCGCTCAATTGAACCAAAAGTAAGTCTAAATCATCTGAATCAAAGGAACCTGTATATACAACTTCTACTTGACTCTTATCGCTATCAAAGCTAGATGACATTTCTAGATCTGCCGCTTCTTCTTGGAATTTTTTCGCTGCATCTGCATCTGGAACATAGAACACAAAAGTTGTTGGTTTTGGATCATGATTTTCTAAACCTTGAACCGCTTTTTGTAAGGCTTCATCCGACTCCTTTGGTACATGATAGATAATTGGATCATCTTGTGAAGGAATCAAAAATTCATCTAACTCTGCCTTATCTTTTTTATCCTTTACGACTTTTCCAGCGACTGCAGCAGAAGCAAGTCCAATCGCTGCCAAACTAATAATTCCTTTTAAAAATTTCATTGCTAACCCCTCTTTCTAGTTACAGCAACTCCGTCTCCAATGGAATAAAAATCGGTTTGGTAATCCACTAAGGCTTGTAAAAATTCTCGATAGCGAGCAATCTTACGAACAAGAGCCTTCGTATTGCGATTATGCGTTAATTCAGGATGTTCCACCAAACCATGAAATTCCATATTGTCTGAAATAATTATACCATTTTTCGCTAAAAGCGGTGCGTACTTTGTAAAAAAGCGTGTATATTGCGCCTTAGCCGCATCAATAAAGATACAATCAAACAACTGGTCTTTTGGTAATTGCACTTCTAGCGCATCTCCTTCAATTAACGTAATGTTTTCTTTCCCAGCAAAGTTCTGTTTTGCTTGGGCAATCATTTCGGGATTTCGTTCAATCGTAACAATTCGAATACCTTCAAAAGTATCATGTACGACTAGTGAAGTTCGACCTACCGCCGTACCAATTTCTAAAAAAGAACGACAATGGTTTTCTTTCATTTGCCCCAACAAGAATTCCAAGCCATCATCCATCATGATCGGCACATTGTGTTGATAGGCATATGCTTCTATTTCTTTTATATCTGACATAGTTTTCACCTTTAAAAAAAGTGAAGTAGAGAAATCTACTTCACAAATTCAACGATAGCCATTGGAGCAGCATCTCCACGACGAATACGTGTTTTTACTACTCTTGTATATCCACCATTACGATCTGCAAATGCAGGACCAATTTCATTAAACAATTTTTGTAAAGCTGTTGTTCCTTGGTCATCTACTTCTACATTTCTTACGTATGCAGCAGCTTGTCTTCTTGCAGCTAAGTCACCTTTTTTCGCTAAAGTAACTAACTTATCCATAACAGCAGATAATTCTTTTGCTTTCATTTCTGTTGTTTCAATTTGTCCAACTTCAATTAATGAAGTAGCCATATTGCGCAACAATGCTTTTCGATGATCTGCCTTACGGCCCAATTTACGATTCCACATTGCTTGTTCCTCCTTATTCGTTTGCTGCACGGAAAGATAATCCTAATGCAGCCATTTTGTCTTTAACCTCGTTTAGAGATTTCTTTCCAAGATTACGAACATGAATCATTTCATCTTCTGTCTTTTGGGTTAACTCTTCAACAGTCGTGATTCCCGCACGTTTTAAACAGTTATAAGAACGTACTGAAAGTTCTAAATCTTCGATCATTTTTTGTTGAGCAAGACTTGGCGTATCATCTTCTTCTTCAACAAGTTGTTCCGATTGTTCTAAAACATCTTCATCAACATCTTTTAAGATAGCTAAATGATCTCTTAAAATCTTACTAGCAATTGACAAAGCTTCAGATGGAAGCAAAGTTCCATCGGTAGTAATGCCCATTGTCAATTGATCGGCTTTTACGCCATCCACTTCAATTTCTGCAATGTGATATTCAACATTATCAATTGGAGAATAAAGTGAATCTGTATAAATCATTCCCAGAGGTTGACCTTCATTCTGATACAAATGTTTATTTGCCTCAGCACCTACATATCCTCTACCAAGTCTAGCTTGCATAGTGGCATTCATTGATCCACCTTCAGCAACTGTACAAATGTATAAGTCACCATTTAAGATAGAAACACCCGTTGGGCATTCAATGTCACGTGCATAAACTTTACAAGGACCCTTCTTATCAATACGTAAAGAATAAACATCGTTATCATGAATATCAATTTTAAGAATTAACTTCTTTAAATTCAAGATAATCATAGCAACATCTTCGGTAATACCTTCAATTCCAGTAAATTCATGGTAAACACCATCAATTTGTAAGTCGCAAATAGCAGCTCCAGGAACCGATGACATCAATACACGACGAAGTGCATTTCCGATAGGTCTTCCTAAACGATATTGTAATGGTTCAAAAACAAACTTTCCTTGCGTTGCATCTTCTTCAATTGTTTTAATGGTATAGTTTGTTGTCACAAGGACACCTCCTTATTATTATTTTTATCCACGAGGTCGTTTTGGTGGACGACATCCATTGTGTGGAATTGG
>QUIQ01000018.1 GCA_003480165.1 Firmicutes bacterium AM41-11 | reverse complement strand
TGAAGTCTACTATTCTACCGTGTTGCAATTGACTTGACAATTCGGGATCCAAAGTCTGTGGTTAAGGCCATTGAATAGGAACGGTAAAACTTTTGTAAAGGTTATGTAAAGTCCGGCTTGCTGGACTTTTTTTATTGTACATTACATTTGTAAAGTTTACATAACAAGGAGATAAAAAGATGGAAATACTACTCGGATTATTAGGTGGTTTAGCTTTATTCTTATATGGTATGCAGATGATGTCATCAGGTCTTGAAGCTGTTGCAGGAGACCGAATGAAATCCATTTTGGAAAAGTTGACATCCAATCGCTTTGTAGGTGTTCTTGTGGGATGCTTGATAACGATGGTTATCCAATCCTCATCCGCTACAACGGTTATGGTTGTTGGATTCGTAAATGCGCAAATGATGACATTACGTCAAGCTGTTTGGGTTATCATGGGAGCAAACATTGGTACTACGGTCACAGGCCAGTTGATTGCTCTAGATATTGGTGCAATTGCACCACTGATTGCTTTTTTAGGTGTTGTTTTGGTTGTCTTTATGAAAGGACAGACAAAACGTCAAATTGGAGAAATTATTGCTGGTTTAGGTATCTTGTTCTTAGGTATGAATATGATGTCTTCGGCTATGACTCCACTTCGTGAAATGCCAGCATTTGTCAATGCGGTTTCACATTTCTCAAACCCATTAGTTGGTATCTTGGTTGGAGCTGGTTTTACAGCTTTGATTCAATCCTCATCAGCTTCTGTTGGGGTTATGCAGGCCTTGGCATTAAGCGGTATTGTTGATTTACATACAGCGGTTTATGTTTTGTTTGGTCAAAATATCGGTACTTGTATTACAGCTGTTTTGGCTAGTATTGGTGCAAGTCGAGAAGCTAAACAAACAACGGTCATTCACTTGAGTTTCAATATTATTGGTACGATTATCTTTACGATTATTTGTATGTCAACACCATTAACAGATTTTGTCATGAGTTGGACACCAAAGGATGCGCCACAACAGATTGCGAATATGCATACATTATTTAATGTTTGTACAACGATTCTATTGATTCCATTTGGTTATAAGTTGGCTGACTTCGCGGAAAAAGTATTGCCTAGTGAAGATCGTAAAGAAGACAGTGTTTTACAATACTTACAACCTATTCCAAAATCAAATAAAATGGTTGGTTCTGCTGCTATTAATATTTACCAAGTTAGTGATGAAATCATTCATATGATGAATTTAGCGTATAAAAACATTGATGATGCATTTAAACAGTTAATTCAATTTACCAGCGATCGCAGTGATGAAATTGTAAAAAGAGAAGATACGGTAAACATCTTAAATACTGAAATTTCGGATTATATTTCTGCTGCCTTGGCCAATCCAAATGTGAATGCGAACAGTTCGCAAGCTCTTGCTTCTTTCTATTTGAGTTTAGTGCACTTAGAGAGAATGAGCGATTATGCGAAAAATATTAACTATCAAGCACGTAAAGGTATTCAAAATCGTTTGTCTCGTGAAGACCAGGCAATTATCTTGGAAATGGCTGATTTGACTTCTGAAGGACAAGAAAAGATCTATGATTATAAAGCGATGAAGGCTATATCACGAAAAGCGCATGCGCGTACCCATGAATGGCGACAGATGCAAATTAATGAAATTAAAGAGAATCAATTGGATAGTGAAGCAGGTATTATGATGTCGCGAATCTTTAATGATTTCTTACGTATCAATGATCATGCCGAAGATGTGGCAGAAGAATTTGATCAAATTGAACTCGATTTAAATGAAGATTCAATTGATCAAAAAGCTGAGTTACAGCAAGCTTAAGTCAGAGAAATCTGGCTTTTTCTTTTACCTTTCTTGTATTCAAAGATTTTCCGATTTACCATAGAGTTAGAGAAGTGCCCAGAAGATATTTAGGTGTCATTTGTTCTTAGAATAAGGCAAGTCAGATTAACTAATCTGTGGATGTAAATAATTAATAGTAGGGAACAAAACATGAAGTATCATCGTGTTTAAAGGGCCAGTGAGGTAGAAAAATGGATACTTTAATTGATCTTGTGAGTGATCTTTTGACAGAAGTAAGAGATTTGAATGAAAAATTAGATCGCATGGAATCTCAGTTGGATGCCATAGAGAGTGACTTACAAAATATTGAATTGAATACAGATAGATAAAAAGCGCTTTTGGCGCTTTTTTTAGAGATACATGGTTTCACAAAGGTATTTTCCAGTTTTTGTTCTAAAGATTTTTTGATAGACCGATTCAATTTGTTCTTGAGAATAAGCTTCTTCATACATATTGACTAAGAAGTCTGCTTCAATAAGAATCTGATAATCTAAGCCATCAATTTCATCATAACTGTGGTGGTGTCCAACTAAGTAGGCAACGCGATAAATGAATTCAGGATCATACCCGATTTCTTCCATCATTTGAATAGCCAGACTAGGTCCTTCTTTTTCTTGTAGATGTCCGGCTGAACTTTGGTATTTCTCAAGGCAGGTATTGATGCCAATATCATGTACTAAGGCAGCACTTTCGACAATCTGGGTTGTTAAGGGGTCTACTTGATCTTCACTGCAAATGATGTGGGCGAATTCATAGACTTTTAAAAAATGTTGGATGTGTTTGGAATTGCCTTTTTCAAAAGCAATCATCGCATGGCGTAATTGTTCAAATTTTTTCATGGAATTATTATAATCTTTGGCTAGCATTCTGACAAATTTTTGATATAATGCAACGGATGGAAAATAATAAATTAGGTACATGGCCGGTTCGGAAACTCTTGGTAAACATGTCTTTACCAATGATGATTTCCTTTTTTATTCAGGCCTTATATAACATTGTAGATTCTATGTTTGTTGCGCAAATATCAGAAAACGCCTTAACAGCTGTTTCACTGGCTTTCCCTATGCAACAAGTCGCAAATGCGATTGCGGTGGGAATTGGCATTGGTATGAGTGCCTTGATTCCGCGTTTCATGGGAGAGAATGATGCAAAGAAAGCGAATCAAGTAGCGCACGTCGGAATCTTTTTGAACGCAAGTTTTGCGGTTTTATTTATTTTGTTGGGATTGTTCTGTAGTCATTCTATTTATGTGATTCAAACCAATGTCAAAGAAATTGTCGATTGTGGAACCATTTACTTACGTATTTCATGGGGTGTTTGTATTGGCGTCTTCTTTGATCAGTATTTTGAAAAGATGCTGGTGTGCTCAGGAAATTCGCTGTTGGCAATGGGAGCACAAGCTAGTGGGGCTATCTTTAATATTATCTTTGACCCTTTATTGATCTTTGGAATTGGACCTTTCCCTAAAATGGGAATTGCGGGAGCTGCATTGGCAACGGTCATGGGACAAATTTTTGCTGCTTGTATTGGTTTCCTATTAAATATGACGAAGAATCCATGGATTCATTTCCATTTGAAAGAAATTTGTTTCCGTAAAGATATCGCAAAACAAATCTTTTCGGTAGGTATTCCCAGCATGGTAACCATTGGTTTATCCAGTGCTACTTCATTCTGTGTAAATATGATTATTATTGGCTATTCAACAACGGCTACGGCCGTATATGGTATTTGGTTGAAATTGCAGAACTTCTGTTTCATGCCAATCTTTGGTTTGAACAATGGAATGGTGCCAATCTTATCGTATAATTTTGCCCAAAAGAAATGGAAACGGGTGAAAGATACGGCGAACTTGGCTTTCTGCTTCTCTGTAGGTTTAATGATTGTGGTAGGAATCTTTTTGGAACTGTATCCAAATTTCTTCTTACAGATGTTCAATGCCAGTGACAAGATGTTAGCTATTGGAATTCCAGCTTTGCGAATTTGTGTTGTTTCTTTACCATTTGCCGCAATTTCTTTAATTCGTACAACGTCTATGCAGGCGTTGACATATGCGCGTTATACTTTGATTGTCAACATTCTTCGCCAATTTGTCATTATTATACCAGCCTTCTATATTTTATCTTTGGTATTTGGACAAGTGGGTTATTTATGGTTCGCGTTGCCAATTACGGAAATTACTTGTGCAATTATCTCCACTTTCTTCTATCATCGGATGTCAAAAGAAATTTATGCCATATAAAAAGTCGAGTTGATCTCGACTTTTTTTATACGAAGATTTCAATGAGTAGGACAATTACGCAGCAACTGATAGATACTTGAAATAAAGAATACCCTCGCCAGGCTAAGATAATTCCAAGCAGCAAGGCGATAAAACCTGAAATCACAGATTGGGTCGCATGCAGGATGGCAGGAAATGTCATGATGCTTAAAGTGACATAAGGTACGTAATATAAGAAAGAACGAATAGTCGTATTGGTTATGGGTTTTCGAATTAATGTCAGTGGTAAGGCGCGAATGATAAAGCTTGTGATTGCCATACAGGCAATATAGATCCATATATTATGCGTCATGAATATCATCCTTTCTTGGACATACAATAGCGGCTATCAAAGAAATGACACAAGTTAGAATAATAGTTTTCATGCCATCGGAGAGGGTGTGAAGCATAGGGATAAATTGCCAAAGAAAACTTGCGATAAAGCTAAGGATGACAAGTATTCGTACGGTTTTATCTTTTTTTGCCGGTGGAATGACAATGGCTAAAAACATGCCATAAAGCGCAACACTTAAAGCACTCACAAAACGAATGGGTAAGATCTGTCCGGCTACTACGCCTAGTCCGGTACCAATGGACCAAGCTGGCAAGGCTAGACTATAGGCTCCATACATATAATAGGGTCCATAACTTTGGATATGGGCTATACCAATGCCAAACAATTCATCCGTTACATCAAAGGCAATCATTAAACGATGTTTTAAAGATGTAGAGTTTTCTAATCTTTGACTGAGCGAAGCACTCATGAGCAGATAGCGAGCATTGGTTACAAGGGTCCCAATGATGAGTTCAATGTAGGTTGCGTTGGCGGCAATTAAGCTGAATACGACATATTCTCCTGCCGAAGCATTTCCCAGTAAACTTGTCATAAAGCCTTGAAAAGGGCTTAATCCGGCTTGTTTAGCCGGAATTCCTAGCGAAAATCCTACGGCTAAATAGCCAAGCGCAATGGGAATTGCATCTTTCATGCCTTTTTTAAATGCGTTATTTTTGGTAATCATACGCTTATTAGTATAACGATTCTGGAATTTTTTTTAAACGCTTTCTTTAAAACTTTGTGCATTTTTTAACAATCACATAGATTTTGCGAGGAACTTAGTTTATAATCATCCTAAAGAAATGAGGGGAATCGTATGAGCTTTGAGTTTGTTAAACATTTACCAAAACCAAAAGAAATAAAAGAGCAATATCCATTAAAGGAAGAAGCTCGTAAAGTTAAAGAAAAAAGAGATCAAGAGTTAGCGGATATTTTTACTGGGAAGGATGATCGTTTTATCTTGATTATTGGACCATGTTCTGCAGATAATGAAGAAGCTGTATTGGACTATGTGCATCGTTTAAAACCAGTTCAAGAAAAAGTAAAAGATAAGATCTTTATTGTGCCACGAGTTTATACCAATAAACCACGTACTACAGGTAAAGGGTATAAAGGAATGTTGCATCAACCAGATCCAGAAAAGGCACCAGATCTTATGGCTGGTTTGATTGCGATTCGTCAAATGCATGCCCATGTTATTGAAGAAACAGGCTTCACAACAGCTGATGAAATGTTGTATCCATCCAACCATTGGTATATGAGTGATATCGTTTCCTACCATGCCGTTGGTGCACGTAGTGTAGAAAACCAAGAACATCGTTTGGTTGCCAGTGGCGTAGATGGACCATGTGGTATGAAAAACCCAACCAGTGGGGATTTCAATGTCATGTTGAACTCGATTGAAGCAGCACAAGCCCAACAACAATTCATCTATCGTGGATGGGATGTAAAAACCGATGGAAACCCATTGGCACATGCCATTTTACGTGGTGGTTCCAATAAACATGGAAATAATATTACCAACTATCATTATGAAGATTTAATTCGTCTATGTGATATGTATGCCCAAAGAGATTTAAAGAATCCTGCTTGTATTGTGGACTGCAACCATTCCAATTCAGGAAAGAAATATTTGGAACAAATTCGTATCTCCAGAGAAATATTAAATAGTCGTAAATATTCCAATGATATTCGCAAGATGGTCAAAGGTTTAATGATTGAATCGTATATTGAACCAGGTAACCAAAAAGTTGGCGAAGGAATCTATGGAAAATCCATTACGGATCCTTGTTTAGGTTGGGATGATACCGAAGCTTTAATTTATGAATTAGCCAATTCATTGTAAGAAACGAGTCACATCGTTTCTTTTTTTTTGATCGCATCATGAAAACGCTTACGGTGTATAATGGAAACAGAGAATACTTTGTGTAAGGAGGTGGATGAAAATGTTACATGAAGTAAGTTTTACATCGTATAACCAAAGAGATGAAGTACAAGCCTGGATTTATGTCCCTGCCTGTAAGCCAAAAGGTATTGTGCAACTGATTCATGGCTTTGGAGAACATTCGCGTCGTTATCTTTCTATGATCGTTTATTTTATGGATGCGGATTATATCGTAGCTGCCGATGATCATGTTGGGCATGGAAAAACCGCTATGGTAAATGAAGGAACCTGGGGTGATTGGGGCGATAAAGGTGCTCATACCATGATGGAAGATGAGCATAGCTTACATGATATAGTGGTAGGTATGTATCCGGATCTACCTTATTTCTTATTTGGCCATAGTATGGGATCCTTTATTGTTCGTGACTATATTACCAAGTATGGGGATGAATTAGCTGGCGTTACGATTTGTGGTACGACTGGCGTCTTCCCACATGTAGAAGAAGCAGTAGCTTTGTTTGATCAAGATATTGCCGAAGGAAAAGGAAAAGAATCCGATGGCGATGCTGCTGCTACTTTGATGGGATGGATGTTTAGTCGCTGTCAGGAAGGTGCAAAGCTGGGCAATGAGTGGATCTGTCATGATCCAAATGTCCAATACGATCATGCCAATGATCCTTTTGATGCCTTCACAAAGCCGACCAATAATATCGCATACAAGATGTTCTGTGAAATGATTCTATGTATTACCGGAAAAGAATGGGCCGAAAAGGTACCAGTTGATTTACCAATTTATAATATTGCAGGGGATCAGGATCCAGTTGGACAATATGGTACCGGTGTTTATCAAGTCAGCAACTGGCTGATTGATACGGGTCATGAAGTCATCACGAAACTTTACTCGGGTTATCGTCATGAAATTCATAATTATCGCGAAATTCAATATGATGTATATCAAGGTATTGTTGATTTTATGGATGAAGTCTTAGAAAGCGCAAGATAAAACTTGCGTTTTTTTTTTTTTGACCAGAATGAAGCAGGAAAAAAGAAATTAAAGGTATTTTCTCTTTGTTGTGATAAAATACACTCGTGTCTGTTAGGAGAGAATATGTTAGAAACAATAGAAAAAATAAATGGCGTTCTAAATAATTTTATTTGGGGCGTACCTGCTATGGTCTGTATTATAGGTGTTGGTATCTTTTTAACTGTTAAAACCCGGTTTATTCAAGTTCGAAAATTTAAGCTGGCTTTTACAAGTATTTTAGGAAAGATTTTTGATAAGTCTGAAGTGACGGAAGGCGCTATGTCGTCATTCCAAGCGGTTTGTACGGCATTGGCTGGAACGGTCGGTACCGGAAATATTGCTGGGGTTGCAGGCGCTGTGGCCATCGGTGGTCCAGGTGCGGTTTTCTGGATGTGGTGCTCGGCTTTTTTAGGTATGTGTACAAAATTTGCCGAAGTTTCTTTGGCCGTGCGTTTTCGCGAAAAGAATAAAAACGGTGAGTATGTTGGCGGTCCTATGTACTACATTAAAAATGGCTTAGATAAAAAGTGGTTATGGCTTGCCTTTGCGTATGCCTTGTTTGGTGTATTAACAGTTTTTGGAACCGGAAATGCCACCCAAGTCAACACCATTGTCACTTCGATTAATTCGGCTTTGTTGAACTTTGGAATCATCTCACAAAGTAATGTATCTCAAATTAGTTTGATTCTTGGCATTGTTATTGCGGCTTTAGTTGCCATGGTTTTGCTCGGTGGTATTAAACGAATTGGGCAAGTTGCTGAAAAGCTGGTTCCCTTTATGGCCTTGTTGTATATTCTATTGGGACTCGGTGTTGTCTGTATCAATTTTCATAAAATTCCAATGGTTTTTCGCTCAATTTTCTATGGGGCTTTTTCTCCAAGTGCAGTAACTGGTGGAGCTGTAGGCTCTATGATTATCAGTTTACGAAAAGGGGTTTCCCGGGGAATCTTCTCTAATGAAGCCGGTCTTGGTACAGGTAGTATTGCGCATGCATGTGCAGATACAGATGAACCTGTTAAACAGGGGTTATTTGGTATCTTTGAAGTGTTTGTAGATACCATTGTGATTTGTACGTTAACGGCTCTGGTAATCTTGTGTGGAAATGAAGCAGTTAGCTATGGTGTGGCAGCAGGTGCAGAATTGACCATTTCTGGCTTTGTTTCCGTTTATGGCAATTGGGTTTCTATCTTTACAGCTGTTTCTTTATGTTGTTTTGCCTTCTCTACGATTATCGGATGGGGCTTATATGGGTCTCGTTTTGTTGAATTCTTAGTTGGTGAAAAATGGGTAAGACCATTCCTTGTGATTTATTCCTTTGTGGCAGTCATTGGTGCTACTTTGAATTTAGGCTTGTTGTGGGATATAGCAGAAACCTTCAATGGCTTTATGATGATTCCAAACTTAATTGCATTATTCTTGTTGTCAAAAGTGTTTATAAAATTAGTAAAAGACTATTTTCCTTCGGGAAAATAGCCTTTTTAAATGAATTGAATATTGTTTAGATACTTTTGATTTTCATGCAGGAATACTTCTGGTGAAGAATCGGTGAACTCTTTGAATTCTTTATTCATATGTGGTTGATCGTAATAGCCACAAGCTTTTACCAGCGTGTTGAAATGTTGGTTATCAAAGCCTTTGATGAAATGGTAGATGATATTTTGAAAACGAAAGACTTTACAGAAACTTTTGGGACTTACCCCAACGTTCGTTTTAAAGATATAGTTTGCGTATTGTCGGGAATAGCCAAAATCATCATATAAATCATTTAATAAAACGTTTCCTTTTTGTTCACCAATGGCTCCTAATAGCTCTTTGACAAAAGGATTGAGTTTAGGAAGATGTTTTTGATAGTAACTAAGGATGAGTTGGATTCGTTCAAAGAAATCTTGTGTGGCAAATATTTGTTCTGCCATTGGATGACCAAGTTTATAACGTTGGTGAAACGTTTCTCCAAATAAGATGTCATCATTCCAAGGATAAGGTACAATGGCGGGCATAAAAGCAACACCAAAAAGGCGGGTATTTAACGGGTCATCCATAATGGTGCTTACTTTTTTTGTTGGTCCAACTAAAACAACGCGGTTTTCCATTTTGTTGAAAACGAAAACGAGTTCCATACAGCCACTTGGTAGAATAGTGTGTTTCAAGTTTTCTTGAGGGATGCATTCGTAACAAAATGCGATTCCACTTTGGTTGACTAAATGTACCAAACAACAGGAACTGTCGGCTTTACTCTCAAATGTACGCTCTTTCATATTTTGATTGTGCCGCAAAGACAACCTAAAAGCAATGATAAAATTCAATATTTTTGAATTTTATTGAAAAAAACGATAAAAAATGAGCAATTATTTATTGCTCATCAATGTAATATACTTCATCTGGTTGATCTTTTTTCTTCTCCATATAACGTCGGATTTCATAGATGGCTAAAATACTTAACGCAAGAACCAATAAGATGATTTTTGTATGACTGTAAGTTGTCGTGGCATAAACTTCATTTACGGTCGTGGAACTAACGGGAAGAATATACATGCTGACAAAGAAAACACATAAAGCCATGAAGAGATTCTTAAATAGATTCTTTGCCATATTACCTGGACTTAAAGCTGCACAGCCAATGGCTAAGGCAATGGTTGTGGGCAGTTGGAAGTGACTGACTAAAAAAGAAACAATAAAAGGTAAAAGGGCAAGTTGAATCAAAGTAAAGAGTAAGGATTTTTGCGGGTTCATAAAAATACCTGCGTAATCCGAAATCTTAAAAGATAAAATAATGACTAATACGCAAATACCCAAATAATGAATTAATAAATAGGTTTGGGATAGATACATACCAGGGTTATATATTAAAAGCAGAATGGCGGCGACAATGACGCCAAAGATCGTGATGAGTCCAATGGCAGAACTTAATGTTTTAATGGTTTTCATGGAATTGCCTCCTTAATCGTCGGAATCATAGTCTTTTTTTGTGGGGTTGTCAATCGCTTGTAGAGATGGAAAGGTTTTCAGCTTTTGTTGTGAAAAAAATGTAAGAAGTTTCATTATTTTTACATTTTATGAAAATTTTTGTTGACATATGAATGAAAAATGGTAAAGTAGAGCCATAAAGTAAATCGCTGATTAGGAGAGTAAGCTTGAGAAAAGTTTCTAGCGAGGTGACACAGAGTGGAAGGTCACTAAATGGTACTCAAGAAGAAACGCACCTATGAGAGTCTAAGTGAAATTAGTAGCTTGGAACGTTTCACCCACGTTACGGAGAAGAGGCCTTGTTAGAGGCAACTGAAGTGGTACCGCGTTTATAAGCGTCTTTGGAAAATTTTTTTCAAAGACGCTTTTTTTCTTATCTAAAGGCGTAGAAAGAGGAAAAAGAAATGACAACTGAAAAGAAAGAATTTAAAAAAATCGTATTAGCGTATTCTGGAGGATTAGACACTTCCATTATGATTCAATGGTTAAAGGAAAACTACAATAACCCAGAAATTATTGCGGTATCCGGAGATGTTGGACAAAAAGATGAAATAGATGGATTGGAAGAAAAAGCCCTTAAAACCGGTGCTTCAAAATTCTATGCTTTAGATTTAAAAGATGCTTTTGTAGAAGATTACATCTTCCCATGTTTAAAAGCCGATGCTGTTTATGAAAATGTGTATATGCTAGGAACTTCTATGGCACGTCCTTTAATTGCCAAAGGATTGGTTGATATCGCAATCAAAGAAGGCGCTGATGCAATTTGCCATGGTTGCACGGGTAAAGGAAATGACCAAGTTCGTTTTGAATTATCTATCAAAGCCTTTGCTCCAGATATGCCAATCATCGCACCTTGGAGAGAATGGGAATTGAAATCCAGAGAAGAAGAAATCGAATATGCGGAAGCACACAATATTCCCCTAAAGATTAATAGAGAAACAAACTACTCGAAAGATAAAAACATCTGGCATTTAAGTCATGAAGGTTTGGATTTGGAAAACCCTGCCAATGAACCAGATTATGACAAGATCCTTGAATTAGGTGTAACTCCTGAAAAAGCACCAGATCAACCTACTTATATTACATTACATTTCGAAAAAGGAATTCCTACTCAATTAAATGGGGAAACAATGAGTGCCCAAGAATTACTTCTTCAATTGAATAAAGTTGGTGGCGCTAATGGTATTGGTTTAATTGACATGGTAGAAAACAGATTAGTCGGAATGAAATCACGTGGTGTATATGAAACACCTGGTGGAACGATTATGTATAAAGCTCATGCTTTATTAGAAACCATCACAATGGATAAAGAAACGCAACACTTTATGCAACATGTTTCCGTAAAATATGGTGAATTGGTTTATAACGGACAATGGTTTACACCATTAAGAGAAAGTTTAGATGCCTTTGTTGATAAAGCCAATGAATCCGTAAATGGAGATGTGAAATTAAAGCTATACAAAGGAAATATTATTCCTGCTGGTATGACAAGTCCTACTACATTGTATTCTGAACAAATCGCAAGTTTCGGAGAAGATGATAGTTATGATCAAAGTGATTCAAAGGGATTCATTAACTTATTTGGTTTACCAATTAAAGTAAAAGCTCAACAAGACGCAAAGAATAAGAAATAAGGAGATTGATTATGGCATTATGGGGCGCACGGTTTTCAAGTGAAGCCGATCAGAGATTACAAGATTTTAATTCATCGATTGCAATTGATTCAAAGATGTTTGAACAAGATATCAAAGGTTCCATTGCGCATGTAACGATGTTGGCAGCACAAGGTATTGTAGATGAAGAAAGTAAAGATAGCATTATTGAAAACCTCACAAAGATTAAAGAGGAAATAGAATCTGGGCAATTGGTGATTGATCCAAAAGCCGAAGATATTCATATGTTTATTGAAGGCGAGCTAACGAAACGTACGCCTGCTGGGAAAAAACTTCATACCGCGCGTTCTCGTAATGATCAAGTTGCTGTGGATTTTAAAATGTATGCCATGCAACGATGTGATGATCTGGTAACCTTGTTAAAAGAGATGATTGGTGTCTTGATTCATCAAGCTAGTCAAAACCTAACGACAATCATGCCAGGTTATACCCATCTTCAAAGAGCCCAACCCATCACTTTTGCCCATCATTTGATGGCTTATGTAGAAATGTTTAAACGGGATTGTTCACGTTTGGAGGATGCCAAAAAACGTGCCAATGTCTGTCCTTTAGGATCGGGTGCCTTAGCTACGACAACTTATCCTATTGATCGGGACTATACCGCAAAGCTTTTAGGCTTTGATGGACCAACCCTCAATTCTTTAGATGGTGTCAGTGATCGGGATTTCGCCATTGAAATGGTGAGCGCATTTTCCCTTTGTATGATGCATTTATCGCGGTTATGTGAAGAAATCATTCTTTGGTGCTCCTGGGAATTTAAATTCTTAGAGTTGGATGATGCTTTCTCTACGGGAAGCTCCATCATGCCACAGAAGAAAAACCCAGATGTAGCTGAACTGGTCAGAGGAAAAACGGGACGGGTCTATGGCAATCTCAATACGTTGTTAGCAATGCTGAAGAATCTTCCCTTGGCCTACAATAAGGATCTTCAGGAAGATAAAGAGGCATTTATGGATAGTGCAGATACCTTGCAAGCTTGTTTAGTAACGATGATTCCAATGTGTGATTCTTGGAAGGTGAATCAAGAAAATATGGAAAATGCAGCGAAGCGTGGTTTTATTAACGCAACCGATTGTGCCGACTATTTAACGAAAAAAGGAATGCCTTTCCGGGATGCTTATTCTACAGTTGGTCAATTGGTCAAATATTGTGTGGATCATCAAAAGGACTTATCTTCTTTATCTTTAGAAGAGTACCAAGAAGCTTCTTGTCTATTTGAAGCAGATGTCTATGAGGCCATTGCTTTACAAACTTGTGTATTTAAACGAAATGCGATTGGTGGACCTTGTCCAGATCGTGTGAAAGAACATATAGAATCGATAAAAAAGGAGTTAGGATTATGAGTCAATTGAAAGTAGGCGTTATTGGAGCTAGCGGATACGGTGGAGCAGAACTGGTTCGTTTATTATTGAACCATCCCGATGTTACTTTAACCGCTATTTCTTCCCGTCAATATACTGGTCAACCAATCTCGGATTTATATCCGGGACTTCGTTGCCTTTGTGATTTAAAATTTGTCGATCAAGATCAAGTCGTTGAACAAAGTGATTGTGTCTTTGCGGCATTGCCAAGTGGGTATAGTGAAGAGATCGCAAAAAAATGTGTAGCCCAAGGAAAAAAGTTCATTGATTTAGGTGCTGATTTTCGTTTGGATTCCAGTGAGGTCTACCAAGCCTGGTATGGTAAAGAATTCACTGATCCATCTTTACATGAAAAAAGTGTCTATGGCCAATGTGAAATCTATCATGATTTGATTGAAAATGCCAACATTATTGGAAATCCAGGTTGTTATCCTACATCTATCGAATTGGGTTGTTACCCAGCTTTGAAAAAGGGAATTGTGGAAACATCACATATTATTCTCGATTCCAAGAGTGGCGCAACAGGAGCAGGAAAATCCTTGAGCGAGAATACCCATTTTCCACGTACAAATGAAGCATTTGCACCATATAAAGTGGGTTGCCATCGCCATACTCCTGAAATTGAACAAATGTTAAGTGAAATTGCCCAAGAACCAATTCAAGTAACCTTTGTACCGCATTTGTTGCCGATTAACCGAGGCATTATTTCTACAATCTATTTACCTTTGAAAGAAGATCTTTCCTTGGAAGAAATTCATGAATTATACAAACAAACCTATGCAGATAAACAATTTGTGCGGGTATTGGATTTAGGTCAAATTGCTGATTTGAAATTTGTGAAGTACTCAAATTATTGTGATCTTTCATTGCATATGGATGCGCATACGCATACCTTGATTGTCGTAAGCTGTATTGACAATATGGTCAAAGGTGCAGCTGGACAAGCAATTCAAAATATGAATATTATGTATCATTTTGAAGAAGACAGTGGATTGAAGTCCATTGCTCCTTCGTTCTAGGAGGTGGCCTACTATGAAAACGGGTGTATGTGCGGCAAAAGGCTTTTTAGCTAATGGGGTACATTGTGGCATTCGTGCCAATCAAAGCAAAAACGATTTAGCCGTGATTTATTCTAAAGAACCTTGTGTTGCAGCAGCGGTTTATACAACCAATGCGGTAAAGGGCGCACCGATTACGGTGAGTCAAAAACATTTAGCGGATGGCCATGCTCAAGCAATTGTGGTGAATAGTGGAAATGCGAATACTTGTAATGCCGATGGCATTGAAGTAGCAGAACAAATGGCCGCTATTTGTGCTGGTGAATTGGGATTAAAAGCAGAGGATATGGTGATTGCCTCAACGGGTGTAATTGGTCAGCCTTTACCAATTCAACCAATTCTACAAGCGATGCCAGAGCTTTGTAAGGGATTAAGTACAGATGGATCCCAACAAGCAGCTTTAGCTATTATGACAACCGATACGATGCCAAAAGAGTATCAAACAACCTTTATGGTTGGGGATAAACCATGCACTATAGGCGGTATTGCCAAGGGTTCTGGTATGATTGCTCCAAATATGGCAACGATGCTCTCTTTTGTGACAAGTGATGTAAATATCTCAGTTGCCTGCTTACAAGATGCTTTAAAAGAAGTTGCGGATGCTACATATAATATGGTTTATATCGATGGCGATACATCGACCAATGATACGTTTGCCGTTTTATGTAATGGAATGGCAGGAAATGCGGAGATTTGTCAAAAAGATGCAGCGTATGAAGCTTTTAAAGCGGCATTGTTTGATGTATGTATGCATTTATCTAAGATGTTAGCGAAAGATGGAGAAGGGGCTACAAAACTTTTAACGGTTCATGTGCAACAAGCTGCTTCTTTACAAGATGCACGGACGGTTGCCAAATCCGTAGTTGGTTCAACCTTGTTAAAATGTGCAATTTTTGGACGTGATGCTAATTGGGGACGAATTCTATGTGCCATTGGATATGCCGATGCCAATTATGACATTGAAAAAGTGGATGTCGAATTAGCTAGTCAAGCCGGTAGTGTTGCGGTTTGTAAGGATGGACATGGTATTCCTTTTGATGAAGACAAGGCCTTAACGATTTTAAGTGAAGATGAAATTGTTGTTGAAATCAATTTGAATGACGGTGCATATGAAGCAAGTGCCTGGGGATGTGACATGACCTATGAATATGTCAAGATTAATGGAGAATATCGAACATGAGAGATGCAATAGAAAAAGCGAAGATACTATCACAAGCTTTACCCTATATTCAGAAATATCATGATAAAATTGTCGTCATTAAATATGGTGGAAATGCCATGGAAAATGAACAATTGAAACAAAATGTTATGGAAGATGTGGTTCTGTTAAGTGAAGTTGGGGTAAAACTGGTTTTGGTTCATGGAGGTGGACCAGATATCAATCAGACTTTACATATGGTTGGAAAAGAGTCCAAGTTTGTGAATGGTCTACGCTATACCGATAAAGAAACGATGGATATTGTTCAGATGGTCTTGGCCGGAAAAACAAATAAAAATTTAGTGAATATGATTTCTAAACTCCATGCCAAAGCCGTAGGAATTTCTGGTATGGATGGACATATTATTGAAGCCCAAAAGATGGTTTCCGAAAACGATTTAGGCTATGTTGGCCAGATTGTAAAAATTCATCCAGAATTAATTTTTAAATTAATTGATGATGGGTATATCCCAGTAGTTGCCAGTGTAGGAACCGATTGCCAGGGAAATATTTACAATGTGAATGCCGATCTTGCCGCAAGTGCCATTGCAGGGGCTTTAAATGCCGAAAACATGATTTTTGTTTCCAATGTGCCAGGGGTTTTGAAGAATCCGGAAGATGAAGATTCTATTATGACAAATATTCATATTAGTGATGTTCCAAAGTTAGAAGAAGATGGTATCATTACGGGTGGTATGATTCCGAAAGTTGAATGTTGTGTGGATTGTGTTCGTCAAGGCGTTAAGAAAACCGTAATTATTGATGGACGGGTGCCACATGCGTGCTTAATTGAAATGTTAAGCGACGAAGGAATTGGCTCTATGATAGTGGGAGACGATTATGATGAATAAGTACAAAGAAATTGATGATCAATATATTGCGCATTGTTATGCGCGTTTTCCTATCTGTATTAAATCTGGTCAAGGGGCTTATGTGTTTGATACAGAAGGAAAGAAGTATTTAGACTTTACCGCTGGTATTGGGGTAAATGGTTTAGGTTATGCCTATCAACCATGGGTTCAAGCTGTTCAAAAGCAGGCAGCGAACTTAGCGCATATTTCTAATTTGTTCTACAATGAACCAGTTTTGGAATTAGCGCAAAAACTAGTCAAACGAACAGGAATGAGTCGGGTATTCTTTCAAAACTCCGGTGCTGAATCAAATGAAGGTGCCATTAAAGTAGCGCATAAATATGCCAATGATACCTATCATGGACAGCGAAATGAAATTCTTACTTTGGTGAATTCCTTTCATGGAAGAACGATGGAAACCTTAGTGGCAACAGGACAAGATGTTTTCCATCAAAAATTTGATCCTTTTCCAACCGGATTTGATTATGTAGTTGCCAATAGTATTGAATCATTGGAAGCCAAAGTAAACGAACATACTGAGGCAATTATGATGGAAATGGTCCAAGGAGAAGGTGGCGTCAATGCCCTAGATCCAGCTTTTGTACAAAAAGTACAAGAAATTTGTGATGCCAAAGATATTCTATTAATCATTGATGAAGTGCAAACTGGTATTGGTCGTACGGGAACCTTCTTTGCCTATGAACAATATGGTATTCATCCGGATATTGTTTCCTTTGCGAAAGGTATTGCGAATGGAATCCCTATGGGTGGAGTTTTGTTGTCAGAAAAAGTAAAAGATGTGATCAACTATGGGGATCATGGTTCTACTTTTGCTGGAAATCCACTAGCTGCGGCTGCAGCAAATGTGGTCATGGATACAATGACACCTACTTTCTTAGAAGAAGTAAAAGAAAAAGGACAGTTGATTAAAACTTCTATAGAGAAAATGCCACATGTGAAGTCTGTGACAGGACTGGGAATGATGATTGGTGTTGAATTGGACGGATTAGATGCGAAAGAAGTATTAGCGAAATGTCGTGACAAAGGGGTTTTATTCTTAACCGCCAAAACGAAAATTCGTATGTTACCACCACTTATTATGACGACAAGTGAAATTCAAGAAGGAATGAAGGTACTGCAATCGGTACTAGAGGAGATGTAAGATGGAACATTTATTAAGCATGTTGACAATGTCAGATCAAGAGATTATCGATGTCTTAGATTTGGCAGATAAAATTAAAGCGGAAGTGAAACAAGGGGTTTTTAAACCTTATTTGAAAAATAAGACCATTGGTTTGATTTTCCAGAAAGCCTCTACACGTACAAGAGTCTCTTTTGAAGTAGGAGCAGTGCAATTGGGTGCCTATCCTCTACACTTAGATGCAAGTACGATGCAAATTGGCCGTGGGGAACCAATTCAAGATACTGCCAGAGTTCTTTCGCGTTATTTGGATGGTATTATGATTCGTACCTATGCCCAAAAAGATGTCGAAGATCTGGCGAAATATGGTAGCATTCCGATTATTAATGGATTGACGGATTTTGCCCATCCATGTCAAGTTTTAGCCGATCTGCAAACGATTCGGGGACATAAAGGAAAATTAGCTGGTTTAAAAATGGTTTTCATTGGTGATGGAAATAATATGTGCAACTCTTTGATGGTTGGTGCATTAAAGACGGGTATGTCTTTTGCGTGTGCCTGCCCAGAAGGTTATTTGCCAGATCCAGCTTGTCTAGAATTTGCGAAAGCGTATGGTGACAAGTTACAACTTGTAACTGATCCAATGGAAGCAGCTAAGGATGCAGACGTGATTTTAACCGATGTTTGGGCTTCGATGGGTGAAGAAGGCGAAGCGGAAGCCAGAAGAAAAGTTTTTGAAGGGGTGTATCAAGTCAATGATGCCTTGATGCAACAAGCGCATTCTGATTGCATGGTTTTACATTGTTTGCCAGCGCATCGTGGTGAAGAAATTACCGAATCTGTTTTTGAAGCTCATGCCGATGAGATTTTTGATGAGGCAGAAAATCGTCTTCATGCACAAAAAGCTGTGATGGTAAAAGTGATGGGTGAATAAAGCGGCATATGTCGCTTTTTTTCTGCTTGTGCTACAATAGAGAAAAAGACAAACAGAAAGCGAGAATTATATGAATACATCATTAGTTATTATGGCGGCAGGAATTGGCAGCCGTTTTGGTGGGGGTATCAAACAATTAGAACCTGTTGGATATCATGATGAAATTATCATGGATTATTCCATTCACGATGCCATTCAAGCTGGATTTAATAAGGTTATCTTTATTATTCGAAAAGATATTGAAAACGATTTTAAAGAACGCATTGGTACCCGTATTGAAAAAGTTGCCAAGGAAAAAGGCATTGAAGTACATTATTGTTTTCAAGCCATTGATGATCTACCAGAAGGTATTTCCGTTCCCGAAGGTCGAAGTAAACCATGGGGTACAGGACAAGCTGTTTTAGCTGCCAAGGAATACATTCATGAACCATTCTGTGTAATTAATGCCGATGATTATTATGGAAAAGAATCTTTTAAGAATATTCATTCCTTCTTGGAAAACTATTCGAAAAGTGCACCAAATAATTACTGCATGGCAGGTTTTATTTTGAAAAATACATTGAGTGATTTTGGAACGGTTACCCGTGGTATTTGTCAAAGCGATACCAATGGCTATTTAACCAGTGTTGTGGAAACCCATGATATCGAAAAAACCGAAACGGGTGCAGCAACACATGGACAGCTTATTGATGCCAATTCTCATGTTTCAATGAATATGTGGGGATTGACACCAGAATTCATTCAAATCTTAGAAGATGGTTTTGTGGAATTCTTCCAAAAAGAACAAGATCATACTAAGAGTGAATATTTGTTGCCTATTTTAATTGGGGAATTACTTGAAGCAAAGAAAGTTAGTGTTAAGGTTCTTGAAACCAAAGATAAATGGTTTGGTGTTACCTATAAGGAAGACAAACCATTGGTGGTGGAGAGTTTCCGGAAATTGATTGAACAAGGTGTATATAAGGAAGATTTATATAGCGACTTGTAGAAAGATGATATGTTAGAAATAAAACGAGTGCGACAGGATGAAGAAGATAAAATCCATTATTTTTATCACTGCCTCATAGAAAAAATAAATACGAAAGGAAAAGAACCAAAGGTTTTTTTAGGTGATCAAGCGCTTTCGAAGGAAATTCGTAAAGGTAATATCTATGTAGGAATTTCTTTAAATCGAATCATTTCGATTATGATTCTTGAACATGCGGATTCACGTTCTTTTCATGTAAAAAATTTTGAAATGAGTTCCCAAAATGTGTCCACGCTATATGCGATGGGCGTTGATCCGGATTATTCAGGACATGGTGTGGCTAATCAGATGATTAGTTTTGCGATTGAACAAAGCCGTATAAATGGATCAGACATTTTGCGCCTCGATGTATTGAAAGACAATGCCAAAGATTTAGATGTCTATCAAAACTTAGGATTTCAGCCGATTGGTTCGGCAAAAATCATAAAAGACGAGCAAATTCTTGATTGTGACATTTTGAATGTAAACTTTAGAGACTTTGAGGAGTCTCTTTTTATGTATTAAAAAAAATAGGACAAAAACTCAAAAGTTATGTTGTAATTAATACAATAGAGCTGTATAATGGGTCCATAGAGTTGAAATGTACTATTTAGGAGGATACAAATGTTAGTTACATCCAAAGAGATGCTTGCGAAAGCACAGGCGGAAAAATTTGCGATTCCGTCCGCAAATTTCGTTGATGAAGATTCATTGAAATGGCATTTAGAACAAGCAGAGAAACAAAATTTACCGATCATTCTATCTTTTGCGGAATGTCATTTTGATCGTTTGTTGGATTTAGAAACAGCGAGTAAATTGGCTATTTATCGTGCAAAGAAGACGAAAAATCCCGTATGTTTACATTTGGATCATGGCGAAAGTTTTGAAACTTGTAAGAAGGCCGTAGACTTAGGTTTTACTTCTGTCATGATTGATGGTTCTATGTTACCTTTTGAACAAAATGTTGCCCTAACCCAAAAAGTCGTTGCGTATGCCCATGAACATGGGGTTGTCGTAGAAGCAGAGATTGGGCATGTCGGAAGCAATGAAAGAGCTGAAGATCTAGATATCTATACATCTGTTTCGGAAGCCAAAGATTTTGTAGCCCAAACCAATGTAGACAGTTTAGCTGTATCTATTGGTACAGCCCATGGATTGTATAAGGGAACACCTAAAATTAATTTTGATCGTTTACATGAATTAGCGGAAGCTGTAAGTTGCCCGTTAGTTTTACATGGTGGATCCAATTCTGGAGATGAGAACTTACATCGTTGTGCCACCGAAGGTATTGCGAAAATCAATGTGTATTCGGATTTTATGGTCAGTGCTGCAAAAGCGGTTTATGCCTTAGAACCAAAAGAAGCAGAAGTCGAAGATTACTATACATATAAAGCAGCTGCTAAAAAAGGTATGCAGACGATGTTGCAACATGTTTTTGATCTATTCGCAACAAAATCGTTATAGGAGAAGGAAGAATGACAGTATATCGAAAAGTAATTCAAGTCCAGGCCCATGGAAAAACAACATCTTATATTAATATTACTGAAGAAGTAAGAAAAGCGATTGAAGAGAGTGGGGTACAAACCGGTATTTGTGCGGTCATCAGTCCACATACGACTTGTTCCGTTTTCTTTGAAGAGTATGCCCATGATCGAGATGAAAATGGAGATGAATCTTTACAACACGATTTAAATGTTGGACTAGCGAAAATTTTCCCTGATCATGAAAATGCCGATACTTACATGTATCCAGGCCCAGAACATTATGCAGCCGTAGAATCTTGGCCCAATGCGAAAGACTATTTGCCGAATGGTCCAGAAGATCTTTGGAATGGAGATGCGCACTTGCGTTCAACTTTATTAGGATCTAGTGAAACATTTGATGTCAACGAAGGAAAACTTGGTGTCGGAACTACGGGATATATTTATTTTGCGGATTTTGATCGAACACGTGGTCGTACAAGACGCTGTGTCATTACTGTATTGGGGGAATAATCATGGAAAGAAAACCATTTTTAGTTGTAAATCCTAAATCGTACTTATATGGAAAAGCTAGCTTAGAGTTGGCTCTTGCGAGTGATAAAGTCGCAAAAGATACCGGCTTAACTGTTTTCTTTACCTGCCCTTATGCAGATTTGCGGATGATTAAGGAAAACACGCAACATATTATTGTGACGGCACAATCTATGGATCCTTTAAGCCCAGGTAGAGGTATGGGTCATGTGTTAGGTGAATCTTTAAAAGAAGCCGGTGCAGGTGCCGTATTCTTAAATCATGCGGAAAATCCGAAAACCTTATCCGACTTATATAAAACCATTCAACATGCCAAAGAACTAGGTCTTATTACAGTTGTATGTGCGGATTCAGTTACCGAAGCAAAAGCTGTGGCATGTATGAAACCAGATATTGTATTAGCGGAACCAACGGATTTGATTGGAACTGGACAGGTTGCGGATGATTCTTATACAACAGATACATGTAAAGCAATTGCCGAGATTGATCCAGATGTATTGGTCATGATTGCCTCTGGTGTAAGTACTGCCCAAGATTGTTACAATGTCGTAAAACTTGGTGCCGATGGTACCGGTGCTACTTCAGGTATTTTAAAAGCACCAGATCCAAAAGTACGTGTTCGCCAAATGGCCGAAGCCATTGTGAAAGCCTGGAACGAAAGATAGTTCTGGCAAAGATTTTGCCCTATAACGATTTTTAAAAGGCGGTGTACCCTCCTGAGTTAAACATACCTTACTCATTTGTATATTTGTCAACTTTATAGTAGAATACTCATATAAAGTTTAGTTATTGTTGATGGGAAAGGGATATTAAGTAATGAGGGAGATTGTTTTAAAAAAGCTCCGTATTCGGATTCTTGAGTATTACGATACGCAACGTAGTTTTGCCGAAGCACTTGGCATGTCGCAGAATTTATTATCGTACCGCCTTCAAGGACGTACACAATTTCGTTCTGATGAGATTTATAAAGTTTGTCAAATGTTAGATATTCCACAAGAGCAGATTGGTGAATATTTTTTTAACTTTGCGGCGCAAAAAAAGCAGGAGAAAGACTAATTCTTGGTCTTCTCCTTTTTTTTTATGCTAAAATAGAGCTTATGAAAATAAACAAAGTAGCGGAAGCTGTTGAATCTATGGAAATTATTGATAAACAAAAGAAAGTCTTAGAAACGGCCAAAGACACCCTAAAAGAAACGGTAAAAAAAGTCCAAAGCGATCGCAATAATCGGGTCTATTATGGCTTAGATCGTTTACCGAGTGGTATGGCTAGTAACCAAATTACCGATGGATGTTTGGTTTTAGAAGGGGGAGCTTTTCGTGGTCTTTATACCAGTGGGGTCTGTGATGCGCTCATGGAAGAAAATATCAATATGCGAGCTACGATTGGTATATCGGCTGGTGGCATGAATGGTGTGAACTATGTAAGTGGACAGATTGGACGAAGTGCCCATATCAATTTAAAATATCGAAACGATTCGCGTTATGTAGGTTCCCAAGCCTTGCTTAACAATCATGGTATCATCGGGTTTGATTTTATTTTGATGGATCTGAATTCCGAATGCCCATTGGATATGACTCGTTTTAATGCACCCAATCGACGCTTTGTGGTGGGAGCAACCAACTGCAATACAGGAGAGATTACCTATTTTGAAAAAGGTATCTGTAAGGATATTTTTGCCGCTATTTCAGCGAGTGCTTCGATGCCTTTTGTTTCTGAAATGGTCGATGTAGAAGGCCAACCTTACTTAGATGGAGGATGTTCTTGTGCCATTCCATATCAATGGGCTTTGGATCAAGGCTACAAAAAGATTATTGTCGTTCGTACTCGAGATCAAGAATTTCGTAAACCAGCCGATGATAACCATGGCGGATTGATTCATCGCTGGTATCATCGCTATCCCGAACTTGCCGATCGACTTACGGAAAGTGAAGAACGTTATAATCGCCAATGTAATGAGTTAGAACAACTGCGAAAAGATGGTCGGATTTTTGTGATTTACCCCAGCAAACCGATTGATATTGGTCGCTTGGAAAGAGACACAAGTCGGCTTGGTGATATTTATTATTTGGGTTATAATGATGCTAAAAATAAAATGAGTGCGCTAAAAGCTTATTTAAACAAGGAGGAATTCCATGAATTGTCCTAATTGTGGTCATAGAAATGATGATCGACGTCGCTATTGCGAAAAGTGTGGAGAATATCTGTTTCCGGAAGATGCTTCTGAAGAAACGAAACAAATTCATCAAGTAGAGACGGTTGTGAAAACGGATCGTAAAAAAGTCTTCCACATGGTTTTGTTGGGGATGATCTGCACGTTGATACTTGTTGGGGGTAGCAGCATTTATTTCATGAATGAAATGCGTGTTGCCAAAGATGCCGAAATTACACAACTTAAAAAAGACAAAAAAGCTTTAAATAAAGAAATCAAAACTTTGAAGAAGAAACAAAACACCAATGAAAACAGCTATGATAAACAAATTTCTTCTTTAAATGAAGAAAATAAAAAACAAGCTCAGGAAATTGTGGATTTGGAAAAGAAAAATGCGAAACTTCAAAAACAGATTGATGAAGGTTCCGTACAAAAAGAAGATACGTCAAAAAAAGATGCAGATAACTAATCTGCATCGTATTTTTTTATTCGACTTCAAAAATAGCTTCAATTTCAACCGGTGCATCAAGAGGTAGCTGGTTGATTCCTACAGCTGTACGAGCATGTTTGCCGGCTTCGCCAAAAATATCAAAAAGTAGTTCACTTGCTCCATTTGTGACAAGGTGTTGTTGGTCAAATCCTGTCTTACTGGAAACAAAGGCTTGTAGTTTGACGACGTTTTTTACACGGTCTAAATCTTTTAAATGATATTTAAGCGCCGATAACATATTGATAATACATAAGCGTGCACATTCTTGACCTTGTTCTAATGTGAGTTGGTCACCAAGTTTTCCGGTATAGGCTAAACTTCCATCCAGTTTACAAGGTAATTGGCCGGATACAAAAAGTAAATTTCCTACTTGTTTAACGGGAATGTACATAGCTTTAGGGGCTGAACTTTCAGGAAGGGTAATTCCTAATTCTTCGATTCGTTTTTCGTAATTCATATCGTTCCTTCTTTCTGTGTTTTTACTATAGGGCAAGAATGCTTTTATTGTCAACTGAGGGATTTTATAAGATAATAACTATATATTTTTGTGGGGAGGATGAAGTATGCGAGATTTTAGTCATGTGAAGAATATGATTGTTAAAATCGGTTCTTCTTCATTATGTAATGCCGAAGGGAATATCGATACAGAAAAAATTCTCGGCTTTATTGAACAGATTGCCAAGATTCGACGTCAGGGAATTCAGATTGTTTTGGTGAGCAGTGGGGCGATTAAAACAGGTGTAGAAATGATGCATTTAAAGAAAAAGCCCGTTCATCTTCCGGATAAGCAGGCCCTTGCAGCAATTGGTCAAGCCAGCTTGATGCGTATCTATGATGATTTATTTGGTTTATACCATATTAAAAGTGCACAGATTCTTATGAACCATGATGATTTCGATGATCGAAAACGCTGTTTGAATTTTTATAATACGATGCAGTCTTTGATTCGCTATGATGTCTTACCCATTGTCAATGAGAATGATACTTTAGCCGTGGATGAAATCAAAGTTGGTGATAACGATACGATGGCAAGTTTACTTGTACCAATTGTGAATGCGGATCTCGTCGTTTTAATCAGTGATATTGATGGCTTGTATGATGCCAATCCGCATACCAATCCCAATGCCCAATTTATCTCGGAAGTTCATGGAATTACGCCCCAAATCAATGCGATGGCAACCGATACCAATACATCCATGGGAACGGGAGGCATGGTCACGAAATTAAAAGCCGCAAAAATCTGCAATGCCTATGGTTGTGATATGGCGATTGTGAATGGCGATACCCCAGATGTTTTAGTGGATTTGATGGATGGAAAAGATGTTGGAACCTTGTTTTATGGGGATAGTGGACGAAACTTAAATGCTCGTCAACATTGGATTCTGTATCAAAGTTGGGCGAAGGGAAATATTGTGATTGATCAAGGGTGTAAACGCGCCTTACTGAAACATAAGAGTTTATTGCCTTCTGGTATTGTTTCTGTCTCGGGAACTTTTACGATGTCTTCGGTGGTGGATATCATCGACCAAAAAGGTACTTTGATTGCCAAAGGCATTGTGAATTATGCGAGTGAAGAAATTAACCAAATAAAAGGATTGAAGTCAAAAGAAATCGAAAGTGTATTATCGTATTGTGATTATGAAGAAGTGATTCATGCCAATAATATGGTATTGGTCAAGGAGGGAAACCATGATTGAAGATATTTTAACTGAAGCCAAACAAGCTTGTCGCTCCTTTCAATTGGTGGATACGCAAACCAAAATCCAAGCTTTGGACGCCATCGAACAAGCTTTACGTAATGAGAAACAGCGCATTCTTCTGGCAAATCAAAAGGATTTGGATGCCGCAAGAAAAAATGGTATGCGACCAGCTATGTTGGATCGATTGATGTTGAACGAAGAAAGAATTGATCAAATGGCGGATGGTGTAGCTATGGTTGCCCAGCTAGATGATCCTATTGGACAGGAAATTCGTACGATTCATCGTCCGAATGGACTGGATATTCATCAAGTTCGTATCCCTATTGGAACCGTTGGTGTTGTCTATGAAGCTAGACCCAATGTGACGGTAGATATTGCGGCTATCTGCTTAAAAACCAATAATGTTTGTATTTTAAAGGGTGGAAAAGAAGCTTTCTATTCTAATCAGGTTTTAAGTAAAGTGATGCAAGAAGCGGTTCAAGATATCCTTCCTGTCAATCCCATCTACAGTATTGAAAAGATGGATCATGCCGTGGTGACAGAGTTGATTTGTGATCGGAATCATGTAGATGTTGTCATTCCGCGAGGGGGAAAAGGATTGATTTCCCATGTCGTAGAAAATGCGAAAGTGCCTGTTATTGAAACAGGAGCTGGCTTATGTCATCTTTATGTCGATAAGGATGCCAACTTGGATATGGCTGTTGAGATTGCCGTCAATGCGAAAACGCAGCGACCAAGTGTTTGTAATGCGATTGAGACAATTCTTGTACATAAGGATATTGCCGAAGCTTTTTTAACCCAGTTAAAACCACGATTTAAAGCCGTAAAGATTTATGGAGATGAAAGAAGTTTAATGGTTTTAGATGGCCAATTGGCAACAAAAGAAAATTATGGAACCGAATACGATGACATGATTTGTAATGTGAAAGTAGTTGCGGATATCGATGAAGCTATTGAACATATTTATACGTATTCGACCAAGCATTCCGAATGTATTGTTACGGAGAATAAGGAAAACGCAAGCTATTTTATGGATGCCTTGGATTCAGCTTGTGTATATCAGAATGCCTCAACAAGATTTACTGATGGGGGACAATTTGGTTTTGGGGCAGAAGTAGGCATTAGTACCCAAAAGTTACATGCCAGAGGACCCATTGGTTTACAAGAAATGACAAGTACTAAATATAAAATCTTTGGCAATGGACAAATACGAAAATAAGGAGCATAAGCTCCTTTTTATATATTGTTCCAGATAGGATTTAAGGCATCAAAGAATTCTGTCATATTGGTTTTTTTCGTTGCAAAATAACGTTTGAAACTCTTGCTGTCATTACAGTGAACTAAGATGGAATCTTTTTGCCGTGGATAATGAATGGGAACGATTTTTTCAATGCGTTCATCTTGTCCAATCGTACAGAGAATGGTTTCACTTTGTTGGGCAAGATAATTTAATCCATCTAGTAAAGCTAAGCTGTCTAAATAGATGCATGTTTCTACATAAGCACGATGATCTTTTATCTGGTATAAAAAGAAGGCACGCAATTCATCGTTTTCTTTGATTGTGAGTGCTTGATACCGATTGGCAGTGGCATAGGCAAGTTTTTGTTCCCATTCTTCTTTTGTATAAAGAATACTTGCTTCAAAATACGATAAGAATTTTTGATATAGTTCGTAAGTATCCTTATTTGAATGAAGAATGGTTCCATATACTTTTTGGGATAAATCCTTAGCTTGAATTTGAACCCGCTTGCTAGTAGAAATTCGTTCGAAGCCATGATGTAAAAACAGCAAAGGAAAGTTTGTGGTACAAAAGGTAAAGAATGTTGTATAGCTGGCTTGCTCTAAACAAGCTTTCAACAACGTCGAAAAGTGCCCTTTTTGTTGGTAGTCGGGATGGGTTGCGGCCATGGTAATTTGATTGACGGCCACTTTTTTTCCTTGGATGCAGACGGCATGACTTTCCATTTGAATAACGGAGACTAGTTGCTCTTCAATATAGAAACAATACATATCTTCTGGTTGAAATTGAAAGAGCATCCAATGTTGAATTTGTTCGGATGTCATATGCAACAAGGCCTTTTCTAATAGGGTTTGTACTTCTGCTTTATTTCTAGGATGATGCTCAATCATTGGAATCCTCTTCTGTTTCCGTATATTCGGCATCTATGGCATCTTGTTTTGGTGGATTGCTTGTATAGTTGGATGTATCGTCATTTGTAAAGGTATATGTATGGATATTTTTACGAACTCTCCATCCAAAGAATAAACTCACAATATAGATGATGATGAATACGGGAATTAGAAAAGGCAGTAATTTAATAAATAATAATAAGATTAGAAATAATACGAGATAGAATGCGATTAATTCCATGAGGACCTCTTTCTAAATGGGACGTTCCATTTCAATGGTTTCTAAGAATTCCGGTTGGACTTGACCATTGGATAATTCTTGAATATCTGTTGTAATGTCGTTTTGCGAAATAAATTGATATTCGACTTTTTCCTGGTAATCTTTCCATGTGACTTCAATCTCATGACTGCGAAAATAATGATCGAATTTTCCAATCAAGTCATAAGGGAAAAAGATGCGATATCGAGATACCATTTGGGATTCGGTTAGGGTGGCTTTGTTTAGCGCTTCTTGTACACTGGAACTATAGGCGCGTACTAAACCTCCGGTTCCTAATTTGGTTCCGCCAAAATAGCGAACAACAACGGCTAATATATCTTGCATTTCATGATGTAGTAAAACATCTAACATGGGATGTCCCGCTGTTTGACTGGGTTCTCCGTCGTCATTGGAACGAACGATGGAGCCAATGATCATGGCACTGCAATGATGGTTTGCCTGCGGATGTTCTTTTTTTATAAGACGCAAATACTCTTTTGCTTCGAGTTCATCATTTGTACGATGTAAGTAAGTAATAAACTTACTTTTTTTGATTTCTATGGTTGAACTACAGTCTTCTAAGATTCTTGGCATAAAGCCATTCTAACGTGTTTCATACGACTTTGCAAGAAAGCTAAAAAAGCGCCTTTTTGAATACAATAAGAAAAAAGCTCATCCAAATGATGAGCTTTTAAAGTTCTTTGTATTCGCCTTCAATATAGTCGTCTGATTGATCAGCTTTTTTGATAAAAGAATTGATACGATGTTGCGTGATCCATAAGACAAGACCTTGGATGATCAAAAGCACACCACTGATTTTTAATACAGTTTGGGCTGACTTGATAGGACTAAAGAAGAAGATACAACCGATGATTAAGAGGATGGCGCTATAAATGAGACCACCTTTCCATTTGTCATAGCCATAGTCTTTTTGAATCAAACTGGCTTGAATATGTATGACGGCATTGAAAATAAGAATAATACCTGTACAAATGGAAGCTGTCTTAATAATAAAATGCGGGTTTCTAATTAATAAGAATCCGATGGCACATAGAAAGACGCCAAAAATCAAAGGGATACTTGATAAATTGAGACGGCGAATAAAAAATACATATAATTGATAAGCACCGAAAAGAATTAATATGCCACCAATCACTTTAATACAAGTGGTTAGAATAGATATATCAAAAATAATGAGTGCAAGTCCGATTAGAATATAAAACAGGGCGCCAAGAATGATTTCTTTTTGGCTTTCTTTGAGAAATGTTTTCATGATTCTCACCTCTTACTTTTAGTATACGCTTCTTTCGATAAATCCCGATATACAGATGAAAGAAATTGTTGGAGTTCACCAAAATTGCAGGGTTTTTGGGGTTGGAGTATACTAGGAATAACTATGAGAGGTGACAAAAATGAGAGCAGTAGTTTTAGTAGAAAACGGATATGAAGAATTAGAGACCATGGGTCCCATTGCTTTATTAAAAAGAGGTGGCGTAGATGTAGATCTTGTACGCTTGTGTACCGAAGAGGCAGTAGGGCGATTTGGTATTCAATATACCCCATCTATCTATTATGCGGATTATGACTTTGATAAGGCCGATTGTTTAGTCGTTCCTGGGGGACCACAACATGCCACGATGCGGAAAAATCCTGTGGCATTGAAATTGATTCATGAATTTACGGAAAATAAAATGATTGGAGCTATTTGTGCAGCTCCAACGATTTTAGGTCAAGAAGGTTTATTAAAAGGTAAGAACTATACTTGTTTTGCGGCGATGAATGATGACTTTGGCGGTACATTCCATTCGGCTTATGTTGTTAGAGATGGCAATATTGTTACAGCTTGTTCGGCAGCAGCCAGTGTGGAGTTTGGTTTTGCGTTGTTGGAGCTCTTATGCGGAAAAGAACATACCGACAAGGTAAAGGAGTCAGTTTATTATGGATTTGATCACTGAGTTTATTCGAAGTGGTGAAAAAAAGCGTCAAACGGGTGGTATTGGATTAGAAGTTGAACATTTTGTGTTGCATAAGAAAACAGGATTACCTATGCCTTATGCAACGATTGAAGAATTGTTTAAATTACTGGAACCAGACTATCCCCAAGCGGTCTATGAAGCTGGTCATTGTGTGGCTTTAGAAAATGAAGAGACTTTGATTACTTTGGAACCTGGTTGTCAATTGGAATTGTCGTTTTTGTATACGGCGGATTTAAAACGAATTCAAACCGCTTATCAGAAAGCCATGAAACCAATTGAAGAATTTGTTGATGAAAAAGGTTATGAAATTGTCTATGCAGGTGGCTTGCCAACAGTAGATGTGGATTCCTTTCCTAGAATTCAAAAAGCTCGTTATGCCTTGATGGAAGCATATTTTCAAAACCATGGAACAAGAGGCAAGGAAATGATGAAAGGAACGGCAGCGGTTCATGTTTCCGTTGACTATGCGGATGAAAAAGATTATGTAAAGAAAATGCGTATGGCTAATCTCTTGCATCCGGTTTTTGCCTTTCTCTGTTTTGATTCCTGGTACTATGCTGGTAAAAAGAATACGGATCTTTTATTGCGGGATTCAATTTGGCAAGGTACAGATCCCGATCGTTGCCGCATTGTGGATGATTTATTTGCAGATGATTTTGGCTATCAAAGCTATGCCAATTATGTTTTAAACGCTCCATTGATTTTGATGCATACCAAGGAAGATGCCTATCTTTCTGTGCAAGATAAAACGTGTCGCGAAGTCGCAAAGGAATATGGTTGGTCAGATCAAGCCATTGCGCATTATCTCTCGATGGTTTTCCCGAATATTCGAACGAAAAACTTTATTGAAATTCGCAGTGCAGATTCAATGCCTTTGAATGAAACCATGGCTTATTGTGCTTTTTTGAAAGGCTTATTTTATCGCGGTGAAACAGTGGAAAAATATGCGGGTCTGGCTCATTCCATTGATGCCATACATGCAACGATCGCATCAATTCGTAAAGATGGATGGCAAGCGGATGTTTATGGTTACCGTTGTGATGTATTTTGCGAACAATTATTAGAAGATGCTAAAAAAGGACTGGATGAAGAAGATTTACTTCTGTTAGCTCCATTAGAAAAACGCATTCTTCAAAGGAAACATATAGGCGAATTATGAAAATAGAAGACGAATATCGAACATATATTGAACAGCACATGGTTGAATCAAAAATGAGTGCTTTAGAAATCAATAATGCCATTATTGATAGTGAATTGAATGCAGGTGGAAATAATTATACACATACGTTGCATATCCCCAAGTTTTTTACGCAAGAAGATAAAAAAATCTTTCAAGAGATCGTATCGGTCACTTATGCGATTTTTGAAAAAGTGATTCAAGCCTATCGCAAAGATGAGAAAGTGCGTGCTTTATTCCCATTTTCTCAAACATTAGAGGATTTGATTCTATGTCAACCGAGATATAAAGAAGCTATTCCAATTTGTCGCATTGATATTTTTTATAATGAAGAAACCAAGGATTTTCATTTTTGCGAGTTTAATACTGATGGTACAGCAGCAATGAATGAAAATGAAAGATTGAATCAAATCTTTTCGATGCATAACATCTTACAAAAAGATAAGCGGCACTATGAATTTTTGGAGCTGGTGCAAGCTTGGGCTAAAGCTTTTTTGTCCATTGCCAAAGAAGATCCAAAAGTACCAGATAAACCAATGATTGCGATTGTAGATTTTTTACATCATGCGTATTTAAATGAATTATATGTTTTTCAAGAAGTGTTTAAAGCGTATGGTTGTACTTGTGAAGTCTTAGATATTCATGATCTTGTCTATGAAAATCATCGTTTACTTTCTAAACATACCAAACGTCCTATCGATATGATTTATCGTAGAGCGGTCACCTCAGATATTATGGAAGACTATGCCAATTGCCAGGCTTTTATTCAAGCTGTCCAGGAAGACACAGTTTGCCTGGTGGGGGCTTTTCAAACCCAGATCGTCCATCATAAAGAAATTATGAAAGTTCTTTTTCATCCTTATCTGCAAAAATACTTTACAGAAGCGCAGAAAACTTTTATTGCCAAACATTGTCCCGCTACATATGAATTAGATGATTCTTTACCGATTGATTTGAAAGATAAAGACCAATGGATTATTAAACCAAAAGATTCTTATGGCGCTAAAGGTGTTTGGGCTGGGGTCGATTTGGATCAAAAACAATGGGAGAAGGTAGTAGCTGATTTTAAGAATAAAGATTACATTGTTCAAAGCTATATTTCTCCGTATAAGACATGGAATATTGATCTAGCCCGCTCGGATCATTTTCAGCGCTTTACGAATATGACGGGCCTATATACTTTTAATGGTCAATTTGCGGGGGTTTATTCGCGTTTGAGCGATTCAGGAATTATTTCTTCGCAATACAACGAGCGTACGATTCCAACTTTGTTTGTGGTATAATGAGCCTGAATTGAGGAGTTATTATGGGAAAAAGAATACGGGTTTGGTTTATTCGAATTCTGGCACTTGTGATTGTCATATTGATGATCTTGTCTCTTGGAATGAATATTTTTACAGGACAAAAATCAAGTAAAGAAGACCAAACAGAACAAACAAGTCAAACAAAGAAAAAGAAATCAAAATATACCTATGTTGCAGCAGATTCAAAATTTCATTTGGATGGTGTTGATCAGGATTTATTGTTACCAAAGGGTATGACGGTTAAATCGCAAACGACCAATGAAAAATCGAATGCCAAAATCTATACGTTTAATGGGGTTCAATACGATGATATTTCTGCCTCACTTGTGATTAGTGTAGCCGAAAGCGGCAAAGGTGCTAATATGGATTCCATTCCGATGGTGGGTATGGAAGAAATGGCTGATGGTTTAAAAAATAATGGTGAGTACAGCAATTCCAACTATATTACGTTCCGCGGAAAATCAGATAATTATTTGGAGCAAGTTCAAACGATTATGGATGGAGATACGCAATATAAATATGAGATCGATTACAATATTTATGATGTGGCGAATAAGAACTATTATATGATTTCTTTATTCTTATTGAATCCAACCAATCCTAGTAAAACGGATCGTTTACGTTTGGATCGTATGGGAAAAGAAATGATGTCTAAGACAAGTTATATGGCACAAGATGTCTATTCTGAGTTTGCCTTACCAGCTGAAAAAGAAAACGAATTTAATCATTTAAAATAAAAAAAGGCCTGTTGAAGTGAACCCCAAAAGTTGAACAAAGTGAAAGTTCAATTTAGGAGGTTCACTTTTTATATGAAATTAACAGAAAAACAGAAGATTGAAATTTACCAGAAGAGAAAACAAGGAACACCTATTCCATGTCTCTCTTTAGAATATGGAATAAACAAGTCTGGTATTAAATATCTTGTTTGTTTAATAGATGCACATGGATTGGATATTGTTAAGCATGATTACCATCGCTACACACCTGAATTCAAATTAAATGCAATCAATAGAGTTCTTATTAATCAAGAGAGTATCAATTCAGTATCCATTAATTTGGGATTATCGAATATCGGAACATTACCAA
>QUIQ01000017.1 GCA_003480165.1 Firmicutes bacterium AM41-11 | reverse complement strand
GTTAAGGCAACTGGGATATTGGTACAATCACATTGTGGGGATGCTACGTTTCCATATTGTATTTTCATAGTAAACTTCCTTTCTTTAAAAAAATGAACAAGGTATACTCGTCCATTTCTTTTATAACTGTAATGTGGATTCTAAGGCGATTTCAATCATGTTCACAAATTTAGTTTCTCTTTCCTCACTACTTGTTTTTTGATTGGAAACCATACTATCTGAAATGGTTAGAAGGCATGCACTTTGTTTATGATAGATTTCGGCAGTATGAAATAAGGCATACGATTCCATTTCCACACATTCGCATTTTTCTTCTTTAATCACCTTATCTAATAAAGGTTGTGCACAGGCTTCCCGCTTATACACATCTCCACAATACGTTTTTGCCAAGTGTAATGTTTCATTCATTCTTTGCGCTGTAGCTAAAATGATTTGATTTAAATCAAAAGAAGGTTTTTCGATGTGCGTTTCTTTTAAGGATTGCACGTAGGCAAAACTTGAATCACTGTAACATTCCTTTACTAATACCGTGTCATATACGTTTAATTTTTCGGTATAAGAACCAGCGGTCCCAATACGAATGATCGTATCTACATCATATTTTGCGAACAATTCATAGGCATAAATTCCCATGCTTGGCATACCCATGCCACTTCCCATAACTGTGATGCGCTTATTTTTATAATAGCCTGTATAAGCGAGCATATTACGTACCCGATTAACTAATTTTGCGTCATCTAAATAGGTTTCCGCAATCATTTTTGCCCGTAATGGATCACCTGGCATCAAAACGATTTTCGCAATATCGTTTTTTCCAGCTTCTATATGTGTACTCATTTAACGTTCCCTTTCTTTCATTAAAATCGACATAAAACTTGAAAAATCATCACAAGCTAAAATAGCTTCATACCGCTTTGGATCATCAATGGCATCAAGAATCAATTCATACAATTTTGGAACTTGATCAAACGTTTTATCTAAGGCAAACAGAAAGACTACTCGAACCGCATATCCGTTCCACGGAATAGGATTTTCTAAGATTGCCACACTAATGCCACTTTTCTTCGCACATTTTTTAATGCTGTGAGGAATGGCAAGCTGGTCGGAAAAACATGTAGGTGCTACTTCTTCTCTTTGATACACTTGTTGGGCAAACTGTGCATCCACAAACCCGTTATCCAATAGTCTCTGGCACATCAAATCGATGACTTCTTTTTTCGACTTTGCCGAAACATGGGTTAAGAAGAGACTTTCGTGGAAACAAGAAGAAATAGTTAAGCTTTGCATCGCCTTCTTTACATGGATTTGTTTAATACAACGCTCAATCATCGTGTATTCTTGCGAATTTAAATAATCGTCTACTTTATAGATTTCACAAGTATGTTTCCAATCTAGTTGAACCAGAGTAATAATCAAATCGGGATGAACAGCTAAGGCACCTTTTTCATCCAAGAAAGAGTAGTTTCCACAATACAATACATTCGGTATCGTATCCAATTTATTGACAATCAGTCTTTCCACGGCTTTGCCGTAGGGATTAATCAAGACGACTTTTAGGTTTCCTCCTTTTAACTTTTGCAGGGAACCTAAAATATGAATTGCTAAATAGCTGATTTCATCCATATCCAAGTGAAGTTTCGTCTTATCATAAAATTTTGATGCGATGTAAACCGCAATATCATAGACTAAAACATGTTTCTTTTTAAACTCTTCAATCAAAGGATTCTTCAATTGTGTATTTGTTTTACAACGCTGCTCTGCATACTTTAGATGCAAAGATAATTCATCGAGTAAAACAGTATCTTCTTTAAAATTAATCGAATAAATATGTTTGATATCATCAAAAACATGGAGTAAAAATTCCTTATAGTCCATGCAGTCTTGCTCTATAGAATCATTGCCCAAACGAAAAGAAATATCGATTCGTTTTGCGACTTCTTCATTTAAATGTAAACCGGTCTTAGTAAACAAATACTCTGAAAAGTCACTGTACACAACGGGTTCTTGAAAGGTTTGATTGAGCTGTGCAACCAAGATGTGCAATAAGATGGACACAAGCTGAAAATCATTCAGATTAATATGTTTTTCTCGCACATAGGAAAAAATAGTATTGCGGATACTTCGTACATCTAATGTTTCAAAATAAGATTCTAAAACACTTGTATCGAAGTTGGCATTTTCACTTTCTTCAAGCAGATAATACACAACCACTTTCTGTTTATTGGCATTGTTGCCTTTAAAATACAAACGATTCTGCTTGCGGACAATTGACACATGAAATCGTTGGTTGATTTCGGCATTGACATCTTTCATATCTTTGTTTAAAGAAGAAGGACTGATATACAATTTATCGGCTAACTCATAATAATCAATCGAATTATGGGTCACTAATTCTTTGATGATAAAAATCTTACGATTTTCGCTTAACATTTGTTGGTTTTCTCCATTGAGAGAAAAGCCTGCTTTTAATTTATAGCCCCGACCTTTTTTGGCACTAATAATGTTCTTTCCATAGAGTTGATTAATCGTAGCAATTTCATTTTGTACAGTTTTTGAACTGATGGATAATTTTTTAGAGATTTCCAAAGAAGTAATACATTCTTCTTGGTGTGATAATATTTCTAAGATTTTATATTGTCGTTGATTCAAATATACTTGCATATCGTAGGCCCTCTTCTACTTTGCTTATGAAATATATTTCGATTATACTCCAATAAATATAAAATTTTAATTGAATAGAAGAGGTTCTACGTATTTTTTTAAGATACCTTCAAAGGTACAAATTGCTTTTCTTCTGTCATGACAATGCCCATATCCGAAATCTTTACATACGGACAAACGAGTAAAGATAAAATCGTTATACGCGAAATGGGATTATCAATAAAGGTATTTCCTAATTGCACCAAAGCTTGATTCATCTGTTTAATTTCTTCAATCACTTCATCGATATCTTTATCTGACATCAACCCCGCAATTGGTAAGGCCAGTGAAGCAATAACTTGACCATCTTCAACAGCACAGAATCCGCCTTTTTGTTTCTGCAGTTGCTGCAAGGCTTGCATCGCGTTTTCTGGGGTATCATAGACAATAGTTACATTATGTGAATCATGTCCCACAGTACTTGCGATGGTGCCATGATCGATACCAAAGTTTTTAACAAGGGCCAGAGAATAACTTGGCTTGTGATGGCGATTAATCACAGCTGCAAACATGGTATCTTTCTGACTAGAAAGATCCACACGTCCATGAACGACAGGAAATAAACCTTCTTCTAAATATGTAATTGAAGAGCCATACGATTCATAGGCAACCACATGCAGATTTTCCTGCGGATTATTACTTTGGATGGCAAACTGTTCAAGGGTAAAATCAGGCACATTGACCGTCTGAGTCAAGACATCCCTAGTATGTGGAGTTTGAATTTCTTCCAGCAATTTTCCCTTTCTGGCTACACATTTTCCTTCAAAATAAACGGCTTCAATAGCAACCGTATCCACATCACTTAAAATATTAAAATCAGCAACATAGCCTGGGGCAATCGCACCTAAATGTTTGATACCAGCTTCTAAACAAGGGCGATACGAAGCACTGATATATGCTTCTATTAAAGGCATGCCACATGCTACGGCATGACGGATAATGCCATCTAAATGTCCTAGACGCTTGGTTACATCACTTCTTCGATCATCACTGCTGAAGCTAACGCGATCGTAGTTACCGATTTTCTGAAAAGCTTGAATCATATTTGGCATATTGTGATTGGTATTGGCATCACGAATATCAATCCACATACCTTGACGATACTTCTCTATAATTTCATCAACTTTACGTGCTTCATGATCACTTTGAATTCCTGTACTCAAATAGGCTGAGAGCTGTGGACCGCGTAAAAGTGGAGCATGCCCTTGTATATAACAGTTCTGTTTTTTGGCAACATCGAGGATATCCCAAATTCTTTGTTCCCCATCAATCACACCTTTATAGTCCATGACTTCCCCTAGACCAATCACTTGATCCTGGTTTAAAAACTTTTGATAGATCTTCGCATCAAATACAGCGCCACTGTTTTCATAATTGGGTACCGATGGCACACAAGAAGGAACGGTTAGCAATTGCCGCATTGGTAAATCTTTGGCTGCATCAAGCATATATTCTAAGCCTTCTTCACCACAAACATTGGCAATTTCATGGGCATCTTCTAATACGGTCAAAGTTCCATGGCAAATCACAAGCTTGGCGTAATTGGCTGGGGTCAATAAACTACTTTCAATATGCGTGTGTGCATCGACAAAAGCGGGAGAGAGGTAAAATCCTTGCCCATCTATTTTCTTCTTTGCCTTTAATAAAGGTGCATCCAAATCATAGGCCACATGAGAAATCCATTTCTTATATACATAGACGTGGGCACAGATCCATTCTTTGGTAAATACATTTAGCACTTTAATATTTGTCAGGACGAAATCATTTTCTCGTAAACCTTGCGCGGCTTCGATGAGTTCCTTGCCACAATCACATCCTAGATTGACCATTTATTCTTGTTTCTCCAATTTCAATTGTTGTCTTTCATACATCTTCATAAATGGATAATAGATAATCATATCCAAAACTAATAGAGCGGCAACTAAAACTAAGGCTTTAAAATCACCGGTAGATAAGAAAGAACCAAAGATACTTGGCATATTGAAAGAAAGCATCGCATAGGTCTTTTTGATAATTTGTGTATGCATAAACAAATACGCAATCAACGCATTAATGGTTGGAACACATGCACAAGGAATAAAGAAAATAGGGTTTAACATCATTGGCAAGCCGAAAGTGACAGGTTCACTGATTCCAAAGAAGGCAGGAAGAACACTGATACGACCTACGGTTTTAATCATCTTTGATTTTGAGAAACAACAGAGGATGGCAATAGATAAACAAGCTCCGGTTCCTCCAATACAAACGAAATATACCCAGAAGGATTCTGTCAAGATAGCGCCAGGAGCTAGACCAGCTGCTTGTTGGGCTGCATTGGTTGAAAGGTTCATAAACATAATTGGTCCCATGATACCCCAGAATGTGGCATTATGAATTCCAAAGAACCATGCTGCATTAATAATGAATGTCATGATTAAAATAAAGATCAAACTATCCGTAGCTTTGACTTGTGGTGCAATAAGACCACCTAACCATGCAGCTAAAGTCGTATGCATAGAGTTAAAGATGGTAAAGACAATCAAATAGAAGAACATGATAACAACAGATACAGCTAAAGAAGAGAAAGTTTCACTTAATGAAGGTGGAACACTGTCAGGAAGTTTAATCTTTCCGAAGTTTTTCTCCTTTAAAATACGATAGATTTCAACGGTGAAAATACCGACAAATAAGCCAATAATAATTCCTTTACCATCTAAATACGTTAAATCCGCTAAAGACATACCATAGACAAGTTTTTTGGGATTTACAGCTAACATAAACATTCCAAAAACACTGATAAACAAAGGAATCAATGGATCAATTTTATACGTTTTACATAAGTTGTATGTGATACCTAAAGTAATATATAAAGATGTAAAACCTAATCCTAATACAGAAATCCATGAGAAAACAGAACTATTGGCGGAAACAAAATTAGCCCATGCGCGCATAAAGCCTGTCGCATTATCGGTTGCGGGTGCTGAACCAATAACAGCTGCAAGTCCTCCAAAAATCATAATTGGCAACATAGAAATAAACGTATTTCGGATGGCTTTCAAATGAACTTCATTACCAAGTTTTGCCGAAAACGCTAGAATCTTATCTTCTAAATTATTCATTGCTTAGTCCTCCAAGATTTTCTTAATTTGTGCGACGACACTGTCCACTTTCATCATTCCATAATCGACTGGATTGATGTAACTTACTGGAATTCGATCATTTGTCGCTTTTTTGATACTAGGAATCAAATGGCGAATTTGAGGGCCGACAAGAATAATATCGAAATCATCGATATGTTCTTGGTATTCTCCTTCACCAAACGCTTCCACATAACAATATCCATCAGAATTCTTATTGATTTTTTGTGCTAACATAGCAGTAGACATTCCCGCATTGCACACTAACATGACATGAACCATTAATCTAATCCTCCATCTTCTTCAAAACTTGTGATTCAATAATTTCTAAAGTTTTTCTTGCTAAAGTTAAAATTGTCTCAGAACTCATCATTTGATCTTCTGCATGAACCATAAACAAGGTTGCTGGAATTTCATTACTTCCTACGGATTCCGCAAGTAGTTTGGCATGAATCTCTTTTGCTTTTAATAAGCTAGCGTACCCTTGGTCTAAAAGCTTATTAGCTTGTTCATGATCACCTTTTTGAAAACAATCCATTGCTTCAAAACAAGAAGACTTGCAATCACCACTGTAAGAGATGATTTGCATCAAAACTGTTTCCATATCCTCCATGGTATACCTCCTTATGTAATTAACTATAAGGATGTTCAAGATGAAATGATTTTTCTTTTTTACCTTAGAAAGCGAAAACAATCGTCTTCGCAAAAAAAAGAACCAACATTCCGATGGCGACCATCAAGAATCATTGGTTCTTTTCCTTCTATATTATGCTTCTTCTCTTTCGACTTTTTCCCATTCTGAATCCAATTCTGCATCGGATTTTAATTATTGTAAATCAGCAGCTGATTGTTTACGTTCCTTCAAACGAATTCGTGCATTTAATAAATTGGCTTGTTTGGTAGCCCCGCGTAGTAAACGGTAATAGCTGATAAATGCAATCAAGGCAATGAAGAATAAGACAACACAAACAGCAATTCCAATCAAAATTCCAATGGAATAGATTTGTCCACTTGAATAAACTTGAATAGCTGTACAAATTGCACATACTACCATACATACAAAGATTAAGAACAAAGTTGAGCGGCAAGAATTGCGGTATTTCTTGAAGAAGGCAAATTTTTCTTCTTCATTCGCAATTTTCTTACGATACTCACCCGTTTTTTCTTCGTTACGTAAAATATACCAGCCCGCATCTTTTTTATTTTTGGAATTTGAAATGGATAAGAGTTTCCATCCATCTGCCTTCCATTGGGCTTTTACATCAGCACTTGGTTCTTCTTTATAATAATTGACTTGGTAATAATAATCTTTTGGATCACCTTTTCTAAAGAAGAATCGTTTTCCATCTCTTTTTACGTAGTGGTATCCCATCTGCGATTGTTCTTCTAAATAGTCTTCTTCTAAGACATATTCTGAGAACATAAAATGCTTCTTTTCTTCATAGAGATTACTCGTTTCAATCTCTTCTTCCACTTCTTCTTGATCTTCTGACGCTTCAACTTCTTTTGATACTTCGGATTGTGCTTCCGTCTTTGCTTCTTCATCATAGAATTCAACCGGAATATCATCTTCATCAAGATTTTCTTCTCCATGGGCAACCTCCCCTTGAGCTGGTAAGAAATCATCATTTGTCAAAACGATATCATCATCTAAATCATCCTCAGACAATTCAATAACTTCATCGGGTTCTTCTTCTGGTTCGCCTTGTGGATTTTGATCTTCCTCAGCAATATCGCGTTTACTTAAAGAAGAACGTAATTCTTCGGAATTCTTCTTTACATCATCAAAAGCTTCTTGAACACTCTTTGGATTTTGTAGTTCAACGTCTTCCACTTCGGTATTTTCATTTGCGAAAGGCATTGCTTCATATGGACGAACAAGATCATCTACTTCGTCCACTTGTTGCGATTGAATTTCTTTATCGTCTTGCGCTGAACTAGCTAAAGATCTTTTCATTTCTTCCACTTGGCGCGCCTTAAATGCCGCAAGTTTTTCCTCATCGGTCAATTCTCTTGGCTCTTCTACCTCTGGCTCACTAGCAACTTCTTCTACTGGCTCTTCTGCTTGCACTTGATTAAATTCTTCATCTAAAGATGACATTGGTTCTACCAATTCTGGGCTAGCTTCTTCCACTTCCAAAGTTTCCAATGGTTCTGGTTCAGCTGGAGTAATATCTTGATCCACTTCAATAGATGGTTCGACAATTGTAGGTGCCGCTTCCTCTTCGTCAACGACTTCAACAGGAATCGAATCTACATCCGTATTATCTTCTTCCATCGTTACCACTGGAACTTCTTCTACAGGAATATCCTCTTCTTCATCTTCAGGAATTTGTACATCACTCGTTGCATCTGTTTCCACTGCTTCTTGAGTAGTTGGTTCTACTTGCTCAACAGCCAATTGTTCTGACTCTTGTTCAGATTCAACTTCTTCTGAAGCAGGTTCTTCTGCTTCTTGTACATCGAGTTCTACTTCTTCAAAAGCAGCCTCTTCTGGTTCTTGTTCAGGTTCAACTTCTTCCAAAACAGGTTCTTTTGCTTCTTCTACAACTGGTTCTACTTCTTCAAAACCAGCTTCTTCTGGTTCTTGTTGAACTTCTTCAAAAACAGGTTCTTCTGTTTGTTCTACAACTGGTTCTGCTTGTTCAACTGCTTCATTCTGAACTGCTTGTTCTTCCACAACTGGAACTTCCACTGTTTCCCCTTGTTCTTCAACAACAGCTTCTGTTTGAGTTGGTTCAGAAACCACATCTTTTTCTGGTTTTACTTCTACAACCGGTTCGATAGCAGGTTCTTGAATTGCTTCTGTTTCTGGTTTTTCTTCAAAAAGATGTTTTGCTTGCGAACGTTTTAACTTCGTTCGAGTTTTCTTATGTTCTGGATTAATTGATAAATCTTCCACTTCGAATTTTTCATTTTCGAACATTTGTGAATGAACCTTTACGCGTTGTGCCTTTTGTGAACGCTTGGCGATATGAAAAGCACTTTTACGTTGTGGTTCTTGTTTTTTATTTGCTTCAAAGACACTTTGTGCATCAAAATGTCTTAATTCTGGTTCTTCATAGTGAATGCCTGCAGCACGATCTTCTTCTTGAAGTCGCTTTAATTCCTGCAATGCACTGTTTTTTCTTTGTTTTGAATATTCAGCCATTTTTTCACCCTCTTAACTTCTTTATTTTACTAGTTATAGGAATCTAAGTCAAACGCACAACTTGGTAAAAGCCGGGGAAAAACACCCCTTTTCAAAGAGCGAAATCACTTGATTTTCCGCTGTAATACCGGTTATTTCAAGGTCTTTTGTACCCACCATAAAATCTACATGAACCATAGATTGATTTAAACCATTGGCTTCTAATTGCTTGGCATCCATATCTAATCCACCTTGTAAACATTCGGCATAAGACTGTCCCAAGGCAAAATGACAAGATGCATTTTCATCTATTAATGTTTCATAAAATATCTGACGGAAAGAAGAAATCGTTGAATCATAAGATACAAGAGCAATTTCTCCTAAATAGGCCGCATTTTCATCACTTGAAAGAATACTATCCAGTACTTCTTTACCCTTCTTAGCCCCATAATCAATCACTTTTCCATCTTTAAATTCAAACCAAAAGTCTTCAATCAAAGCCCCATTATGATTTAAAGGATAAGAAGCTACCAGCTTTCCATTCACGCCATTTTTTAAGGGTGCACTAAATACTTCTTCGGTAGGAAGATTGGCAAAATAATCGGTTCCATTTTTTAGGGTGCTGCATCCTCCGGCAAATTGATAGCCTTTGGGAAGTTCAATGGTGCAATCCGTACCAAGGGCATTGAAATAATGCAAAGAGACAAGATGCAACGCATTTAAAGCTTGGACTTTCTTTTGAAAATCTTCTTTACGTGCTTGCCAAGTATCAACTGGATCACGCTGATCAATCTGACATACTTTATAAATATCTTCCCAGAGTTTTTGAATAGCCAATTCTTCAGAAAGGTTTGGATAAACTTTTTTTGCCCATCCTGGCGTTGCAACAGCGGCTACACACCATTGACATTCCATAAAATCTAAACGATTGCGATACGCTTTGGTAGCCGTGCGAAAGGCTTTGGCATACGCTGCTAAGCGATGCGAATCTACATCTTGCATAAGATCTGGATCTTGTCCAACTAAACTTAAATAGCAGGCTCCAGCAAAGCTGGTTTGATTGTAAAAATCTGCTTCATAACTTGGACAAGTCGTATATAAATTTTCATCCGTATACAAAGCTTTTTCATGACTGACGATTTGGTCATTATAACGAACAATAACATCTTTGGCACCGGCTTGAAATGCTTCTTTTGTCAAAGCTCGAATAAAATCATAAGCTTCTACCGGTCCTTTGATGACGACAATTTGATCTTGTTTTACAGCTAATCCCACACGAATCAATAAACGTGCATAATTTTCTTGTTTCATATCTATCACCTTTTTCATTATACAAAAAAAGGAGGATTGCTCCTCCAGTTTTTGTTTATTTTGAAAATTGTTCCTTGCGAATTTGATCAAAGAACGCTTTGGGATTTTGACACATCGCATTGCTTCCGCAATGTCCACAACTACCACCACAAGATGATTTACCTGCTTTTTTATCTTTGATAATTGTGCGAATTGCCAATGCAACGATGCCAATCACCACAAGCAATACCAGAAATGTTGATAGATTCACTCAAATCCCTCCTTTATTTTTATTGATTTACAGAAAATTGAACTTCTGCATCATCGACTTCTTTACTTGGTCTTACTAAGAAATAGATGATACCAGCTAAGAAGACTAGGGCAAGAATCGTTCCGATTCCAAATGATCCACCAGTGAACAAACTACCTAATTGGTAAACAATTGTTCCGCAAACATAAGCGAAAGCACATTGGTAACCAATAGCACGCCAGAACCATTTGGTGTTATTCATTTCTCTTTTAATGGCACCCATAGCAGCAAAACAAGGGGCACATAATAAGTTGAACACCATGAATGAGTAAGCTGCAACTGGTGTGAAGCTTGAAGCTAATTGACCCCAAATTTCATTTCCCGATTCTGCAACTTCAGCAAAGCCATACAATTGTCCGAATGTCGCAACAACGTTTTCTTTGGCAATTAAACCCGTAACGGTTGCCACGGCCGCTTTCCATTGTGCCCATCCAAGTGGGGCAAAGATCCAGGCAAAGCTACGTCCAATGGAAGCAAGTACAGAATATTCGATATCATCAACCATACCGAAGGCACCATTTTGCCATCCAAATCCTTGTAAGAACCATAATACGATAGTTGACAATAAGATAATTGTTCCCGCTTTCTTAATGAAAGAAGAACCACGTTCCCACATACTACGTAATACGTTTTTCGCAACTGGCATATGGTAAGCAGGCATTTCCATAACAAATGGAGCTGGATCACCGGCGAAGATTTTCGTCTTCTTTAACATAATACCAGAAATAATGATAGCTGCCATACCTACAAAGTAAGCACTTGGTGCAACCCAGCTGGCGCCATGGAAAATAGCTCCGGCAATTAATGCGATAATTGGCATTTTCGCACCACATGGAATAAAAGTTGTTGTCATAATAGTCATCTTACGATCACGGTCACTTTCAATGGTACGACTAGCCATAACAGCAGGTACTCCACATCCTGTACCAATCAACATTGGGATAAAGGATTTACCCGATAAACCGAATTTACGGAAGATACGGTCCATGATAAAGGCAACACGAGCCATGTATCCACAATCTTCCAAAATTGCTAAAAAGAAGAATAGAACTAACATCTGAGGAACGAAACCAATTACGGCTCCAACACCACCGATGATTCCATCAACGATCAAACCATGTAACCAAGTTGCACAATGAATGGAATTCAAGAAAGCATCCACAGCTGGTGGAATGATTTCCCCGAACAAAACATCGTTTGTCCAATCGGTCAAGAAGGAACCAACGGTTGTTACAGAAATATAATAAACGACATACATAACAACCGCAAAGATTGGTAAGGCCAAAATACGGTTTGTGACAATACGGTCAATTTTGTCTGAAGTAGTTAATAGCTCTTCACTACCTTTTTTATAACAATCTTTAATCACGGAAGCGATGTAGGTATAACGTGCATCGGTAATGATGGATTCTGCATCATCATCTAAGGCTTTTTCTACATTTTCAATCACACTTGCATCGGCTTTTGTCTTAATAGAAGCTTCGATTTTGTCATCTCTTTCAAACAATTTTACCGCATAGAAGAAACGACGACTTTCTTCAATAGAAGCAGGCTCTGCATTGGCAATGTTTTCTAAAGCACTTTCCAATTTTCCGGTATAAATCTTTTTTGAGACATAATTTGTACCAGCCGCTTTTTGTACTTCTGCCATACATTCCGCAATACCTTTATTCTTTAAGGCTGAAATGGGAACGACTGGACAACCTAATTCTTTCGCTAATTTTTTATAATCAATGGAATCCTTTCTTTGTTCAATGACATCCACCATGTTGATGGCAACAACCGTTGGAATACCTAATTCCAAGATTTGGGTTGTTAAGAATAAGTTTCTTTCCAAGTTAGATCCGTCAATGATGTTTAATACAACATCAACATTTCCATTCAACAAAAACTCACGCGAAACAACTTCTTCCAACGTATAAGGGGATAAAGAATAAATTCCCGGTAAGTCCGTAATCTTAATCTCTTTATTGGCCTTATATTTTCCTTCTTTTTTCTCAACAGTGACCCCAGGCCAGTTCCCTACATATTGTGTAGCTCCGGTTAAACCATTAAACAAAGTGGTCTTACCACAGTTGGGGTTCCCTGCTAATGCGACTTGAATAGACATGTTTTCCCTCCTTTAAAACGACTATTAAGCTACTTCGATCATTTCAGCATCGGCTTTACGAATCGATAATTGATATCCACGTACCTTTAATTCAATTGGATCACCCAATGGTGCAACCTTTTCAACTTTTACCGTCACACCTTTTGTGATTCCCATATCCATAATTCTTCGTTTGGTCGCACCTTGACCTTGTAATTTTTTTACAGTAACAGTTTGACCAACTTCAACTTCTTTTAATGTCATGCGAAACCTCCTTCCACTTATACCAAAATCTTTCGCGCTAATTCTTCGCTCAATGCGATACGTACATCTTTAATATTCACGATGATGTTTCCATTCGTCTTTGAAACAACAATGACTTGTGCCCCTTCCACAAAACCTAAATTTTCTAAATGGTGGTGTTGCTCTTTTGAACCACCAACTTTTCGAATCGTGTTAACAGCATTTATATCTGCAAATGATAGTGGCATAAAATTCCTCCTAGTTAGAACTCTCTAACTACAATAAGTCTAAGCTAACAGCTGTTAGTTGTCAACAACAATGTTATACATGTGCAACTATGTTTGACATAACTAATTCTAAAGATTAGACTAGCAGTAAGGAGGAAAATCCTATGAGTACAATCATTATTTGTCTTATTCTCTGTGTTATTATTTTCTTTGCGATTAAATCCATGAAAAAAAGAACCACATCCGGATGTTGTGGTTCCGGTGATAGTTTAAAACGAATAAAAGTAAAAGATCGAAATAAAGCACACTACAACTATAAAACAGTTCTACATGTTTCAGGCATGCATTGTCAGAATTGTACGATTCGAGTGGAAAATGCTTTTAATCAAAAAGAAGGCTACTGGGCAAAAGTGGATACAAATAAAAATGAGGTGACCATTCTTTCGAAAACGGAACACCCCACTAGTGAACTTATTGATATTGTATTAGCTACAGGCTATCAAGCCTCTGCAATTTGAGATTGATGTTCAATCATCAATCTTTTTTTATAAAAAAAGCGCACCAAACTGGTACGCTCTATAGAATTAAGCATTTAAAGCAGATTTTGCTTCCTCACAAAGTTTTGTGAAAGATTCAGCATCATGGATAGCCATTTCACTCAACATTTTACGGTTGATTTCAATGTTTGCACATTTTAAACCATGCATTAAACGTGAGTAAGATAAATCGTTCATACGTGCGGCTGCATTGATACGGGCAATCCAGATTTTACGCATGTTTCCTTTTAACTTACGACGATCGTTGTATGCATATTTGAATGAATGCATAACTTGTTCGTTAGCTGTTCTATATAATGTGTGTTTTGATCCAAAGTATCCTTTGGCAAGTTTCAAAACGCGCTTTCTACGAGCACGAGAAACTGTTCCACCTTTAACTCTTGCCATTTTCTTTTCCTCCTCTTATTACTTAACTAACATCTCTTTAATACGTTTGTAGTCTGTAGCATGTACTGTACTAGGTTTTGCTAATTGACGTCTTTGTTTCTTTGTCTTACCGTGGAAACGGTGAGATGTATAAGCGTGTGATCTCTTTAATTTTCCAGAACCTGTTTTCTTAACTCTTTTTGCAAGTCCTCTATGACTTTTCATCTTAGGCATAATTGCTCCTCCTTACTTTTTCACTTTCTTAGGCGATAAAGTAACAGACATTGTGTTACCTTCCAGCTTCGGACGTTTTTCAACGTTTCCGACTTCTGCCAACGCTTCAATAAAATCATTCATGATCTTACGTCCAACTTCTTGACGTGTGATCAAACGGCCACGGAATCGCATATCAATCTTAACTTTCATCCCCGCCTCAAGCCATTTTTGCGCATGGCGTAACTTGGTCTCAAAGTCATGTGTATCTACAACCGGAGACAAACGTAATGATTTCATTTCCACGACATGTTGTTTTTTCTTTGCTTCTTTAGCTTTCTTTTGCTGTTCGAAATGATAACGACCATAGTCTAATATCTTACAAACAGGCGGTTTAGCTTTCGGAGCAACACATAATAAATCTAAATTTGCTTCACTGGCAATATTTTGTGCTTTTCTTTTTGACATGACGCCCAACTGTTCACCATTTGCACCAATTACACGAACTTCTTTAAATGGAATCTTTTCATTAAATAAATCATGATTCACATTATTTGGGGCTACTTTACGATTACGGATATACGACACCTACCTTTTTCTCTACAAAAAAATGAGCACGATAAACGTACTCATCAATCTCTGGCATTCATTTGAATTGGCCTTGACCCATGTATCAAAACACATCAGGTGAGAAGAGTACTTCTATCTTTCCATTTCTTTACCTAAACAATCTACCACAAATCCAAGTTGTTTGTAAAGCTTTTTCTAGTCTTTTTGTATCAAATCCTTAATTACGAGTTTTCCCTCTTCTTTAAAAATACGCGCTGAAAAGGGTTCTCTTTCCATTCTTTGATAATCATGCCCTGCTTGAGAAGACCAGGCACAGATAACTTTTAACGGTGTATTTCCGGTATTAACCAAGCGATGCGCTTGATACCCTAAGATATGATGCAAGGAACCTTCTTTGACTTTTTCGGCATAGGTATTTCCATTTTCATCAGTTAAAAGCAATAGACCTTCTCCGCTGGCTCCATAATAAAATTCATTGCAAGTAGGATCACAATGATAATGGCCTCTTGTCATATTACATTCTCCACATACTGAAACAGGATACAATACACTCAATCCCCAACAAAGACTTCCTAGACTTGGCTGGTCTTCTTCTAAGGTATACACTTCATACATCAACGTATCCTCAGCTAAACTTGTATCCACCTTTGCATAAATCGACTGAATATCTTTATACCGTTTTTGACTGATATTCACGCCTTCTCCCTGAATAAAATCATGGATGGGCTGAAAATTCTTCGCTTCTTTGATTTCCATTTTACTTACTCCTTCTCTCTTACCTATGCTTATTATAATCTCTTTCTAAACGATATAAGCAATTCCTTTTACAAGAAAGTCCAGAATCACCCTTTTCTTAGAGGCTGATTTAAGATAACTCTATGTAGCTTTTTTAGGATTCACGCCGGTTTTTTGACATTCTTCTTGCAAAGCCATCATGTTCATGATATTATAATCGAGCAATTAGCACTTGGACCCTTAGCTCAGTTGGCAGAGCAACTGACTCTTAATCAGTGGGTCTAGGGTTCGAATCCCTAAGGGTCCACCATTATTTGATTTCAAAAAGCCTTCAAGGCTTTTTTTATTTTGTCTTTTCATAAAAAAAAGGAATCCTTAGGACTCCTTATAAAACATGCTCTTCTAAATAACGGGCTACCGCATCTTCTTGATTCGTAAAAGGGGCAACCACATTGGCATTTGCTTTGACAATCTTTGCCCCATTCTTCATCGCAACCCCACATCCAGCTGCTTCTAAGAGTTTTAAATCATTTTCTGCATCGCCAAAAGCTAGCGTATTTTCCATGCCGATGCCATAATGATCCGCTACCTTCTTTAAGCCAAAGCCTTTATTAATGCGATAATCGACAAACTCATAAATGTAAGCCTGGGTTGGAAAACCGACAACTTCTGGATGTAAGGCTTTAAACGCATTGGCACGTTCAATCACTTTGCCTTGATCTTTTGGATCCGATACCACATTGAGTTTTGCGACTTTCTTTCCTTCTAAAAAAGGAATTAAATCAACTTGAATTTCATTTTCCCCAAAGCGCTTGGCATCTTTACGCGTTGTTTCATTGGAAAAGTTTGTATAGCGATCTAGTCCCATCTTCACATGGAAGAGCGCCTTAGTGCCTTCAAAGAAACGAATGATTTCTTGAATCGTAGAGCCATCTAAAGGATGAAATTGTTCCATCTTTTGCGTATGACAGTCATAGATCAAGCCACCATTCATGCCCATAATAAAGTCTACTTCCTTTTCCAAGTTCCACTTTTTCACCATTTTTTGCGTCGTTTCGGTTGGTCTACCCGTAGCTATCCCAAATAAAATACCCTTTTCTTTACAGGCTTGAATAGCTTGCCGGTTTCGCGGACTGATGGTTTTTTGATTGGTTAAAAAAGTACCATCTAAATCGGTTGCGATACATTTTACTTCTTGCATAAAACCTCCTTCAAAAAAATGCAGCCATACGACTACATTTTCTCATATTTCACAAATTGATAATCAATGCCATCTTCACTTTCTTTACCTAAAACCGTACGATGATACAAAGAGGCATCAAAATCCGGAAAGAAGACATCTGCCTGACAAGTCGCATTGATTTCGGTTAGATAGAGAATCTTGGCATAAGGTAAGAGCTGATGATAGATTTCTCCCCCACCAATGACATAGATATCTTCATCTTTATCTTTGTAGGCTTCCAAAAAGGCATGAAGCGTTTCGAAAACTTCTACTTCTTCTGGCAACTGTGGTTTCGAACGACTGATCACAATATGATGCCGTCCCGGTAACATCGATGGTAAAGACTCAAACGTCTTACGTCCCATAACCACACTATGGCCTTTGGTCTGACGGCGGAAGAATTTCATATCTTCGCTAAAATGCCAGACTAAATCATTGTCTTTTCCTAATTCTTTATCTTTTCCAACTGCTGCAATTTCAATCAATCTCATAGTCTCACCTATTGGGACAATGGGAAAGAAATCTTACCCATATGTTCATAATTTACTAGTTTAATATCTTTTAGATCCTTACTGTTATCAAAAGCGTAAAAATCTTTGATTTCTGGATTAATCCATAGTTCTGGGGCTGGTAAAGATCCTTTGCGGTGGTATCGATCCAGTTGTTCTTTAATACCATCCACTTGATTTACATAAATATGTGCATCTTTAATGGACCAAGATAGAGTACCTGCTTCAAGACCTGTAACCTGAGCTAAAAGCTTCATCAATACGGCATACTGTGTCACATTAAAAGGAAGCCCTAAAGGTACATCACAGCTTCTTTGATGAACCCATGCGTTCAATTTACCATCGGTAATATCCCATTCACTGCTCCATACACAGCTTGGCAAAACTGCTGTATCTAAATAATCATCTTGCCATAAAGACATGATTCTCCGGCGATCTTCCGGCGTATTTATTAAACTGTCAATCAAACGGTCCATTAAACCCATTTTCTTTACAATATATCCATAAGCCGTTCCAATGGTATGGGCATATGATGGATCAAAATGTTTTAATACTTTACCGGTATTCACATCTTTCCAATCGCCATTTTCATCAATTTCCCATAAATCCCAAATATGTACATTTCTTTCTTGAAGCCAGCGTACATCGTTGGATTGGGCTTGATAGATCCACAACATTTCTAATACAGCTTGACGAATAAACAACTGTTTTGTGGTAAGGATGGGAAATTCTTTCCCCACATTCAATTCAAAAAAAGCACTTGGAATTTTGATTGAATCAACGCCTGTACGATTATGTACTTGGCGTCCATTCGTTAAAATATTTTCACAGATTCGACAATATATATCATCCCAGCTCGCCATTTAGTCCTCCTTAAAATAGTCTTCAATGAAATGACCAACTGCACCTTGGTCATTGGTTAAATCCGTTACATAATTGGCAACCGACTTACATACATCGGCCCCATTTTGCATACAAACACCAACGCCAACTGTACCTAACATCTCTTTATCATTTGGAGCATCCCCAAAAGCCATGATTGTTGATACAGGAACCCCATAGTGTTTGGCAATCTTTTTCATACCAAAACCTTTGTTGATATTTGGATCCACGTATTCAAATAAGTTATCTGCAGTCGCAAAACCAACGACACGCTTATCATGGAAATGACTGGCACGTTCTTGTACAACTGGCATATCTTTGGGATCAAAATGCATAATCAATTTATTGACATCCCGATTCTGCATAAACTCATAAAGATCTGTTTCTACTTCAATTTCCCCAAATACTTTGGCTTGGGCACGCGTTTTTTCATCACTGTAGTCGGTATAGCGTGTTGGTCCAATCAAAACATGGAAATGCACATCTAGATCTTTAAAGAAATCTACGATTTCCAAGATCACATCTCCACTGATTAAATGGAAATCTTCTTTGTCGCGGCGACGCAAATCATAGATAGCACCACCATTCATTCCCACAATAAAACTCACATCATCTTCGATACCCCAATCGGCAATCATAGGACGCACAGTATCAATAGGTCGCCCACTGGTAATGCCAAACAGGATACCTTTTTCTTTTAACTTTTCCACTGCTTGACGATTGATTGGTGGTACTTTTTTCTCGTTATCTAGAAAGGTACCATCTAAATCCGTTGTTACAATTGTTATAATCTTCTTCTCTTTCATTTCTTCTTCTCTTTCATTTCTTTTCCTACTTCATATTTTTAATAAAGGCTTTATATCCTTTGTATGCTTCATATACATCCGCTTTTGATGCAATTTCATGCGGTGCATGCATATTGTGTAGAGGCACACCACAATCAATAACGCGCATACCATAATTTGCGAGAATATAGGCAATGGTTCCTCCACCACCCGCATCTACTTTTCCTAATTCTCCCGTTTGCCAATGTACGTTTTCTTGATCCATGACCGCTCTTAACTGAGCAATATATTCCGCATTGGCATCATTGCATCCGCTCTTACCACGTGCCCCGGTATATTTATTAAAAGCTAGGCCATAGCCAAACTTTGGCATGTTGTCATTGGGACTGGATACATCGGCATAATTTGGATCATGGGCGGCACAAACATCACTTGATAACATTGCTGAATGTAACATAGCGCGCTTGCATTGAATATCCTGGCCTTCTCCCATCGCATATAAGACTTCTGCTACAAAGTTTTCAAAGAACTTTGACTGCATACCTGTAGCCCCTTGAGAGCCTACTTCTTCTTTATCTACCAGTAAACAAACAGCCGTTCTTTCTAGATCTTTAGCTTCTAACATAGCTTGTAAAGACGTATAAGCACAGACTTTATCATCATGACCATAGCCCAGAATTAAACTGGAATCCAAGCCACAACTACGTGCCTTACCAGCTGGAACCACTTCTAATTCTGCACTGATAAAATCTTCTTCTTCAAAGCCATATTTATCTTTTAATAAAGCTAAAATATTCGCTTTGACCGCCTGGGTCTTTTCTCCTTTTAAAGGAATTGAACCAACGGTTACATTTAAGGATTCGCCAGTAATAACTGTCGTAGCTTTCTTTTCCATTTGTTTAGAAGCTAAGTGAATCAATAAATCACTAATCACAAAAACTGGATCATCTTCTTTATCGCCAATTTCTATATCAATCACTTTGCCACTCTTCAAAACAACTACACCATAAATAGCTAAAGGAATCGTTACCCATTGGTATTTTTTAACCCCACCATAATAATGTGTATCAAAGAAAGCTAAATCCCCTTCTTCATACAAAGGATGTTGTTTTAAATCCAAACGTGGACTATCTATATGCGCACCTAGAATATTCATTCCCTGTTCTAATGGTTCATTTCCAATATGCATAAGGGCAATGGATTTATTCATTTGGTTCATATAGACCTTATCTTGGGGATGTAAAGTTTCCTTATTTTTGATGATCTCTTCAATATTTCGGTAACCAGCTGCTTCTGCTTTTTCAATCGCCAACTTTAGAAAGCGACGTTCGGTTTTTCCTTTGGATAAGAAATCCATATATTCTTGCGCAAAATCCATGACTTCCTGGAATTGCGCTTCCGTATAATCTTGCCAAGCTAAGCTCATAGTTCTTCCTCCAATTCATTCAATAATTTTTGCGATAATGCGATCTTTTCCGGAAGCGTATTATGAAATTCAATGTTTCCTCCGGCATCATTTAATAAATCTTTGGCGGCTAAGACATCTTTACAATGTCTTGCGGTTCCTGCATTTCCATCGACAATATGTACATCTTTAGAAACCAGATTTTCTAACATTTTACGATAAAAAACAAAATGCGTACATCCCAAAACAATACTATCGGCAGCTTGAGATTGAGCCAAATACCCTTCTAAGGTTTCCTGGATCAAGGCACTTTGATCCAGTGCATCTTTTTCTACAAGTTCAACCAGCTTCGGACAAGGAACACGTAAAATCGTATAATCTTGATCAAAGCGATGCATTAAATTCGCAAACTTTTTTTCTTTTAACGTGTAATTCGTTGCCCAAACCGCAATTTTTTGATCTGGAGCAATTTCACATGCCACTTTTAAAGCGGGTTCCATACCAATAATATCAATCGGATAGCGTTTGCGCAAAACATCTACACAAGCACTTGTTGCCGTATTACATGCGATCACGATGGCCTTTACATCTTGGGCCATAAACCAATCACAAATCGCTATACAACGTTCGGTAATCTCGGCTTTTGTTTTTGTTCCATAAGGATTATATTTTGAATCTCCTAAAAAGAGTAAATCTTCCTTCGGTAAAAAAGAATGGATTTCAGATAGGACGCTAATTCCACCCAATCCGGAATCAAAAATACCAATCGGACTCTGTTTATGCATAAATCATCCTCCGTCTTGCCTATTATACCACTAAGAAAAAAAAGGACCAGCTTTCTGCTGATCCTCTTTGTAGATTCATTCTTTTCTTATCCTAACTTTTCCACCTTAGGATTTACTATTATTTCGGATGAACTTTTTTCATCCCAGTCGAATCATGCCTGCTTATTATTATCTGAGTTCATGTTCTTTTTTTGAATGAATCTTTTTACACCCATATACTAACATCAAAATACGTCATAGGAAGCATTTTGGAAAACTTAGTTCAAAAACTGGAAAAGATGGTTTAACGATTGGTAATTGGCTTTCTTTCCGCTTTTAAATTGTGTTGTTTAGCTGCACGACGATCTAGTTCATCCGCAATATCTTCTAGCGAAATACCTTTTTCAACCATTAAGACAATCGCATGATAGGTTAAATCACAAAGTTCTCCAACCAGTTCTTCCTTCGATTGCGATAAAGCCGCAACCACAACTTCCGTTGATTCTTCCCCGACTTTTTTTAAGATCTTTTCTAAACCTTTGTCATACAAATACGTTGTGTAACTGCCTGGTTCAGGGTTCTTTTTTCTTTCTAAGGCTGTCTGGTATTCTCTTTCTAATGCTGTAGTCATAATATTTCCTCTCCTTCCAGTGTACGATAAAAACAACTGTATTTACCCGTATGGCAAGCGGCACCATCTTGCACAACTTTGAGTAAAATCGTATCGCAATCACAATCTACTAAAATCTCTTTCACATGTTGATAGTGCCCGCTGGTCTCACCTTTTTTCCAAAGTTCCTTACGAGAACGTGACCAATAGGTCGCAAGCCCACTATCGATGGTTTCTTGTAAAGAGGCTTCATTCATGTAAGCCAACATCAATACTTGATTGGTCTTAACATCTTGCACCACACAAGGCACTAAACCATTGCCTTTTTTAAAATCAATTTCTATCATAAACGAACTGGTACTCCTTTCGTTTGTAAATAACGTTTTACTTCTTCAATTGTCACCGTATCATAATGAAATAAACTTGCCGCTAAAGCTGCATCGGCAGATTGGCTGGCAAAAACTTCATAAAAATCTTCTAAAGAACCACAACCGCCGCTGGCAATAACCGGTACAGAAACCGCATCACGTACGGCTTTACAGAATTCTAAGTCAAAACCAGCTTTGGTGCCATCAGCATCCATGCTCGTTAAAAGAATTTCTCCAGCACCACGCTCTACGCCTTCTTGAATCCAGGCTAAGGCATCGATTCCGGTATCAATACGACCGCCGTGCACATACACATTCCAACCGGAGCCATCGGCGCGTTTTTTTCCATCAACCGCTAACACAATACATTGGTTGCCAAATAATCTTGCACCTTGGTTAATTAAATCCGGATGGTCCACAGCAGCTGAATTCACACTGACTTTATCCGCCCCAGCTAAAAGCATCTTACGCATATCTTCAATGGTGCGAATACCACCACCTACGGTAAAAGGCATGAAGATTTCTTTGGCCACTTTTCTTACCACTTCCACCATCGTGTCACGATGCTCATGCGTTGCGGTGATATCCAAAAAGACCAGTTCATCCGCTCCTTGCAGGTAATACTTTTTAGCCAATTCTACCGGATCACCAACTTCTTTTAAGCCCACAAAGTTAACACCTTTAACAACTTTTCCATCTTTCACATCCAGGCAGGGAATAATCCGTTTAGTTAACATGACTGGACTCCTTGCAGTACGCAATAGCTGCCTTTAAATCCAGGGTATCCGCATAAATAGCTTTCCCAGTAATGGCACCATAAATTCCCAATTCATTCAAAGCCTGGATATGGCTTAAATCTTTAATGCCTCCACTGGCAACAATACGAACCGAAACAGTTTTCTTTAAGGCTTCTAACATTTCCAAGTTTGGTCCCATTAGGGTTCCATCTTTACTAATATCAGTAAAAATCAACGTAGATACCCCCATTGCTTCCATCTTCTTGGCAAAATCTAAGTAGGTATATTCACTATCTTCTAACCAGCCTGAACCACAGACCACACCATTCTTACAATCCATACCAACCGCAATATGTTGGCCATATTTTTTTATCGCTGCTTTTAATAAATCGGGATCTTTGATTGCGGCTGTACCTAGAATCACCCGTTCGATGCCTTGTTCTAAATAGAAAGTGATGTCATCCATCGTTCGGATTCCCCCACCGACTTCACAAGGAATCGATACGGACTGCGCTACTTGACAAATCAATTCGGCATTTTTCTTACTGCCTTCTTTTGCGCCATCTAAATCTACCAAATGAATCGCATCGGCATCCGCTGCTTCAAACATTTTGGCAATGTCTAAAACACTGGTTCCCACGACTTCTTTTTTCGCATAATCCCCCTGATACAAACGCACGGGAGATTGATCAATGATATCAATTGCAGGTAGTAAAATCATACAAATTCCTCCACAAAATACCGTAAAATTTCCAATCCATCTTTGCCACTTTTTTCCGGATGGAATTGAGCACCCATCACATTTTCATGGGCAACCAAACCTGGAACTTTCAAAGTTCCATAGTTGGAATACCCAAGTAAATCCTCAGCTTGGACATCACAAGCCATATAGGAGTGGACATAATATACAAAAGGTCGATTTAAGTTTTTAAAAATGAGATGGTCTTGACTTTTCTCTAATTGATTCCAACCAATTTGGGGAATACGTAAGTCTTTTCCTTCCATTTTTTGAATCGTTCCTTTTAAAAAGCCAAAGCCTTGGGTAAGCCCGTCTTCATAGCCCATTTCAAAAAGCACTTGCATGCCTAGACAAATGCCTAATAACGGTTTCTTTTCTTCTTTCACCATTTTTTGGATAGGTTCATACAAACCCGAAGCATGAATATTGGCCATCGAATCTTTAAAAGCACCTACCCCTGGTAAAATCAAACGCTGGCATTGTTCAAGTGTTGCGACATCTGAAGTAATAACACTTTTTACCCCCAACGCATCACAAGCATTTTTTACACTGGCAAGATTGCCCATGCCATAATCAATGATGCCTAACATTCTAAGATTCCTTTAGAACTATTGATGCCTGAACCCGTTACTTGTACGGCTTGTTTCAAAGCATGACCTAAGGCTTTAAAAATCGCTTCAATTTTATGGTGATCGTTGGTTCCGTAATACACATTGACATGCAAAGTTAGCCCACAGTTAAACGCAAAAGCTCGTAAGAATTCTTCAACCATTTCACAAGCCATCGTACCTACTTGATCCCGTTTTAATTCACAATGATAGACTAAGTAAGGACGCCCTGAAAAATCTAAGCTCACATTGCATAAGGTTTCATCCATCGGACAATTAAAAGAGCCATAACGTTCAATGCCTTTTTTATTGCCTAAAGCTTGGGCTACAGCTTGGCCTAAGACAATTCCACAGTCTTCAATGGTGTGATGATCACATACATCTAGATCCCCATCGGCATGCATGTCTAGATCCATTCCAGAATGGAAGGCCAACAAAGTCAACATATGATTGAAAAAGCCAACCCCAGTATCAATCGTACTTTTTCCCGTACCATCTAAATCTAGTTTACAATCTACTTTTGTTTCGAGCGTATCTCTTTTTATACTTGCTTGGCGCATGTTAACATCTCCCTTACAAAACTTTGTAGTACCGTAAGAACGGCTTCATTTTCTTCTTTTGAACCAATCGTAATACGGAAGAATTCCGTATGCTTAAAATCCCGAATTTGAATATTTGCCTGAGCAAATAGTTTCAGCAACAATTCTTTATTCTCACATTTTCCATAAATGAAGTTAGCTTCACTTGGATAGAATTCCATAAAGCGAAACAACAAGAGCTTATCCAACATCTCATCACGGAAAGACTTGGTTTGTTGGATGACGATTTGAATATCCTCATAATGATGTAGAACAATGGTCGCAATCTTTTGCGAAACCGAATTCAGCGCATAAGGAACTTTCCGAGCCCGATACGCTTGCATCTTAGCTTGGTTACACACTAAGAACCCTACTCTTAATCCCGCTAGACCAAAGGCTTTAGATAAAGTTCGTGTTACTAACAAATTTTCATGTTCTTCAACATAAGGTAGAACACTTTGATTACTGAATTCCATATAAGCTTCATCAATTAGTACCGGACAATCAAAGCCATCAACAATTTTAAGAATTTCTTCTTTCTTTAGACAATGGCCAGTCGGATTGTTGGGATTACTAAAAATGACTAAATCAGCGCCTTTTTCTTTGCCTTGGGCAATAAAGTCATCGATGTCAAAAGAGCCATCTTCATTTACCGGATACTTTTCAACATTGGCTTCATATTCAGAAGCATAGTAATCATACATACTAAAATCTTTGGATAAAGTATAGAGCGTTTTCCCTTTGGATAGATGGGTTCCAATGACTAAACCAAGCATTTGATCCGAACCATTTCCCGTTAATAATTGATTGGGATCTAGATTCATCACTTGCGCATAGGCTTCATACAATTCCTGGTAAGAGTCATCGGGATACCGATTTAAATCAATGGTAGGAATGGCTTCTAGAATCTCTGCCATTACTTTTTCCGTGACCATATATGGCGATTCATTGGCATTCAACAACATACCTTCTTGGGTATGCGCTTGATAGGTTTCAATATTTTTAGTCATTTTCCATCCTCACTTTCGCTGCTTGGGCATGGGCGTCGAGTCTTTCTTCTTGAGCCATCTTAATAATATACGATCCATAGCTGTCTAAAGCTTCTTTTGTATAGTGTAAGAAACAAGATTTCTTAATAAAACTATCGACACCTAAAGCACTGGAGAAGCGTGCCGTACCACTAGTTGGTAGAACGTGGTTGGTTCCACCAAAATAATCGCCAATACTTTCACAGGTATAATAGCCCATGAATACACTACCGGCATTTTCAACTAGGGATAAAACTGACATTGGATCTTGAATCATCAATTCCAAATGTTCTGGGGCAATCGCATTACTAAAGGCAATACACTCTTCAATGGAATCACAGAGAATGGATTTGCCATAATTCTTTAAAGATTGTTCCACGATTTCGCGTTTTGGCAAAAGTGCGGATTGGCGTTTTAATTCTGCATTGGTCTTGTCAATAATTGTCTGGCTTGTAGCTAGTAAAATGGGGCTGGCCATCGGATCATGTTCGGCTTGGGATAATAAATCGGCTGCAATATAGACCGGATTGGCTTGATCATCAGCAATGACTAAGATTTCACTCGGACCGGCAATCATATCAATGTCGACTTTTCCATAAACCAGTTTCTTAGCCGCAGCGACAAAGATATTTCCCGGACCAACAATTTTATCTACGGCAGGAATACTTTCGGTTCCATAGGCTAAAGCGGCAATGGCTTGGGCACCACCAATTTTATAAATATCGGTAACGCCGGCTAGTTTGGCCGCAAAGGCAATGTTGGGATGAATCTTTCCTTCTTTATTAGGTGGAGTCACCATGACAATGCGTTTTACCCCAGCTACATGAGCAGGAATCGCATTCATTAAAACACTACTTGGATATTGGGCACGACCACCTGGTACATAAATTCCAACACTTGCCAAAGGCAAAACCCGTTGGCCTAGATAAATGCCTTTTTCTTTCTGCAACAAATAAGATTGTTGGACTTGGGCTTGGTGGAAATACGTAATATTCTTTTTGGCTTTTTCCATCGCATCCATAAAAGCTGGATCACAAGCTTGAATGGCTGTTTCAATTTCGGCTTGGGAAACTTTGAATTCATCTATATCAATTCCATCAAATTGTTTGGTGTACTTGCGGCAAGCAGCATCCCCATTTTTGCGTACTTCATCTAAAATATTGGATACTTTGACTAAAATATCACTAGAGATTTCCTGGGTACGGCTTAATAAATAATTGGATAATTCTTGTTGGTTTTCTTTACAAATTGGACTGAGCATTTTCTTCCACGATTCCTTTCAAATCATCCAAGAAGTTCATAACTTCCTGGCGTTTTAATTTAAAGCTGGCTTTATTGACAATGATACGCGCACTAATTGGACAAACGGTATCTAAGACAACTAAACCATTTTCTTTTAAGGTCGTTCCGGTTTCCATAATATCTACGATTCCATCACATAGACCTAAGATAGGTGATAGTTCTACCGAACCATCAATTTTAATGATTTCTACATCCATTCCTTTGGAATGAAAATAATCACGGGCTACATTAGGGTATTTGGTCCCAATCTTGATGTGTCCGACTTTATTCAACAAATCAATATCGGGTAAAGAAGCAAGGATGAATTTACATTTCCCAATTTCCAGATCTAACATTTCATAGTAGTCTTTGCTTCCTTCTAGAATCGTATCTTTTCCAACTACACCAATATCGGCCACACCATGTTCGACATAGGTTAGACAGTCATTGGATTTCACAAGAAAATAACGAATGTCTTTTTTGGTGTCGGGAAAAACTAAAGCACGACCTTTATCTTTCAATTTTTCAATTCCATAATCACAGCGTTCTAACATCGCAACAGTCTTTTTTTCCAAACGACCTTTTGTCAGGGCAACGGATAAACTCATGCTACTACCTCCACATCTTCTTTGGTCCAAACCTTCATGACTACATTCTTTTCTTTACGTAAGGTTTGGGCTAGCTTTAAGGCTTCCATCTGTTTGGCTTCCGGATAATAGATGGTTACCACTTCTTTTTTTGGTGCTTTTACTACATCTAGTAAGTAATCGAGTTTCACACTAAAGCCACAAGCGGGTAGATCTCGACCAAACTTCTTGAGAAGTTTATCGTAGCGACCACCACTTAATACACTATGGCCTACATCTTTGACAAAGCCTTCAAAGATAATACCGGTATAGTAATCCAGATGTGGTACTTTACCTAGGTCAAATTGAATATGTTCTCCAACGCCCAAAGCTTCACACTTTTGATACAGATCTTTTAGATCCAAAACAACTTTTCTTAAGTCTTCATTAAAACTTACTTCTAAAGCTTGATCTAAGATGGAAACATCACCACCTAAGATAGGTAGAGACTGGAAGAAAGATTTCTGTTTATCATTTAAGCCTAATTGATCTAAATAGGCTTTTAAATCGACTAAACTCTTATTATCAATTAATTGGGCTAGATCGACTTGTTGGGCTTCACTTAAACCAATATCTCGACAGGCAATCTTGAAATAATCGCTATTCCCGATTTCTAAGGTATAATCCGAGACGCCAAGTGTTTCCATGGTATCTAGTGCACAAAGAATGACTTCAATGTCATGGAAACAATCTAAACCAATGAGCTCAACGCCACAGTCACTGACTTCGGACATATGGCCGTCAAACATTTGGCGAACCTTATATACATTGGAACAATAACGGAAACGATAGGGTGGCTCGACTTTATTAAATTTTGAGGCACAGACCCTGGCAATAGGAACGGTCATATCCATACGTAGGGATAGAATTTGTCCATCCTGGTCAAAGAACTTATACATATCTTGTTCATTAATGGTTCCAAAGGCATTTTGATAGGTTTGATAGAATTCAATGGATGGCGTAATAATTTCTTGATAACCATAGCGATCAAAGACCTTTTCTATGCGGTTTCGCAAGGCACTTTTCTTTGTACAATCTTCTAAAATGATGTCACGCATACCAAATGGGATTTGAATTTGATTCATAGTGTCCTCCTTATAAACAAAAAAACGCCCTATATAAGGACGTTGTTAACGTGGTTCCACCTTATTTCATCATTATTTCACAATAATGACCTCACTAAGTGCTATCACACTCTGGTCTGGTAACGGAGACGCCCGAATTACACTACTTGATTCGCATAATTAACTCCAGGATGTGTTCGTTTGGACTCCCTCTTTCTTTTCACCGACCAGAAAGTCTCTACTAGTTTGTTCGCAAACTACTCTTTCCCTTCACTGTCTTAACTTTGACATTAATATAGCCATTTTGCGAACAGTTGTCAACCATTGATATGCATGTAAACGGATACAATTAGAATAATGGAGATAAAAGACGAAGAATTGCGCGATACGTACGAACAGGGACAGATATTTTGCGCTTGTATTCACGAGTGACTTCTTTACTCTCTTTAAACATCTGTTCAAAGTCGGCTTTGATGTCTTTAATACAGTCACAATCGACCATATACAAGCCATTTTCAAAATGTAAGTAAAGCGAACGATAATCTAAGTTGATCGTTCCACAAGTCGCAATCTTTCCATCGCTTATACTCATCTTGGCATGACAGAAACCTGGTGTATACTCATAGATTTTGACGCCATTCATAACTAAGTCACGATAGAAAGAACGCGTCAACATATAGGTGAATTTCTTATCGGGTATACCTGGGGTAATAATACGTACATCCACACCCCTTTTAGCAGCAAGGGTAAAAGTCCGCACCATTTCATCGGTTAAAATTAAGTAAGGTGTCACAAAATAGGCATAGTCAATGGCGTGGTTACAAATATTCATATATACATCTTCGCCTAGATATTCATCATCCAAAGGTGAATCGGCATAGGGTTGTACATAGCCATCGTTTTGACTGGCCGTGGCACATAAATATTGATCAATGGATTGATCGGTTTGTTCAACCGCATTCCACATTTCTAAAAAGATCAAGGTTAAGCTGTCTACAGCTTTTCCTTCAATCTTTACTCCACTGTCTTTCCAATATCCATACGGATGGGTTTTATTAAAGTATTCTTCGGCGAGATTATATCCACCGGTAAAGCCAACTTTTCCATCAATCACGGTAATCTTACGATGATCTCGGTTATTCATAAAGACCAGAATCCATGGCCGCAAAGGATTAAAGACGCGGCATTGAATGTCATAGGATTCCATTTGACGAATAAAGTCTTTATTGATAAAACCAATACTTCCCATATCATCGTAGAAGATGCGTACTTCAACGCCTTCTTTGGCTTTTTGAATCAGAACATCTTTCATCATTTTAAAAGAAGGTCCATCTTCGATCGCATGATATTCTAAAAAGATAAATTTCTTGGCCTTCTTCATCTCTTCAATCTGGGCTAAAAAGCCATCATAGGCATCTCCATAATACTTCACTTGGGTATCATCATAGACGGGAAAATTTCCTTTTTGCCAGATAAGGCGTGATTGACCTGCCGCATAAGGATGTTCTTTCTTTAAGCGAGCAAAGACGGTATCGTCTTGTTGATAATGTTGGAATAAAAACGCATCAATATCGGCATAGACTTTTCGCATTTTATCGGTTAATGAGGCTCTTCCCATCATGGCATACAAAACTAATCCGACCATCGGAAGGGCTAGAATCAATAACATCCAGGCAATATTGATAGAAGCATTCTTATCTCTTCCATAGACCCATAAAGAAACAATAATGGCACAGATATGCAGAATCGCATTGGTTTGATAGGGCAGGATGCGAAAAGCTCCCAACCAGTTTAAGATTAAAAAGAGTTGAAATAAGATAGCGACTGCCACAAAGAATAATCGCATAATCGAATTTCGTACATTGGTTTTTTTCTCAATCCGCATTTTTTTCATAGGTATTATGTATCACGTTTCTTTCTAAATTGCAAAAAGAAGCAGATTAATCCACTCCCAGTTGTAATGTTTCCTTTATATTACCTTCAAAATCTTTCCATACAAAGCATTCTTTTTCCCAAAGCATATAGCCATACCAGCTATTTTCTTTCGGTAAGGCAATGGAACCTGGATTTAAATGGAGAATCCCATCAATCCATTCTGCTTGAGGAACATGAGTATGTCCTTGTAGATAGATATCCCCTTTTTTAAGCTTTGGCATCACCTTATGTCCATGGCAGGCATATAAGATATGGTTGCCACAATCAAAGAGCATGGCCGCATTTAAAATTGGTAGCTCTAAGACCATTTGATCCACTTCACAATCACAATTGCCTTGTACACAGACAATTTGTTCGGCATGTGCATTCACCATTTGAATCACTTCTTTAGGCGCATAACCTTTGGGCAAATCATTACGTGGTCCATGATATAAAATATCTCCAAGTATCAATAAACGATCACATTGTTCTTTAGCGAAACAATCAAAGAGCTTTTGGGTATAAAAACCAGACCCATGAAAGTCGGAAGCAATCATCCATTTCATAGAGCCCCCAATAAGCCATAGGATAAAGTAGAAACAATCAAGGTAGCTAATAAGACACCTAAGAAAATCGCAATCGAAGCTTTCTTAATATCCATTTCCAGTAAAGAAGCAATCAAAGATCCGGTCCAGGCGCCAGTTCCTGGTAAAGGAATCCCAACAAAAAGCAATAATCCTAAAAATTCTCCATGATTCATACCATCACTTTTATTCATGGCCCGTTTTTCCAGTTTTTCAACAAATGGACGGGCAAAAGAAAAACGTTTTAACCACGCAAAGATCTTTTTAATAAAGAATAGAATAAAAGGAATCGGAATAATGTTTCCAATGACACAAATCGGAATAGCTTGCCAAATATTCACTTTTAATAAAGAAGCAACAATCAAGCCTCCCCGACATTCAAGAATTGGAATTAAAGATGTAATAAAAATAACAACTTGTGCAGATACATGCTGCCCAAGCGTAGACGCAAACCAAGTAGCAATGGATTCCATAATAACCTCCGTCTTAAACAAGATACAATTTATCAAAAAAGCAGCTATTAGGCAAGTTGTGCCTCTATAGCTGCAAGTAATTCATCATAGGTTTCATAGGCAGGAAGTTCAGGATGATCTTTCTTGATCTGTTCCGTAGAACGGAATAAGAATCCCGCTTTGCTGGCTTGAATCATACCTAAGTCATTATAACTATCTCCAGAAGCAATCGTATCATAACCAATGGATTGTAAAGCTTTTACCGTCGTTAATTTCGATTGTTCAATACGCATTGTAAAACCAGTAATTTCGCCTGCTTCACTAACAACAAGTGAATTACAGAAAATCGTTGGCCATCCCAACTTTTTCATTAAAGGTTTAGCGAATTCTTTAAACGTATCACTAATAATAATCACTTGGGTTTCTTCACGTAATTGATCTAAGAATTCTTTTGCCCCTGGTAGTGGATCAATCGTTGCGATGACATCTTGTACATCTTTCAATCCCAAACCATGTTCTTTTAAAATATCAATTCGATACTGCATCAATTTATCATAATCTGGCTCATCACGTGTTGTTCTTTTTAATTCAGGAATACCACTCGCCTGGGCAAACGCAATCCAAATCTCCGGAACCAATACACCTTCTAAGTCTAAGCAAACAATTTCCATATCCAATACTCCTTTTTCAATGTAAAAGTATTCTAACACAGCATAGACAAGAAATCACTAATTTTATTCACAAATTGTAAACAGATGTATATAATTCATAGTATTATTCCTTCTTAAAGGAAGAATACCCATAAATAATCAAAACAATACCCACAATCCATAAATACTTAGACAAAGTCAACAATATCCCTAAAACCAAGAGTCCTATCTTCCATTCTTTCTTCATAATAATGTCCTATTTTTAATTGTTATCTTCTAGTAACCAGTCAATCACATGGATAACTTTGATGCCTTCATAGTTTCCCAATGTAAAACGATCCAAAGTTAAAATAATCTTTTCGTAATTATCGCGAATTTCTTGTAGAGGTCGTATTTCACGTTGAAAGGTACTCTCATCTACCATAGAAGCCGTTACTTGAAAATACGTGTATACACCATCTTTTTTGGCAATAAAATCCACTTCAGTTTGACCAAGTTTACCAACATTGACCAGATATTTTCGCCGAAGCAATTCAAAATAAACAATATTTTCCAGCGTAAAGCCTAAATCATATCTTTGTTTCGGTAAAATAAAATTACGAATTCCTGTATCGACAATATAGAATTTCTTATTTGATTTTAATACTTCTTTACCACTTATATCCATCGCTTCTACAGGATAATACAGATAGGCTTCACACAAAGCATCCACATAAACACTTACTGTATTCGGTGATATTTTACGTTCATTAGATTTAAAATAATTGGCAATAGACCGTATGGATACAGGACTACCAAGAACGCTGGAAAGATATTTAGAAATCGCTTTTAACAATGAAACATCGGTGATGTTTTTCGGATTCAACTCTTATTGCTTCCGATTGATTCGCTCTTCAATAGCTTTTACTAGGATGGTATTATAAATGCCTTCCATATACATATTAATCATTTCATCCTGTAAAAGCGCTTGCGTTATATATGGAAATCCACCCATCGTCATATATTCGTGGAAAGCTGAATCTTTATCAAGATCCTTTTGTGAAGAATAAAACTCTTTAAAAGAACATGGCAAAACCGGAATTTCAACATATCTACCACTTAAACGCGTAGCTAGTTGGCTTGAGAAAATATAAGAATTCGAACCAGTAATATAAACATCTATATCTTCTTTCACATATAAACTATCTACGACTTTTTCATACATCGCTACATTTTGCACTTCGTCTAAGAAAATATACATTCTCTTATGATCTACCATTCGCTCTTTAATGTATTGATACAACTTCTTATAATCCAAAAGTTCATCAAATTCCATTTCTTCAAAATTTATCGAAATGATTTGATTTTCCGCAACACCATGATTCATCAAATAAGATTAAAATTGCTTCAAAATCGTACTTTTCCCACAACGACGAATTTCCGTTAAAACCTTAATGATATTTTTATCTTTCCAATCTAACAACTGATTCAAATAACTATTACGTTCAATCATAGCGCCCGCCTCCGTGTCCTTGTACCAGCACATAATCACAAAACAGATATATTTCGTTCTAAAAAAGAATACATCTACATACTTATAACACGTTCACATTTGAGAACACAATGAAGAACTAAGCAAGAAATCTGTTCATTAGATTGAATGACTCTATCTATGTGGAACGGATGGCTCTATTTTCATGGATTCAGTGGCTCTGTTTCCATGGAATATTCATGCAATATCTAATTTATTTTTTGGATATCTAAAATATCGTAGTATCGTTCTCGTCCCAATTAACTGGGTTTTGTGCAAATAAAAAAGACTTCCATTGTAAAATCATATTTGGTCGATTGATTTTTCATTGGAAGGGGTGATTCTTATCACCGAAGAGATTATAACAGAGATTCTTAATATAAACCAAAAAGACTTGCTTAGACCGAAAAAAACTGCTCAGCGGTTCAAATAATACCAATTATCGCATTCCTTAAGAACGTAAGTTTCTCGTAAATATTTCTTTTCCAGTTCAAATAATACCAATTATCGCATTCCTTAAGAACGAGAGTAGATGGTTTACGCGTTTACCGAAGTTCAAATAATACCAATTATCGCATTCCTTAAGAACGCGACATCACAGACCAATTAGAAAGGTAGGTTCAAATAATACCAATTATCGCATTCCTTAAGAACATCTTCTAGCTTTTCAATTTCTTCTTCAAGTTCAAATAATACCAATTATCGCATTCCTTAAGAACCCTCGTTTTTTTCAACCTATGTGCGCTAAGTTCAAATAATACCAATTATCGCATTCCTTAAGAACGAGTGACACTGACCCGTTGCTTCAGCTGAGTTCAAATAATACCAATTATCGCATTCCTTAAGAACGGTGATAATAT
>QUIQ01000016.1 GCA_003480165.1 Firmicutes bacterium AM41-11 | reverse complement strand
AGAAAAAAGGATAAAATTTCATAAAAAAAGACCAAACTTTGATGAAAAACATCAAATGTTTGGTCTTAAATAAGAATCTTATGTTAGGCATTAACATGAATTGTAAAGTCTATACCAGCTAGATTAGCGGTAAAAAGTGTTATGATAACATCACAATCTTTTTCACTAGAAATCACCGAAAATACCACAATGCCACTTGTTTTACTGTGTGGCTCGATCGCATTGGCCAATTGTGGATAATTTCCTTTTTCATACGACGAAGATAGAACATCGGAATTAATGTGGGTGCCATCTTGTTGGAGAATAGTATAATTTGGATCATAATAAATAGGTTGATCTGAATTATTTTCAATCGAAACATAGACGCGTGTTTCTTGATCCGCATATTCTACTTTTGAAACTTTCATCGTTATGCCGTCAATGGTCTGTTTCGGCTCTTTTGGTTTATTGGTACAATAAGTTGGTACTTCTACATCTATATAGGAGCCATCGGATACTTTAGCATGCGTAATAGTTGTTATAGAAAGTTCATTACCAGATGAATTGACTAAATTGGTATCTTTGCCGATTTGCCCTTCCACTTTGACATAATCTCCTGGTTGGTATCCAAGATCTTTATCAGTTTTAAAGAAGAAGTAACGGCGCTGTGCCGGTACATATTTAACTAGATATCCTTGCTTTCCGCTTACTTCTGGTCCGAGTTTTACTTTTCCTTCAATTTTGATCCATTTTCCTTTATAGTCCGTTGAATCAATTAATGCACTTGTGAACTGATCTGTTTTCACATATTGTTTTTTATTGCTTTGTTTTTCAACAGACTTGGTGCTGGTACAAGCACATAACATGGTACATGAAAGTAATGCACATACTAGCTTTTTACATCCCATTCTCATTTTTCTCTCACTTTCTCTTGTTTTCATTATACAGGAATCATCATTAAAAAGGTTGAAAAAAAATAGAACATTTTACTGTTCTATCCAGTTCAATTCAATACATTGTTGGTGAATGGCCTTATGTAAATCCACGTTAATTGAAAGTGGTTCACCACTCCATAATGCATGATATTTTTTATAATCTTTTTGGAATACGATTTCGATGACGTTTTTCTTATAAATCAGCAATAAATCATCATCACAATCTAACTCATATCCCAATGCTTCAAACATTTCTCTTGCCTTCATCTTTTCACCTTCTAGCTTGTTTAACTATACTAGAAAAGCAGAGGCTTGTCGAATGTTAAAACTCTTGCGATTGCTTGCTGTCTAAGAAAAACTTCGATAAAACATAGGCAAAATAGAATAAACCACAGGCAATGCCTTTGATGAATAAAGTTTCCATAGTATCTCTTCTTTCTAGTTTTAGAATAAGAAATCTATGTAAGCTTCTAAGGCTTTCTAGAGTAAAGCTTTGGTAAAGTTAGTTAAAATAATGCAAGATTTTATTTACATTCTTCATTGCATCTTCGATTTGGGCAAAATCGATATCTTGCAGTTGTTTGATTACGCTATTCATTTCACTCATCTTAGTAAAAAATACAAAAAGAAAGATGCCAAAACAAAGCACTAATACAAACAATAAAACAAGAATGATTTTTTGTTGGTGCAAAATTTTCTTTAATAGTTCTTCTTGATTCATAGTTTCCTCTCATAAAAAAACTACAACATAGTGTTGCAGTTTGAAATTCTATCCTTTGCGAATGGCTTTAATAAAGCCTGGGCATTGTTGTACTTTGGCTTGGAAGTCTTTTTCTTTCATTGCTTCTGTCCAGAAGCCATATTCGCCTTCTTTTACCACAACTTTTTCGACTTCACCAAATACAGGTGTAATGTCTTGGCCTTCTTTAACGCGCACAAAGAAGATATTTTCTACATCATCGACTGGAAGTAAGGTTAATTTTTCTGCTGTGATATCAGTTTTAACTGTGGTATGAAGATTTTTGGCACAATCTAATACATCGCCTACTACAGCACTAGCAGTTGGTAAAGACCCTGCTCCTGAACCATAGAACATAGCTGGTCCTAAGCAGTTTCCTTGTACAAATACTGCATTTAAGACATCATCAACTGAGAATAAGATATTATCTTGTCCGACTAAATTCGGACTAACCATGGCCCATGTTCCAGCTTCAGTCACTTGAGATGTAGCTAAAAGTTTGATTTTCATGCCCATCTTATGTGCATATTCCATATCGGTGGCATCGATGTTTGTGATTCCTTGGGTTGGCACATCTTTATAATCAACATGTTTTCCATAAGCCAAAGAGGATAATATCGCAATCTTACGTTGGGCATCATGTCCTTCAATATCAGCTTCGGGATGCAATTCAGCATAACCGAGTTTTTGTGCTTCTTTTAAACAAGAATCAAAGTCTGAACCGTGTTCATACATACTTGTCATGATATAGTTTGTGGTTCCGTTTAAAATACCACTGACTATTTCAATTTTTTCTCCCATCAAAGAAGTATTTAAGGCACGAATAATCGGAATGCCTCCTCCACAACTTGCTTCAAACATATAGTTTACTGAATGTTTTGTAGCAATGTCACAGAGTTCTACACCATGTTCTGCCACTAATTCTTTATTTGATGTACATACGTTTTTTCCTGCCTGTAAAGCAGCTTTGGTAAAGTCATAGGCCGGTTTTAAACCACCCATAGTTTCAACTACGATGTCTACATCTTTATCGTTTAAAATATCATTAAAATCGTGTGTTACGATATCTTCTACAGGTGTACCGGGAAAATCTCGTAAATCTAAAACATATTTTACATGGACGGAAGTTCCTACTTTTTTTTCGATGGATGCTGCGTTGGTCATCAATACATTGACAACACCGGCTCCAACCGTTCCATATCCTAATACAGCTACTTCTACCATAGTAATCCTCCTGTTTTTTAACTTAAACTAAGTTTACTAAGATTTAGATTACTTGACAAGTTGAAAGAAGGGATTCTTTCACTTGTCCTTGTATAATCAAAGGCCACAAGATACAATAGATGTGCTCAAAGAGAACCGCCTGGTTCTCTTTATTCAACCAATCTCTATCAAATCAAATTATTTTCCAAAAGAAGAAGGACAATTTATGACACAAGAACAATATGAAGCTTTGTCTTTAAAAGAACTAAAGACCATTGCGAAAGAAAAAGAATTAAAAGGCGTTTCGGCCTTAAAAAAAAGTGATTTAATTGCGGCATTAATGCGTCAGCAAAAAGAAGAAGCCCGTAAAGAACAAGAAAATCGGGTAATGGATACCGATGAAACTGCGATTGGAATTCTTGAAGTTTTGCCAGATGGCTTTGGTTTTATCCGTTGTGAAAACTATTTGCCAGGCGAAAACGATGTATATGTTTCCCATTCCCAAATTCGGCGTTTTCATTTAAAAACGGGTGATTTATTAATTGGAAAAAAACGTCCACAAAAAACGACGGAACGATATTCCGCTTTAGTGCGCATCAATTCGATTAATGGAATTGATCCTGAAATCGCTAAAAAGCGGCCGAACTTTGAAAACTTAACGCCTATATTCCCGAATGAAAGAATGCATATGGAAGCTAACAACTCTATTTCCATGCGTATGTTGGATTTATTAGCTCCAGTTGGAAAAGGGGCTCGTGGGATGATTGTTTCTCCTCCAAAAGCTGGTAAAACGACCTTGTTAAAGAATATTGCCTTATCGGTACAAAACAACAATCCAGAAATGCATTTGATTATTTTATTAATTGATGAGCGTCCGGAAGAAGTAACAGATATAAAAGAAACGGTAACGCAAAAGAATACCGAAGTAATCTATTCTACTTTTGATGAAACACCGGAGCATCATAAACGGGTCAGTGAAATGGTTATTGAAAGAGCGAAACGCTTTGTCGAGCATGGGCAAGATGTCATTATTTTATTGGATAGTATTACGCGTCTTGCCAGAGCATATAACTTAACGGTAGCACCAAGCGGCCGTACTTTATCGGGTGGTTTGGATCCAGCTAGTCTACATATGCCAAAACGTTTCTTTGGAGCGGCTCGAAATATGCGTGAAGGTGGTAGTTTAACCATTTTAGCAACTGCATTAGTTGATACAGGTTCCAAGATGGATGATGTGGTTTATGAAGAGTTTAAAGGAACGGGTAATATGGAATTGATTCTTTCTCGAAAGATGCAAGAACATCGTATCTTCCCAGCTATTGATATTGCGAAATCTGGTACTCGTAGAGAGGATTTGCTCTTAAATCCAGATGAATTAGATGCGGTACGTATCATTCGTCATTCTTTAAATAGTTTGCGAAATGAAGAAGCTACGGATACTTTGATTTCCTTATTTAAACGGACAAAAAACAATCAAGAATTGGTGAATAAAATCTTAACGAAGAAAGCGCTATAGAAATATCTATAGTGCTTTCTTTAGAATTTGTGCAGATGACGCTAAAATGGTGCACTTTTAGCACACCATAATGATACCTTCTAATCAAAGAAAATTTTAAGCAACACATAATTCTCAAGATAAATCATTTTTTTATAAGCTTTCATAATTTTCTTTTGAAATCTAGAAAGTGTATAAAAATCCGAAAAATATGTATAAAAACTATCCAATGTCATCTTGCTTTTTTTAGCTTCGGAATGAAAAACTTTATTAATACTGACAGAATGATTATGAATATAGTCTACATCCATTAATAGCTTGGTCTTATACCCTAAATCTTTAAATTTCTTTCCAATACACGATTCTTCAAAGAACAAAAAAAATATTCTCGTCATATAACTTATTTTCTATCAAACAACTTCGAATCATAAAGAAAGAACCCTAAACGCAATCCACATAACATACAGATTGATTATAAAAATCCTTGGGATAATCTAAAGAATGAAAGATCTTATTAAAAAGTATTGAAGAAAACAAATAATAATCTTTTATAGTTGGGACTTTCCATGCAATAGGCAACTGCCTATTTCCTTTTGCATCTAATGTTAGTGGCGCAACAATAACTGTTTCTTCATCAAAAGCATCCTTCATTTTTTGAATTACATTCTCTTCAAAAATAACATCCGGATTGGCAATAAGAATATAATCACAATCGAAATTTTTCTTTAAAAATGCAATTCCACAATTATTTCCATATCCATAACCACCATTTCTTTCTGATTGTATAACCTGTATTTTTTTGGAAGTATATTGTTTTAAAACAGAAAAAGAATCATCTGTAGAACAATTGTCCACAACAACAATCACATCTATAGATTTCATATTTTTCATTCGATTTAATAATTCTATTGTTGTTTTTGAATCATTAAAATTTAATACGACACAACCAACCATTCTTATCACCTGATTCTTTTATAAAAATAATTATGTAATCCAAGATAAAAAAAACATGCAAAGTAAACTGTGAAACCATCAAAATAAAGTATAATAGGTAGCCTCATAAACACCAAAACTTAAAATAAGATGTAGAGCTAATACAAGCCATACAATGGATGTAATCAAGTATGTAATAAACTGAACAAATGTATTGCTTACAGATGTCAATCTAGCTGAAAATACAATACTCATGGAATAAAAAAATAGCTCCAACAAGAATCACTATTAAATCCTTCTTATAGAAAGGTAAATCCCCTCCACAGAAAAAATACAGCCATACCCAATAAACCAGCTCCAATAACACAAGTAACATCTTATCCAATCGTTAATAATGGCAGTTTATTAATCAATTAATTAGATTCCTTCTTGTTGGATTCATTATATAGAAAGGTAAGATTTTATAGATAGGATTGAATAAACGACTGAATGGACAAACTTACTAGTGTTACAGGCATCAACATAATATCAAATATAGCCTGTAGCGAGTTAGCGACCCGTCCATAAGCATATTTTTATGCATTCACAATTCATACAGAAAAAAGTTAATTAAAAAGTAAAAAAAAATTTCAACTAGAAGTATTACATGTGACTTATGGGTTGTCAAGAAAATGGGATTTGCCAAGAAAAATATGTATGTTCTCTTTAAAAGTTGATTAGTATAGGGAATACTCAACCTACAATTCAATCAAGATGAGATTTCACAGACTTACAAGTTTTTAAATCTCGTCAGGGGAAACCTCACCTAAATTCAAAGTAGCTTATGTAAGATTTGAATGAGGATGGCCTGCGTATTGATGCTAAGGTTTGTATGGGTTATAAAGCGCACTAAATAATAAGCAAGCATCAAAATACACCAGATATACAAAATGGCTTTTCGATGCTTCTTTCGTGCAATGAAAAGACAAGCACAGATTCCTGTAGGTATTAACATGGCATGATATGCCAAAGAAGCTTTCATATCTCCTCTTAGAAAAGCGAATAGGCTGCGTGTCATGCCACAGCCCGGACAAGGAATACCGAAAATGGTATAAAAAGGGCAACGATAGAGAAACAATATTGCCAAAACACAAAATAAGAAAATTAGTTTTTTAGACATTGTCCACAATTTCATTGATGGAATCCTGAACGATACACATCGAGATGATATTTAATTGAATGACAGCTAATACAAGGCAAAGAATGGAATTATCACTGGTCACATAGTCACTATCATAATCTAAGGAATCGATGAGTTTACATACCTTGTACCAAAAATAAAGACCATAGATTCCACAAGTGAATATGGAAAATAAAAATACAAGACCACCACTGGTTCCTGGTGTCTTCCCGTTTTCTCTGCATAAACTATTTACATCTTCCGCAATCGTATACATCCAATATAAAGCATAGAGCCCACAGGTTAAAAAACTAAACAGTACAGAAAGAGGAATATGCTTTTTCGTAACGGAAGTAATGCTAGAGACTTTTTCTTGTCTTGTGGATTTTGAGGCTTGAGATAAACTTGTATCGGCATACTTTTGCCAATCACTTATGCCTTCTTTCCAAACATAAGAAAATTCATCTAAGGTTCCTCTTGCATACATTTTTTCCATTTCTTCTTGCGTAAATGGACCATGGTGGTTCGAATCTTGATCGACGTAGTACCAGATTTTATCTTGGTGTGTTTCTAAATGAATGGATTCAGTTCCCTTTTCTTCTAATAAATCTTTTAATTCAGAACATTTTAATTCTTTCCAATCATCAAATCCATCACTCCATACATAAGTATTAGAATCAATGCGTTTAGATTGAATAAACGATTTCATTTGTGCTTCACTAAATGGCCCCTTTGTTTCATTGTTCTCAACAAAATACCATTGTTTCTCATCTACTTGTGTTTCTTCTTTTTCAAGTTTTGTTCCACAATGACTACAATAGACATCGTTTTCGTTTACTTCATGTCCACAATTTTTACACTTCATTAGCAAATCCTTCTTTCTTGGAGTATTCCATAATACTCTCATTCAAAACTATAATGAAAAACAAATAAAGAATTAAGCTTACTCATCTTTTATCTAAAGTAAACCCTCTTCTGTTTCTTCGTTATAGATTTTCATAAAATCTTTATATTCTTTTGAATCTTTCGACATAGGCGTTTTTATGACCGTATTTCTATATAAAGCAAAATCTGTTTTTATAACATCTTCACTTTTATCCCATACATTTAATCCAGCAACTTTAATTTGCACATGATTCATCTTATTAGAAATCGCATCAACAACTTGTTTCATTGAATGGCCTGTATCCACAGAGTCATCTACGACAATAATTTTTTGAATCGAATCTTGATGAATGTTTTCAAAGCTTTGATGAAAACGAATCTTTCTTTCTGTATTTCGATCATGAGTATTGGATTTCAACTCCATACTAATCAAAAAGTTTCGAACAAAATTCGGCAATAGAGATACCAAAGGGCCAACAATTTCTTTTAAAGAATTGCCTTCTCTTGTAGCACTAATTCCTACTAGAGGAACGTCGAAAACGTTTTTCATAGGTCGCGCAATCAAATATCCTGCTTTCGCCACATAGACAATTAAATCTGGTTGGTATTCTTTTTTTATTTTTTCTGCCCAATCTTTACATTGAACTTCCAAGTCTTTTTTTGATAATTCTATACACTTCATGAAAATTTCCCTTCTTTATTAGTTTGCCTAATTTCACAAACTTCGTTATCTTATGGCTTAATTTAATACACTTCTTTTTATGGAAGGTAGCGCTTTGTATCACTTTCAAAAACATTTCACGATCAACAGGAACTTGTTCTACTTCCATATAGTTTCTTCCTACTTCAAGTATTGTATGTGCATCAGAACCGATTACTTTACAAATGTGATAACGATCTGCAATTTCATTTTGTCGAATGCCATATTCATCAGAAATATTTCGGCCATTATAACACTCTATACAGTCTATTTGAGATGCATATTCTTTAATGCAAGCTTCTTTTAAAACTGTTTTTTCACGTTTTTTGTCATATGGATGAGGCACATAAACTACGCCATTTTGTTGACGAATACGAGCTATCGTTTCTTTACAAGATAAGCCAGCAGGAATTTCTTCTTGAAGGAATAGGCCAATGATTTCGCCTGACTCTGTCATAACTTCTTCCCCAACGATTACTTGTAAAGGCGTTTTTTTCTTTTGGCAGTATTCTTTAAAGGCTAGCCCACCTTGCATATTGTTATGCTCGGTAATAGCAATTGCATCTATTTTACGCCACTTACACTTGATATATAACAACGTAAAAGAAAGCATACTGTCTTTCGAATATTTGGTATGACAATGTGTCTCTAAGCGCATGGCTACCCTCCTCACTAGAAATTTATAATAGTATATCATTCCACACTCGACGTGTAGAAATGTAAATCAAAATAATTAAAAATTGCTGTTATAACAACTTATTAAGACCAGGAACTTTCAACATAATAAAAGATCCAATCCAAGAAAAAATAAATACCACAAGCCACAGTACTGGAATCGCAAATTCTATTCCAAGCAAAGGAAAACTAGTAGGCGTGATATTCAAAGCATCATATAAAATATGAATAAAGAATGGATGAATTAAATATATTCCAAAGCTGCATCTGCTAATAGATTTCGCAATTCTACCAACTTTCACACCATCCATATATTTTTTGAATAGACAGAATAGTGACAATGCTTGCATCATAGTGAATAATCTATCTCCTAGAATCACTGCAGAGCCTTCTCCATATTTTGTGACTGTAATAAATTGTATTAAGATTTTCGTCACAGAAGCAAGCATCCACAATCCAACCCATATCCAACTACGGTTGCATAATACATCGATTAGATTCTTTACTTTGTCATTATCTTCATCGTGGAGTCCCCCTCCAATAATATATCCTAAAAGTACATATGCCACATAAAACGAAAGTTGCATATAGTTTTCAATCTGTGTGCCTAATTCAAGATTCAATGTTGGAATAAAAAAGTTTCCAACTATCAATATTGCAGTAAAGATACAAATTTCCTTATTAGTAGAATGATCGACAAACTTTTTTAACGGTAAAAGAATTAAGTAAATACCAATTAACAGGTATAAATACCAAAGATGTCCCCAACTCTTCTGCTGAAGAGTAAGAAATACCGCATTCGGTAACATGCCTAATGCCAATGTCTTTCTTTCAAAGACTTGAGATAAAAGAGCAAAGGCAGTACCAAATAAAAGCAAGACTGTTCCAATTCGAATCGTCATCTTTTTTATCTTTGTGAATGTCAGATTATTCGAACGCAAAAGCAAATTACCACTAATCATCAAAAAGACTGGAACAGCCCATTGAATAAGTGTACATACACATGTAAGCATACAATAATTGTATTTTCCAAGCTCTTGCACAGAATAATGATCGGGTTGTGTCATTGTGATATGAATACCAATAACGGCTAGAGCACTTATTATTCGTAACCAATCTATGTAGTTAATTCTTTTTCTTTCCATACAACCTCCAACAAATGTCTTTATATTAACAGCACAACATAAAGACATTTTTGACTAATTTGAGAATTTGAGCAGAGTAAGTTAATAATTATAAAATTAGAATAGTTCAAAATCATCTGCATATTTAAAACAAATCTCTAATTCAGATAAGATATAAAGTGCTTAATTCATCAAAAATATAAAATCTCATTAATGAATTATTTGTAAAACATTCAGTCTAACAGCATTTTATTTATCTGATATATATCATGCATCATTCGTTACCTTTTAATGTATGTCTAGATTTTATAATTTGGAATACAAGGCGATCTTTTGTAATCAACAATAAAACTAAATAAACGATAATAGCCGCAATCATTTGTGATACCGTTGTATAAATATGATTACCTAATGCAAACCAAATCAAAATAGAAACCGAACAACAAATAATAGAAAAAATCGAATATTTTAAAATATTCTTAGTCATTCCCTTTATTGAAATTTGCTTCCTCATATAGTGAAATTGAATAGTTGTCACACTGAATTCAGCAACAATAGTTCCTAATACAGCTCCATATACTCCCATAATTGGTATTGTTATATAGTTGACAATTACATTTATTACTGCAGAAAAGACACTTGATATTGTCAAATATTTCGTGTTTTTAGTTGGAACTAAATACTGATCACTCGAGATACTGGAAAGTCCACGAGCTATAATGACCGGGCATAAAGAAATAATTATTGATGATACTGGTAAGTAATTATCCCCGTAAAACCAAGGAACAAAGCCATTTGCAATACTCATTAATCCCAAACACATTGGAAAAATCAGTAATATTGAAAAATCAATAGTCGATTGAATGCTGTTCGTTAATCCCTCTGAATCATCTCCAATAAAATATTTAGAACTTTTTGGTAACATAACCGTACTTACTGCAGTAATTGCAGTAACTGGTATTTTGACAATTTTATCCGCCAAATCATAGTAAGCCAATATAGACGGCTCATTCAATAAATATTCCAACATTACTTTATCCATTTGATAGTAAATTAATGTTACCGCCTGTGGTAAAGCAATCTTTAATGTTGGAAGCAGATGTCTAGTAGGATGTAATTCATGAAAATCAGGTAAACAGATTATAGATTTAATATTTTTATAACACAATACAGTTGCTAAAACCTGACAAGCTCCAATCAACAAGATATATTTCACTAAATCGCTAGGTGCTTTAACTAGACTGAAAATCAATATAACTGTCACAACTTTAACAATTAAATTTCTAATTACAACTGTTTTAAAATCCTCCATACCGTTAAAAAGCCATATTATATCTAAAAACGATCCAATGAACCAAATAATCTGGTATAAAGAATAAATTTCATATTGGGTTCCTTTCATAAACAAGCAATAAAAGGCGTATGAAATCACTAGCATTACAAATCGGATTATCATTATTTCAAAAAATATGATTGACCTTTTATTTTTGTCATTTTTAGCATAAGCAATTTCTCTTATACCATAATTTGTTAGCCCTATCGACCCTAAAACACATATAATTTGACTCACCGAATCTATATACGTATATATCCCCAAATTATTTGGAAGTAAAACACGAGATATATAAGGTGAAGTAATTAATGGTACAATAATCGCTAATAATTGAGTGGCACAACTATAAAAAATATTTAACGCTGTCTTTTTCATTTTATGCATCCCTATGAGCTAAAGCTATTCCTTTTACAAAGTCTATAAGAATCGGTTTACTAGTATTTCTATATTTATATTGTTGTTTCGTCATGGCATCCTTTAATACTATCCATGAATTTTTTAAAATACCCTGTGTAGAGAATGACTCTCTCTTTTTCCAAAAATTATAATTATCTAAAATGATTGGATATAAATCGGATAAATCTTCTTTATCATCAAAAAATTTAATTAACTCTTCTAATTGTTCCAATCTAATTTCTGCATATAAGTTATCTCTATTTCCCTTTGTTTTCTTTTTTGAGAACAATCGTTTCAGTAAAGAAATAGAAATACCTTTATCAACGCCAATTGTATTATTTGAATGCTGGCGATAATTTATTAATTTATCATTCACACAAAATAAGCCATTATATAATGCTGAAATTACTCCAAACCAATAATCATGCGCCCAATTTTTAGGGTATGGCTTTGCTAAAGTTATAAGATCTTTTCTAATAGCTGAAGTAGCTCCAGTCACAAAATTATCAGCCAATAATCGCTGTACTTGCACTTCCTTGTTCTTCATAAAATCTTGTTGAAAGGATAAAGAAGAAAATAAATTATCAATTGGCTGTAAATAGGCATCTGTAACACTGGCATTACTAAAAACTAGCAAAGCATTAGGATTATTTTCGAATACATCAGTCATAACTTTAACTTTGTTTTTATTCCAGACATCATCTTGATCACAAAAGAAGATAATATCTCCCTGACATAAGGAAATGGCTTGATAAAAATTTTTCTTAAACCCTAAATTAGTTTTGTTTCTAACCAATTTATAATCAATATTTTTATCAAGTAAAGTATGTTGAACCATTTGTATAGTATTATCCGTAGAGCCATCATCACATATGATAATTTCATCAATCATCTCAGTCTGGTCTAAAATACTTTCTAATTGTTGTTCGATAAACTTTTCTCCATTATACGTGCAGAGTGCAACAGATTTTTTCATATCAAACCTCCATAAAAAATAGCCTAATATCTACATATTAAGCTAATTTCTCTTATAATTCAATTTCCTTCAAATATCTAGCTAATGCATCTTGCCATGTTGGCAAGGGTTTAAAGCCATTTTCTACAAGTTTAGATTTATCTAATCTTGAGTTAAATGGTCTTGCAGCTTTAGATAAACCATATTCTTCTGTAGTTACAGGAATAACTGTATTGGTATATCCGGCTTGTTTAAAGATTTCACAGGCAAAATCATACCAACTAATATATCCACCTTCATTGGTTGCATGATAATAACCATATTTATCTGTTTCAATCATATCCACTAATAATCGAGCTAAATCATAAGTATAAGTTGGGGTACCAATTTGATCATTTACGACTTTTAACGTGTCATATTTCTTCCCTACATTTAACATGGTTTTAATAAAGTTGTTACCATTCTTACCAAATACCCAAGCAATACGAACAATAAAATACTTATCAAGGGTTTGAGAAACAGCTAATTCACCTTCTAATTTAGTTTGTCCATATACATTTAAAGGCTTATAGTCTTTACAATCAGGTTGCCATGGTTCTGTACCTTGGCCATCAAATACATAATCAGTTGAAATATAAACCATCTTAGCATTTACTTCTTTACATGCACTGGCAATATTTTGTGTTCCCCCTGCATTAATGGCTCTTACTTTCGCTTGCTTATCTTCATCTTCCGCTGCATCAACAGCTGTCCAAGCTGCACAATGTACTACAACATCTGGATGAATTTCTTGGATAGTTTTATCTACTGCTTCTTTATTGGTAATATCCAAAGAAACATATTGAGCAGTAGTTACATAACTACCATCTTGCACACCACTGTATTCGGGTGCTAAATCTGTTCCAATTCCTTCATAGCCTCTAGAAGCCAATTCATTCATTACATCATGTCCGAGTTGTCCAGCAACTCCTGTCACAAAAATCTTCATTAATTGATACCTCCTTCATAATTATTGAGAATCTCTTTCCATCTTCTATATGCATTTTCTTTACTAAATTCTTCAAAATTTGCAAGAGCATTATTTGAAATACTTATCAGTTCATCCTTATCGTTAAACAATTCAACAGTTCGATTCACTATACCTTCAACTGTATTTTCTACAAAACCATCAGTTTTATCATATATCACTTCAAATACACCATCGCCCCAATTTGTTGAAATTGTAGGGACACCTTTTGCCTTAGCTTCAATAATTGTCATACTCATACCTTCAAAGTTAGAAGTCATCCATAATAGAGAGTAGTCGTCAAAAATATTCTTATCATTGCAAAAACCACACAAATGAACATTCTCATTTAAGTCATTTTCTTCAATCAATCTTCTGATATCATTTACTAAAATACCATTACCATACATGTCTAAGGTAAAATTTGGAACCTGTTTTTTCAATTGTTTTGCACATTCTATCATTTTAGGAAGATTCTTTTCTTTTCCAAATCGACCCATATAAATGATTTTATGTTTTCTTTTCTCATCCCCAATACTTACAGTATTATTGAAAATCTTTTTATCTATAAAATTATAAGAATATGTGGAATTAAAAAACTGATTTCCTTTTTTCATATCTGCCTTTGTTCTAAAAACAGTAACATATGGCTTTGACATCAACTTACTTTGAAGCCTGCCTAGTTTATTAGTTCCCCAAAAATATTCAAACTTTGTATGTATTTCCAGTATAAACCGATTCTTTGAACTCATGAACATGGCAGCAGCCGGAGAAGAAACTATAATAATATCATCTGGAGAAAATAACTTTCTCATTTTGGTACGTGAAATCGGAATATAACAAAAATAACAAAACAACTTGAAAAGCTCTTTAAGCAATGAAAACAAATTAAAATATTTTATGCTATCTGATATAACTTCCATTTTTGGAAAAAAATCATGTTTTGAAATATTAATAATTTCACAGTCTGAAAACAAATCATATTCAGTTATATTGGAATCAATGACACTAATGACTTTTATTGTATAGTCATCTTTTAATAATTGTATGAATGATGAATACGCTGAGACAAGTCCACCAGCTTCATTCGAATGTAGTTTATCGAAAACTATATAAATATTTTTCATACTAACTCCTGTTCAAGACTCCACTAATCACTTGTCTATCTTTATTCATATCAAATTTGCGTGCAAACATATATTGTCCATTCATAAAATGTTCCATATCTTCCACTCCAAGTGTTTTTGGACTGGCATTCAATCCTTCAAAGACAATATATCTAGAATTGTATTTTAATACTTTATCTTCATATTTTGAATTCATTAATAAAATCTGAAAAAAATGTTCATCAGGACAAGCTGTATATTCAAATTTTGAACAATAATCATTTTCACGAATATACGATAATATATACTTCATACATTCATTTGTGATACTAAACCACGAAGATCCCTTATACAATTCAAAGCCTTTAAAATTTTTTCTTCGAATAAAAGGCATTTGAATAAAACGAAGAGCCATATCAGTAAATCGATATAATTTCTTTCGGTTCTTAGGATTCTCTCTAAAAAAAGAATATTGTATTAATCTCCATTTGTAGTTTCCAATATCATTCACTTCTACAAACTGTTTATCCGTCCCTTTACTTTCAATATACGCATCCATTTGTGTATGTGACATTAAAGGTAAATCCTGTCCACTGATAAAGTGAATATAATCATATGTTCGTTTTGTCGACTCCACCAATTCAAACAATTTGATTGTAGCTTGAACTTGACTAAAACCAGACCAATTCACGCTGACTCGATCTTCTACCAAAAAAACATGAGAATTATCTTTATAAAGTTCTTTTAAATCATGGAATAAAGTATCTTGTTTTTTATCAACATGAATATATGCATCTCCAAAATGAAGAGCAGCTACTAAGACTTGTAACTGCTCCAAATTTGTATGCACGCTCATAATAAAAGCATGTCTTAACATTTTATTCCTTAGCTCTTCCTTTTTCTACATACATCTTTTCAAAGTAATTTTGGTATTCTCCATTAATGATGTGTTCCCACCATTCTTTGTTGTCTAAATACCATTGAATCGTCATTGGAATACCTGTATCAAAAGTATATTTTGGTTTCCATCCTAATTCTGTTTCAAGTTTAGTAGGATCAATTGCATAACGACGGTCATGTCCTTTTCGGTCTTGTACAAAAGTAATCAAACTTTCTGGTTTATTTAATGCATGAAGCACAGTTTTTACAACTTCTAAGTTTGTTCTTTCGTTGTGACCACCTACATTATAGACTTCACCAACGCGTCCTTTACGAACGATTAAATCAATCGCTACGCAATGGTCATATACATGTAACCAGTCACGTACATTTTCTCCAGTTCCATATACTGGAATTGTTTCGTCATTTAATGCACGAGAAATAATTAATGGAATTAATTTTTCTGGGAAATGATATGGTCCATAGTTGTTTGAACAACGACTTACTGTTACCGGTAAACCATAGGTTCTGTGATATGCAAGTACAAATAAATCTGCACTAGCTTTTGCCGAAGAATATGGGCTAGATGTATGTAATGGAGTTTCTTCTGTAAAGAATAAATCAGGACGATCTAAAGGTAAATCTCCATATACTTCATCTGTAGATACTTGGTGATAACGTTTGATTCCATATTTAACACATGCATCTAATAATGTAGTTGTTCCCATTACATTCGTCTTAACGAAGATTTCTGGATCTTCAATGGAACGGTCTACATGGCTTTCTGCGGCAAAGTTAACAACGACATCAAATTTTTCTTTTTCAAATAAATCCATAATGAATGGACGGTCAGCAATATCCCCTTTAATAAATTTATAGTTTGGTTTATCTTCTACGGGTTTACATGTTTCTAGATTTCCTGCATAGGTTAACTTATCTAAGTTTACAATCATATCTTCTGGATATTTATTAACCATGTAATGAACAAAGTTTCCTCCAATAAATCCAGCTCCACCTGTTACTAAAATTTTCATTGTGTTATTCTCCTTTGTATGTAAATTGATTATTTGATTCTTCTAGTGTTGGACCAACTTGGTCTTTTTCACTTAATACAGGTTCAATACCGTTTAATAATGATCCCCAGTCAACATTACATGTTGGATCATCATAACGCATACCGCCTTCAGATTCTTTATTGTATACGTTATCTACTTTATATCTGAATTCTACATTATCTGTTAAAGTTAAGAAACCATGAGCAAAGCCTTGGGGAATAAAAAATTGACGGTGATTTTCTTCACTTAATTCAACACTTACCCATTGTCCAAATGTTGGACTTCCTTTACGAATATCTACAGCCACATCAATGACTGTTCCCTTTGTACAAGATACTAATTTACTTTGTGCATAAGGAGGATTTTGCCAATGTAAACCTCGTAAAGTTCCTTTTTGGGCACTAAATGACATATTGTCTTGAACAAAGTCTACGGTTACCCCCAACTTTTCATATTTTGGTTTTGAATATGTTTCTGTAAAGTACCCTCTATGATCTCCAAATACATCTGTGTCAATAATCAAAACACCAGGGATTTTTGTTTCTGTTACTTTCATTAGTCATGCCACTCCTGTTCTACATATGCCCGGTCCATAATTTTCTTTAAATATGCACCGTATTGGTTCTTTTTATAAATCTCGTAAATTTCTTCTAATTCTTTTCGATCAATCCAGCCATTCTTAAAAGCAATTTCTTCTAAGCAAGCAATTTTACGATGTTGATGTTCTTCAATGGTTTTCACAAAGTTTGTTGCATCCACTAAAGATTCATGTGTACCTGTATCAAGCCAAGTAAAGCCATCACCTAATAAAGTTACATTCAATTCATTATTTTCTAAGTAAATTCGGTTTAAATCCGTAATTTCCAATTCCCCACGAGGACTTGGTTTTAAGTTCTTTGCGTATTCTACGACTTTATTGTCATAGAAGTATAATCCTGTTACTGCATAATTTGATTTTGGATGTTCTGGTTTCTCTTCTAAAGAAATAGCTTTTCCATTTTCATCAAATTCTACTACGCCAAAGCGTTCTGGATCTTCCACATAATATCCAAAAACAGTAGCTCCTGCATCCTTATTAGCAGCAGCACGTAAACGTTTTGTCAATCCATGTCCATGGAAAATATTATCTCCTAAAATCATGGCAACACTATCATCTCCGATGAATTCTTCACCTAAAATGAAAGCTTGTGCTAAACCATCTGGACTTGGTTGTACTTTATAAGATAATTCAACACCAAATTGATGTCCATCCCCTAATAATTCTTGAAAACGAGGTGTATCATCTGGAGTTGAAATAATCAAAATATCACGAATTCCAGCATTCATTAAAATACTCATTGGATAATAAATCATCGGTTTATCATAAATTGGCAATAATTGTTTACTAGTAACTTTGGTTAATGGATACAAACGTGTACCACTACCACCTGCAAGAATAATTCCTTTCATAGTATGACCTCCATTTAACATAATAATAAACCCTTACGTAAGGTAAGGGTCAAGTCTTATTCATGATTTTTCAGTTTTCGCAAAGGCGCAGTAACTTTCCAAGAATGAGAATTCTTTCCTTGACTTTGAAACAATTGTATAGCTCACATATGAAGATTCTGATCTAAAAACAATGATTTTTTTATCTATAGTCGAACTCCTTCATCGACATAACAATATCCCTGCTTGTTTACTTACAAAAATAGAACCATTTTTTTCAATTATTTCTTGAATATATGTTTTAAATTCTTCCATTCTTGGTCCAATCAGTTCATTCTGATTCCCATGGCAAGACATAATATAATCAATCAAAGGCTGAGCTTGATTAATTAATAAAGAATCTTTATATTCCTTTTTTTCAATATGTTTAAAGAATGGCTTTAACAATTCATCCGCATTTTCTAATCCAAACTTATCATATAGATGATTTGATGAAAGTTCGATTCTTTCATCAAATCCTTTCACAATATCTTGTATTTCTTTCATATGGCTTTTTCCATACGTACTACAATAAAAAATACCATTGGGTTTTAAAACTCTTTTTATTTCCGATAGACCTTGGTCTAAATCACTCAAATAGAACAAAACGTGATTTGCGATTATACAATCAAAGTAATGATCCTTAAAGGGTATCTTTTCGCAATCCACCACCATACAATTAAAATCTTTGCCAAATTTCTGTCGAACTTCGTTAATCATTCCTTCTGAACTGTCTGATAAGAAAAATTCTCTATTTCTTAAATTGATGGAATTATTTTCCCACAATTGCCCATTTCCACAACCTACTTCCAACAAACGGTTTACTCCATTAAAATTAATTTGACTATAGAGCCACGGAAACCATCCTTGCGGATTGGTAGAAAATTGGTTATGTAACTGAATACGAACTTTTAGATTATTCGAATCCATATATTGTTCTACAATCTTTGAATCATCGTTGGTCATTTGCACTAATGAAATCAAATCTTTCCAATCAAAAGAATCATTTTCAATTTGGCGAATCGTAGTCTGTAAAGCATCTTTTAAAACCTGCAAATGAGCAATTCTTGAATTAACTAAAGAGATTTGAAGATTCAATGAATCTTCAAACTTTTGGTTACTTGTGACCATTGGAAAAATATCTTCAATGGAAAATCCAAGATGTTTTAAAGCCAATATTTTTTGTAGCTTTATAAAATCTTTTTCACTGTATTGTCTATACCCATTGTCCATAACAAAAGAGGGTTTTAACAACCCTATTTTATCATAATAACGAATGGTTCTTTCTGACACATTTGCCATTTTGGCAAATTGTCCTGTTTTATAATAGTTCATAATTAACTGTTAATCGACAACATAAAAAATCGATATATTTTATTCAAATATTCTCTTGAACAAAATAGTAATGAAAATCCATTTTTAATAAAGGAAAACAATTGTCTATCCGACATTTCCTGAAGCATCTGATTAAACAATACATTTGCTTTCAAATATTTTTGTGCTGCTTTTGAATTATTTTTTGATGTAACATACTCAGCTGCTTTTTCAACTAAAGCAATATTTCCTTTTTTATATTCATTAGTTATGTAAACCATGTACAAATACTGCTCAAATAAATTTTTTCGAGAAATACTATTAGCTGTCATTCTATATTTTAAAACAACTGCATTTAAATTTGAAATCTTATATCCATTTAATACAGCTCGAAGAGTAAAGTCATAATCTTCACATAAAGGAATATTTCTATAACCATTTAATTTTTCAAAAACTTCTCTTTTTCCTAACCAAGTTGGATGTGCAATACATTGTCCATATTTCAAACATTTGCTTATCTTTTTAGGATTAGTTGGTATCTTTTTTATACTATATAGCGTAGTTCCATCTTCATTTATCATTTCAGTAATGCCACCAATCAAATCATAGTGATGTAATTCTATATAATTCAACTGTTTTTCTAAACGATCTGAAAGACTAATATCATCTGCATCCATACGAGCAATATAGTCACCAGTACACAAAGAAATACCCCGATTCAAAGATTTGGTTAAGCCTAGATTTTTTTGGTTAATATAAAAATGAACTCTTTTGTCTTTAGAGGCATATTCACAAATAACCTTTTGATGAATCTCATTATCTGGATAATCTAAAATAATAATAAACTCAATATCCTTATATGTTTGATTTAGTATTGACTCTATTGATTCTCGTAATAATTCTTCATCTTCTTTATAAGTTGACATAATAACTGAAATCATAAAAATCCCCCAAAAAATATTAATCTAGTTTAACTTTCACCATAGAAAAACGAGATTATTATCTTTGCATAAAAAATCCATCATAAAATACATGCTTGTATATTTAATAGCAAAAATCTATTAACTTGCATAATATATATACCTCGAAAATAATTCAAAGATTCATTATCTAGTTGTATTTCACATTTTAAATAACTCATTATTTACAATACAAATAATACTGAACACCATTATCAACATCTACAATATGTTTGAATATTTTAAATCCATCTTGTTTCAAATAATAATCATACTCATCACTCAAGACAACAACACTATTAATAAAACACTTAGATATCACTTTTTCTAGCTTAGCATTAGTACTATCATTTGGGTTTGTCATAAAATCATAATAAATCTGCTGATAATCTTGAGAAAAATCTTTATATTTTGCTTTATCAATTCCATAACGATTAGAGGCAGAAATCGATATCGTATGAGGCGAAACTGTTCTTAAAATAATTGATAAAGAATGATAAACAGAATTCATAGGCAACACTTCAGGAGTAAGCGCAACACAAGTTTCATGTGTAGTTTCATATCTTTCCTCTAATGCATTACCCAACATAACTGTAGAATTAGGCATAATAAACTTGTTATGCCAAAGAATCTTTGCACTTTCAGTCATTCCTAAACCACTATTTTCACTATAGCTATAATTCCTACTCAAAGAAACATTCAACGTTAAAATTAAAACAACAATAATGCTAAAATAAGCTTTAAATGCTCTTATGTGAAAAACTGTTGAAATATTCACAACAAGCATAATAAAAGCAATAGTTACTATTGTGTAAAGATAATTAGCATAAATTCGTTTGGAAACAAAATCAAATACCGCTGATTTTTCAAAAATATTATTAAAAGGTTCCAATACAATAAATGCAAAAACTACGATTAAAAATATTATCATGCGGTTTAAATACTGACTTTTAAATAATAAACAAGATATGCAAAGAAGAACCGCAATGATAAAAACTTTAGAATGGCATGACAAAGAAAAATATGTTGCAATTGGTTCAGATATCGTGCTTGTATTTCCCAAAAGCAAAGAAATAAAAAAGCATAATAATAGTATCAAAATAAAGAAAACATAAGATTTCTTATCTTTGGATGTTACCAAACAAGCAATCAAAAATGATAAGGAGCAAATGATAATGGAAGGTATAGCAATAGTTGATTTAGATACCATAACAAAACCAATAGCTGCTACGCTTAATATAGTCTGCAAATTGATTTTCTTTGTTCTCAAGAAAAATAAGATAAGTAATAAAATGCCATTAACTCTCGTTAGATTTGAGCCATAATACATTGCTGAATTAAACTGCCAGCCGTCTTGAACAGATATCAATGCACCACCCTCAACTAAAGAAAATGGAATTCCAAAAAGAATCAATACCAAAGAAAAATATTGATAATAGAACTCTGTAATTTCAAATTTAGTTTCTTTGCATATAAAGCGAGAGAACTCAGTAACAAGCATCCCTGAAAGAAAATAATTAAAAAATGCCATAAAAACTCTACAGAAAACACTGGTATTTAATTTGAATAAGTAGACATATGCAGCGTATTCCGAATATCCTGTATTAACTAAATAAGAAAACATGGAAGATAAATTTGATGCATATCCAGTAGAAGGGTGTGTGTAAAAACCACTTTTAGAATATGGTATACTAGAGACCCATCCCAAATAGAATCCATCATCCATATTATTGTTCATCCATAAATAACTAATATGACTAAATGATATCCCTACCAAGAAAAAACCAACAAAAATCACAAACCATTGTGATGCAATAAAGTTCTTAATTTCATTTTTATCTACAATTTGCAGAGAATTTTTCTTCAAACGCCAAATACTCCACAGAAATAAAGAAACAATAACTAAACAAAGATAGAGAACAAATACAATCCAAGGTGCATTAATCAATTGTATGGGAATTCCTCCTAATGCAACAAAAAAGCTAAAAATCAAAAATCCAGCTATAAAATGTGATGGATAGCTGCCTTTCTTTTTAAAAAATGCTGCTCCAATCAAATATTGAAGTAATATATAAAAAGCAACAAAGATCATCCCAAAAACATAATTATACAAAATATATAAATCACTCATGTTTGCTCTCCTTATATTCTTTAATGCTCAATTTTTGAATCAATTCTTTTTGTTTTTCTTGTAATTTAGAAATCTGACTCACCTGATCAAATAACATGATATATAAAAAGAAAATAAACAATGTAAAGATAAAATTACTTGTAGTCATAAATCCTAAACTAGAAGAAATGAAATCTGCCAACTTTGGAAATACAGAAATGATTAATAAAAGAATAGACCATAAAATCCACACAATGGATTTATCAATGTTCATACCTTGTTTTCGGATTTTTGTTATTACGAACACAAAGGTTAATACACTAGCTAAAATAAAAACAATTTGTAACTTTCCTGACATAATCTATCTCTTTCTAAATGGTTGAATCAAAAAGATTGAAATTAACATACGACTCATATATTTAATTGTATTTGTTAAATTCAAATATGATTCACCAAATTCTCTTTCACTCATTTGTACCTGTACTTCTTCGATTTTTCTTTTCTTTTTTAGCATATAAACTAAAGTATCTGGTTCCGGTGGGTTATTCATATCTGTTGCATAATCTTTTATACAAGCTCTATTGTAAGCTCTAAATCCACTCGTTGGATCTTTAATAGTTTTACCCGTCATGACTTTAATCGCCCAACTAATCAAACGTGAGCCTAACATACGTGCTGTAATTGGCTTATCTTCACTCACAAAACGAGATCCAATTACAATGTCATTACCTCTTTCAATTTCTTGCACTAAGTCATTAATATATTTTGCAGAATGTTGTCCATCACCATCAAATTGAACAGCTACATCATAACCTTCATCCAATGCCAATTTAAAACCAGTTTGTACAGCGCCAAAAAGTCCAAGATTACAAAATCCATCAATATAGTTAAAGTGATTCTTTTTTAGGACTTCTAATGTATTATCTTTAGAGCCATCATTAACAATCACATAATCTATATCTGGTGCATTTTCCATAATATCTTGAACTGTTTTTTCTATATTTAAAGCTTCATTATACGCAGGTATAATAGCCAACGTTCTCAATTTACTCATACTTTTTTCTCTCCAAACAATCATAATTATAAAGAGTGAATAACGAAAATTCAACTTCACCCAATTAATCGTATTCTATGCTTAAGTTATGATTCTTAGTATATAAATTCATAAATACAATGAAGTTAATGGATAACACTAAAAAAAGATAATCTCATTTGAAGCAAAGCAATCAACATAAACAATTAGAAAGTAAAACCTAGTATATAGAAAAAAATCATTTTTTCATTCTTCTCTTTAATTCAAAATATGCTTCCAATGCATGGATTCTTTTCACTAACATTTCTAAAATAGTGCCATGATGAATCTCAGAAACATTATCTCCATGTCTTCGATAATATAAATAAGATTTTTGGATTAAGACATTTTCTCCACACTCATCTCCCACCATACCTATCCATTGATCATGCATATAAATCTTTGTAGGTATTGGAACAATATACTTTACGAGTTCTCTTCGAAAGGCCATGCAACAGCCTATATAGCCATTTTTAATTAAATTATGAATAAATCCAGTATTAACATTTTTCATTTTAAAAAATGAAGGCATCAATACTTTATAGTCATTATCCACAATCGTCGCATCATGCATAACAACCATTGTGTCTTCATTAAATGCAGACAAAACACCCTCTACTTTCCCATCTAGCCAAATATCATCCTGGTCGGATAAGAAGATAATGTCGTTTTTACAATGTATAATCGCATTCTCAAAGTTCTTCTTAACCCCTTTTCCAGGGCCAGGAATCACTTGAATGCGTTTATCCTTTAAAGAAGCAATGACTTGTTCTGTTGCATCTGTACTTGGATCTAATGAAATTATTACTTCATCTGTGTCTTTCAATTGCTTTAAAATAGATTCTAACTGTTCTTTAATGTACTTTTCGCCATTATAACTGGCCATCGCAACAGAAACACTTTGCATACTTACACCTTTCTAGTTATCAATAAAAAAATAAAATTCAAATTTCGATATTCTTTGTAATGCATCAATTTAAAAAAGTAAGAAGGATGTTTTCTATATTGAGCAAAATACATCGTTACTTTTTGTTTATATTCATCAAGTGAATAGATATCTAATATAGCTTGAGCAATGTCCGATTTCACATTTTTATAGTCATTATGGATAAAGCGATGCATTTTATGACTTACCTTTCCTAAAAAGGATTCCACACCAATTGCATTATTTCCATGAATACGATAACGGATATGACTCTTTGTATCATAAACGACTTTCCCTACTGCACTTGCGATAATATACGTTGTCCAATCATGAGCCACTTGTGGACCAGAATATTTTTGTAATTCTTTATGTAATGCGTTATTCCAAACAAATGTACATCCAGGCAATACAGGTCTTTGTAGAGCATCTGGATAAGATAATACCCCTTCAAACGGAAAGCCTTTTTCTTTTAAAACTTCCATATCGTTATTAACCGAGATTACATTTGAAGTATATAACATGGGTTTATTTTCCATTAGAGAGGCAACCGCTACTTTTAATTTATCTTTATCCCAAATATCATCTTGATCACAAAACGCATAAAAAGCATAATCTCTTGTTTCTTTGACTAAAGTCCAAAAACTTTGTACAAAGCCAAGATTTTTACCTTCTAATAAAAATATATTGGCATTGTTTTTTGCATATTCATGCAAAATCTCTCTTGTTTGATCTTTTGAGCCATCATCCCGAATATAAAGAAAGACTTCCACATCTTCTTGATTCAATACACTATCCAATTGTGTTCGAATATACTCTTCTCCATTATATGTAGAAAGTAAGACACAAACCTGACGAGTCATTATTTCCAACCCCACTTACGAAAATATTGAAGTAAGCCTTGTACTTCACAAGAAAAAGAAAGCTTAGGAAGTTTTTCACAATAAACCGTATTATCTGGTACGTAAATAATGTTTCCTACTTCATTTACACGTTTAGAGAAATCTAAGTCTTCTAAAGCATTAAAAGCCGTATCAAAACCTTGGAGTTCTTTAAACAAATTGGTTTGAATCATAAAAAAACTATTTCGTAGAACAGGAATTTTAAATTCACTTGTATAATCAACATCTTCTGCTGCATGACTTGAAAATAATGAAGAAAGTGTCCATTCATTTTGATATACATTCTGAATATTTCCTACAGAATCCACAATCTTAGGCATGCAAACAGCACAGTCTAAATGTGTATCCATATAATCCATTAAATGAGTAACAATATCTTCTTTTATATAAGTTCCACAAGATAAAACAATATGATAATTCGAATCTAATAAAGTAAGCACATAATCATGAGCACTGGCAACATTCATTTTTCGTTTCATCGGAATATATTCTATATCTCTATAACGAGAAATAAACCATTGAAAATCCATTTGTTGCCTTGAATCTTTATTTTGATTAGAAAGATCTATCACATAGATAGTCTTAGTAAGCATTGTATACGTTTCAATTGATTGAATTGTTTTTTTTGCATCATCATAATTTGACTGTATTACGATAGAAAATGTTACTGTCTGCATTCTGTTTCCTCTAATACCACAACCATTATACATGATGGTGGAAAAATCACAAAATTCGCAAAAACGAGAGCCATAATAGCTCTCGTTCATTCAAATAGTAATTAACGTGCCCCTCTACCATGTAGCACTAAACTAATAGTTCGATAAATAATCGTTAAATCCAACCAAATATTCCAGTTATGCGCATAGTAGTTATCTAATAGAAGTCTTTGTTCAAACGTTACATCACTTCTTCCATGGGTTTGCCACATACCAGATAATCCTGGTTTCATAGAAACAATATGTTTGTAGTTTTCTCCCATGTCTTCCTTTTCTTTTAAAAGATATGGTCTAGGTCCAACAACACTCATCTGACCTTTAACTACATTGATAAATTGAGGGAATTCATCCAAACTTTTTTCTCGTAAGAATTGACCAGCTTTAGTAATCCGAGGATCATGCGCTAATTTCTTATTAATTGTATATTCTTCCCTAATAGATGGATTCTCTGCCATCAACTTCTCAAGTATTTTATCTGCACCTTGCACCATCGTTCGGTATTTATATATTTTAAAGAGTTTGCCATCTTTTCCAATTCGATCTTGTGTAAAGAATACTGGTCCTTTATCTCCATATTTCAAATTCACGATTTTGACATAAATCGTTAATGGAATTAAAAGAAGACAACCAATAATACCAATACCAATATCAATAAATCGTTTAAAGATAACGTTTAACTGATTCATTGTTCCCGAAGAATTAGCAATCAACAATTGACCATCATAATCTTCGACTTTCGTATCGAAGGTCACAAGGTTTTCCATTCTCGGTACAAAGAATACATGATCCACATGATCTTGGACCTTATTCATGATTTTTTGAATATCCTTTTGGTTCAACTGCGTAATGGCAATGACCACCGTATCAATTCTCTGATCTGTTACAATCTGTTCAACTAGGCCAAATTCATAAATTCTTTTAGAATGTACCAATCTTCTTTGATGAATATTTTCAAAATAATCCGCATCGTTGCAATCAATAAAAGCACGAATATCAAACATACTAAAGCGATTCTTTACAACCGTCTGACGAAAACGTTCTGCACTCTCACCGATACCAACAACTAGTACTCTATGTTTAAATCTTCTTCGGAATTTATGGCGCGAAAATATGGCAAACCACATACTAAAAATAAAGCATAGAAGAATGTAAACCATTAAAATCCAAATATCTTGCGGTGCATAAGACCAAATAATTAAAACCCCAAATATATAAGCCCAAATGTGACTTAATACATTTAGTTTTAATTCATCGGTAGCTAAAAGCACTAAGCGTTTATATCGACCGCATAAAAATTGCATAAACATGTATGCAACAAATAAACGCATCTGAAATGTTGGATCCGTAAAAGGTATAACATAAAGCATAATTGCTGCAAAGATGGCATCAACTATACAATTCAACAAACCAATTTGAGTCATATAAACAAGCAACCTCTCACATATCTAGAAATATTATGCCATAAAGCTATAACATATTCAAAAAGAGAGAATCAGCAAATTGCTTTTTCTCTCTTCTAAAAATATCATACATGCAATTCTAATCCAAAGTAAAAGGTTGTTGCGTTTTTGAAAAATTAGGATTGAAACAAGGATCATAAGCATCCCAATATTTATGCCATTTAGATTTAAATCGTTTTAATTCTTTTTCAAATCTCTCAGATTTTTCAATGGTATTTTCTTTTCCTCTAGATTTTGATTCATAGTGATACCACATAGAAAAAACATCTTCAACAACCAACAAATCTAAATCACGCACTTTTAAACATAAATCAATGTCGTTATATGCAACCGCAAAACTCTCGTCAAATCCATTTACTTCATCGAAAACAGATTTTTTAATCATCATACAAGCCGCCGTTACTGCAGAATAATCCGAATTAATACGGGCACGGCACATATAACCATCGCCATCTTGATCAATATCTATGAAAGCATGGGCAATGTCTCCACCAGAACCAAGTACAACACCACAATGTTGAACAGTATCATCACCATAAAGAAGTTTAGCTCCAACTATACCTACTTCTTTACGTTGACAGTTTCCGACCATATCATAAATTGAATTTGGATCTATTAATTCTGTATCGTTATTCAAAAATAAAATATATTCACCCTTAGCATATTTCACACCAAAATTATTAATTGCTGAATAATTAAACGAATTTTCCCACTTAACAACATGAATATTATCATGTTCTGATTCTAATTGTTGATAGTAATCAAAAATTTCATCTTCATCACTATTATTCTCAACAATAATAATTTCAAAGTTCTTATATGTATTTTTTGTGAATAAAGAATCTATGCATGTCTTCAACAATTTTTTATGATTCATATTTGGAATAATAATTGATACGAGTGGTTGCCCCTCAACATGATATCTCGTTCGATACATACCATATAATGGACGAATCATCTCAACTGTTGCATTAACACCTGTTCTACGATAATGATCTTCTATTGCTCTTTGACCTGCTTCATAACAGTACATCTTACTTTCTGGGTTTGCCGCAGTTGATAATGGATGCATACGCCAATGGTATAAGATTTTAGGGACATGATATACACCATTAGCTTTTTCAATACAACGGAACATAAAATCATAATCTTGACTTCCATCATAATCACTACGCATAAAGCCAACCTGATCAATGATTTTTCTATTTACTGTATAGAAATGACAAATATAGCAATGGCTTCTAAACATATCCACATTATAATCTGGTTTAAAAAACGGAACCATGTACTGTTTAGTTTGGTCATTCAATTTATCTTCATCCGTATACACAATATCGTAGCGGTAATCTTGTAATGCAGAAACAACTTCAAATAATGCATCTGGACATAGGATATCATCATGATCATATAATGAGACATAATCTCCAGTAGCTACTTCAAGTGCACCATTCATATTACCTGAAATACCATAGTTATCATTTAGTCGATTAAATTTGATTCTCGACTCATTGGCATAGTGTTCTTTAACGTAATTCTGTACTGAATCATTCGTACTTCCATCGCCTATACACAATTCCCAATTTGGATATGATTGATCAATAACAGAATCAATCATATCTTTTAAATACTCATCTTTCGTATTATATGTTGCAACAATAATACTGATTTTTGGAGAAAAGGATAGTTTTGTATGACGTTGAATTTCTAACTCTTCTTCACTAATCTTATGATTCATAAACCAAGCATGATAATCATATTCTAATGGATAAGGACCTTGTTTAATTCTTTGAATAGTTTTTCTCAAACCTTTTTTCTGTAAATAGTTTAACCCTTTAGAAAAGTTGGCTACTTGAAAAAAGCCTGAGACATTTTTAACAAACTTATATCCATCTCTCAATTGAGCTTTAAGCTCTACTTTTAATTTATTATAATGCACAAGTTGTTTTTCATTACCGTTTGAAATTTCTAAATAATATCCTTTAGAAGAAAGGCCTGGGGTACGTAATAAAAAACCGCAGAAACGTTGGTCTTCTTCAATCAACTGTCTTTCAACTAAATCTTGCCTTAAAGATACTTCATATTCAGATGAAACAAGTTTATTATTGCCATCAAAAACACGGAATTTAAGAGGTTTTTTATCAATAGAATAAGCCCAGCCAGCAATTTCAACACAATCCCCTTTTTTAAAAACACGCACAAGATCAACATGATATTCAATTGATGAATGTGATGCATGTTGACTTAATTCCTTTTGATTATATTTTAATAAGGTAGAAGTTGAAGTATTAGATTTTGCTGTCAATTCAAAATCTTTTAATTCCTCTTCTAGAGGTATATAAATATAAAAGCCTAAATTATTCGTATTGATTTCATTTTTATATTTGTTATAAACATCTGTCCGCTTTAAAAGTTTAACATCGACATTTTGAACTTTTCCATCTAATTTCACTTCAAAAGTAATCGAATCATTATTATCAAAACACCATCCATATACTTTGATAAATTTTAACTTATCCGTAATTTTATATTTAAAATAGTCTACTTTATACTTAATTGTCATATTCACATCCTACAATTCTTCTGCAAATCCTTTTTCCAACTTTTTGAAAATAAAATAACCAACGATACATGTTACTAGGGCCAGCATAAATACGCAAAATAAAGGAATTGGATCAGGCCATACATGATTCAAAAAAATATCTCGATACCCATTGATAATAATCGTTAAAGGATTGATTTCAACCAACTTAAATAAAATTGTTCCTTTAGCCGAAGAGAACATACTCAAGCTATAAATAATAGGTGTACCATAAAACAATAAATTTAAAATAAACTGCACAATATTTTCCATGTCTTGTACATAAACATTGATAGATCCCAGAATAAAAATAATTCCTAAAGATAACAATCCTTCAATGGCAATTAATACTGGTAACAGAATTAAGTGATAAGAAATGCCTGCTCCTGTGCAAATGCAAAAAATCAAAATAATAATACAAGAAATCAAAAAGTTAACAATACCACTTAGCACTTGTGAAACTAATAATATTTCTCTAGGAAAATAAACTTTTTTTATAATTCCACCATTTGCTTTAAATACCGTTGTTCCACCATTGACAACCGTTATAAATAAATTCCACGGAATAATACCAGTAATCAAAAAGCATAAAAAGTTTGGAATCAAACTAGCGCGAAATAAATAAGGAAAAACCAAATAGTAAACAAATACTTGTAACAAAGGATTTAAAAATGTCCACAAAATACCTAAAAAAGAGCCTTTATATCGTCCCCGTATGTCCTTATGTACATTGGTTTTTAACAATTCTCGATATTGATATAAATCTTTAAAGAAATCCATTATTCTTCCCCCACAATTGAAAATTCAATTTGTTTTTCTGCTAATACTCTATCCTTGCCAACGCATTTTGCAGTAATGTTGTGTTTTCCTTCAGATAATTTAGCAAGAGGGTAATCGCAAATCCATCCAGTTGTATTCTTATCAATAAAACCTGCATACTGTTCAAAATAAATATCATATACATCAGCTCTTGGATGTCTACGTATAGAATCCAATTCTTCATCATCAACCATGATAACTAATTTAGCATTTTCATCATCAGAAACTTCCCATCCTTGAATTCGTAATTGTTTCTGTGAAGAATTGATTTTAGAAAAGTCCTTTGGAGAATCAATATAAATTGCCCCCTTATGTTCATGCTTTCCCTCATCAATTTGTTTTTTTACTTCTTTCTTATGATCTAAAGCAACTTGATTTAAGTATTCACCGATAACATAAGATGGATCACCATCTAAACGGAATTCTCCTTTGTAAATCCAAACTGCTCGGTGACATAAATCTTTTACAACACCTAAGCTATGTGTAACAATAACAATTGTTTTTCCGGAATCCCGTAACTCTTTTAATTTTGCATAACATTTCTCTTGAAAATGCTGATCACCAACAGCTAGAATTTCATCAATCAATAAAATTTCTGCATCTACATTAATAGCTACAGAGAAAGCTAGCCGCATATACATACCAGAAGAATACGTACGAATGGGATTATCAATAAATTCTCCCAGCTCTGAAAAATCAATGATTTCTTGGATACGATTATCAATTTCTTTACGTGACAATCCAAAAATAGCTGCATTAAAATAAATGTTTTCTCTTCCTGTAAAATCTGGATGGAAACCAGCTCCTAATTCTAGCAAAGAAGTAAGTTTCCCATCTACTTCAATTGTTCCTTCATTAGGAAAAATAATCCGTGTCATTAATTTTAATAAGGTAGATTTACCTGACCCATTTACTCCAATCAGAGCTACTGTTTCACCTTTTTTTATATTCAAATTAATATTTTTTAAAACTTCATGATATTCAACATCATGTTTATTCCAAAAAATTAAACGTTCTTTCAATGTTGTTGCTTTATCATATTCAATTTTAAATTTCTTTGACATATTACGTACTTCAATCGCATTGTTTTTATTCATATCAGTACCTCAATTCAAACATTTTAACTTTAACATAATTTTACCCTTTTGTCATTTTCACATAAAAACTAGAGAGTTAAACTCTCTAGTAATACTGTTCAAGATCATAATAATCCATAGAATCATAACTTGACCCATCATAAGCGGATTCATCTGCATAAGATCCAGTGTCTTGATAAACACTAGGATCTTGATAAGCACTTGTATCCTCACTTGTATCATCTTTCATTCCAACGCTAACGGCATTGGCCATATAATCAGGAATCGTCTGTTCACCTGTTAATTCATCTGATACGGTATCTGAACTTTGCCCATTTAATACCGCTTTAATTTTTTGAGAAGCAATATCAATTGTTCTCTGATCTGGAACAAGAACAGAAGCATCTTGTCCACTAGCAGCACAATACAATTGATCCCCATATCCATCTAAAACATAATGTTCAAATTTCCATGAAGGATTTGCTTGAAGTTGGAATTTAATAAAAGACTTAATTTCGTCATCTGACATATTTGTTTGGAAACAACCCTTCATCGCATCGAGAAGTTTTGTATAGTTTTTCACTGCATCCGTAGAAATTGCTTTTTTCACAAGAGCTTCTAAGACAATTTGTTGATTACGAACCCTTTGTTTATCTCCATCTTCATATGCATAACGTTCTCTGGCAAAAGCTAAAGCGCCTGCCCCATCTAAGTGGTTTACGCCCTCATGAACTCCATAAGCTGGATTGGTATAGAATTCATCCACAGAAAGCCCTTTATCTACATTAACATCTACACCACCAAGTGCATCAACTATATTCTTTGCTCCATCAAAGTTAATACGAGCAATATAATTGATGTCAACACCTAACATCTGAGATAAGGTATCACGTGTTGTATCTACTCCTGACATACCTGTATGCGTCAATTTATCTAGTTCACCAACTGGACATTCATTATCTTCACAGGCATATTGAATATAGTAATCTCTTGGGATACTCGTTAATAAAACCGTAGATGTATTAGGATTTACCGTTACTAACATATTTACATCAGAACGTGAATCTTCTTCTAAATCACCATAAGCATCATTTCCACTGATTTCAATGGTAAATGGATGGGTAGTAATATCACTCACCGCCAAAGCATCTGTTTGATCTTTTGTATAATAGACCGTTTTATAAACTACTTTGGTTTTATCACGAAAATCTTTATATTCTTCGATATCCGTAACATTTGAAACATAAGAAGTATTTAAAATAATCGCATCCACTTCTTTATCATATAACCCTTTTACCATAGCTTGAACGCTATCATACATTTTTTGTTTAATTGTCACATTTTGTTTCTTGATATCTTTTAAACTCTTTTGGGTACTAACAGAATCAATTTTCTTTAAAATACCCACTGTTTTATTATCTAATTTTTCAAGCTTTTTAACTTTTGAATCTTTTAGTGCATAGACAGATACTGTGTGTTTAACTTTTTCCTTTTGTTCAGAAACAGAAGAAATAAAGTCATTTGTCCGAATTAAATAGAGATTTCCAATGACCATTACTACACTAAATAAACAAACTAAAATAGAGGAAAAAACGCGACTAACGGTTTTCTTTGAAACAAAATGAAGTAATAATAAAAGAATCACAACAATTAATAAAACAATAATAGATACCATGCTTAATATCTGCATCGGTAACATCTGTAAATTAAATACATGATATAAAACTAAAGCTGATGAAATAATCATCCAAATAGAAATAATCCAAGCAAAAATTACAAATTTCTTTCTTTTTTTCATAAAGAATCCTCCAAGAAACATTCTATTGTATATTTATGACATTCTTCTTGCAAAACCTTAATTAGTATACCAAAACTTTTTCTTATTTCCTATAAACCATTAAAAAATCGGACAAAAGAATTTCTGTCCGATTTCTAGTTTTAATACTCTCCATAGCCATAATCTGAATAGCTATCATCATAACCTTGATTGTAACTAGAATCATCATATGTTGTTTGATCTTCGTAAGAACTATCTTGAGAATCATCTGGTACATAAGTTTCAGCAGATTGCGTATAATCCTGATAAGAACCCGTTCCGGTTTGAGCCTGACTATCATCATCTCCAGTAACATCAGAATCATCTAATTGTTTCGCCTTATCTTTAACCGAAGAAGCATTTTCTCCATTCAAAATTGCCTCAATCTTATCATGGGCAGTTTCTATACTTCCTCTATCTTGGTAGGTAACAGAAGCTATATCACCTAAACTAGGACTAAATTCCATTCCTGTATCTCCCACCATAGGATACGATTCAAATTTCCAACTACTATTAGAAGCCAATTGGAACTTCACAAAATTTGTGATAGAAGAACTAGGCATATTCGTTTCAATAGCACTACCAATCGCATCTATTAATGAAGCATATTTCAATAACATACTAGGAGATTTAACTTTTTTAATAATAGCCTTAAGAACTTGTTGTTGGTTTTTTACACGTTGTAAATCGCCATCTTCGTATGCATAACGCTCGCGGGCATAAGCTAGAGCTTTTTGTCCATCTAAGTGGTTCTCACCTTCAACTACTCCGCCAATCGTATCATCCGTGTAAAATTGATCTACAGCTAAGCCCTTGCCGACCGTAACATCGACACCTCCAATGGCATCCACAATATTTGTAAGGCTTGAAAAATTCACTCGAACATAATAATTAATATCTACATCCATAAAATCTTCAATTGTATTAATTGTAGTTTGGACTCCATATAATCCGGTATGGGTTAATTTATCTTTTTGACCATCAGGGCAACCATCAGCTGCATCCTCAGCACAAGCTACTGGAACATAATAATCTCTAGGAATACTTGTCATTAAAATTCGATGAGTTTTAGGATTTACTGTTACAAGCATATTTGAATCCGTACGACTTGTCTCTTGAATATCACCAAATGAGTCATTTCCACTAAAATAAATTGTGAAAGGATCTTTTGTCACATCCACAGGATGCTTTGAATCCACAATGGCATGTTCACGTGGTGCTTTATAAGAAGTCGTATGTACCACTTTGGTTACTTGACTAATATTCAAAAATTGTTCATATACTATTCCACGACTCGACTCATCTAAAATAACGCCATCAATTCGGCCATCATATAAATCTGTCATTTCTTGGTTATAATTTGGGTAATCTTCCTGATCAAAATCAATAGATTTTTTTATATCTGTCAAACACTTTTCTGTACTTTTGGCATCTAATTCTGAAGTAGTTCCAATCTTTTTTCCAGATAAATCTTTTAAAGAATTATAATTTGAACTTTTCATCACAATCACTGAAACATTGTTGGTCATCTCATCTGATAAAGAGCCTAATTTTGTTCCACTTCCAGAACTTGAAGTTGAAATAGTAGAAAGCATTCCAGCTGTCTTGTATAAATAGAAATATCCAAGTCCATAAGATAATGTAACAACAATAATCATAAAGCCACCAAAAACACGTGCAATCTTTGAATGACTCGTAAAATTATAAAAAATAAATAGGATTAAAGTTAATAATAAAACAGCCCCTAATATCGTAATTTCAAAATTTAAAGGTAAAATATCAATCTTTATTACTTTAATAATTAAAGCAATTGATAATAAAATACTAATAATAGAAATCACACGTATCAAAGGACTTTTTCTATTTGGATTTTTGTTCTTCTCTTTTTTACTCATAAAAAAATTATATCCACAAAAAAGGGAACTTGTCAATTTCGTCTTACATTTTCACATAAGAACACATAAACAAATTCCTTCATTCAACTTGATTTAATTATTTTAATTTAAATGTTTCTAAAGGTACATACATTACATTTTGATCTAATGGTATGCTTGTATATTGGTGTAGTACAGCCATGTTTGATAAATTCGAATGTAATTGACCATCATTGTTATCCCAATGAGCAACCCATTTAGGAATATTTGTATTTAGATTGGTCAAATAATAATTAAACCATGAAGAGCTCGAATAAACACCTGTATAGTAACCAGCATTCTGTAAAATGGAACAGAATGTATTACACATGTTGGTCATTAATGAGCCAACCAAAGATCCACGATTGGCCTTATAGTTATCTGCATCTTCCATGTCATACCAAACGCCAACACGTAAATTACTACAATGACTTAATTGATTTAAAACAAAATTAGCTTCCATTCTACTTTCTTCAATACTTGTTGCATATGAATACAAGTAAACACCATATGGAATACCTAATTGTTCACATAATTGAATGTTTCTTAATGCTTTCTTATCTAACGTGTTATACCAACCAAGACGAATAATGACAAAATTATCCTTATAAGGTGTTAAATCGATATCATAGTTCCATTCTGAAATATCGATTCCATGCATGAAAATGCCATTATTTGAAAGCACAAATTTACCCAAATTATTTACATATCCTTGCTTATCATCTTTTGTAATAGATTGATTAACAACTAATACACCATCATTGCCAAAGTAATAACTGTCTCCATTGATGTTTTTCCATCCGGTTACTGCTACTCCGTTTTTATAACCTTTTCTATCACAGATAGATGATACTTCGCTATTTGTTTCAAGGGCTTTTAAATCAATTTTTTTCATTAAATGAATTTGGATTGCTTCAATAGCTTTTCCTAAGCCTGTTGTTCCAGCAACATTTTTATCACTAGCCCAATCTAACCAACCAAAATCACTTGAATGTACGCGGTAATAAATTGAATATTCATTGGCTATATTTCCAGTTAAAGCAATACGTATGGCTTGTAGGCTCTTCCCTAATCCAGTTGTTCCAGCTATCTGACCATTTTTAACCCAGTTTTGCCATCCAATATCTTGTACATGGGCTTGATAAATAACATCACCACTATATTTAGAATTGTTTAATCCTACCGTAAAGGCTTCCACTCTTTTTGATTGTCCGGTTGTTCCGGAAATTTGTCCATCGGTTTTATTTGACTGCCAGCCATAATCTTGCACATGCGATGTGTAATGGATTTCTGGATCAGCTTGATTGTTGATTCGAACCAAGCAAATTTGCAAAGCTTCTAATCGTTTACCTAGGCCTGTTGTGCCGGCTATAATTCCATCACAAGCCCAATCTTGCCAACCAATATCTTGAATATGCGCACGATATTGAATGCTGTAATAATTTGCAATATCGCCAGTTAACCAAATACGTATTGCTTCTAGTCGTTTGCTTTGCCCAGTTGTACCTGCAACTTGTCCGCCCCAAACGGTTGTTTGCCAACCAATATCTTGTACATGGGCTTGATAATTAATATTTCCTTGATATTCTTGATTTTCTAATTGAATATTAACGGCTTCAATTCGCTTACTTTCACCAGTTGTACCGCTAACTTCTCCATCCTTCTTTTCTTCTTGCCATCCTTTGTCTTGGACATGACTTTCATAATCTACCGAAGTAGAAGTGTTCCCACTTGTTGGAGTTGTCTGTTCTAAGGATTCATTTGATTCATTTACTTCAGAGATTTCATCCGGAGTTACTTCTGAAGCATAAACTTTGTTTATTGAAACAAAGCCAAAAAAGCACATCACAAAAATAACAAAACAAACACAAAGTGAATAATCTTTTTTCTTCATAGAATCCCTCCCTCTAAATCATAAAATTCTATATAGAATTTTATTTCTATCTACCAATTTGTGGCGATATCTAATTGATAAGGATTTCCATAAGCAAAAGATCCTGTATCACATACAATGGCTTTTCCTAAACTACAGTTTACTAAAGAACCTCTTGGGAAAACACCTAGATGCGCAGCAACCATAACATAGTTACCAAACATTTTTACACCATCGCTACGAACCCAATAAGGATATTCTGCTTCCGAATAACCTAAGCCACGCATAATCGCAACGACACCACCCATTGGTAAATTGTAATATGTTTCTTTGCCAGTTGGGCCATAGTTAACACCCATTTGAGCTGTTAATTTAGGACCATTCCAAACAAAATCATTACTAGGTAAACCTGAATTAGAAAGAACGAACTTTCCAAATTGATTTACATAACCTTGTTTTCCATCTTTTTTAATGGATTGGTTAACAACTAAAACACCATCATTTCCAAAGTAGTAACTATTTCCATTGATGTTTTTCCATTCTGTTACTACAGCTCCATTTTTATAACCTTTTTTATCACAAATAGATGATACTTCACTATTTGTTTCAAGAGCTTTTAAATCAATTTTTTTCATTAAATGAATTTGGATTGCTTCAATAGCTTTTCCTAAGCCTGTTGTTCCAGCAACATTTCCGTCACTAGCCCAATCTAACCAACCAAAATCTCTAGAATGTACGCGATAATAAATTGAATAATCATTGGCTATATTTCCAGTTAAAGCAATACATATAGCTTGTAGGCTCTTCCCTAAGCCAGTTGTTCCAGCAACTTGACCATTTTTAACCCAATTTTGCCATCCAATATCTTGTACATGGGCTTGATAAATAACATCGCCACCATATTTAGAATTGTTTAATCCTACCGTAAAGGCTTCCATTCTTTTTGATTGTCCAGTTGTTCCAGACGTTTGACCATTTTGTACGTTACCGGTCCAGCCTTTATCTTGTACATGGGATGAGTAATAAATGTCTGGGTCTACTGTACGCAAATCTATTAAGCGAATTTCTATCGCTTCAATGCGTTTACCTAAACCTATTGTTCCGGCGATAATTCCATCACGAGCCCAATCTTGCCAACCAATATCTTGAATATGAACACGATATTGGATACTGTAATAATTCGCCATATCACCTGTTAACCACATTTTAACAGCTTCTAATCTTTTTGCTTGGCCTACTGTTCCAGCAACTTGTCCGCCCCAAACGGTTGTTTGCCAACCAATATCTTGTACATGGGCTTGATAATTAATGTTCCCTTGGTATTCGGGATTTACTAAAGAAATATTAACAGCTTCTAATCGCTTGCTTTCGCCTGTTGTTCCACTTAATTCTCCATCTTTCTTTTCTTCTTGCCATCCATTATTTTGGACATGGCTTTCATATTTTACAGAAGTCGATGTATTCTGACTTGCTGGAGTTGTTCCGTCTACGGATTGATTCGATTCATTTAATGTTGTCGAATTATTTTGATCTGCGGATTCACTAGTTTCACTAATCGCAGTTGGAGTGGTTTCTGCTGCAAGCACTTTATTTACCGAAGTATATCCACAAAAAAGAAGCAAATAAACTACAAAATATAAAACAATTTTATTCTTTTTTCTCATTCTCTCCTCCTTTCTACCCTTGTATATCCTAACACACTTGCATAAAATCACCAAATTTCGCTGTAAGCGCTTAGACTTTCACTAATAAAAAAATCCCACTTTTCAGTGAGATTAATTGGCACCAATACAATCTGCCAAAGATGTATCTTGTACAAAAGTATTTGTGTTATAAACAAATAATACATCAGTAATTAGATCTGTTTTCATTTGGCGATTGATGTCATCAAAATAGTATCTTGGATCAATAATAGTAATAGTTCGGTAATATGGCAATAAGAATTGAACCAATTCATTGGCATACGAGTCTTTGATCAACAACAAGTGTTTTTTCGAGTTATTGTTAACAGAAATATTAATCATACCTTCATTTCCTCCAAAGAAAACTTGGTATTGATCTTTTTCTTGTAATGGCTTGGATTGATAAATTGATCTTGTGGTTTTTAAAGTTGAACCATAGGTCACAATATAATCCAAATTTTTTGGTGGATAAATATCAATGGAATCCTTTAATAAAAGAGATCCAGTTTTACTTTCCAAGGTTCCTCTAAAATGATTAGAAACTGACATAGCTTGATAATCATCTAAGGAAATATTCTTATTTAAAGCTTTTGCTCCATAATAAGCACCTAAACTGGTCCAATGGTGATCCGTTTTATAATATAAATATTCATTTTTATGTTGATTTAAGATAGGTCGTGTATCTACTTTTTTAATTTTCTCATTTAAACTTTGATACACTGCATCGATTTGCGTATTTTGATCTGCGGTTTTCGCAAAAGCTGGTAGCTTATCTTTTTGAATATTTACGGCATTAGGAACCAACATAAATTGGAACTTACAATGTTTATTACTCTTCGCAAAGGCATTTATCGCATCTAAGTTTCTTTGTTCTTGTTCTTTGTTTGGCTTGGCCACATCTTCAATTAATTGATGTTTACCTAAATAAACATCTTGAATTTTAGATACGCCCGATGCTTTTTGCGCACAGTAGTTTAAATGTAAGAAAGCATTCCGCCCAATAAATTGATCCGAATAATATGTTTCCAAGTTCTTAAAAAAATCTTTATTGATTTGGGTAGGAAACTTCGCTAAAGAACGATTTTCTAAGGCTGACATATCTTTATCTGGCAAAATGATATTACCGACCAGGCCAACTACAACCACGATAAGAAAGAAGCGGCATAAGATTTTTTTAGCTTTTTCGATTTGTTTATGCATAGGTGCTCCTTTCTAGAACGCAAAATATAAGAACGTTTGAAATGTACTTGAAACAATAAATGAAACACTGATAAAGAATAAAACAATATATACAATACTCATCACAAGATGCGCCTTGTTTTTAAAGCATACAAAGTTGGCTCTTTGGAAGTATTTATACGTATTTCCACTGAGGATGCACGCAAAGACAATACATAAGAAGTAGTTCTTTAGATAGAAGAAAACTTCTGTATTGATTAACCCTTTGGCACCCACACCAAACATACATGCAATGGTTTGTAAAGCTTTGCTTATGGATGGGCTCATAAAGAAAACCCAGGCAATCAATACAACCAATAATGTATACACTCTGCGAATCCAAGTTGGACATTTTTCAAAAACTTTATTTAAGACAAATTTTTCCAACAAAAGGAAACAGCCATAATATACACCCCATACAATAAAGGTCCAGTTAGCTCCATGCCATAAACCCGTTAAGAACCAAACCACAAAGATATTCCGAATATATAACTTGGTAGAAACTCGATTTCCACCAAGTGGAATATAAATGTAATCTCTAAACCATTGAGACAAGGATATATGCCATCTTCTCCAGAAATCTTGTACACTGATTGCACAATATGGATGGTTAAAGTTTGGTTTAAAGTGGAAACCAAATAATCGGGATAATCCAATGGCCATGTCACTATAACCAGAGAAATCAAAATAGATTTGTAACATATAGCTAATCGCAAATAACCAAGTACCAAGAACCGTACCATTGTGCTGCAGTCCGGCAAAGAGCAAAGCCAAACGGTCCGCTAAGAGAACCTTTTTAAATAAGCCTTTGAAAAATAAGAAGATTCCCTCATTAAAATCTTCAAAGGTACAATCACGTTTTTGGAGCTGATCTTCCATTTGATTATATTGAACAATAGGTCCCATATTCACTTTGCCAAAGAATGAAATATATAAAGCTAATTTCATTAAATTCTTCTGTACCGGAACCTTTTCCATATATACATCGGCCAAATAAGAAATCGCACTAAAAGTAAAGAAAGATAAACCAATTGGTAAGTGAAAACTAAATGGTTGAAGTGATAAAGAAAAACTATTTAAAATGCTTACAATAAAATTCGCATATTTAAAGAAAGCCAAAATAAGTAAATTCACCGCAACCGAAAGCCAGAAAAGCCGCTTACGTTTCTTTTTATCACTTACCTTAGAAAGGTTGATTCCGGCACTGTAATTCCATAATATCGAAAGCACTAAAAGAACAAGATAAATGGGGGAATCCCAAGCGTAAAAAAGAAAGCTTGCCAGAATCAATAAGATATTTTTCATGAATCCAGTAGGAATCACATGATATAAAACGAGAATAATTGGTAAGAAACCAAAAAGGAAAATCAAACTAGAAAATGTCATTTTGAATCTCCTTTCTTTAAGGCATCTTTAAAATTCGTAAGAATTTGATCTGCATCTTTGTTTACGACATATAAACCATAATTTGCCTGGGTATATACAACCCCTTTTTTTACTAAATCTGCTTGTTTCGGTAAGTATCCACCATACGTATTTTCTTGATTCTGCATACGCTTTTCCATCGCATCACTAAAAGCTTGAGCTTGTCCATGATCTTTAAATTGAACAACCACAAGTTCACTAGCTTCCATATCATCTTTATTTTTATAATACGAAATAGATTGATACACCGTTGGATCAATAGATAAGAAACGACGCATATTCCGATTGTCTTCTTGAATATAATTTTCTTTCTTCAATATGGAAATGGAAGATGATACGACTGTATTAAATGGTGCGGAACTATCTTTTGGACTGTAAAAAAATTGTCCAATAAATATCAAGATGCAAAGGAAAATAATTCCTTGAAATATTAAACCTTTTTTCATTGCGGATCCTCCGTCATAAACGCAATACTGTAAGCTACCTTTTATTTTAAATACCTGGATGAGCTCACTCTTAAAAGACAAAAAGACTCATACCGAAACAATACGAATCCTAAGAAGTATCCTATACTAGTATTTTTCTTCTTAATCATAATTGTCCCTTTATCTGAAACGAATAGTAGCATAAAACGCACAAAAAAAGTAGATTCAATGCACAAAATGAAGTGCAAATTGAATCTACTTCACTTGAAAAATTGATTCGTTAATCTTCATTATCCATGATAGATTGCGCAATATACTTCGTCCAAGTATCATAAAAGCTACCTTTAAAGTGGATACCATCCCCTTCATAGATTGAATCATCATCAATAAGATTTGAACCATCTACATAAACCCAATGATACTTCTTACACATCTTATTCAGCGCTTTATTATAGTGTGAAATATTACTTAGTGGAGGGGAATTAGAAATAGCGGAACTTGTAACTGGTAAGATAGAAAGCACATAAATCTTTGCATCCGGAACGATTTTTAGCACCTTCTTAATTTCTTTTGCATAAACCGCACCATAGCCACCCTTTAGAGAATCTAAGTCGCCTTCCATATCATTCAAACCAAAAGATAAAATAACCATACTTGGTTTTAAAGCTTTTATTTCCTCTAAATGCGAGTCCACATTTTGCACATTGGTACCAACATCCGCTAATACACGACTTGAATCCAAAACGCCATAGCTTTCAAAACCAACAGCACGCGAATCGCCTAAAACGACATAGTCATCAAACACAGAAGTATAATCGACTTTGCCAGATTCAATGGCTTCCTTACGCTCTTTTTTACGCTTTGTTTGAACTTTCTTCTTTACGGAAGATACATCTGCTGACTCCAGGTTTTTAATATACGTTTGACCTTGACTAGAGGCTGAATTGTTGTTGCGGGCAACAAAAAAGCCTACAAATATCAATAATATAAGTAAACTAAAAAAAACGAAGTTTCGTTTATTCAATTTTTGCACTTTTTGCTTATTTTTCATACAAATCCCATCTTTTTGCTCAAGTATATCATACAAGGCAAAATAAAAAAAGAGCCTTCACGAATGTGTGAACACTAAACAAAGGCATAAAAAAATGACCCAGCAGCTTGCCTGTTCGCAGGCTCACATGCAGATAAAGGGTCAGACATAAAAAAACCCAGCAGCTTGCTATCTTCGCAGGGGCAC
>QUIQ01000015.1 GCA_003480165.1 Firmicutes bacterium AM41-11 | reverse complement strand
ACTTTTTATACTTTTTAGTTTTTGTGCATATATCATAGACATTTTGTGCATTTGTTGTGGGATTTTATTCAATAATTAGGTTCTTTATCCCTGAATCACGTACAATTTGATAAAAATTTTCCATCTGTTCTTTCGTATATAACTTTGGATTTTCTTCAAAACAGTATTCCATATCCAAATACGCATATTTAGCTTTTGCCAGTGGATTATAGTTTAAAAGCTCATACGCTACATTAGAGTAACAAGATGATAAAAACTTGCCGATTTTTTGCAGGTTATCTTTTGTCGCCGTCATTTCTGGAATCAATGGGGTACGTACAATTACCCGATCTCGATACGGACTCTTTAAAACATATTCAATATTCGCAAGAATTTGCTCATTGGAAACTCCTGTATACATTTTATGCAAATCGGTATCATAACATTTACAATCACAATAAATTTGATCTAAATAAGGCAGGATCCTTTTTACATTTTCCAAAGAAGTAAATAATGTTGTTTCAATGGCAGTATGAATACCCTCTTGCTTAGCCGCTTGTAAGAGCGCTAATAGAAAATCTGCTTGCAAGAAAGGCTCTCCACCACTAACTGTTAAGCCTCCACCATATTGGAAGAATACCGCATCTTTTTTGATTTCCTCTACTACCTCTTCCAAGGTATATTCCCTGGCATCAAAACGTAAGGCACACGTTGGGCAGGCATCTACTATCGCATTCCAGTTTTCCTCAGCTTTACGATTTAAACAAATCCGACCATTTTCCATACGAACACCTGCACTTGTAGCCTGTGCTACACAACTTCCACAATGAATGCAATTGTTTTCTAAATACAGCACTTGGGGTTTCGGATTTAAGCCTTCGGGATTTTGGCACCAGGCACAACGTAAAGGACAACCTTTTAAAAAAACGGTTGTCCGAATCCCATTTCCATCATGTGTCGCAAAGCGTTTGATATCAAACACCATTCCTCTAGATATTGTCATAAGAAGTTCTCGCTATTATTTCATTTTGCAGATCACCAGCCAGCTCTGTAAAATACGCTGTATAACCGGCAACTCTTACCGTTAAAGAACGATATTGATCTGGATGTTTTTGGGCATCCAATAAATTCTCTTTAGAAACGACATTAAATTGAATATGTGGTACTTCCAAATCCACAAAGGCCCGTAAGAAATTACAGAACTTCGTGATACCAGCTTCCGTCTTAAAGAAGTCTGGCAAGAATTTCATATTCAACAGTCCTCCATTGGTCGTGCAGGAATTATCCATCTTTGATACCGACTTTAATACCGCCGTTGGTCCTTGAATATCTCTTCCATATACAGCCGACAAGCCACCATCTGCTAAAGGATCCTGGGCAAAGCGGCCATCTGCACTAGCCCCTACATTTTGACCCATCGGTACATGCGCACTGACTGTATACATACCTGTATGGTAAGGCCCATTGCGATAGTTCTTATATTTGCGTAATTGCTCACGGAAATATAAAGCCCATTTGGCACCTAATTCATCCACCCAGGCTACATCATTGCCATATTTAGGTACCCGATGCAATAACATTTGTCGCAATACTTCATCGCCCACAAAATTATTTTGAAGTGCCTTTTCTAAATGACTGGCATCTACCTTTTTCTTGTCATAAACCAGTTCTTTAATCGCTGCCAAAGAATCGGCAAGATTCGCCACTTGAATCATTTGAATACCGGATAGATTATAGTGGGCACCACCAGCTGTTACGTCCATGCCTTTATCCATACAATCATCAATAACCGCACTTAAAAATGGCGTTGGCAAGCAATCAATATGCGCTTTTTCTACCCCTTCACAACATGGAATCATCTTTTCTATAAAATAATCCATCATCTTTTGATAGGCCGCTTCTAAATCTGAAAAAGAAGCATAGGTAGATAAACTACCTAAATCTGGTCCCATCTGTTTACCAGTCAATAAGCACTTACCATGATTTAACGTTAGTTCTAGTACTTTATTCATATTAAACATAGCTGCATCGGACCAGCCTAAGTTATTCCCATGGGTCGTCAGTTCTACACACCCAACGATGGCATAATTTAGAGCATCTTGTTTGGAAATACCTAGATCCATTAAAGGAGACACGATTGCTTTATCGTTAAAGAACTGTGGCATACCACTTCCCTTGGACACGCATTTTACTGCATGAGTCAATAAAGCTTGATCCGTATGTTCAAATAAACGAACCGAAAGATTTGGTTGTGGCAAACCAATATCTTCTTGGGCCTGAATCAATAAATGACTCAATGCATTACTGGCATCATTTCCATTTTCATCTTGTCCACCAACCGCAACATTAAAACCAATTGGGAAACCCGCAAAATATTTCGCACTATTTTTATTCCGTAAATAGACAATTTCATTAAATTTTAACCAGAGACATTCAATCATCTCTAAAGCTTGATCATCATCCATTTTCTTTTCTGCCAAATCTTTTTGATAGTAAGGATATAAAATCTGATCTAAACGACCAGGAGAGAAACTGGATGCATTCGATTCCATATGGAGAACCACAAATAAAAACCACGTTGACTGCAAAGCTTCATGGAAAGATTGTGCTGGACGATTCTGTAAATTCTGACAAATCTTGGCAAGCTCACGCATCGAAGCGGTATACTTTGGATAAGAATCTGCCTTTTCTTCCAATAAATCTGCATAGCGCTGCATAAACTTTTGCACACCTTGCATAACTAAAATCACACAGCGATAAAACTCTTGTTGGCTGGCATTGGCTCCAACTAAATTTTTTTCAGCCTTCGCAATGACACCAGCTGGTCCAAGTTCTAACCACTCTTTCACATTCGGGCAAATATGTCCTTGGGCATGATCGGTTTGATTGATCTTAACTACTTTAGATATCTCACTGATTTCATCCCCAATTCTCTGATGAACGATATCTTCTAAACTCTTCCCTTTCCAATACGGAACAATTACTTTACGAAAGGTTTCAATATCTTCGGGATGCACTAAAAATTTATCTTGCGGACGCGTAGGAATTGTTTCAAATTCCCGGTCTACCCAAGAAATTCCACTTTCTGGAAAAACCACCCCATAACGAACTCCTTTGGTTCGATTTCCTACAATTAGTTCTTCGGGTTCAATCCCAATTTCAATTTGCGTTAAGGCATTATATAAAGACCAAGCACGTTTGACTTGTTTTGAATCTGTTTCATGCTCTTGATAGGTTTTTGTGATGATTAAAGCTTGCTCAATACTCACATATCGAGGTTGCTCCAACATACGTGTTTTCAATACTTCAATACGATTTTTCTGTTCAGCATTCATAACGACTCTCCTTTACCCCTATTATAGATTTTCCCTTTTCATTCGCAAGATATAATTATTGTTTTTTATTGTTATTTCTTATTCTTTATTATATTTACACGTACAGTGTACCACTTTTTCTCTTTTCTGCCTCTTAATACGCTCAAAAAAACATGCATAAAACTATGCATGTAAATCTTTAAAACACTGAATGAATTCTTGTTCTACATCTTGCCAGTTTCTTTGCCGAAGATCTGGAATTGAAGCCAAAACAGGAATGAAACGATTTTCTTTTCCTGGCATCAAATGTTTTAATTCCTGTTCCAACAAAAGATCATCCATTTTCTTCCAGGCTTTCTGTTCTTCCAGACTTAAATCTGCTAAATCAAACTGTTTCCAGATACAAGCCATAATTTGATCTTCAATTTTCAAATAATTGGATAAGTGTGCTTTAACAGGACGTATGATGTCCGCAATATAGGCTTCACTGGCATCATGCAATAAACACGCCAATTGTACCCTTTTAGAATAGCCTTGGGCTTTGGCTTCTTTTGTACAATTTAAGGAATGTTGGGCAACGGAATAAAACGTACGAATATGGCCACCACCACGGCACATCAAACTTAGTGCATGGGCAATATCTTCAATACAGATATTTTCTTCCTGCATCTGCATAGGATCAAATTGTTGGCCAGTATATGTATCCATTAACATAGTTTCTTGCCTAGTTCTTCTAGCTTTTCAATAGATTCCTTTGCTTTGGATAAGGCATCTTTATCTCCAGCTGAGAAAGCTTCTTTAAACTTCAGATTCCATTCCAGATAAGCGGCTATACAATCAAATTGTTGGAAAATCAATGAATATTGAATGCTATCCACACTTGCAGCGCCAACAACAAGCACTCCCGCTTTTTTATGTTTCAACAATTGTCCCTTGCTGTAACACTTATCAATGACTTGTTTCAGTTGAGCCGAAATTCCCCACCAATAGACTGGACTGGCAAAAAGAATAAAATCCGCAGCAACAATTTTATCAATAGTAGGATTGGTATCATCTTGATCCACACAACCTTTTATGCACTGGCAATGATCACAACCTTTGCAGGGTGCTATATGCAATTGATCTGCTTGAATTATTTCTACCGAATGTTCTCTAGACAAGCCTTTACAAAAGGCTTGAATTGCTGTGAGCGTATTTCCTTTACGAGCACTTCCATTAATAATAACAATCTTCATCTTTATCATCCTTTCCATCTTAATGACTTAAAATAAGCTTTTTGCGTTTGGGAAAAGCGTTTACTGTCACACGCTTTTTGAATTGTTTGGTTATGAACGAATGGCTTTAGAACATGATTTTCTAATAAGGGAATCACCGCTTCATATTGCTTAACTAAAGCCATACTATAATACCAGGCTAGGGCCATATTTACATAATACGTATCCAATTGTACCTGCATTAAGCGGTCCAACATTTCGGGTTGAAAAGCTTCATCCAAATAAAAGCGCATCAAGCTCACAATGCCAAAACGAACAGTATATTCCTGTTCACTAGCTAACCAAGTTTGAATCTTTTGATAGACCAAAGAAAGATCCTGGCAAAATACTTTAGGCGCTAACATATCACAAGTAGCCCAGTTATCAATATAGGGTAAATACTTTTCTAATTGCGCAAGAAACCCTTCTAAATCCTTCTTATACATGAGGCACAGCAACTCTCCATGCAAATTATTTTCTTCATAATAGGTATGGGGCAATCGCAACAAAAAAGCTTTTACCTGGGGATGGTGCATAACTTCTTTGGCATACTTGCGCAAAGCAGGTGTACGAACCCCGATGATTTTTTCTTTATCTAGCGTAGGAATAAGTTTTGCCTGAAAGTCGCGATACGAACAATCCTGCAAATCCCATAATCCTTGCGTAATTTGTTCAATCTGTTTCATATCTTTATACTAAATTTCTATACTTATACCGTAAGATGCGACGTACCGAAGTTTCAATACGATCTTTGGAAATCACACCTTGGTTTACCGCATCTAAGCCCCCTTGATAGGCCAAAGAAAAATTTTCTGGCATCAATAAAATATCATCCCCAGCTTGAATTGCCATAACAGCAGCTGTCGCCGAATCATAGGCATTCACAATGGCCCCCATATCCAAACCATCAGTTATTACGATGCCATCAAAATGTATTTGGTCGCGCAAAAGATCTTGCACCATAACGGACGATAAACTACTTGGTGTATTATCCCCTAAGACATTCGGAACGGAAATATGTGATACCATAATCATTTGAATGTCTTGATTGATTTCATTTTGAAAAGGAATCAATTCACACTCTTTTAATTGATCCAAACTTTTATCTGTATACGCAAATCCTTCATGGGTATCACCGAGCGTTCCGCCATGTCCAGGAAAATGTTTAATCACCGGTTCTACATGGGTGCTTTGAAAGCCTTCGACTTCCGCATGAACCATCTGACTGACAAGTTGTGGATCTGATCCAAAAGATCGTGTACCAATAACCGTATTATTGAAATTGCTTAAAACATCGGCATCCGGAGCCATGTCCATGTTAAAACCATAGTCATGCAAATACGTACCAATGGTTTTTCCTACTTCATACGCTTGTTGGGAATCTTGGCTTTGGCCAATATCCCACATAGGCCCAAACTGATCTACGCCAAAATTGGGATTATTGCCAATCCGAGCCACAACCCCACCTTCTTCATCTACACTGAAAAATGGTACAAACAATCCCATCTGAGAATAATCGGATTGAATCGTTGAAAGTAAATTTCTTGTCTGATCTGGATTCTCTAGATTCTGTGCAAAAAAAAATTAAACCACCGACTGGATATTGTTCTAGACTCGCTTTAAAAGAATCATCGGCAACCGAAACAGATTCACTTCCAGTAAGAGCTTCAGGTGTAATCATAAACATCTGTAGAACTTGCTCTTCTAAACCATGAGAATCAATCCATTGATTGACTTTCTGATCTAATTTCTGCTCCGCACTTAATTCCTTCGTCGCTTTTTTCGGTTTTGTTTTTTCGATGTTTTGGGATTTACAGCCACACAGTAATAAACAAAAAACCAAAAGTGTTTTTATTCCTTTATGCATCATATTCTTCTCTCTTTTCTTGAATTCATTATATAAGGATTATTTTTCAAAGCTCAACTATAAGTGCAAATTCCTTGAAACCAAACGAATTCTCTACTCATTCATTAAAAATTATATTAAAATAATAAAAGAGTGTCTAAGGAGGTCATATGTTTAGTAAAACTTCCAGTGTTTCCTTTTTAAAGTATGGCGAGGTTTTTTCCGAATCCGAAACCATGAGCGATTATCATGAAAACAATTTTTTAATTACTGTACAAGATACAAACATCAATCGTTTTTTACAAGCAAGTGATGATGTATATCTAAAATCCATCGAAGGTATTTGTATGTTGGTGGTCACCAAAAATATCAACAGCGAAAATTACGATACCTTTGTCATTCATCGTACCGTCAAAATCAATAAAGGAACCTTATTTAATTTCATTACTTTAGGAAATGAAGCCAAAATCGAATTAGCGTTCATTCCTGGAACCATTATTCAAAATTTATTCTTCAAAGGAACATTTGCTTATGATCGAATGCGTCCTTCGATTCAAGTAAAAGAATTGATTGCCTATTATTATAATATTCGTAGTTCCAATTATAATTTTCCTGGAGAATCCGACAATTACTGGGAAATTACTTTTGTCGATAACGGAAAACTTCATACGACAATTAATGGGCAAGAGTATACCCTATCCAGCAATCAGTTAATTATCTATGGACCTGGACAATACCATAAACAACAAACCCAAAATGAATCTTGTTCTTACTTAACCATCATTTTCGATTTAAACATTCGTGAAAAATACAAAAGAGCTATTACGGATCGTGTTTTTGATATTGATTATGAGATGCGTAAATCCATTGAAGCCTTTGTCCAATCCAATGATTTCAATCATGCCTATGATGTAGATATGATGATTATTTCTATTGAAAAGTTGATCGTAGATTTATTACGCAGCACATCGAAATCGCATCATAAAAATGCCGGAACCCCAATGCAACAAAAATTTGAGAATGAGTTGTTGAATGAAATCCTTCTTTACATTAACGAAAACATCTATACTTCATTTAATGTGGAAGAACTCTGCGAAACCTTTGCGATCAGTCGAAGCTCTTTACAATCCTTATTCCGAAACCATTTAAATATTGCACCAAAAGAATATATCAGCAATCTTAAACTGGAAAAGAGTAAAATGCTTATCAAAGAAAGTAAATACAGCATTTCCGAAATTGCGAGTATTCTTGGTTTCTCTTCTATTCATTATTTTTCTCGACGATTCAAACAAGAATTTGGCATCAGTCCTACGGAATACGGAAATAAAATCATTTAAAAAGGCAAATCTTACAATTGTAAGATCTGCCTTTTTTTGAATCTTATGTTTAAAAGTTCTCGTTCTACTCTGCTACGTAATTATTTATAAAACAAGTCCTCTAGATTCCATCTGAAAAATCTTCGTTATCTTCGTCTTGGTCATCTCCCATAATAGAAGCCAATTCAAAACGAGTTACTTGATCTTTTCCGGTATTAACAGCCATACTAGCTAATGTATCCAAGTCTAATCCCATAGATCTAGCCATAATAACTTCTGCCAACATTGGCAAGTTTGTTCCGGCAATGATTTCTACATTTTCACGGCTTACAGATAATTCTACAGCTGTTTTAAATGGTGAACCACCTTGTAAATCGGTAAAGACGATAACTCCATCGCAATCTTGTAATTGGTCAAAAGCAGCATTTAAGTCAGTCGTCAATTCGTCTACTTCGTGTTCAAAATTAACTGCTACATAGTCTTTTTGAGGACCTGCAATCAAGTCCACTGAACTTGTCAATCCATCTGCAAAACGGCCGTGTCCAGTCAAAATTATTCCTACCATAAAGACCTCCTACTTCTTAGTGTAAGGATAGATAGTTACCCCTTTAACAACACGGTTTACTTCTCCAGTAGGGCATGGATTATCTGGTGTAAATCCGAGTTTCAATGATTTAAACAAAGCAATAATATGAGCAACTGTAATATATTCCAAACCACATAATACATTTGGTAAATCTACACCATTGTCAAATGAAATGAAGTAATCAACTAAATCTTTAATGTCGTCATCTTTAGAAGAAACAACTAAGATCTTGTTACCTTTTCTTTCTGGACTCATTTCTTTGATGATGTCATATTCGTATTGACGAGTAAATGGATCATCACTTAAATATACAACACATAATGCGCTATCTTTAATAACGGATTTAGGTCCATGACGGAATCCCATTGGCGTATCAAATACTGTATCAACAGATCCACCTGTTAATTCACAAATCTTCAAAGCAGATTCTTGTGAAACACCTTTTAAGTTGTTGCTTCCTAAGTAAATAATACGATCGAAATCGAATTCATCATCAATGCGTTTAGCAGCTTCCCAATTATTATCTAAGAAAGCTTGATCATGTGCGATGATTGTTTCAACTTTTTCACTGAATTCATCTAATTCATCAATATTGAAAGCTAACAAAGTAGCTAAGTACATATTTGAATAAGAAGAAGTCATTGCGAAACTTTGATCACATGTTTCCTGTGTTAAGTTAATTGCATAGCAATTTTCTTTACCTTCGGCAAATTTTGATAAAGCTCCTTCATGGTTACAAGTGATGAATAAATGTTCAATGTTGTCACCACATACTTCATTTGCTGCATTAACAGCACCAACGGATTCTGGAGAGTTACCAGAACGACCATAACTTACTAATAAAGTTGGTTTAGTTCTTGATAAGTAGCTTTCTGGATCTGCAACAATATCCGTTGTTCCATAAGATTTAACTTTGTAGTTATATTTCTTTTGTAAATATGGGAAAATAGAGTTTCCAACGAATTCACTTGTTCCAGCTCCTGTTAGGATGATGTCATAATCGTCATTTTTCGTTGTTCTTTCAATGAATGCTTTGATGGCATCTTTTTCTTCTTTTACTTGTTCAAGTGTCTTTTTCCAAGTAGTAGGTTGTTGCAAAATTTCTTTTGCAGTCCAATAACCTTTAAGTTCTTTCCATTCTTCTTCTGTCTTGTTGAATAGCATACTTTTCCTCCTCGTAGTTACGTTCAACTTCTTTGTTCAACTTTATTATATTTTCCAGAGAGTACTTTTCAACCAGCTTACTAAATTGTACAAAAAAATAATTAATTAATGAACAATATTTAGCTTATAATAAGATAGGAGGGTGAAAAATATGAAGAAAAAGAAGAATGATAATACAAAAAATGCAATATTAAGTGGACCAAATATATATCAAGATAAACACGGAAACACAATCTACTATAATAAAAGAAAAAATATAGCTTATAAAATCTTAGCAGATAAAGAAGGAACCTTTCGGACTTACCAATCACGCTACGTAATTGCTCTGATTGCCTTTATCTTATTCTATATTCTATTTAAGCTAAACATCTTCTTAAGCATTGGCTTAACGGTTGTCATTGGAGGTTTCCTAGAATATCGATATCGCAGTTTCTTAAAAAAGGCTCCTCAATCCGTTGGCTTTGTGAAACAAGAAAAAGTTAAGCCGATTGATCAAATGATTGAATTATCAACGAATGAATTAATGGTACGCATTTTCTTATATCTTGCCTTAGCAATCTTATTAGTCGTAAATACCTTTGTTTCAAAGAATGTTTCCGGCAATAAACCATTAATCGTTGTCAGCTATATCATCGCCGTATTTGCTGCTTTCATTGGCTTCAAATACATTTCTTTAATGATTCGCAAAAAATCTAAATAAAACCAATTCCTATCTTCTTTGAAGATTTACAAAGAAACCAGTTATAAGGTTCCTCCTCTTATAATTGGTTTTTTTATGCAACAAAAAAAAGGCAAAACATTTCTGTCTTGCCTCAAAGTTCAAACAATTATTTACAAGCTTTACCTCTTGCGTAAGTTTGCACAACATCATAGTTATCATTTAATACAACGATATCGGCATCATATCCCGCACAGATTTTTCCTTTATGATCATCCAATTTCAATGCACGAGCAGGGTTGATTGTACAAGAGTTAATTGCATAATCAAATGGAACACCCGCTTTTTCAACAACAACTTGTAAACCACGGTTTACTTGTAAAGTACTACCAGCTAAACCTTTGGTAGAAGTTAAGTGAGCAGATCCATCTGGATACACTTCGATTTCTTGACCACCAAATAACATTTTACTTCCAATTGGACAACCTTTAGCCATTAAGGCATCAGTAATCATAATGACATGGTCTCTACCTTTTGCCATATAATAGTTGTTTAAAGAGTTCACGTTAGAATGGTTTCCATCGCAAATTACTTCTCCATAAACATCACGGCAACGCATAGCTGCCCCAACCAATCCAGGATTTCTATGATGGAATGGAGACATACCATTGAATACATGTGTCATTGACATAGCACCATGCGCAATCGCAAGACGAGCTTCTTCATAAGTTGCACCAGAGTGTCCTTGGGAAACCAATACACCATGAGAAGCACAATATTTTGTCAACGCGAAGTCTTCATCGTGTTCACAAGCCATCGTGATGACTTTAATCATACCTTTGGCATCTTCTTGATATTGTTTAAATTCTTCTACATCTGGTTTAATACAATATTGTTCTGGTTGTGCACCTTTATATTTTTGATCTAGATAAGGGCCTTCAAAATGAATACCAACAATTTCGGCACCTTCATATCCTTCTTCAACGACACGAACTACATTCTTTAAAGCATTTGATAATACTTCATGACTTTGGGTAATAGTTGTAGGGCAAATACTTGTAACACCTTCTGCTGTGATTTCTTTCATCCAGTGACGTAAACCTTCTGGCGTTGCATCATTGGTATCCCAAGTATGATATCCATGGGTATGAATATCCATAAATCCTGGAACCACACGGTCATTTCCATAATCTACATCTACATCCTTAGTTCCATAATCGTAAACATTAACAATTTTGTCATCTTCTACTTCTACTTGCGCAGCCATAAATTGACCAGCAATCCAAACTCTGTTACTTTGAATAATCATAACAATTACCTCCACTATCAATATTCTAACGCGTTTATAGGGAAAATAGGTTAGCGAAACACCCAATGTTTTTACACTTTTTAACAAAAAGTAGGAACAAAAAGTATTTTTCGATATAATAATACTGTTACAGAAGGGATTTATTTATATTATGAGAACTATTGCTATTATAATTGTTGTTGCTCTGGTTATGTTCACCATCATCAACACACTAAAAACTAGGACATACAAAAATCTTGTATCCTATTTACAACAAGGAAAGATTAAAGAATTTAATCAAAAAATCGACAGTCGAAGCGTTAAGCTCTTATTTCCTAAATCCAGTTTATTAGATTTAAAGTTTAATGCAGCTATTGTAGAACAAGATAAGAAAGCTGCTATTAAATACTTAGAAGAATTATGTGAAATGCCTCTAACAACTTCACAAAAAGAAAACTACTACATGAAAGCTTTCAATTTCTTCATCGGACTTAAAGATAAGAAAAACAGTAAAAAATATCTGGATTTAATCAACGAATTGCCAAACGATCGCATGAAGGCAGAAGCCAATCGTGTCTACAACATTTACATCTTAAAGAATGATAAGTATTTAAAAGAATTATTAGAAGAACTAGAAAACATGGAAGATCGTCAAAAAGGTGTCAACGAATACTTAATTTCGATCATGTATAAAAACAAACATGATTTAGAAAACGCAAAGAAATATGAAGAATTAAGTAAAAAACACTTTGCTCTAGTTGATGCAGAAACCGCAGAAAAATACAAAAAGTAGAATAGGAAGCAAAGCCGTGAATCAAAAGGATCCACGGCTTTTTTAATTTCTAAAATAATGTAGAGTTTCTGTAATAGCGAAAAAAACTAGAATTAAAAATCATAAAATAAAAATCCTCCTTTAGAATAAGTGGAAATGTCCAGCAGGTCTTTTTGGCTTATATTAAGAATCTCTGTTATAATCACTTCGGTGATAAGAATCACTCCTTCCAATGAAAATCAAACGACCAAATATGATTTTACAATGGAAGGCTTTTTTATTTGCATAAAACACAGTTAAATGGGACGAGCACGACTCTACGATAATTTAGAGGCTATGCCCGACCCTATGATAATTTAGATATCCAAAGTACTCACACCCCTGCTTTTCGAATGCACTCCACATACATCAATGAAATACGAGATGGCAATAGCTTAGAGAACGTCACTTTCCAGCCATGATTTTCTAGCCATTGTAGATATTCCTGACTTGTCCATTGATGATCAAAGCGAATCCCCGTAAGCTATAAAATACCACTCCATATCTTACTAACAATCCCGGCCTTATGTCCGACAAAATTTGGTGCAATCAAAATTCCGTTAAATCGAAGTACGCGATTTATTTCGGATAGAGCTTGTTCGGGATTCTCCATAACATGCATTGCATTGGCAATTATTACAACATCAAATGAACCATCTGCATAAGGAAGATTTATGGCATCTGCCACTTCAAAGGAAAGACTTTTTGGCATATACGCCTTTACGAGCTTCTTTAATCATCCCATCAGAATAATCTGTGGCAATGATACTTTTTGCAGCATAAGCGATATGCTTAGCCAATAAGCCTGGCCCCGTAGCAATCTCCAACACGATTTTGTCTTGAATTAGTACAGGAATGCGATCATACATGTACCGATAGTATTTCTGATCCATGCGCATCGCTTTTTCATAGATGGGTGCATATAAATCCCAAACACTTTTATTCATGGATGTTCTCCTTCATAGTTAGATATGTCTAATCAATTATATTTTATCTCAGCAAATTAAGAGAAGAAAGAAGAAGTTGATTCATCCACTTAATAGGCAGACAAACAATTAAAAAATTTGTACAGATTCTCTAACGTTAGAATTCCTTGAAATCGAGTAGGAGGCTCTCCTGAATAGAGAGCCGATTTCTCACACCGCCGTGCGTACCGACCGGTACACGGCGGTTCAAAACTTAATAAACATGTACTATTTGATAATGGTCTACTAGTGATAGTAGGCCTTATATATCTGATATGTTTTACTTTCTCCTTTCCTTCGCTTTCTGTTTCCCAGCCCTAAGTATCACGTGGGTTCAATACAGACTATTCTAAGGAAACTGAATACAATTTATGTAACTCGAAAGCTAAGTTTCGTTTGGTCCTTCAAGGTTTCCCTTTACAATGACCTCTGCTGACTTCTTACGATTCGTTGTTACTACGGATTGTTCCGCTCGTAAGACCTCCCAGGGTAAGATACATATCTTTCTTTTCATCTATCCGCCACATTTACCCTTCGTATTCAATAGCTATTTGGACTTTACGTTGTATGGCACACTTATCCATACGACTGGCCTGATGTGATTCATGTACTTCGGACCAACGGTTTGCCTAGACCTTCTTTCAGATTTCACCTCACGATGAACACCCTTGGTTTGGCTATGCCTTAGGGTCTATTACCTTTGGTAAAGAGTACGTTTCAACTCTCTAGATATGCACCATGCCTGGCACACAGAAAAAATGGTCTTTGTTGAACAAAGACCATTTCAGTTGCAAATTTAATTTTTTGAGATTAATTTATGCCAGTATTGCTTACTAAGCTACAGTCCAAGGAACTGGTACTAATGGTGTATAAGAACCAGACCAGATACCGAAGATAGCTCCAACAATACCCATTACTAAGATCAAACCAATACATTTAACTGGTGTCCAACCTTTTTTCTTAATCAAGAAGAACATCAATAATGTGATCAATAATGGCAAGATGCAAGGTAATATCATGTTCAAATAGTTTTGGATTACGATAGGATCACCTTTACCATTAGCAATAGAGATACCTAATTGAGTTCCGCCACCATAGTTAGCAATCAAAGCACCGACGATGAATACACCTAAGATAGATGCAGCATGTGTAAATTCTTCAGCATATTCAGTCATCATAGATACGGCTTTCATACCTAAGTTATAAGACCAGTACATTAAGCCATAACGTAATGCCATTTCACAAGCGAACAAGATAATGAAGTATAGAATTGGTCCTAATAAAGAACCTTTGATAGCCATATTAGCTGTTAAACCAGCAGTAATAGGAACTAAAGTATACCAGAACAATGCATCACCAATACCACCTAATGGAGCAGCAACTGAGATACGTACAGAACGAATAGTTTGTACATCAACTTTTTGTTGTTCCATTGATAATACGATACCCATAACAAATGTTACAGCGAATGGGTGCGTATTGATGAAGTCCATGTTACTTACCATTGAAGTAGATAAATCTTCTTTGTTTGTATGAACTTCTTCAAGACCAGGTAACATTGCCCATAACCAACCAGCAGATTGCATTCTTTCATAGTTGAAAGCAGCTTGCAATTGGCATGAACGCCAGATCATTTTTGTTAAAGTAGATTTACTAACACGAGGAGCCGGATTAGTATCTACATATTTTAAATTATCCTTAGATGCCATCAGAGAATCCTCCTTCTTCTACTTTCTTACTGATTCCATTTACACGGAAGTCGTTGATTGCGATAGCAATACCAACGAATGCTACTAATAACAAGCAAGCTGAGCTTAAAGCTTCGATATTACCGATAACTAATGCACATACGAAACCTGCTAATAAGTAACCCCACATGTCGTTTGCTAACATAATCTTTAACAAGATAGCGAATCCAACGAAACGCATCATTCCACCAGCAGCACTTAAACCACCCATGAACCATGAAGCGTTAGTAGATAATGCTTCCAATGTTCCTGACATTGCAATTCCACCAACGTAAGCGATGATAGAGATAACTGCGAATAAAGATCCTAAGATTAACATTGAAATGTTACATACATTTGTGATTCCTTTAGGATTTCCAGCTTCAGCAGCTGCATCAGCTTTTGACATCAATCCTGACATTACAGTGAATGTAATTGTTACAACATATTGTCCGAAAGTAGCGAAGATCATACAAGCACCTAAAGCGGCATTGATATCCATTTTAGCTTTAACTGCGAAAATCATTGCTACAACACTACCTAATACGGCGTTAGGAGGCTGAGCTCCACCGACAGGCATGTTACCAATCATCATTAATTCGTAAGTACCACCGATTACTAATCCTGTTTGAACATCACCTAAGATAGCTCCGATAATAGGACAAGCAACGATAGGACGATAAGCGATTTCGGTTAATGAGAATTGGTCGATAGCGAAAATAAAAGTAACGATTGCTAATAAAATAATTTCAATTACGTTCATATTTTTCTCCAATCTCCATTTAATTTTTAAATCCGATATTATTCAAATAATTTGTTAATATCTTCTGATGCAATATCAGGTACACGACGAATTTCTAATTCGACACCTAAGTCTTGCATTTTTTTGAAGGCAGCAACATCATCGTCGTTTACTGCAACTGAAGTAGCAACTTGACGTTTACCTTCTGACATGTGCATGTTTCCAATATTTACTTTCTTAATTGGAACACCACCTTCCACAAGTCTCAAAACGTCTTGTGGCGTTTCGCAAATAATTGCAATTTTTTGTTTAGGACTGGCTTTGTCAATGATTGCGATAGTCTTGTCAACTGAGAAGAAACGCGTTTGTGCATAACCAGGTGCAGCCATTTTCATTAAACCTTGGCGCATCTTGTCTTTAGCAACTTCGTCGTTAGCTACTAATAATAAATTAGCTCCAACAACTCCACACCATTGCGTAGCAACTTGTCCATGAATCAAACGATTGTCAATTCTTACTAAAACGATATTAGGCATAAATCATTCTCCTTTCTGTTCTAGGATAAGTACTCCTAAGGATTTCTCTTCCTTGCACCATTATTATAGATTTTTTTAAATCAGATTTCTTTGTGCTTTTTATGCTTGTGTTGTTCATTTTTATCAAAATCCGCAAAAGTAAGCCTTTTCATCCGCTTTTTTTTCATATTTTACGTTTTTTTCTTATCTTTTTTGACAAAATGACATTTGTAACCCCCTCAAAAGGCATGAAAAAAATAGAACTTTTTAAGATAAAATTCACATAATTCACCCAAAAAGTGTGACAAAACAAGTTTAAGCTCCCAAAGTTCCATTTTTAATAATAAAAATGAAAAATTATAAAGAATTTGTGCAAGCGATTACAAATCTCACAAAAAAAGAGCATCGAGATGCTCTTTTCCTTAAAGGAGAGATATTAAGGACGTTATTTCAAAATTAATATAATTCGCTTTGATGTGTTGCATACAAGTATTCATCAATCGTATTGCATACACGATCAATAATCAAAGCTTCTGGTTTATTCTCTAAACGGCCTTCACGCACTTTTGTATATTGAATTGGCATGAATTGGCTCAATAAGTTTAGCGGGACTCCATCTTTAAAGTTTTCAATCATCTTATCGCGAGCTTCTACTACACTCTTTTCTGGCATATAGTAACGGCAACGATCAGAGAAAGAGAACTTACGTTTCAATTCAATTTCTTTTTCTGTTCCAACATAGTGTTTTTGCCAATGTTTAGGATCTGCAAGCATTGCTTGATCTAATACTTCCATAAAGTGACTACCTTGATCACCTAACATTTCTCTTTCGGCATAAGCAAGAGCGAATAAAGCTTCACGCATCGCAAAAGTAAGTCCTGGACCAACTTTCAAGATAGCTACTCCATCTTCAACCAATTCTCTTAATTTAATCTTTGTTTGATAATCCGTTGAGTGACCTTCAAATACGATATTGTCATAGTCTTTAATAGCCGCACATAAATCTTTTGCTTTTTCACGGTCGTATTCTGTACATCCAGCATCTTTTTCTTCTACACCTGGTTGCACAACAATACCAATAACATTGCTCCAAGCATGGTCTAAGCCATTTTCTTTAAACGCTTTTTCAAATGTAGCTAATGTAGCTTTGAAATCTTCTGGTTTAGTAACTTGTACACAATCTGCAGCAGCGCCACCTTCTTGACCACCTGGAATAGGCACTTCACTACCTACAATATATACAGGTTCTACAGCATCTGGGTTTGTCTTCAACAATTCTTGATAAGTCTCTTCAGCTACTTTTGCCAAACGAGCTCCACGACGTGCAATTGTTTCATCACTCAAACGCGTATTTGTATCATCATCTGCTACACGCATACTTGTATCAATATGGATCTTTGTGAATCCAGCTGCGACATAGCAACGAATCAATTCTTCTGATTCTTTCATAGCTTCTTCTTCATTTTTTGAAGCAAAAGTAAGTGGACCTAAATGATCTCCACCTAAGAATAATTTCGATTTATCAAATCCAACTTCATCACAAATACCTTCAACAAAGCTTTTGAAGTCAGCAGGTTTCATACCTGTATAACCACCATATTGATCACATTGATTTGCGGTACTTTCAATCAATACACATGAGTTATCTTCTTTTCCTTTTAATAAAGCTGCTTTAACAACATATTCATTAGCGCTACAGCAAGAATAAATTCCGACAGCTTTACCGGCTTTTTGTGCTTTCACAATTTGTTTTAATGAGTTTTCCATAATTATCGTCCTCCAACAATTTCATTATATAGTTCTTATGGTAAATTAAAAACGAATCTACTATTTATTATAAATTTAAAATTAAAAAGGATAAAAAAATCACCTAAATGGTCGATTTTCATCAAAATATATGTATACAAAGAAACCTATATTTCAAAAAGTACAAAATCTATCTATTTAATTTTAAACAAGCCGCTCCACTTCTTTAATAAAATGATGAATCTTATCTGCATTATGTATAGCCAAATCACTATCGCGATTTGCCAGGGCCACTTCCACTTTTAAACGCGGTAAACGCTTCGACAATTTTGCGATACATCGCTTGTTGTCACCGCCACCACTAAAAGTAAAAACGGCAACAATCTTATCCAAAACTTGATACTTGTTAAGAAAACTATGTACTGGAGCAGCAATCGTACCCGCCCATATAGGTGTTCCTAAAATCAATACATCATATTCTTTTATATTCTTAGATAATTCTTGAATAGCAGGTTTCATGCCAAACATTGCCTGCATGCCACCAAGCGCTAATTGTTTTGACTTTTCTGTCGGAAATGGTTTCACCAATTTCAGTTCAATCAAATCGGCACCAATCCCCTCAGCAATTTCTTTTGCAGCAGCTTGGGTGTTTCCCGAAAGCGAATAAAAGACAACTGCTTTTTTCATCATTCTTCCTCTTACTCATCTTCTTTATGGTACAAAGTAGGATTTCCATCTTGATCAATCAATGGTGTCAATCCACCCGCATAACCACATTGATGAAACAAGTATTGCACACCTGTTTCTTTATCCACCAAGATTTCGGTAGTACTTAGCTTCCCTTGCGAATAAATCACTTCAAATCTCTGTTCTTTTGCCATCTTCTTTCCTCCTGTACGTATAACGATTTGGTCTTTGTATCATTTCTTTTATCTTTTCTCATTCCACTTACCAAATCAACACTTCTAAACTCATCATACAGGCAAAAAATCTGGGAATCTACGCAAAGCTACAAAGAAAAAAGCCGATTCCCTCTTCTAAAAGGATATCAGCTTATACCTATCCCATCCTATATAGGATAGGTTTATTTATAATACCCAGGATACGAAATCTTTGGCATCCGCAAATCTTTGAAAATAAACTTGGGCTTTTTCTAACAAGGCCAAAAGATCAATATCCTTTTCAAAACAATACAAGACAAGCAAAACATTTTTTTGCCTGTTCTTTTACCATAGCCCGAGTTGAATCTGACATAGAACTACCAAAGATTCCTTCCTCATCCGCAAGAACCAGCATGTTTTCCATATCTAGAAAATCTTTACCAATTCCCGTATATCCTTCCCCTTTTTCAGCTTTTCTAAAGGTGATGGTACCATGAATCTGATTCAAATCATACGAGCCAACCGACAACCCACTCTCAATTGAAAGCAAGTTATTTACATCTACCACAGAATTAATCGTATAAAGTGCATCTCCTCTACGAACTCTTCGTAAAAGAGCCTCAGAAGAAACTCTATATCTTCCCGGATTCCTTCCGAAAGCTTTATAGGCAGCCCGGCTTCCTTTAACACCAGGAATCTCATTCCACTGTTTTCCTTCGATTGTTTTTTGTACTTGGGGTAGTACCGTATGATTCATACATTCCCAAAAGTTCTTATCCGATTCTTTTACATCCGCTTGAAACTGAAGTAGTCCTAAGCGAATATCTGGATATACAGAATAAAGTTGATCATCGATTTTGATTTTCATTTCTATCCCACTTTCATTACCAACAAGTTTTCTTATCTACTTGTCCTAATTTACCCATCATTTTCAAAGATATGATTCGGATATAAACCTAATCCATTAGACATAAGAAATATCTATAAAGCTCATTTCTCAACAAGCCACTGCATTTCGCTTATTGATTTTTTTATTTCAACCTCATTCTTTTTGAATACTCCGTTTTATCCTTATCTGTTATTTCTCGAATTACCTTACACGGATTGCCAACAGCGATCACATTTGACGGAATGTCTTTCGTTACGATACTACCTGTTCCAATAATAGTGTTATCTCCTATTGTGACCCCTGCAAGAACTTTTACATCTCCGCCAAGCCATACATTTTTACCAATATGGATTGGCTTACCATAACAACCTCCGTTGATTCTTTCTTGTGCATCAGTTGAGTGATTAACCGGATACAAACCAATATTCGGTCCAAACAATGTATATGAACCAATAGTCACCTCGGCACAATCAAGAATTATGCAACCAAAATTGATATACACATCATCTTCAATCGTAATGTTTTTTCCGAATTCACATTTGAAATCTGGCTCTATCCAAACATTTTTTCCAATCTGCTTAAATAACTGCTGTAAAATTTTATCACGCAATTCTCCCTCATCATCATTGGTCTTATTATATGCTTTAAACAGTTTCTTTGCGGCAACTCTTCGTTCAAACAAATCTTCGTCAAAATCATTATATATAAGCCCTTGCTGCAATCTTTCCCACTCTGTCATTTATCTTGCTCCTCTTTATAAATCCTCAATTTAAGGTTCCATCACAGATGGCTTTTCCCCTATCTAGTATGGCATTACGCTTTTATCTTCTTATTTTATTTATCACTTAATAATGGCAGAGAGTTTTTCTCCACATACAACACCCAATATACATCCCATACAGCTCAACAAGACATAGAGTCCGCCTAAAAAGTATTGTTTATCCATGAATAAATTACAGGCTTCTAGAGAAAAAGTAGAAAAGGTCGTAAAGCCACCACATACACCCGTCTTCCAAAATAAAACCGAATGATCCGATACACTACGCGTATTGGCAATTCCAACAATAAAACCAATTAAAATTGCCCCGATAATATTCGTAATTAATGTAAGTAGCGGAAACTCTGTTTTCACTGGAAACAAACTAATCGCATATCGCGCCATAGCTCCCATAGCGCCTCCCATTGCCACAAACAAGAATCCCATTATTTTTCCTTCTTTCATTTTTTAAAAATGGGCAATTTCTATTGAAATCACCCACTTTAGTTTCGCTTTTTTTTAATACAATTTTGCCCCAGCTGGAATATGGTTATCGACCATTAAGAGATGAAGTTTTTCTTCGCCTTCTTCTTCATGGATTGCACTTAATAACATTCCACAAGAATCAATACCCATCATAGCGCGAGGTGGAAGGTTTGTGATCGCAATTAATGTCTTTCCAACCAATTCTTCTGGTTCATAATATGCATGAATACCAGAAAGAATCGTACGATCCGTACCGGTTCCATCATCTAGGGTAAATTGTAACAATTTCTTAGATTTAGGAACAGCTACACATTCTTTAACCTTTACCGCACGGAAATCGGACTTGCTGAAAGTATCAAAATCCACAAATTCTTCAAATAAAGGTTCTACTTTAACTTTAGAGAAATCAATCTTCTCTTCTTCTACTTTTGGTGTTTCCACTTTTGTAGATCCTTCATTTTTCTTCTTTCCATCCCCAATCGTCTTCATGGTTGGGAACAACAATACTTCACGAATGGTATGTTGATCTGTTAATAACATGACAAAGCGGTCAATACCTAAACCAACACCACCTGTAGGAGGCATACCATATTCCAAAGCTTCTACATAGTCTGTATCTACTTCGTTGGCTTCGTCATCACCTAATTCACGTAATTCCAATTGTTTTTCAAAACGTTCTCTTTGATCAATTGGATCGTTCAATTCTGAGAACGCATTCGCATATTCATGGCCACAAATGAATAATTCATAACGATCGGTAAAACGAGGATCTTCCGCATTTTTCTTAGCCAATGGACTGATTTCAATTGGATATTCATATACAAAAGTTGGTTGTTCAATCGTTTCTTCTACATATTTTTCAAAGAATAAGGAAATAATATGACCTACAGAATTATGTTTCTTTTCTAATTCAATATCATGTTCTTTGGCCAAAGCACAAGCTTTTTCAAAAGTCATATCTGCTTTAAAATCAATACCCGTCTTTTCTTTGATGGCATCACACATAGTGACACGTTTGAAAGGTTGTCCAAAATGCAATTCTGTACCTTGATATGTAACATCCGTTGTACCTAATACTTTCATTGATACCGATTTAAATAAACCTTCAATCAAATCCATCATGCCATGTAAATCACTATAGGCAACATAAGCTTCAACCGTTGTGAATTCAGGGTTATGTGTTGCATCCATTCCTTCATTACGGAATAAACGACCAATTTCATATACCCCTTCTAAACCACCAACAATCAAACGCTTCAAAGGAAGTTCGGTTGCGATACGCAAATAGAAATCTTTATTCAAGGCATTATGATGCGTAACGAAAGGACGTGCTGCTGCTCCACCTAAAATAGGTTGAAGAACCGGTGTTTCCACTTCCATCAAACCTTGTCCATCTAAATATTCTTGCACGGCACGAATAATCTTTGGTCGTGTTAAAGCGACTTTTTTAGCTTCAGGATTCATAATTAAATCGACATAACGACGACGGAAACGTTCTTCTGTATCAGTTAAACCATGGAATTTTTCTGGTAAAGGACGAAGTGCTTTCGATAAGTGTGTATATTGCATAGCACGAATCGACAATTGTCCATGATCGGTTTTCATGACCAAGCCTTCAATTCCAACAATATCTCCAATGTCATTCTTCTTGAAGATTTCGTATTGTTCTTCGCCTAAAACATCTTTACGGCAATAGATTTGAATATCTCCACTAACATCTTGAACATTCATAAATCCAGCTTTACCTTGACGACGTTTACGCATAATACGTCCAGCAATCGTTACATGAACTTCTTTTTCTTCCAATTCTTCTTTTGAGAATCCATCGTATTTAGCTACAATTTCTCCACATTTGGCATCTCTTTTAAAAGCATGTCCAAAGGGATCAATTCCCATATCCATCAAGTCTTTCATCTTATCGCGACGTACTTGTTCTTGTTGCGTTAATTTTTGTTTCATCCTTTTCTCCTTCTCTTTCATAAAAAAACACGAACACAGCCCCAAGGGACGAAATGTTCGTGGTACCACCCTATTTTATTCTCAGCTTTCGCTGAAAACCTTATTATCCTTTAATGCAGGATCTACAAACAGCTCCAAGTTTTTATTCCTAAATTGTTTTACACCTGATTTGCACCAACCATCAGTTCTCTTTTGTAAACCAATAAAGTACTCGTCTCTTCACAGCCTTAACGTCGTTATCTTATCCAATTACAAGCAGTTTGTCAATTCCTTTAATAGGATTGGTCCAGGTCGCAAAATACTAAGTTTGTCTTGGGTACAATCCACGATTGTACTTGCCTCCAACTGTTTACATTCTCCTTGAATAATTCCATCGATATTTGGTAAATTATCCATCGCTTCTTGATACGAAACTGCCGCTGGTTTTCCGGAAACATTGGCACTACTTACTAACAATGGTTTGCCAAGCTTTTCAATGACCGCTAACACAAAAGGTTCATCTGGAATACGAACCGCCACGGTCTTTTTCCCATTGGTGTACGCTAGATCTAAAGTCTCACTAACTGGTAACACCAAGGTTAGCGGACCTGGTAAAAAAGTCTGCACCAGCTTTTCGGTTCTGGCATCCACTTTGGCAATCTGTTTCATCTGTTCTAAATTGCTGACCATCATCGGAATCGGTTTGGTTTCCGGACGATGTTTGGCATGTTTTAAATGGTCAAGGTCGGCTAAATCACCATATAAAACCCCCACACCATAAACCGTATCCGTTGGTAAGGCCAATACTTTATGCGCCTGAAAGGCATCAACAACTTGATCAAGTTGATCTTGGGTATACATCTTCATAATCTTCATCTCCTTTCCCTAGTATACGCCTTTTATGTTAAGATATTTGCAGAAAAGAGAGGAAATCTATGTTTGATTCAACCATAGCTGTGATTTCCACAGCTTTAAGTCAAGGCGCTATCTCCATTGTCCGAGTATCTGGTGATCAAGCCATTGAAATCGTACAAAAAATCTTCAGTCGAGATATTCGCCATGTTCCCAGTCATACCATTCACTATGGCTATATCTTAGACGATGACAAAGAAGTCGTAGATGAAGTTTTGGTTTCTGTATTCCGTGGACCCAAAACATATACCACCGAAGATATTGTCGAAATCAACTGCCATGGAGGCGTATATATCACCCGCAAAATTTTATCTTTAGTTTTAAGCCATGGCGCCACAATGGCAAAACCCGGAGAATTCACCCAACGAGCCTTCTATCATGGACGCATTGACTTATCCCAGGCCGAAGCCGTAGAAGATATGATTGAAGCCAGCAATGATACGGCCTCTCACATGGCCATTCAAGGAATTCAGGGCAGCGTAAAAAAACTCTTAGAACCTTTGATTGAAGACATTTTAAATATCATTGCCCAAATTGAAGTCAATATAGATTATCCCGAGTACGAAGATGTCGAACAATTAACGACGGAAGAACTCTTACCTATGACCAAACAATGGCTAACAAAACTCGATAAGATCTTAAGTCGAGCACAATGCGGACAATTGGCCAAAAAAGGGATTGATACCGTATTAATTGGCCGCCCCAATGTAGGCAAAAGCTCTTTACTCAATGCCCTGCTCGAAGAAGATAAAGCCATTGTGACCGATATTGCCGGTACCACCCGTGATTTAGTCGAAGGGCAAATTCACATTGGTCCTGCCCAGTTCAATTTAATCGATACCGCAGGCTTGCGAAAATCAAGCGATGCCATTGAACAAATTGGTATTGAAAAAACCCAGGAAAAATTAGCCCAGGCCCAACTTGTCTTATTGATTTTAGACGGTTCCCAACCTTTAACGAAAGAAGATGAAGATCTTTTAGAACAAACCAAAGATAAAAATCGTTTGATCATCTACAATAAAAAAGATGTCAAATCCGAAAAACATCCCGATGGCATCTGGATCAGTGCGCAAAACAAAGAGATTGATGCCCTATTAGAAGCCATGAAAGATCTCTATCAACAAGATGTTCTAACCGAACAACCCCTGTTATCCAATGAACGTCAAATTGGTCTTTTAAATCAAGCCAAACAAGATATGCTGCAAGCCAAAGAAGCTATGGAACAAGGCGTAGAACCAGATCTTGTAGAAATTGATATCCAAGCCGCCCATGATCATTTAAAAGAAATTCTTGGCGAAGTACATCGCGAAGATTTACTTGATACGCTGTTCTCGAAATTCTGCTTGGGAAAATAAGGAGGAAGTTATGACACAACTTGAAAACAATATTCAAAAATACTATACCCAAGGGTATAATTGCTCGGAGACTTTACTTCGTGCCTGTAATGAAACCTATCAATTAGAAATCAATGAAGAAGACTTGCGCTGTATGGCCGGATTTGGTGGTGGTATGTTTATCGGTAGTACCTGCGGAGCCTTAGTTGGCTGTATTGCCGCCCTATCTAAAATGGTCTGCCCAACCAAAGCCCATGATATGATACCAACCTTACGGCCTTTGATTGTCCAACTCAACCAAAACTTCAAAGCCCAGCTTGGAGCGCTAGACTGTGCTCATGTAAAGCCTGTCTATCATGACAAAGAAAAAGGCTGTTTAATCACTTGTTTACGAGCCGGAAAAGCTTTTGAAAAAACCTTAATAGACGCAAAAATAGGATCAGAAAACTGATCCTATTTTCTTACTCTTTGAATTTTTTCATAAATGGCTTGAGCCAGTTTCGCATGATTTTCTTCATCCAAGTGAATTGCATCCAAGCTTCCTGCCTGTGCATATTGACTGGCATCCATAAAATCTACTTGATACGTATCGCAAACCTTTCTGATCTCTTGGGCTAAATACTTCGATTGTTCCATACTATGGGCATCAAAATCGCCATAAACCTTTTCAATCTCTAAAAGCGAATCGCCTAATAGGATCGGAGAAATCATCAAAATCTTGGGAACCGAATAATTGTAGTAATATGGATTTTGAATCTCACGAATAAAGTTTCGTGCTCCCTTGGCAATGCCTGAGGCACTCGCATGGAAAATCGTTTTTAAGTCATTGGTACCTAACATCACTAAAACTAAATCAATCGGATCTTGGCTACGCAAAATCGAAGGCAAAGCATCTAGACCACATCGCTCTTTACAAAACGGATCCACAAACGCAAATGTACGTCCGTTTAGTCCTTCTTCAATAATTTCATCATCGAGACAATACGCTTGTAACAAGCGCGTCCAACGCTTTTCAAAGCGCAATTGATTTGCCGGGTTAAAACCCCAAGTATTTGAATCTCCAATACATAAAATTCGCATAATTACACCTCTATTACTTTCTTTACTTCACGAATCATTTTTCGTTCTTGTTCATTTAAAGGATTGGTCACAAAGACATCGACATCCCGAAACTTGCCAATATTGTAGGCCGCTTTCTTTTCAAACTTTGAGCGATCCCCTACCACAATATTCTTTTTAGAATGGGCCATGATATGTTCTTTAATAGAAATTTCATTAAAGGCTAGCGCCGTAAAACTATCCGCACCTACCAGACCATCCGTTCCCATTAAAGCTACATCAAATTGTATTCGATCAATGACATCAATACAAAAATGTCCATGGGTTCGTAAACCAACATTGGATACTTGACCGCCACAAAAGATTACCGGATAGCCTAACAACCCTGCTTCATAGGCCAAAGGAATCCCATTGGTTACAATCGTTACATTCTTAAAGGATAAGGCTGGTAAGCCCAATAGAATCGTACTCCCGGAATCAAGGAAAACCGTTTGATTATCTTCGATTTCTTCCATAGCCCGCATGGCCGCACGTCTTTTATCATCAAGATTTTCCTGCTCCCGCATTTGTACTGGCACTTCTTCTAAAGTCGATAAAGGTCGGGCAAAACCATGTTCACGAATCACTCTTCTTTGATCTTCCATATTGGTTAGGTCGCTGCGTATCGTCTCTGGGGTAACCAATAAACGCTGAGCCAGTTCTTTAACACTCACACGTCCTTCATCTAGTAGAATATGATAAATTTTAGATTGTCTTTCATCTTTTTTATTCGCCATCTTACACCTCAATAATTTCGGGAATCATTTTCAGTTTTTCCCTTTGTTCCGGACGTAAAGCACATGTCACTAAACAGTCAATTTCTTTAAAAGAAGCAAAATTAAAGGAAGCGCTGGATTCAAACTTGGTTTGATCCATCATCACAATATTTCGCTTGCTGCGGGATAAAACCACCCGCTTGATACCTACTTCATTAAACGCCAAGGTCGTAAAGTTTTTTGCACAATCGATGCCATCACAACCAAGAATCGCACAATCAATGGTTAAATCGCGTAAGATTTCACTACTGATGACACCATACGTTCGTAAGCCAACATTGGATAGAGCTCCGCTGCAAACCATTACCTGAAAGCCCAGTAAACCGGCTTCATACGCTAAAGGAATGTTATTGGTCACAATGGTAATATTCGCATTTCGGGCTAAGGCCGGTAACCCTAGCACACTAGTACTTCCGGCATCTAGAAAAACGGTTTGATTGGGTTTGACTTCGTGTAGGGCCCGAAAGCCGATTCTACGTTTTTCTTGGAGGTTTTCCATTTCCCGCATGCGAAAGGGAACTTCGGCAACACTGGAAATTGGGCGGGCATAACCATGTTCCCGAATGATTTTTCGCTGGTTGACCATATCCGATAAGTCACTGCGCACCGTTTCGGGAGTCACCTGTAGTTGCATAGCCAAATCACGAACTTTGGTTTTTCCTTGATTCAAGAGAATCCGATACAATTCAGCTTGGCGCTGTTCTTTTTTTCTTTCCATACTTTGTATTTTAACAAAAAAAGAAGGAAATGTTTCCTTCTTTTACTTCAAAACAAAGTTTTATTCTTTTTCATCCCAAAAATCAACTGGTTCATAATCCTGCAATTGGGCTAATAGGCCAGCTTGGGACAATTTGGTCTGAATATAGTCCAAGGTTTTCTGATCTTTTGCGGAAACCGTATGATAATGGTATCCCGACGTCACATTTAAGAGCAGTGAAGAATTTCCCAATTCAATCTCTTTTAAATATGCCTCAACATCCAAACGTGAAGCAATATCTAAGTTTGCTCGCAAAACCCCATAGACTCTATGATAGACAAAGACATCTTCCAGCTTTCCTCCACAGTCAACAATCAAGTTCATCTCTTGACGCGCTTGGTCTTGGGTGTGGTGGACTTTAAAGACCCGTGTGGTTTCATTTTCTTTTAAGAGTAAATACCCCTTATTAGTAGAAAGAATGGAAATATCTCCTGCCCGCAATAAAGCCATATCAGTTACAACAACTTGACGGGATACTCCCAATTGTTTAGCTAAAGCGGTCCCGGATACAGGTTGTACGGACTTTTCTAAAATAGATACAATTTTCGCTCTTCTCTCTTTTCCCGTCAATGAAAGTCCCTCCTTAGATCGCATGTAAGTTTTTTAAGGATAAATCTAAAATTTTAGCCGAATGTGTTAGGGCACCACTTGAAATATAGTTTACCTTTAAATCTTTAATTCGGTCAATGTTTTCTTTTGTGACATTTCCCGAAATTTCAATTTCAGCCCGACCATCGATCCAATCAATGGCTTCTTTCATCTGGTCATGATTCATATTATCCAACATGATGATATCAGCCCCAGCACTAACGGCTTCTTTTACCATCGTAAGATTTTCAACTTCCACTTCGATTTTACGTACAAAAGGTGCATAGGCCTTAGCCATTTCAATTGCTTCCTTTACACCACCAGCCGCAGCAATATGGTTATCTTTTAACATCACACCATCACTTAAGTTATAACGGTGATTATGTCCTCCACCAATACGTACCGCATATTTTTCAAAGATACGCATGTTCGGCGTTGTCTTGCGAGTATCCAATAGCCAGATGGATGTGCCTTCCAATAGCTGGGCCATTTGATGCGTATAAGTTGCGATACCACTCATTCTCTGCAAGTAATTCAAAGCCGTTCTTTCACCAGATAAAAGAATGCGGATATCCCCTTTGATTTCCCCAATTTTTTCACCAACATGAATTCTGTCTCCATCATGGAAGAAAAAAGTGGTTTGTACGGATGCGTCCAGTAAAGTAAAGACTCTTTCGAAGACTTGTAGACCGCAGAGAATACCATCTTCTTTACAAATCAAATCCACACAACCCAGAGTTGCACAAGGCATAACACAGTTGGTAGATACATCTTCGCTATTGATATCTTCTTGTAGGGCTTGACGAATCAAGGGATCCACTTGAAGATGTAAAGTTGTCAAATCAAACATTTTCGTTCTCCTTTTTCGAATCAGCTTTCTTTATTTCGGTTTGGACAAGTTGGCGATATTGTTGCGACAGACTCTTCGAATCTGCATATTTAGAAACATCGGGTTTTTCGATTGTGATAAAATCTTGTGCCTTCCAATCGCTATCCATTAAATCTTTGGCTGCTCGTTTGGCAAAGACAAGAGATTCTAGGAGCGAATTACTTGCCAAACGGTTTTTACCATGTACCCCATTGCAGGCTGTTTCTCCAATCGCATATAAGTGTTCCATCGATGTTTTTGATTCCTTATTGACATCGATACCACCCATAAAATAGTGTTGGGCAGGAACAACGGGAATCGGTTCCTTTTCCGGATCATAGCCCATCTTGTGGCAATGTTCAACAATATGGGGGAAGTGTTTAACGAGTTCTTCATGGCCAATCGGACGTAGATCTTCCCAGACATGCGTCGTATGATCTTTTTCCATTTGGGCATAAATGGCTTTGGTGACAACATCTCTAGGTAAAAGTTCATTGACAAAACGATGCATATTTTTATCCAGTAACAAAGCCCCTTCGCCACGTACACTTTCACTAATTAAAAACGAACGATCTTTTTCATCTGGAGAATAGAACGTCGTAGGATGAATTTGTACATAATTCACATTCTTTAAAGCAATCTTATGTTGCACCGCTAGAGCAATACCATCTCCTGTTAAATGACGATAGTTCGTCGAGTGACGATAAACACCACCAATACCACCAGTAGCCAACATCGTATACTTGGCTTGAATCATATCAATGCTGCCATCTGCTTTCCGAATTACACCACCATAACAGGTGTTATCTTTTTCAATTAAGTCCACTAAGGTTGTATATTCCAGTAACTTCACATTCTTTAATTGACGTACTTTAGCTAGTAAATGTTTCGTAATTTCTTTTCCTGTTTCATCTTCATGGAATAAAATTCGTTTTTGTGAATGGGCTCCTTCGCGGGTATAATCCAGTTTCCCATTTTCATCTTTATGGAAGTCTACGCCATAAGAAATTAAATCCTGAATGACATTCTGACTCGAACGAATCATAATATCAACGGATTGTTTATCATTTTCGTAATGACCAGCTTTTAAGGTATCTTCAAAATATGCCTGGTAATCTGACTCATCTTTTAATACACAAATTCCTCCTTGTGCTAAGAAGGAATCACTATCTTCTGCCTTTGATTTTGTAAGGATGGTAATATCTAAATCTTCATCCAATTGTAAGGCTGCATACAGACCCGAGCAGCCACATCCTACGATTAAAACGTCTGTTTTCATATCTCCATCTTCTTTCCGACGCTTGGCATTATAGCATCTGTCAAGTTTGTTGTAAAGACAGTATATTGACAACTGTCTTGTCACCTATTATAATGAGACGCGAACTTGAGGTGAAGTTATGAATATTAAAGAAATGCAAGAAGAAATTCTACGTCTAAAGAAAGAAAAAGACATCTTGATTCTAGCCCATGCCTACCAAAGCCAAGATATCTTAGAAATAGCCGATTATACCGGAGATTCTTTTGGATTAAGTCTCCAAGCCCAAAAAGCTCCTAATAAAAATGTGCTTATGTGTGGCGTTCGTTTTATGGCAGATACCGTGAAAGTCTTATCGCCAGAAAAACATGTCTATTTAGCCAATCGCAATGCCGGTTGTCCTATGGCCCAACAAATGACCAAAGAAGATGTCCAAATGTTAAAAGAAAAATATCCGGAATACGCCGTTGTTGCCTATATCAATACGACAACTGAATTAAAAACAGTCGTTGATAATATTGTCACATCTTCCAGCGCCGTCCATATTCTAAAAAATATGCCCGAAAAAGATATTCTCTTTATTCCTGATCCAAACTTAGGATCTTGGGTCGCAAAACAATGCCCAGAAAAGAATATCAAAACCTTCCAGGGTGGTTGTCCAAGTCATTTACGCATCACCAAAAAAGATGTGGAAAAAGCTCGGGCCCAACACCCAGAGGCAGAAATTTTAGTCCATCCTGAATGCCGTAAAGAAGTAACCGAACTTGCCGATTATGCTGGCTCGACTACAGGTATCATGAAATATGCCCAGGAAAGTTCGGCGAAAGAATTTGTGATTGGAACAGAAAACAGCATTGTCCAACATCTCCAATTTGCCTGCCCAGATAAAAAGTTCTATCCATTAAGCATCGAATGTGTCTGCCACAATATGAAAGCTACGACCTTAGTCGATGTATACAATATGGTTTCTGGAAAAGACCAGGAAGAAATCATATTAGATCCTGCCTTGATGGATTCTGCACGGCATGCGATTGAACGCATGATTGAATCTGGAAAATAAAAAAACGTCTTGTATCAATTTGATACAAGACGTTTTTATAAATCCATATTTAACTGTTTAAAGCAGTGCACAAGATCCGCTACCACTTGTGAATCAACGCAATCATATTGATTCCCTTCTGTTACCGCAAAAGAAACAGCATTCGAAACAGTTGTTGGATCTGATTTGACACCTTTGCACGAAGAGTGCAAGTTGGTAATACCCGTTTCTTGCATAATGTATTCTGCATTCTTGGCATTGACTCCACTACCTACTAAGATCTGTATTGCTTGACCAAATTGGGCCTGCAAATTTTTTAAACAAGCTAGGCCATCGATGGCTTTGGCTTGTTGGCCACTGGTTAAAACGCGGTCAATACCACAATCGATACAGACTTGCATAGCTTTTACTGGATCAACACATTGATCAAAAGCCCGATGGAATATGGCTTCTTTTCCATATCCATGAATAAAATTGGCCATTTCTTTGGTCCAGGCTTGATGAATGGTACAATCTTCCCTTAAAAAGCCAAAGACAATTCCATCCGCACCATTTTCTAACAGCTGTTTGGCTTCCGCAAACATCAAATCTTTTTCCATTTTGTCATAACAGAAACCAGCTGGGCGCACCCGCACCATACACTGAACCTTTAAATCGGTTACTTTTTTTACCGCCTGCAAGGTTGCCAGGCTTGGTGTTAAACCACCTAAAGCTAAAGCACTATTTAATTCTACGCGTTTTGCCCCGCCTTTTTCTGCAGCCAAACAATCCGCCAAACTTCCTGTACATATTTCTAACATTTTTCTCACCGAAAAAAAGCGAGGCAAAGCTCTCTATTTTTGTTCCTTTTCATTATCAAAAGCAATTAATTTCGCAATAATTTCATCCACGATTTCCGATGCTGTCTTATGATCGGTATTCACAACGACATCGGCTATAGCTTGATACTTTTCTTTTCGCTTAGCCAAGAGTTGTTCAATGTAGTCCACATTCATATGGCCATTTAAGATGGGACGATCATTACTGTCTTTTACACGTTCTAAAATCACTTGAGGACTTGCTTCCAACAAGACAACCCGACCATTTTTCTTCATATGTTCGGCATTTTCATCACGCATGACAACCCCACCACCACAAGAAACAATGGATTGTTTAACTTTTTGCAGCTCAATTAAACAGTTACTCTCTAAATCACGGAAATAGGTTTCGCCATATGTATCAAAGATTTCTGGAATCGACATACCTTGTTTTTGGGCAATCATGTCATCCATTTCAATACGATTCATTTCCAACTTTTTCTCTAGTTCGCTGGCAACTGTCGTTTTCCCCGCACCCATAAAGCCAACCAAGAACACATTGTAGTCAAACAATGCCTTCGTTTGTACTTTACGTGAGTTCTTTATAATGTACTTAAAGATATCTAAAATTTCATCTTCAAACTCATTATCAGTTAATTTATCTTCTAAAACTTTTGTCTGTTTCGCTTCTTGTTCAGGTTCTAAAATAGGAATTCCAGCTGCTTTTTTATAGGCAATGATCTTTTGTACTTGTGCCATACGATCAATTAGTGCATCAATAATCCGATTATCACATTCACCAATCTTCGCACGTGCTTCCTCTAATTGATTCATAATTTAATCTCCTTGTAGTTTTCGATATTATATCATAGTTTTCCTTTTTGCATGTAGGCCTCTACAAGACTTGAATCCACAACTTGGCAACTTGTGGTTAAATAACTGGCAATGAAATAAGGTAGATGATGAGAATCAATATAAACCTTTCCAGTTCAAGCATATGACATTTTCACAAAAATCACTTTACGCTTTTCAAAAGGCCCAGAAACCGACTTTGATTTCTGGACCTTTCCCATTTCTTATAGACTAGCGTGTAATAATGATAATATCGTTTCTAAATCCTTTGCATTCATTTGACCAGGTGCAGAAGCCTTGCCAACGGCACCAAATGTTGCAGCTGATCCAAATACTTCTCCGCATAAACGGCTAATTAATCCAGTTGCGGCCATAGACATCGTAATGATGGGTCGATCCGCAAAGTTCGTTGCCATTTCTTCCGTTGCCGATAACAAGGTCAAAACATCAGCTTTACTTTGTGGCATTACAGCAATCTTCGGAATATCCGCACCTAGATCTTGCATTTTGCGAAGCCGGTATACAATATCCGATTGAGAAGGTGTCTTATCAAAGTCATGGTTTGAAGCTACAACTTTTACACCATATGCATGGGCTGCAGAAATCACTTCTTTGACATATGCATCGCCACAAAAGGCTTCCACATCGACTAAATCAACCAAACCCGTTGCCGCAATGTTTTTATTTAAAGCCACATAATCTTCAAGTTCAATGGCTTTTTCTCCCCCTTCTTTAGAAGTACGGAAAGTAAATAAGATAGGTGTATCTTTTAAGACTTTGCGTAAAGCCTGCGCACAATCTTGTACTTGGGCAAAATCGAATACCCCTTCAAACCAGTCCACACGCCATTCCACAATATCCATGGCAACGTCTTCAAAAGACTTTGCGGCAGCTAAAATTTCTTCCTTCGTCCGGCCAACGATTGGGACGATAATTTTTGGTAAGCCCGTACCAATTTCAACATTTTTTACTTTTACAGTATTCATAGTATCCCTCTATTTGATTCGTTCTCTTTTAGGTATGCCAACATTTTTGCATAACATATATTCACATATAAGACTAACACAACCCAGAAACAGTTAAAACAATATTCATAACCAGTATGCCACTTGGTCTCATTTTACGCGCAACAATCAAGATTGTGTGGTGCATGCATACCGATTCCAATCATTCATGCCAGTTCATCTGCTATGTATTCAACAACCAGTTTTACCATCAAACAAAAGGTTACATGACTGATATAAGGCTTCTTTTCTGCATATACGCAAGAAAGCCACTCCCATAGGAAGCAGCTTTCTAATCTTATTTACGTTTACGTCTTTGGCTTTCCATATCTTATTAACAAAAGACGCACTTGATTGTACGCCTTAAGGAACTCTTTCTACACTAGTAGATGAGATACGAATATTATAGCATTTACGGAAATTATTAATTATAGGAAGGTAAATTACTATGGCAGAAATCAAACAAAATTTAGTAGATAAAAGCGTTGAAGCATTTATTATGGGACTAGAAATTTATAATAAGCCAACAATTAAATATAGAATTGAAGGATTTAGTTTTTTATATGCAATGCATGGGAACTCATGTTAAAAGCTGAACTACTAAACCGAAATGAGAACATTTATTACAGCGATAAAGCTACACGTACTTTAAGCTTAGAACCAACAATTAAAAAAATATACTCGGATAAAAATAATAGAATCAGATTAAACTTAGAAAAAATAATAGAGCTTAGAAATATCAGCACTCATTTTATTACCGAAGACTACGAAGCAAAATACGCACCATTATTTCAAGCTTGCGTTTTAAATTTTGTAAACGAAATCAAACGATTTCACAATATAGATATTTCAAAATACATTGCTCAAAATTTTTTAACTATCGCCACAAATTATGAGCCTTTGTCAAATGAACAAATCAGACTGAAATACCCTCCAGAAATTGCAGAACGCTTTATTCAACAATCTAATCAAATTGACGTATTAACGAAAGAATATGATTCTGATAAGTTTGCTATTCCGATTAAGCAAAATCTATATATAACAAAAAAGAAAGATGAAGCTGACTTTTTCGTTACAATGGCTAGTAAATCATCAAATAAAGTTGCAATCATCAAAGAGCTAAAAGATCCAGCAAGCACTCATAAGTATACTTTTAACAATGTAATTACAGTTGTAAACAGCAGATTTTCTAAATCAAATATTAAACTTGGATACAAAAAAGGCTTTAACTCCTATGTTCTGAATTTATTTATAGAATTTTATGACATCAAAAATAATATCAAATATTCATATAAACATTCACTAGGAAATTCTACATCATATACATACTCCGAAAGATTGGTAAATTTCATCATTGAGGAAATAAAAAAGAATCCTGATGGATTCGTTGAAAGCTTGAAAAGATAAAAAGATAATAAAAAAACAGATCAACCCCAGGCACATAGGAATACTCGGTGATGAATTCACCTACCCCATTCTGGGACCCAGCGTTTACCCTTCACAAGTTGATCGGTACTTTTATTATACTTGGCTACATGCAGAAGTCGATTTTGCCGATAACAGAATTGAATAGAAAAAAGAGATAATATTATGACACTGGAAAACATAACCAGTGCAACACCGTTTAATGCGGTTGTAGAATAAAATTTCTTAAAAAGTTGGCCAAAATGTGGCCACAAAAATAAAAAAGCCTTTATATAAAAGCTAAATTGGCTATTGGTGGAGGTGAGGAGAGTCGAACTCCTGTCTAAGCAAAGTCCCACGATACAACGTTTACAGCTTTTTCCATCAAAATAATCAATGGAATTGGATGGAAACAATTCATCATTGATGGGATTCTAGGTATTTCATAAATGGTAGCGAATTAATACCATCTACTAGTCTCTTAGTTTTTCACGCAATATTGATAAAGAGATCGAAGATCAATAAAGGGGCTGCAAGTCAAACGTAGACTCTAATTAAGCAGCAAAAGCCATGCTTTGGTTTGCACCAAAGATGTTAGCTAATTTATTTTTAGCAGTTAATTTAATTTTGGTTATAACGCGTTCCTTCGCGGCTGTGGTTCTATCCAAACATTTACTCATCGAATACCAAAAACACCCCCAGGATGCTATAGTATATCATCCTAGTATTGGTTTTTCAACGCCTTTTGAATTTCCCTTTGCGCATCTCGTGCTTTACTTGCTTCCCGCTTATCATGTAAATTCTTACCCTTGGCAAGCGCAATTTCCAGCTTTGCTAAACCTTTGCTTAAATATAGCGATACCGGTACTACCGTATATCCTTTGATTCGCGTATATTGATCCAGCTTTAAGATCTCATTTTTATGCAACAATAAACGCCGATCTCTGGTTTCGTCATGATTAAAGCGATTTCCAAATTCATAAGGGGCAATATGCATTCCCTTAATCAAAGCCTGTCCATCACGAATACTAATATAACTATCTTTCAATTGTACTTTCCCTAAACGAATACTTTTAATTTCGGTTCCCTTTAGTTCAAGACCCGCCTCAAAGCGATCATAGAGTTCATATTCATGACGAGCTTTCCGGTTTTCTACAATAATTTTTCTTTGACTCATTTTAAGACAACCTTGACTCCTTTCACGTTCTTCATAACATCCTTCACATAGTTTTGAACATATATCTTTGATAAATCCTGACCTTCAGAAACAGTCACTTCATGACTTTGGGCCAAGGTATTATTCCATTCTTTTATCGTATAAAGAGCATAGTTATTATAACTGGCATCATAATAAGTAATAGTCGGAATAAATTCCGCCTTGCTAATTCTTGCTTTTTTCGTTTTAAAATTGTAAGAACATTTAAAACGAGCCATACCACCAATCATATTTTCATTGGCATTTTGGGCACTAATCAAATTACCTAAAGAATAGTAACATAAAGTATCTTGTTTCTTACCATGAATCCATTCTACCGGTTCGATTACATGAGGATGCGTTCCAATAATTGCTTCTACACCCAGCTCATTTAATAGCTTGGCATATTTTTCTTGTTCTGCATTTTGTTTGGTATGGTATTCCGTTCCCCAATGCATAGATACAATTTGTACATCACTTACTTTGTTCAATTTCTTCATGTCCGAACGAATCTTCTTTTCACTGATTTTATTCACCATCCACTTGGTATCTGGATCTCCACTTGGTTCAGATTCAAAGCCATAGGCATAACTCGCTAAACCAACTTTGATACCATTGACATTAATTACGGTTGGTTTCTCAGCCGCTTTTTTCGAAGCATAAGCCCCGGTAATTGTTACGTTTGGTTCATGTTTCTTTAAGTACTCTAACTCTGTCAAAACACCTAGAGTTCCCCGATCATAGGTATGATTGCTACAAAGGCTAAACCAGTTGAACCCAGCCTTGGCAACCGCATCATTGAATTCCGCCGGACCATTAAAAGAAGGATAACCATCCAAAGTTAGACCATTTTCCGTCCCCGCACAAATCGTTTCATAGTTAATATAGTTGATATCTTCTTTTGTATACTTTTTCATGTTGGTGTAGATATCGTTGTAATCAATATCTTTCATCGAATAATCGTTGTTATGAAAGATAACATCATGCAGTAAATTATCACCTACACCCATAAAAGTAAAAGAGGCCGTATCATCTTTTTTTGCTGTCGTTTCTGTCTTTTGTGATTCTTTCGGCTTTTTTTCGGTACTAGGAAATACTTTATTAGCCCCAAAACCAAATAAACACATAGCTAAAAAGAGGAGTCCCCAGGTTCTCATTAATCGATTCATAACATAAGTATACCATACTATCTTCTAGAGCTTAAGGAACAAAAAGTTCTATTTTGTCTATCTATCAAATACATATGAATGTAATTTATGAACATTTTTCTTGCATTTCTCTTTGAAGCTCGTATAATAGGAGTCAGTCACGAAAGGAAATGAAATACAATGACACGAGTTTATAACTTTGCAGCAGGGCCAGCTGCCATTCCTGAATGGGTATTAAAAAAGGCACAAAATGAAATGTTAGATTATCACGGATCAGGTATGTCCGTTATGGAAATGTCCCATCGTTCCAGTGAATTTCAAGATATTATTGATACAACCGAAGCACGTTTACGTCGCTTAATGAATATTCCCGAAGAATATGATGTACTCTTCTTACAAGGTGGTGGTTCCCTTCAATTCTTAATGGTTCCACTAAACCTCATGAAAAAGAAAGCCGATGTAATCAACACCGGCCAATGGACAAAGAAAGCCATTAAAGAAACCAAGAAAATTGGTGAATGTAACGTTGTTGCATCTAGTGAAGAAGCAACCTTCACCTATATTCCAAAAATCAAACAAGAAGATTTATCCGAAGATAGTGATTATGTTTATATCTGTGAGAACAACACCATCTATGGAACAAAGTACAAAGAATTACCTCCTCATGAAGGAAAATTATTAGTTGCAGACTTATCCAGCTGCATTTGTTCCGAACCAATTGATGTCTCAAAATACGATTTAATCTTTGCGGGTGCGCAAAAGAATATGGGACCTGCTGGTGTCACCATCGTTATTTTGAAAAAAGAATTATTGGATCACGCTGATCAAGATAAACTACCTAGCATGTTATCGTATAAAGTTCATGCTGATAAAGGTTCCATGTTCAATACGCCACCTACTTGGGCCATCTACATGGTTGGTCTAACTTGCCAATGGTTAGAAGAAGTCATTGGTGGCCTAGATAAAATGCAAGAAATCAACTTGAAGAAAGCCAATATGCTCTATGACTACATTGACCAATCCAAGTTATATAAGAACAATGTCGCAAAAGAAGATCGTTCCTATATGAACGTACCATTTGTGACAGGCGACCCAGAATTAGATAAGAAATTTGTTGCCGAAGCCAAAGAAGCTGGCATCGTAAACATTAAAGGTCACCGTACCGTTGGTGGTATGCGTGCAAGTATCTATAATGCCTGCACCGTTGAAGCCGTTGAATACTTAATTAACTTCATGAAAAAATTCGAAGAGGAGAATCTAAAATAATGTATAAAATTAAACTCTACAATAATATTGCGAAAGTTGGCTTAGACCAATTCACAGACCAATATGAAGTAGGCGAAGACACGCAAGACGAAGACGCCATTGTCGTGCGTAGCGCTAACCTTCATGAATTAGACTATGGAAAAAACTTAAAAGCCATTGCCCGTGCTGGAGCCGGTGTCAATAACATTGACATTCCAACTTGTACCAAAAAAGGGATTGCCGTCTTCAATACACCAGGAGCCAATGCCAATGCCGTAAAAGAATTAGTCTTTGCGAGTATGTTATTGGCCAGTCGAGATATTTACCACGCTATTGAATGGGCAAAAACCCAAACCAATAATCCTAATCTTGCCAAAGATATGGAGAAACAAAAGAAAAAATATGCCGGATATGAACTAGCCGGAAAAACCTTAGGAATCATCGGTGTCGGTGGTGCTATTGGACGAAGAGTTGCCAATACGGCCCTTCGCTTCGATATGGAAGTTCATGGATATGATCCATATATGACCGTTGATGCTGCATGGAGTTTATCCCGTTGGGTTAAACATGAAAAAGAAATCGATGGCGTATACAAAAATGCTGATTTCATTACTTTGCACATTCCACAAACCCCAGATACGATGAATACCATTAATAAAGAAGCTATCGCAAAAATGAAAGATGGCGTAAAGATCATCAACTTGGCACGTGGTGGATTAGTCAATGAAGAAGACATGCTTGAAGCTTTGGATTCTGGAAAAGTTGCCGTCTATGTAACTGACTTCCCAACTCCAAAATTAGCCGGTCATCCACATTGTATTCCAATTCCTCACTTAGGTGCTTCAACAGCAGAAAGTGAAGAAAACTGTGCTGTGAATGCCGCTAGAGAAGTAATGGAATACTTAGAACATGGAAACATTGAAAACTCAGTAAACTTACCTCGTTGTACAATGGAATGGAATGGAAATTATCGTGTAGTTGTGATTCATGATAATAAACCTAAGATGATCAATCGAATTACTGATAGTTTTACAGATGAAAACAACATTGAAAACATGGTTAATAAATCTCGTGGAGACATTGCAGTGACCATGTTAGACTTTGCACAAGAACCAACCAAAGAAGCTTTAGATAAAGTACAAAGCATTGATGGTATTGTGCGCGTAACCTTATACAAATAAAAATCGGCCCTCAAGCCGATTTTATTTTGTTTAAAACAAGAATTCCACTTGAAACAAAAGCCAAGGCAATCCAAGTACGAATCGAGAAAGCCTGTTTTGTCTCACCTAAAATTAAAGCCGATAAAAAGACACCTAATACCGGAATCATCGTATTGTAGATTCCAATCTTACTAACCGGATTATGCGCTAAAAGTAAAGACCATAAGGTATAAGCAATCGCTGAAACACAAGCCAGATGCAACAAAACCAAATAGCCTTGCCAAGCACCATGGGGAAAAGTACCACCTAAGGCTAGACCAATTCCCATTAATATACAACCACCTACGCAGAATTGAGATCCACTTAGAAGCACCGGATCTTCTTTTTGGGTAAAGCGATTGATAAAACATGTGGAACAAGCGGAACTAATCTGACTAATCAAAACAAAACTATTGCCAAAGATAGTGCCACCCATATCTCCACCTAAGTTCAACCATACAATTCCAACAAAACCACAAAGTACACCTAAAAGTTTTTGCATCGTCATCTTTTCACTATGAAAGATCAAACAAGCCATCAATAAGGCAAAAAAAGATCCCATGCCACAAATAATCGAACCACTTACACCACTGGTATGCGCTAAACCAATGTAATAGAAGAAGTATTGTCCGGCTGTTTGACAGAAAGCTAAGATCAGTACATGTTTCCAATTCAGTTTTTGCGAAGTCGGTTTTTCCGTTCGAAACTTGGCAAAACATAAAACCAGACAGCCTGCCAAAAAGAAACGTAAGCCGGCATAAACTAAAATAGATGGAGTTGTCGTAATAGAAAAATACATATACCCTTTTTTAATAAAAGGAGCAGCACTTGCCCATAATGAACAAGCTATCATCGCGAGACAAAAGATAAAACCTGGTTTACGCCAAATCATCCTTATTCCTCCATCTTCTCTTCTAATTCCATCCAGCGAAGCGTTAAGGTTTCCAGCTGTTCTTCTAATTCCGAACGCTTTTGGCTGTATTCAGAAAGCTTAGTAAAATCATCCATGACACCTTGCATCTTCTGATCATAGGTATCAATCTGATTCTGTATCGTTTCCATTTGTTCCGGTAAGTTTTCTAATTCTTTCTTTTCTAAATACGATAAAGAACTGCGACTTTTCTCACGAACCTTCTTTTCTTGCGATGATTTAGAACAATCTTTTTTCTTTTCTAAGTAGTCACTATAACCACCGGTATAAGCTTGCCAATGTTGGTTTTCCATGACAAAGACTTTATCGCAAACCCGATCTAAGAAATAACGATCATGGCTAACGGTAATAATCGCTCCCATAAATGTATCCAAATAATCCTCTAAGACTTCTAAAGTCAATAGATCCAAATCATTGGTTGGTTCATCCAACAAAAGAATATTCGGTCCCTGCATTAAAATTCGACAAAGATATAAACGTCTTCTTTCGCCTCCAGATAAACGTTCTAATGGCGTATAGTGCATTTGTTTCGGAAATAGGAAGCGTTCCATCATTTGACTTGCCGTTAAGGTTTCTTTCCCATAATGAATAACTTCCGCTACTTCCTTAATATAATCAATAGCCCGCATCGAAAGATCAACCATTTCATCGCCTTGGCGGAAATAGCCAATCAAGACTGTATCCCCAAAAGATATCGTGCCTGAACTTGGCTGAATATCCCCGGCTAAAATATTCAATAAAGTTGACTTTCCACAACCATTGCGACCAATGATACCAATTCGATCTTGCCGTAAAAGTGAGTAAGAAAAGTCTTCAAAGAGAACATGGTTTCCATAGTGCATACCTAGATGTTCCCATTCAATGGTCTTTTTACCTAAACGAGCAGAGAAAGAGCTAAGATTCAAAGATTTTTCAACGTCCTTAAAACGTTGATTTCGCAAATCTTCAAAACGATTGAGTCGAGCTTGTTGTTTAGTCGAACGAGCCTGAGCGCCTGCTCTTACCCATGCCAATTCCTTTTTATACAAAGCTTTTAACTTCTTTTGTTTCTGTACTTCTTGTTCTTGGCGAATTGCTTTATTTTCCAAAAAAGTCGCATAATTACCATGATGAATATAGAACTTTCCTTCATCAATTTCTAAAATAGTATCCGTGATTCGATCCAGGAAATAGCGATCATGCGTAACCATACAAACGGCCGATTTCGTCTGTTTTAATTCTTTTTCCAACCATTCGATCATCTCTTCATCCAAATGGTTCGTTGGTTCATCCAACAATAAAAGATCACATGGTTCCATTAAGACAATAGCCAGAGCTAAACGCTTTTTTTGTCCTCCAGATAATGTTGAAATAGGCAGGTCAAAATCCGAAAATCCAAGTTTTGTCAGAATAGATTTCACTTGATACGTAGGACATTGTTTCTGATATTGAATAATTTCTTGCCAAACCGTCGTTTGTGTAAAAACGGGATTTTGGCGCAGTAAATGCACTTTTAAACCATTTTTGGTCAAGATTCTTCCCCCATCAATGGTTTCCTCTTGCGCTAAGATTTTCAACAAAGTACTTTTGCCTGAGCCATTGGTACCAATTAAAGCAACTTTTTCTTGTTCTTGAATCGAAAAAGTTACATCTTGAAATAATACGCGATCATTCATCTTCTTAAACAAAGAATCTACACTAATACAAACCATACAACCCTCCTGAAAAAAAAGGTGAAGTAGAGAAATCTACTTCACAAATTCAACGATAGCCATTGGAGCAGCATCTCCACGACGAATACGTGTTTTTACTACTCTTGTATATCCACCATTACGATCTGCAAATGCAGGACCAATTTCATTAAACAATTTTTGTAAAGCTGTTGTTCCTTGGTCATCTACTTCTACATTTCTTACGTATGCAGCAGCTTGTCTTCTTGCAGCTAAGTCACCTTTTTTCGCTAAAGTAACTAACTTATCCATAACAGCAGATAATTCTTTTGCTTTCATTTCTGTTGTTTCAATTTGTCCAACTTCAATTAATGAAGTAGCCATATTGCGCAACAATGCTTTTCGATGATCTGCCTTACGGCCCAATTTACGATTCCACATCGTTTGTTCCTCCTTACTCGTATGATTTAAAGAACAAATTCAATTGGTACATTTTGTCCTTTACTTCTTTTAATGATTTCTTACCTAAGTTTTTAACGTGCATCATTTCATCTTCAGTTTTTTGTGTCAATTCATCAACGGTTTGAATACCAGCACGTTTTAAACAGTTGTAAGAACGCACAGATAAATCCAAATCTTCAATCATCATTGTATTTACCTTTTGCGTTTCTTCTTCATGCGCTTCTTGTACCGCAAAACTTTCTTCTAAGTCTAAATCAGCTACAGGAATAATCGAATCTAAAATATCAATTACTTTGGAAGCAGATGTACTAATTGCATCCAATGGAGTAATCGTTCCATCGGTTGTAACATCAAAGTGCACTTTGTCGTATTTCTTATCAAAACCAATACGAGCCGGTTCTGATTTGTATTCTGCTTTACGAATTGGTGTAAAGATAGCATCTAAGACATGCATATCATCGGCTAATTCATAATCAGCTTTATTGTCTTCTGCACTCTTATATCCGTATCCTTTGGCAATGATAATATCCATTTCCAAAGAAGCAGATTTTTCTAAGTTACAAACTACTTGTTCAGGATCGACCAAAGTTACACCTTCAGGACAAATCATATCTGCACTTGTTACAAGCGCAGGTCCTTGTTTTGAAATATGTAAACAAACAGGTCCTTCTACTTCATTTAATAATTTAACTGCTTTTAAATTTAATCCAATGGTGATGACGTCTTCACGTACACCATCAACTGTTAAGTCATCGACATTACTTCCATCTACACGGAAAGCAATTACTTTCGTCCCTGGCAAATCTGAGAGCATAGTACTACAAATCGTATTTCCTACTGTAGTACCAAATCCTCTTTCCAATGGTTCAAATACATAAGAACCACTTGTATTTTCTTCATTTAAAGATTCTTTATGAAAAGTTGCTCTTTCAAATTCTTGCATTTAGGTCCTCCTTACTATCCACGAGGTCGTTTTGGTGGACGACATCCATTGTGTGGAATTGG
>QUIQ01000014.1 GCA_003480165.1 Firmicutes bacterium AM41-11 | reverse complement strand
GCGACAATAGTTGGGCGTGCCCCTGCGAAGATAGCAAGCTGCTGGGTCATTTTTTTGTGCCTTTCTTTGAAGGGCTTTTTTAATATATATGAAACATTTTTCAATTTATTTACATTATTTACATGAAAATACTTGAAAAGAATTGAAACATCGTTTATGATTAGACCATCAAAACCGATGAAGCGGAGATCAAACGAAAACATGTGCTTAAAGAGAGCTTAGGATGGTGGAATCTAAGTAGTAACAAGTTCGCAAATGGACCGCTGAGGGCGTAGTCAAAGGTTATGCTGAGTACTCTACGACGTGTGATTAACGTAATCAATCAAGAATATGTTTGTATTCTATAAGTGTACAGGGATTCCTGTAAATTAAGGTGGCACCGCGGGTTATTACTCGTCCTTGATAGTTTTGTACTAGAAGGACGAGTTTTTTTGTCCTTGGGAGGGCTACTATGTTTCCTAATTATGAAACGGTATTGAAATATTGTGATCAATATAAACGAGTTCCTGTTTCCATGGAATTATATGCAGATCAATTCACGCCAATCGAAGTGCTGCGCATTCTGCGACAGGCTAGTAATCATTGTTATTTACTAGAAAGTGCTAGTCAGGATGAACAATGGGGCCGTTATTCCTTTTTGGGATACAATCCTACTTACGAAATTACTTGTTTTAATCATTTGTTGAAGATTAAAAATGTTCAGACTAATCTTGTAGAAGAAAAAGAAGTAGGGCATCCGAAAGACGAAATTCGTAAAATTCTAAAAAAATATCATTCTCCAACGATTGAAGGTTTACCACCTTTTACCGGCGGATTGGTTGGGTATTTCGCTTATGACTACATTAAATACAGTGAACCAAAACTTCAATTGAATCATAAAACGGAATTTAATGATTTGGATTTAATGTTATTTGACTCGGTTATATGTTTTGATCATTATCGCCAGAAAATCATTCTCATTACTGGTTGTTTCACGGATGATGTGGAAACTTCCTATTCTGAAGCAAACGCTCGTTTATTAGAAATGAAAGCATTGTTGCAAACAGGTAAGAAAAAAGTCTTTGAACCGATTCGTCTTACAAGTCCTTTAAAAGAAGAGATGGATAAAAAACAATTTACTTCAATTGTGAATCAAGCGAAACATTATATTCATGAAGGGGATATTTTCCAGGTTGTTCTATCTAATCCTTTCCGGGCACAAGCTTCTGGATCGCTCTTTGATACTTATCGGGTTTTACGTGCTAGCAATCCGAGTCCTTATATGTTCTATTTCTCTAGTGATGAAATCGAGATGACAGGAGCTAGCCCAGAAACTTTGACAAAGCTCAATCAGAAAAAGCTCTTTACCTTTCCTTTAGCTGGAACGAGTCCTCGAGGCAAGACAAAAGCAGACGATGAGCTTTTGGAAAAGAACTTGTTAGCAGATCCAAAAGAGCGAGCGGAACATAATATGTTAGTAGATTTAGGCCGTAACGATATTGGTAAGATATCTGAAATTGGTTCCGTTCAAGTTGAAAAATATATGAAAATTGAACGATTTTCGCAAGTAATGCACATTGGTTCTACTGTAACCGGAACGCTTAAATCGGAATATGATGCAATGGATGCCGTTGATGCGATTCTTCCTGCAGGCACCCTATCTGGTGCTCCAAAGTTTCGGGCTTGTCAGATTATTGAAGAACTCGAAAAGAGTCAACGTGGTATTTATGGTGGAGCCATTGGCTATGTAGATTTTACCGGTAACTTAGATACATGTATTGCGATACGTCTGGTTTATAAGAAAAACGATGCAATTTGTATCCGCTCTGGGGCTGGTATTGTTTCTGACAGTCAGGCCGAGAAAGAATGGCAAGAGTGTCATCATAAAGCACGTGCCGTTATTCAAGCTATAAAACAAGCACAGGAGGGATTGGAATGATATTGTTAATAGATAATTATGACAGCTTTTCCTACAATGTTTTTCAATTAATTGGATCCGTAGAAAAAGATATTCGTGTAATGCGTAACGATGCCCTTAGCATTTCGGATATTCAAGATATGCAACCGGATGCCATTGTTTTAAGTCCAGGACCCAAACGTCCAGAAGATGCAGGTATCTGTATGGATGTGATTCGAAACTTTTATACAAGTATTCCTATTCTAGGAATTTGTCTGGGTCATCAAGCTATTTGTGAAAGTTTTGGGGCAACTGTTACCTATGCCAAAACCTTAATGCATGGCAAACAAGATCAAATGATTCTTGATAAAAAAGATCCTATATTTGCCGGACTCAGAGATTTTCCGGCTGCCCGATATCATAGTTTATCAGTACGTGAAAACACTTTACCCAATTGTTTAGAAAAACTTGCCCATAGTTCGGATGGTGAAATCATGGCCATTCGCCACAAATACTATCCGGTCTATGGCTTTCAATTCCATCCCGAAAGTGTAATGACCCCTTGTGGAAAACAATTAATCCAAAATTTTAAAACGATTATAGAAGGAGAAAACAATCATGATTAAAGAAGCTATCGCAAAAATTGTTCGAAGAGAAGATTTAACATTCGATGAAGCCTATACTGTAATGAATGAAATCATGTCAGGGCAAACAACCCAAGTACAAAATGCAGCTTTTCTGGCTGCTTTATCAACCAAGAGTACCCATATGGAAACCATTGATGAAATCAGTGGATGCGCTACCGCAATGCGAGAAAAAGCTACACCTTTTCAACGTGGTGATATGGATATTTTAGAAATTGTAGGTACCGGTGGAGATGGGGCCCATAGCTTTAATATTTCAACAACCAGTGCTTTATTACTGGCTAGTGGTGGCGTAAAAGTAGCAAAACATGGAAATCGTGCTGCTTCTAGTTTGAGTGGAATGGCCGATTGCCTGGAAGCCTTAGGCGTGAATATTCAACAAGATCCCGCAAAAGCAAAAGCGTGTTTAGACAAAGCCAATATCTGTTTCTTCTTTGCCCAAAAATACCATAGTTCGATGAAGTATGTAGGGGCCATTCGAAAAGAACTTGGCTTTCGAACCGTCTTTAATATTCTTGGTCCATTAACCAATCCAAGTAAACCAAATTATTTTATCCTAGGTGTTTATGATGCCTATTTAGTAGAACCGATTGCCAAGGTATTAACCAAACTTGGCGTGAAACGTGGCTTTGTGGTCTATGGACAAGATAAACTGGATGAAGTCAGTATTTCGGCTCCAACAACAATTTGTGAAATCAAAGATGGCTTCTATCGGACCAATGTCATTACCCCAGAACAATTCGGTTTAAAGCGGGCAACGAAAGCTGAAATCGTTGGTGGTACACCAGCCGAAAATGCCGAAATCACCAAAGGCATTCTAGCCGGAGAAATCACTGGTGCCAAACGCGACATCGTACTTTTAAATGCAGGGTTAGGTTTCTATATCACAGGGAAAACCGAAACGATGGAAGATGGGGTAAAAATGGCACAATCTTTAATCGAAGCGAAAGCTGGCTTAGATACCTTACAGAAATTCATTGAGGTATCCAATGCCTAATATTTTAGAAACCATTGCTCAAGCAACCAGAGATCGAGTTCAAAAAGAAAAAGAATGTGTTTCCTTGGAAACCATGAAAGCCCAAGCTTATGCACTAGAAAAACTAGATTTTCCATTTGAGAAAGCTTTGCGAAAGGATGGTGTTTCCTTTATCTGTGAGTGTAAGCAGGCAAGTCCCTCTAAAGGCCAGATTGTCAATGATTTCCCTTATTTAGAAATTGCCCAAGCCTATCAAAAAGCAGGAGCTTCCGCTATTTCTGTTTTGACCGAACCCCAATGGTTTAAAGGAAAACTTAGCTATTTAAAGGAAATCAGTGAAGCTGTTTCCATTCCTTGTTTACGCAAAGATTTTACCATTGATCCCTATATGATCTATCAAGCTAGAGTTAATGGTGCCAGTGCTGTTCTATTCATTGTCACTTTATTAGAAAAAGAACAGTTGAAAGAATACATAGAAATAAGTGAATCACTCGGTATGAGTGCTCTAGTGGAGTGCCATGATCAAAAAGAAGTAGAAATTGCCAAAAGCGTAAATGCCAAAATCATTGGCGTAAATAATCGCAACTTAAAAAACTTTGATGTTGATTCTTGTAACTGCTTGCGCCTACGTGAAGCAGTAGGCAGCGATTGTTTATTTGTTGCTGAAAGTGGGGTAAAGAATCATCAAGATGTGCTTGCCTTAGAAAAGGCAAAGGTTGATGCGATATTAATTGGGGAAACGATGATGTTAGCCGATGATAAAAGGCAAAAATTGAAAGAGTTAAAATATGGCAAAAATTAAGATATGCGGTTGTCGCAGCGAAGCAGACATAGCGATTGTCAATGAAACCAAACCCGATTATGTAGGTTTTATTCTCAACTATCCCAAAAGCTTTCGCTCAATTTCAATTGATACACTAAAACAATTGAAGCACAAAGTTGATGCATCGATTCAAGTGGTCGGCGTCTTTGTCGATGAGAAAGCGGAAATCGTTCAGCAGTGCTTAGAACAAGGATGGATTGATTATGCTCAGCTTCATGGTCATGAATCCCAACGCTATGTGAAAGAAATCCAGAAGGTAGGAAAAGTGATTCAAGCTTTTCAAATTCGTACACAAGCAGACATGAATTTAGCTATACAAAGCTGTGCAGATTATATTTTACTAGATCAAGGCAAAGGTTCAGGACAAAGCTTTGACTGGTCGTTGTTAGAAAATCTTTCACGTCCATTCTTTCTGGCTGGAGGAATTGATGAAAAAAATATTATCCAAACCCAAAAGTATCATCCCTATGCCTTGGATGTGAGCAGTGCTGTTGAAACCAATCGCTGCAAAGATAAAAAGAAAGTAGAAGAAATTATTCGGAAAGGAAGAACAATATGAGTAAAGGAAGATTTGGTGTTCATGGTGGACAATATATACCTGAAACCTTAATGAATGCCGTTATTGAATTAGAAGAAGCCTACAATCATTATAAAGATGATTCCGATTTTCAAGCAGAGCTACACCAGCTTTTAAATGAATATGCCGGAAGACCATCCCGTTTGTATTATGCCAAACATATGACGGAAGATTTAGGTGGCGCAAAAGTTTATTTAAAACGGGAAGATCTCAACCATACTGGAGCCCATAAGATCAATAATGTCATTGGCCAATGTTTATTAGCAAAACGCATGGGAAAAACACGTGTAATCGCAGAAACTGGGGCGGGGCAACATGGTGTCGCAACCGCTACAATTGCGGCTTTAATGGGCTTAGAGTGTGAAATCTATATGGGAAAAGAAGATACCATTCGTCAAGCGCTTAATGTCTATCGTATGAAGCTGTTAGGTGCCAAAGTGCATGCGGTAAGTAGCGGAACAGGTACTTTAAAAGATGCCGTCAGTGAAGCCTTTCGAAACTGGACAACACGAATTGATGATACGCATTATGTATTAGGTTCAGTTATGGGACCTCATCCTTTCCCAACTATCGTGCGGGATTTCCAAGCCGTTATTTCTAAGGAAATTAAGGAACAGATTTTAGAAAAAGAAGGTCGTTTGCCTGATGTAGTCATGGCTTGTGTAGGCGGTGGATCCAATGCGATTGGAACTTTCTATAACTTTATTGAAGATAAAGATGTCCAATTAATTGGCTGTGAAGCAGCTGGTCGGGGAATTGATACTTTTGAAACAGCCGCAACGATTGCAACCGGAAAACTCGGTATTTTCCATGGTATGAAATCGTATTTCTGCCAAGATCAATATGGTCAGATTGCTCCAGTCTATTCAATTAGTGCAGGATTAGATTATCCTGGGATTGGTCCAGAACATGCGATGCTGCATGATATGGGAAGAGCCCAATATGTACCTGTAACCGATGACGAAGCCGTAGATGCTTTTGAATATCTATCCCGTATGGAAGGTATTATTCCTGCCATTGAAAGTGCCCATGCCCTCGCTTATGCCAAAAAGTTAGTACCAACGATGGATAAGGATCAGATTGTGGTTGTGACCTTATCCGGTCGAGGGGATAAAGATGTAGCAGCTATCGCAAGATATCGTGGGGAGGAAATTTATGAATAAAGGAATCGAAAAAGCCTTTTCTAAAGGGAAAGCATTTATCGCATTTGTGACCAGTGGAGATCCAGACTTAGAAACAACGGAAGAAATTGTCTATGCGATGGTTCGCGCTGGCTGTAGTTTGGTTGAATTGGGCATTCCTTTCTCAGATCCAACTGCCGAAGGACCGGTCATTCAAGCAGCCAATGTACGGGCATTATCAAATGGAGTAACTACCGATAAGATTTTTGCGATGGTGAAAAAGATTCGTCAGAAATCCGATATTCCGATGGTTTTTATGACCTATGCCAATGTTGTGTATAGTTATGGTATTGAAAAATTCTGTCAAAAAATGGTGGAAACACAAATGAGTGGTATGATTCTTCCGGATGTGCCATATGAAGAAAAAGCCGAATTTGATGTAGTGTGTAAAAAATATGGGGTAGATCTTATTAGTATGATTGCCCCAACCAGCCATCAGAGAATTCAAATGATTGCCAAAGAAGCCAGTGGTTTTATCTATTGTGTTTCTTCTTTAGGGGTAACTGGGGTACGCTCTACCATCACAACCGATATTGGTGCGATGGTCGATCTTGTTCGCCAAGTCAGTGATGCACCTGTTGCGGTTGGCTTTGGGATTTCTACCCCGGAACAAGCTAAAAAAATGGCCAACCAGTCAGATGGGGCCATTGTGGGAAGTGCAATTGTAAAAATTGTCGAAAAGTATGGCAAGGATGCACCAAAATATGTAGAAGAATATGTTTCTCAGATGGTGCAAGCCTTACAATAAATCAGCATAACTGCTCAGTCCAAAAGCGGATTGAGCTTTTTTTGCGGCATGTTCGATGGCTTTTTCCATTGCTTTTACTGCCATGATACCAACGATATCTGGATCTGCTGCAACTGTTGCACTGGACATGGTAAAAATCGTATCACCATCGTTAGAAGTAGCTACTGGATGAATACAGTGGGCATAGGCATTGTGTGAAATAGAAGCCAGTTTATTCATCTGGGCTTTATCGAATTTGGCGTTAGTAAGAATGCAGCCAATCGTTGTATTTTGATGCGGATTGCTTTGACTTTCGATTCCTGCTAATAAGGCTTCAACCGTATCAATCGCTTTGTGCTCATGGTAGTTATAGGCTCCGGCCAGACGCTTGGTAGAATTAGCCTGGTATACATCGCCACAGGCATTGACCGCAACAATGGCACCAACTTGGATTTCACCAACTTGCATGGCGTAACAACCTAATCCCGTTTTCATAGCGGAATCAAAGCCAAAGGCCTTTCCTACACTGGCGCCACAACCTGCTCCAACATTTCCTTCGCTTATCTCTTCTTTTTCACTGGCTAGACAAGCTTGATAGCCCATTGCCTTATCAGGAAAAGCTTTGGGATCGCCAAGACCACAATCAAACAAAGAAGCTTGGCATACGATAGGAATATAGATACCTTTTAAATCAAAGCCAATTTTTCTCTCGCTTAGATATTGCATAACCCCACTGCTTGCTTCAAGACCAAAAGCCGATCCGCCACTAAGAGTTACGGCATGGATTTGTTGGACGGTGTTTTTTGGGTTTAATAAGTCGGTTTCTCTTGTGGCTGGTCCACCACCGCGTACATCAACGCCTGCTACAGCACCATCTTTGGCTAAAATAACGGTACATCCAGTACCTTTTTCTAAATCATGGGCATGGCCAATTTGAAATTGGTGCATGGCTTGAATAGGAATTTCTTTCATTTCTTTTTCTCCTTTAGTTCATATAAATCACTTCGGCGTATTTCATAAAAAGGCATCCGCCAACGCAGTTTTGAAATCTGGCTTAGATTGATTTCCGTTTCACATAGGCCAGGGGATTCATTCATTTCCTGTAGGATTTGCCCATCGGGATTCACAAGCATTGAATGGCCATCGCTTTGATAGGTATGATAGGTATAGCTGGGATTTACACCACATACAAATATTTCGTTTTCTAAAGCCCGAGTCCGCAAGAGGATTTCCCAATGTTTTTTTCGCGAGTGACAATTAAAGGCTGCCGGTAGACAAAGGCATTGGATATCTTCTAAGGCTAAAAGCCGGCTTGGCTCCGGAAAACGAATGTCATAACATAGTAAGACACCCATTTTGACTCCCTTTACCGAAAAGGTCACAAAGGTATTTCCGGGAGTAAAAACTTCTTTTTCGCTATATACTTTCTGACCTTGAAAAGTCATTAAATGCATCTTGGCATAATGCGTAATTTCGCTGCCTTTGTCAAAAATAAAACACATATTATAGATCGTATTTCCTTCTTGATAAGGAATGCTGCCACCAACAACGACTTGTTGGTTTTTTAGGGAAAGCTCTTGAAGGGCTGCAATACTCTGTTCTTGATAGGAAACCGCTTTTTGCATCGCTTCGTTTTCATAAGGACAATTCCACATTTCGGGCAGGATGAGGACATCGGAAGTATTGCTTCCGTTTTCTTTGATCCATTGAATATTCGCAGGGACTTCTGGCTTTACTGGAACTTGTAACATCGCAATTTTCAGCGTTTTTTTACTAGGCACTTGCATGGATTTATTTTACCACGCTTTGTATAATGGTAGACATGAACTTTCAAAGGGAATTATTAAAGTGGTATCAAGACAATAAAAGAGAACTGGCTTTTCGAAAAGAAAAAGATGCGTATAAAATCTGGATTAGTGAAATCATGGCGCAACAGACGCGAATCGAAGCTATGTTGCCTTATTTCGAACGTTTTATGGAAGCTTGTCCAAATATGGAAAGTTTAGCGAAGTGTGAGGAAGAAAAGCTGAACAAGCTCTGGCAAGGCTTAGGTTATTATTCGCGTGCGCGAAATCTAAAAAAGTGTGCGATGCAATGTATGCAGGAATATGCCGGACAATTACCCCGTACCAAAAAAGAACTCGAAAAGCTTCCCGGCATCGGTCCTTATACCGCAGGGGCTATTGCCAGTATTGCTTATAACGAAAGAGTGAGTGCCATTGACGGGAATGTGAATCGGGTATTTAGTCGCTTGTACAATATTCATGATGATCTAAGAAAAAGTGCGGGGAAGAAAAAGATTGCCGAGAAGGTAGAAGCCTCTTTGCCGGATGCTTCATGCATCAGTGACTACAATCAGGCTTTGATGGAACTGGGTGCACTAGTTTGTACAGTAGGAAAACCTAAATGTGCTTGTTGTCCGATACAAGCGTATTGCCAGGCGTATCAATATGCAGATCCTTCTAAATTGCCCGTACAATCAAAGTTGAAACAGCGGCGAATCGAAGAAAAGACGATTTATATCTTGGCGCATGCGCATAAAATTTCAATCAAAAAAAGAGTACAGGAAGGTCTTTTACATAATTTATATGGCTTTGATGAACAATTACCAGAAGCCTATTCACTCAAAATTCCTCTATCATCGTATACCCATGTTTTTTCCCATGTGGAATGGCATATGGATGCCTGGTTAGTACGTGTAGACTGGGAAGATGAAACCTTCCATACGATTGATGAAATTAAGCAATTTTATGCGATTCCTTCTGCTTTTATGACTTTTTTTAAACAAATTGAAGCGATGCATTTGTGATCGTATAAAGTTTGTGTAAAATTATGTGGTTTTTCAAAAACTCGAAAGTTTTATGCTATGATGTATAAGTATGAAACTGTCTTTTGAATAGGAGGGGACTACATGGGATTAATGAGTCTATTTTCGGAAGAAAAAAGAGAAATCAGTTCGTTAGGAAAAGAAGCGGACAAAGTATTAAAACTCGAACCACAAATGCAAGCTTTATCGGATGATGAATTGCGGGCATGTACAGAAAAATATAAAGAACGTTTAAAAAATGGTGAAACGGTAGAGGATATTCTCTATGAAGCTTTCGCAACAGCACGTGAAGCAGCGTATCGTGTTATCAATGAAAAACCTTATCGAGTACAGATTATGGGTGCTTTGGCAATGCATAAAGGTGACATTGCGGAAATGAAAACTGGTGAAGGTAAAACTTTGACAGCTACCATGGCCGTATATGCCAATGCCCTAGCTGGACAAGGTGTTCACGTAATTACCGTCAATGAATACTTAGCTGGGCGTGATGCTGCCTGGATGGGTGAAATCTATCGTTTCCTTGGCTTAACGGTTGGTGTTAATAAGCGTGAATTATCACCAAAACAGAAAAAAGAAGCTTATGATTGCGATATCACGTATACGACAAACTCAGAACTAGGTTTTGATTATCTCCGTGACAACATGGTTACCCGTGTGGAAGACCGTGTTATGCGTGGTTTACATATGGCCATTATTGATGAGGTCGACTCGGTATTAATTGATGAAAGCCGTACCCCATTGATTATTTCTGGAGGAAAGAAAAATACCGCAAATCTATATATTCAAGCCGATAAGTTTGTGAAGACTTTAATTGCGCCAGAATATGAAACAGATAGCTTTACGCATGAAAAGAAATTAGTCAGTGGAGATTATGACATTGATGAAAAGACGCGTCAGGTAATGTTGAGTGAAGATGGAGTCACCAAAGCTGAGAAGTATTTTAAGATTTCTAACTTATATGATGTGGATCATACCCAATTGGTTCACCATATTAACCAGGCTTTACGTGCTAACTACATCATGACTAAAGAAGTCGAATATGTTGTAAGTGATGAACAAGAAATCGTAATCGTTGACCAGTTTACGGGACGTTTAATGCCAGGTCGTGCGTATAGTGATGGTCTACATCAAGCCATTGAAGCCAAAGAAGGAGTACCAATTAAAGAAGAAACTTCTACTTTAGCTACCATTACTTATCAGAACTTCTTCCGTTTGTATGAAAAATTAGCTGGTATGACAGGTACCGCAAAAACCGAAGAAGAAGAATTCTTGTCTACTTATAACATGCGTGTTGTTTGTATTCCAACCAATCGTCCGATTGCCAGAGAAGATTTACCCGATGAAATCTATGCGCATAAATCGGATAAATTTGAAGCTTTAGTGCGTGAAGTAAAAGCTCTTCACCATAAAGGGCAACCGGTTCTAGTTGGTACGATTGCGGTAGAAACTTCAGAATTGATTAGTCAAATGTTGAAAAAAGAAGGCGTTCCGCATAATTTATTGAACGCTAAAAACCATGCCAAAGAAGCGGAAATCGTCGCATTAGCTGGACGTCCTAAATCTGTAACGATTGCGACCAATATGGCTGGTCGTGGTACCGATATCAAGTTAACAGCTGAATCAAGAGAATTAGGTGGTCTTGCGGTTTTAGGTAGTGAACGCCATGAATCACGTCGTATTGATAACCAGTTGCGTGGACGTTCTGGTCGTCAAGGAGATCCTGGATTCTCCCGTTTCTATGTTTCTTTAGAAGATGATTTGATGGTGCGCTTTGGGGGAAATAAACTACAAAAACTTTTTGAAAAAGTTGATGATGAAAAGATTGAATCAAAGGCCGTAACTCGTTCTATCACCATGGCACAAAAACGTGTTGAAGGATATAACTTCGATGCCCGTAAACAATTGTTGGACTATGATGATGTATTACGTCGTCAACGTGAAATCATCTATGAAGAAAGAAATAAAGTTTTAGAGAGCCAGGAAGTTCATGAAATGGTTCATACGATTTTTGAAAATACACTAAATGCGACAGTAGATGCTAATTTAACAGACAAAAAGTCCGTGGATTGCACATCACTTGAAAAATCGCTAGAAATGATGGGACTACAAGATAATCGTGCCGTTCATGCTTCAGAATTAGAAAATAAGAAAGTAGACGAAGTGAAAGCCTATCTTTTAGATAAAGTATGGAAGGGCTATGAAGATGAGATTCATCTTGTCAAAGACCAATTCTATCCTTTTGAAAAGACTGTTGTATTGCGTAATATTGACCGTAACTGGATCCAACATATTGACCAAATGGATAAGTTGCGTGGAGGTATCTATTTACGTAGTTATGCCCAAAATAACCCATTACAACAATATGTAGAAGAAGGCTTCCAAATGTTTGATGAAATGAATGCGCGAATTAACCAGGAAATTACTTTCTTCTTGTTAAAAGTGCGTATTCGTCAGGAGCAAGCGTAATGGAACTCTATGAATTAAAACAAGGATTAACTACTCACCTGGAGAAATTGGAAGCTCTAGGTGAGTCACTTTGACTTAGATCAGAAACAAAAGGAAATTAAAGAATTAGACCAAAAAACTTTAGAAGAAGGCTTTTGGAATGATCAGAAAAAAGCCCAACAAGTCATTCGAAAACGGAATTCTATGCAGACCATTGTGGAGCAATATCAAGCACTTTTACAACAGATGCAGACTTTAGATGAGACAGCGGATGTTTTAAAGGCAGAGATGGATGATGAGCTTTTAATGATGGCAGCAGAAGAGTACGAAGAACTGTTGCCAAAATTTGATGACTTTGAGATTCAAGTTCTTTTATCGCATGAATATGATCAAAATAATGCGATTCTAGAGTTACATCCTGGTGCTGGTGGTACGGAATCTTGCGACTGGGCGAGCATGTTGTATCGGATGTATACCCGTTATGCCGAACGCCATGGTTTTAAAGTAAAAGTTTTAGATTATCTACCAGGAGAAGAAGCCGGCATTAAAAGTGTTACCTTTTTAGTGGAAGGTGATAAAGCTTATGGCTATTTAAAATCGGAAAAAGGGGTTCATCGTTTAGTGCGAATTAGTCCTTTTGATTCCGGTGCGCGTAGACATACTTCTTTTGCCTCTCTTGATGTGATGCCACAATTCAATGATGAAATCGAAATCGATATCAAAGATGAAGATTTGGAATTTGAAACCAAAAGAGCAAGTGGTGCTGGAGGACAGCACATTAACAAAACGGATTCAGCGGTTCGTTTGGTGCATAAACCAACCGGGATTGTTGCAACTTGCCAAAATGGACGTAGTCAACATGAAAACCGGGAAGAAGCTTTACGTGTGTTAAAAGCGCGTTTGTATCAATTGGAAATTGAAAAGCATGAAAAGAAATTAGCTGAAATCAAAGGGGAACAAGTGGCAAACGAATGGGGTAGTCAAATTCGTAACTATGTCATGCATCCTTATAGTTTAGTCAAAGATGTACGTACGGGATATGAAACCAGTCAAGTGCAAGATGTATTGGATGGAAAGCTGGATGAATTTATCTTTGCGTATTTAAAAAGTCAAATAAAATAAAGTAATAGGCACGCATAGTGCCTATTTTACTGCAAAACTATGTGTAGAGGTGATCAATATGAAACACAGAATCTACACATTTTTTTCTTTTTTAAAAAAGCTATTTCGAAACAAAGACAGTAAGCCATTCTATAGTCCGTATTCTAAGGCGGAAAAAGAAGTATTTGATGCTGTTGAAGTTGGCGATTTAGTGTATTGTCAGATGCCATTAAGTGAAGAAAAACTAGCTGGAGTTCCCGAAGGACATAAAGAAAGACCCTATGTCATCGTGGATAAAGATGAACATTTTTTGTATGGATATTATTGTACTTCGCAAGTCCAAAATAATTGGAATGCGATGTATGTCATTTGCCCAAATGAAGATCGAATCTGTGATTCTTTTTATAAGAAGACCTATGTTTTATTTAAGGAAATGGTCCGTATTCCCATTGTGAATGTACGATATGTGATGTTCCATTTAGAAAATTATGAAATTTTTCAGATTGCCCGTCGAATTGCTTTGAAACAAAAAAATACGGAAAAAGAAATTCGCAATTTCAAAGGTATGGATGATGCCTTGATCCCCATTAAAGAAGGCGATATTCTCGTCAAAGATGGCCAGTACTATTATTTGAAAGAGTGGAATAAGAGCTGCAGTACGGTCTATAAGATAAATAAACATGGAGTTTGTTTGAAACGACCAGGAAGAAGTTTCTTTGTGGATGTTTCGGAACAGTACTATATTTCAAATTTAAGCATTCGGGATATTTTCTGGATTTCTAATCCCAATGAAGTCAATATCATTAAACAAGCGGCCCATAATCAGAAGCATTTAAAGCCGCAAAAACCAAATAAAATGAAGAACAAACCCATCTATTATCGTAAGACAGGTACGATTCTTAAACAAAAATATAGCGAAGAAGAAGTCATTTACTTATTCAACATAAAGAAGAATTGTTACTGCTATGACATGGAAAGTGATTGCATTGTGACGATTCATTATTCTTCGTTTATTTGGAATGGCATGTTAGAAAAAAATGATACATTGGAATTGTTGACAGAATTGATGGAACACCATACGAAATGGCAACCGCTGTTTCAAAATGCATACAATCGGGTACAGAATCAGACACAGTTAGCTATGCCTAACGAAAATGCAGAAAATTCTGAGCATAGTCTTTGTACTCTATAAAAGAATATGGAATAATATACTCGTAAGTTGAAAGAGAAACTTTCAATAGGAGGACATTATTATGAAATACAGATGTTTAATTTGTGGACACATCTATGATGAAGAAAAAGAAGGCGTTAAATTTGCCGACCTTCCAGCTGATTGGAAGTGCCCAACTTGTAAACAACCTAAAGACAAATTCGTACCAGTAGAAGATGAAATGACTTGGGCTGCTGAACACGTAGTTGGTGTTGCCAAAGATGTAGCAGAAGACATTAAAAATGACTTGCGTGCTAACTTTGAAGGGGAATGCTCAGAAGTTGGTATGTATTTAGCAATGAGTCGTGTTGCTTTCCGTGAAGGATATCCAGAAGTTGGATTATACTATGAAAAAGCTGCTCATGAAGAAGCTGAACATGCTGCAAAATTTGCCGAATTATTAGGTGAAGTTGTAACTGATTCTACAAAACGTAATCTTGAAATGCGTGTAGAAGCAGAAAATGGAGCAACAGCTGGTAAAGTTGATTTAGCTACTCGTGCTAAAAAAGCTAACTTAGATGCAATTCATGATACAGTTCATGAAATGGCACGTGACGAAGCACGTCATGGTAAAGCTTTTGCCGGTTTATTAAAACGTTATTTCGGTGAATAGTTTTTAGAGGTCTATGACCTCTTTTTTTTATAAAGAAAAAGCTGTATTGCTACAGCTTGGCTAAATCTAAAAATAATTGTATGCCCTTTTCTAAAATGTTTTCATCAAAGTCCCAGGTATCTGCATGTAAAGGAATTCCAGTTCCTGTGCCTAAAAAGAAGAAGGTGCCAGGAAGAATCGTTTGATAATACGCAAAGTCTTCGGCAATCATTTCGGGTTCATCGAGAACTTGGATATTTGGAATGGTATCGAGCACTTTTTGCGTTAAAGTTGGATCATTCATTACAGGTGGATATCCGTTTTTAAATTGAACGTGGAAAGTAACACCATATTTCTTTTCCATGGTATGGGCGAATTCGATGATTTTATTTTGCAGGCCATAAAAGACTTCATCTTGAAAAGCTCGCATTGTTCCTTCTAGGTGGCTATGAGCACTAATGGCATTACATACGGTTCCAGATTGGAACAAGCCAAATTTACATAAACGATAAATGGAATCTGGATAGGATTTTTCAAAGGCATAGACATCTAATAAGAATTCACAAGCCGCAGCCATGGCATCTTTGCCAAGGGCTGCTTTGGCAACATGGGAACTAAGTCCTTCTACATCGACATGTACTTCACTGCTATGGGCCATAAATTCATTTTTTCTTGTGGCAATCGTACCAGCTTTTAAATCAGGCCAGAGATGTAGGCCAAAGATTTCTTGCACATGGTATTTCTCAAAGATGCCAGACTCTACCAGTAAATGCGCTCCACCAGGTGATTCTTCTCCAGGTTGGAATACCAGAAGAATGTTGTGATTGATTTCGGAAAGATGCTCTGGCAGGCATTTCGCAAACCCTAAAAGTGTAGCCATATGGCCATCGTGTCCACAGGCATGCATTTTACCCTCGTGTTGAGATTTATAAGGAACCTCATTCTTTTCCGATACAGGTAAGGCATCCATGTCAGAACGAAAAGCAATGGTTGAATCTTTGTGATTGTCAAAATACGCAATTACACTTGATGCAATTGGTGATTCGACCTGACAGGGAAGGGATTCTAATTCATGTAGAATATACGCTTGGGTTTTTGGCAAGTTAAGTTCTAATTCAGGAATTTGATGAAGGTCTTGCCGAACTTTTTTTACATAATTTAACATACAGCCATTATAACAATTTTCATAATTGTTTCAATTATCATTGAAAATAATTTTCATAGGTGTTACTATGAATGCGCTGATAGAGGCGCAAAAAAGACGATATAAGAAGGAGCTGGCAAGCAAAGATTTCTTATAGAAGCGATTTTGCCGAACTGTTCTTAAAGGCATTTAAGGATGGTGGGCTTGTAGAGAAGATCTACAAGACTGTCTACGAATGTAGGAGAGCTATCTTAAGGACGTTTTACTTTACCAACAAGATAGCTTGTTGGTATTTTTTTTAGGAGGAAAGTCATGTTAGAAATTGGTGGAATGCGCGTAGATGATTTGGCAAAAACCTATCAAACGCCGCTTTATGTATATGATGAAAATCAATTGCGTACCCGTTTAAAAGATTATGCGACCTTGTTTCAATCCGATGATTTTGAAACTGGGGTTTTATATGCATCGAAAGCTTTTAGCTGTTGCGCAATGGTAAAATTGGTTCAAGAGTATGGTATTTGTTTAGATGTTGTATCCGGTGGGGAAATCTATACGGCTTATAAAGCCGGTTTTGATATGACAAAAGCTTATTTTCATGGAAACAATAAATCCCTTGATGAACTTCAAATGGCCATTGACACCAAAGTAGGAACCATTATTGTGGATAATCTTATGGAAGCCCAAGCCTTAAATGAAATAGCGAAAAAGTCTGATCATTTGATACATGTATTGTTACGTGTGAATCCAGGTATTGATGCACATACGCATAAATATATTGTGACTGCCCATGTAGATAGTAAATTCGGGGTATCGATGATGCAAGAAAAAGAAATTGTGGATTTGATTCAAACCTTCGAAGACAATCCAAACCTTTCTTTTGATGGCTTGCATGCGCATATTGGTTCCCAGATTTTTGATAAAAATGCCTTTGTGGCAGAAATTGAAAAGATGTTTGGTTTTGTCAAAAAACTGGAAAGTGACTATGGCATTCATTTAAATACCATTGATTTAGGTGGTGGCTTTGCGGCAACCTATACGAGTGAAGATCATCCCATTCCTTTAGATGAAGTATGTAAAACGATTCTAGATACCTGTAAAAAAGAAAATACGAAACAAGGCTTATCTATTCAAAAAATTTTGATTGAACCAGGTCGTAGCATTGTAGCTGAAGCAGGAAGCACAATCTATACCGTTGGTTTTACGAAACAAACGCCAAATAAAAACTATGTGTTTGTAGACGGAGGCATGGCAGACAATATACGTCCGGCCTTGTATCAAGCAAAATACAATGCCGATATTGCCAATAAAATGGAACAAGCGAAAGATTGTATCTATACCGTGGCTGGAAAGGCTTGTGAATCAGGGGATGTGTTAATTGAAGACATCGCCCTACCAAAATGTGAACCAGGCGATTTATTGGTTACATATACGACTGGGGCTTATGGTTATTCCATGGCCAGCCATTATAATAAATTACTTACCCCAGGCGTCGTTTTTGTCGCAAATGGAAAGGCAAGAGAAGTGATTCATAGAGAAAGCTATGAACACTTAATAGGATTAGAGAACAATGACTAAAATACCCGTTTCAAAATTTCATGGATGTGGGAATGACTTCATATTGACCCAATATGATTTAGTGAAAGCCTATGATATTCCCACTTTTGTACAAGCTGTATGTGATCGGCATTCGGGAATCGGTGCAGATGGAGCTATCTTTGTCAAAGAAAATCCTTTGGAGATGGTCTACTATAACCAAGATGGTTCCCGGGCACCAATGTGTGGCAATGGCATTCGTTGTTTTACGGGCTATTGTTTTGCGGAAGGCTTACATACAGATAAAGATTTACATGTGCAAACCCTGGCTGGGGAAAAGATTGTACATCGTATCAGTGAGGACCCTTTTCAAGTCAAAGTCGATATGGGATATGCGGATTATGATCCGAAAATGGTAGGAACCAAAGAAGCCTTATGGAATACACCTGTATCCATTGATGGACAAGAAGTTGTACTTTCTACCTTCTTTATGTCAACGGTTCATACAGTTGTATTTACGGATCATGCAGATACCTCAGAAAACCGCACTTTAGGAAAAAAGATTTGTCATGATCCTATGTTTGCGCAACAAACCAATGTTAATTTTGTCGAAGTGATAGATGCCAATAACTGTAAAGTCCTTACCTATGAAAGAGGCTGTGGAATTACCTTGGCCTGTGGAACTGGGGTTTGTGCCAGTGTTTTAGCCGGCTATAAATTAGGCAAGTGCAGCAATCATGTGGATGTGCATCTAGAAAAAGGTATCATCCATATTGATATTGATGAAGATGAAAGAGTGTTTATGACAGGACGTGCCCAATGCGTCATGAGAGGAGAATATTATTATGATTAAAGGATCAATTGTAGCTTTGATTACCCCATTTCATGAAGATGGAAGTGTGAATTTTGAAAAGCTTGGAGAATTGCTGGAAATGCATGTAGCAAGTGGAACCGATGGAATCTTAGTATTAGGAACCACAGGTGAATCTTCGACTATGAGCCATGAAGAAGATGACTCGGTTGTAAAATACACCATTGAAAAGATCAATCACCGTTTACCCGTTGTCGTAGGAGCAGGATCCAACGATACCCAAACCGCTATTGATAAAAGTATCAAATACGAAAAAATGGGTGCCGATTATCTATTGATTATCACCCCATACTACAACAAGGCCAATGAAGGTGGTATGATTGCCCACTTTACAAAAGTCGCCGATTCTGTTCATATTCCAGTTATTATGTACAATGTACCAGGACGTACGGGATGTAAATTAAGTGAACATGCCGTGCAAGTTTTATCAAAACATCCAAATATCTGTGGCATCAAGGAAGCCAGTGGCGATATTAGTTATGTTATGAATATTTCACGTTATTTAAACGATGACTTTGTGATGTATTCCGGAAACGATGATATGGTTATTCCGGTATTATCTGCAGGCGGAAGTGGAGTTATTTCTGTATTTGCGAATACCAATCCAAAAGAATGCCATGAAATGGTAACTTCCTGGTTAGCCGGAGATCATCAAAAAGGTCTATCTCTCCAACAAAAATACTTAGATTATATTCATGCGCTTTTCTGTGAAGTAAATCCTATTCCGGTTAAAGAAGCTTTGAATTTAATGGGCAAAGAAGTTGGTGGCTATCGTTTGCCGCTGTATCCAATGGATCCAAAAAATCGCCAACATTTAAAAGAAGAAATGCAGAAAGTAGGGATCATTGAATGAAAATCATTGTAGGTGGAAATGGCAAGATGGGTTCTTTGATCCGTCAAACAGCCATCGAACAAGGGCACCAAGTTCTGGCCAATATTGATGCTCATTGCCTTGGTCAATTAGCAGGTTTAGAAAAAGCCGATATGATCATTGATTTCAGTCATCGGGATAATCTAGACTGGATTATCGATTATGTAGAAAAGAATCATTGTGCTTTAGTCTATGGAACAACCGGATTAGATGAAGCCCAAAAGGCTCGATTGACCAAGCTTTCTGAAAATTATCCCGTATTCTATTCAGCCAATTATTCCTATGGCGTGGCAGTTTTTGAAGAAATCTTACGTGTAGCCGTTCCTTTATTAAAAGATCGTTATGATATGGAACTTGTGGAAACCCATCATAACCAGAAACAAGATGCCCCAAGTGGTACCGCAAAAGCTTTATTAGAGATTATGAATCCAGAAGGCGAATTTAAAGAAGTCTATGGACGTCAAGGAATGGTTGGTGCCCGCCAAAAAGAAATTGGTGTTCATGCCTTAAGAGGGGGAACCGAAGCTGGAGAACATACAGTTCATTTCTTTGGGGATAACGAAAGTATTACTTTGACACACCATGCGACCAATCGTCAGATATTCGTCAATGGTGCTTTGCAGGCAGCCCAATGGTTGGAAGGTAAACCAGCTGGGATGTATAATATGAAAGACTTATTTGAATAGGAGTACATATGAACGCAGAAGAAATTATTAAACGCATTCAAACCGCAGAAAAAAAGACCAATGTGAAGGTATATCTAAAAGCCAGCCAGCCCATCCCTTTTCCAGAAGGATGTAAAAACTTTGGCAATGTCGTATTTGGGGACTGGAAAGATATTCAACCCGTCTTAGCAGCACATAAAGAAGAAATCCAAGATTTCGTCGTTGAAAATGATGGGCGCAATAGTGCGATTCCTTTATTAGATACCAAAAATATCAATGCCCGGATCGAACCCGGTGCCATCATTCGCGATGATGTAGAAATCGGTGACAATGCCGTAATTATGATGGGTGCCATCATTAATATTGGTGCCATCATTGGTGAAGGTACTATGATTGATATGGGTGCTGTTTTAGGTGGTCGAGCTACCGTAGGAAAACACTGTCATATTGGTGCCGGAGCTGTACTTGCCGGGGTTGTAGAACCTGCCAGTGCAACGCCAGTCATTATTGAAGATGATGTATTAGTAGGCGCCAATGCCGTTGTGATAGAAGGTGTACATGTTGGTAAGGGAGCCGTTGTAGCAGCCGGAGCCATTGTGATTGAAGATGTACCAGCCGGAACGGTTGTAGCCGGATGTCCAGCACGCATCATTAAAGAAAAGGATGCCAAAGCTGAACAAAAAACCGAATTAGTCGACGCATTACGTCAATTATAAGAGCCACACGGCTCTTTTTTAGGAGAAAGTATGAAAGTTGGAATTATTGGAAGAGGTGCCATTGGAAGTCTCTATGGCATGCAGTTTTATCAAGCGTTAAAAGAGGATTTTTGTTTCATCGTGGATGCCCAAAGGAAGAAACAATACACCAGTCAACCCTTTTTATGTAATGGCAAGGAAGTTCATTTCCCATATCAAGTAGAAGCCAAAGAACCACTGGACGTTCTTTTTATTGCGACAAAGTTTGGCGGCTTTTCACAAGCTATCGAACAAATTCGCCCTTTTGTAGGAGAAAATACCATTTTATGTTCGTGTTTAAACGGCATTTCCAGTGAAGATCTTTTACAAGAAGCTTATCCGGAAAACACAATTGTACGAACTATTGTCCAAGGAATGGATTCGACTTATTTAAATCAAAGTGTGACCTATCATCTTTTAGGAGAAATCGTATTTGGAGCCCAAAAGGAAAAAGAAGAAAAAGCCTGTGATCAATTGGAAGCCCTGTTCCAACAAGCCAAAGTCCCATATCGGCGCGTTACAGATATCGTGCGCCAGCAATGGAATAAACTCATGTTCAATTGTGGCTTAAATCAAGTCTGTGCTGCCTTCTATACAACCTATGGAGGTCTGCAAGTACCAGGCCCTTTACAAGATCTATTCTTTGCGGCTATGAAAGAAGTCCAAATGGTTGCTAGAAAAAAAGGTATTGTTTTAACGGACGAAGATGTTCAGGCCTGGTTTGATGTCTTGAAACCTATGTCTAGTGAAGGTATGCCAAGTATGCGTCAAGATATCTTATCCAAGCGAAAAACCGAGCTAGCTCTCTTTTCGGGAACCGTTGTCCCATTAGCTAAACAGCTTGATATCAAAACCCCAGTATTAATTGATTTAGCGAAGCGTATTGAAGCTATTGAGTCTGTGTTAGAATAAGCTTATGCAAAATGATTTAACCCAAGGAAATTTACTAACGAATATCTTTCGTTTTTCTATTCCTTTCTTTTTAAGCTATTTTCTCCAAACGTTATATGGAATGGCTGACTTATTTATTGTCGGTCAATACAATGGGGCCGAAGTCATCAGTGCAGTTTCGATTGGTTCGCAAATTATGCATATGTTGACGGTTATGGTCGTTGGCCTGGCTATGGGAACAACGGTTATGATTGGTCACTTTGTCGGTGCAAAAGAAGAAGCGAAGAAGACTAAAACCATTGGGAACAGTTTTACTTTATTTATTGGCTTATCCCTTATTCTAACAGGACTTTGTCTAATTGGCATGAAAGCCATTTTACAGCTTTTAGCTACGCCTGCTCCTTCTTATCAAGAGGCACAAGCTTATTTAAAAGTCTGTTTTTTAGGTATTCCCTTTATCGTTCTATATAATGTTTTTTCCTCTATTTTTAGAGGCTTAGGTGATTCTAAATCCCCCATGCTCTTTATTGGCGTTGCCTGTGTTCTAAATATTGGTTTAGATTTGTTGCTGATAGGACCACTAGGCATGCGGGCAGCTGGAGCTGCGTATGCGACGGTTTTAGCCCAAGCGGGTTCAGTTCTCTTTGCGATATTCCATTTTAGAAAAATGCATATGCATCTAAGAAAAGAAGATTTTAAAGTAGAAAAGGCAACTTTGTTGCGAATTCTAAAAGTAGGTTTTCCCATCATGCTGCAAGATGGATTGATTCAAATTTCCTTTTTGATCATTACGATGATTGCCAATCAAAGAGGGGTACAAGTGGCTGCTGCAGTAGGTATCGTAGAGAAAATTATTAGTTTTCTATTCTTGGTTCCTTCCAGCATGTTATCGACCGTTTCTGCCATTGCTTCGCAGAGTATGGGCGCTAATTTATTACAGCGAGCCCAAAAAACCTTGTTCTATTGTATTGGAATTACCTTGAGTTATGGCTTTGTGGTTGCGATTCTCTTTCAATGTATTGCAGGAGGTGTAGTAGGCTTGTTTACCCATGATTCGCTGGTGATTCATTTAGGAACGCAATATTTACGTGCCTATGTTTTGGATTGTATGGCCGCCGGGGTACATTTTTGTTTCAGTGGTTTTTTTGCCGCAACAGGGTATTCGATGGTTTCCTTTATTCACAATATTACCTCGATTATTGTTGCCCGTATTCCGGGCGCCTATTTTGCCAGTAAATTATTTCCGGATACCCTTTTCCCCATGGGACTGGCAGCACCGATTGGTGGACTTGTCAGTATCGTGATTTGTGTGATCGCTTATCACATGCTTGTTCCAAAACTTTTGGAACAGACAAAAAGAGAAAATTGTGCATAGCTGTTTTTCTGTTAATGGTTTATATTTTACCCAAAAAGGAAGATGTGTATGAAAATTGGATTAGTTTGTGAAGGCGGTGGCATGAAATGTGCCTATGGGGCCGGTGTCTTAGATAAATTTTATGATGATCATATTAGCTTTGATTATTGTGTCGGGGTTTCGGCAGGAAGTGCCAATTTAGCTTCTTATTTAGCAGGGCAAAGAGGTAGAAATTATCGTTTCTATACCAAATGGTTAAAAGATCCCGAATTCTATGGCAAGAAGGCCTTTCTTCATTCCGGAGATTTATTTGGCTTAGAATACATTTATGGAACCTTAACGAATTCGGATGGAAAGGATCCCATTGACTATTCAGCTATACAAAAGAATCCAGCACAATTTGAATTGGTTGCAACCAAAGCGGTAAGCGGGCAACCCGTTTATCTTGATAAATCAATCATGAAACAAGATGATTATCGTGCCATTATGGCCAGCAGTGCGATACCGGCAGCTTGTCATCCGATTAAGATTAATGGACAAGCCTATTACGATGGTGGTGTTTCCGATGCACTTCCCTGCAAGCGAGCCTTAGAGCAGGGTTGTGATAAACTTGTCGTCATTACCAGTAAGCCCAGAGACTTTCAAAAAGAACCTGAAGCACATAAAAAACTCTATACTTTGATGTGTCACAAATATCCGAAAATTGTGGAAGCCCTCGATTATCGACATGAGATGTACGCCCAGCAACAAGCTTTTCTCTATCAATTAGAGAAAGCCGGTAAAGCTTTTATCTTTGCGCCAAGTTACCATTTACCAACGGCTACAACTGACTTATCGATTCGGCATAATGATCATTTATACAACCTCGGTTTGTACGATTATGAGAAACAAAGAAAAGCGCTTTATGAATTCATGGCAAGGTGACTTGCCTTTTTTTGTTTCAAAGTTGATGGCAACCAACAAGTTTGTTAGAATAGCGTTGTGAAAAACTTCACATGAGGTAGATATGAATACAAAAAGTATAGAATATATAGATAAGTTGAGCCGAGAACATACTTTATCTCTAGAAGAATATACCTATTTAATTCAACATCAAGATGCTGCCATACAAGAATATTGTGCCCATAAAGCCAGCCGTGTAGCTCGTTCGATTTATGGCAAAGATATATTTGTACGCGGATTGATTGAATTTTCTAACATCTGTAAAAACGATTGTTTATATTGTGGAATTCGTAAGTCCAGTCCTTGTTCGCGGTATCGTCTAGATAAAGAAGATATCTTAGCTTGTTGCCAAGAAGGCTATGAACTGGGATTTCGTACCTTTGTGCTCCAATCCGGAGAAGATGGTTATTTTACCGATGAGCGTTTATGCGATATTGTTTCCAACATCCATCAAAGTTATCCCGATTGTGCGATTACGCTTTCTGTCGGACAAAGAAGTAAAGAAAGTTATCAAAAGCTTTTTGAGGCAGGTGCCAATCGCTATTTGTTGCGTCATGAAACCGCAAATCCCCAACATTATCAAAAACTTCATCCGAAAGCCATGCACTTTGAAGACCGCATGCAGTGCATTCAAGATTTACGTGACATCGGCTATGATGTGGGAATTGGCATGATGGTCGGGTCGCCTTTTCAAACGGAAAAAGATCTGGCAATGGATTGTAAATTCATTGAAACATTTCGCCCGGAAATGTGTGGTATTGGGCCATTTATTCCCAGCCATCAAACCCCCTTTAAAGACTATCCTGCAGGAAGTGTGGAAACTACACTTTTCTTACTAAGTATCATTCGTTTAATTCAACCAAATATTTTATTGCCCGCAACAACAGCTTTAGGAACCCTTGATCCTAAAGGACGGGAAAAAGGTGTATTAGCCGGTGCCAATGTAGTGATGCCCAATTTGAGCCCTGTTTCGGTACGCCGAAAATACCAATTGTATGACAATAAGATCTGTATTGGCGATGAGAGCGGGCAATGCCGACATTGCCTGGAAAGAAGAATGGAATCCATTCAATATCATGTCGTAACCGACATTGGACAAATTCGACCATGGAAGGAAGGCGATGAATATGAGTCTAAATGATGTTGTTTCTGCAGAACGAATCCATATCGCATTTTTTGGCATGCGAAATGCCGGGAAGTCTTCATTAGTGAACGCCGTAACGAATCAAAATCTATCTGTTGTCAGTGATTATTCCGGTACAACGACCGATCCCGTTCGCAAGGCGATGGAGCTTTTACCCTTAGGACCCGTTGTGATTATCGATACACCAGGATTTGATGATACAGGTCATCTTGGTCAGTTGCGTGTGGAAAAAACCCGTTCCATTTTAAAGGAATGCGATGTGGCCATCTTAGTTGTTGATGGGAATAAAGGTCTGCAAACCCTGGATAATGAATTAATTGCCCTGTTTAAAGAACGCGAGATTCCTTATCTTGTCGTGTATAATAAATGTGATCTACAAACTAAGCTTGATCCCCATCAAATTTGGGTCAGTGCGAAAAATAAGACCAATATTGAATTGCTAAAAGAGCGCATTGGTCAATTAGCTAAAGGTAAGGAAAACCATCATCCTTTAGTTGGTGATCTAGTCAAGCCAGCAGATCGTGTCATCTTAGTTGTGCCCGTTGATTCTGCGGCACCGAAAGGACGTTTGATTCTTCCGCAACAGATGGTCATTCGAGATTTACTCGACCATGGGGCTTGTGCCTTAGTTTGTCAGGATGATCAACTAGAATCCTTATTAGATAGTGTAAAGGATTCAAAACTTGTGATTACCGATTCCCAACGTTTTGAAAAAGTAGCCAAGATTGTTCCAGAAACCTTGCCATTGACGTCTTTTTCTATCTTAATGGCACGTTATAAAGGCATTTTAGCCCAAGCTGTGCAAGGCGCTTTCTATCTGGATCATTTACCAGAAGATGCGCATATCTTGATTTCGGAAGGTTGTACACACCATCGTCAATGTGGCGATATCGGAACCCAAAAATTACCAAACTGGATTGATCAGTATACCCAGAAAAAGGTCTCTTATCAATTCACTTCTGGCAGAGAGTTCCCCGAAGATCTTTCTTCGTTTGACTGCATTATCCATTGTGGAGGATGTATGTTGAACGAAAAAGAAATGAACCAAAGAAATAAACAAGCGTTAGAACAAGGCATCGCGATGACCAACTATGGCACCGCAATTGCCCACATGCATGGTATCTTACATAGAGCCCTGGCATGTTTAGAAGGAAAATATTAGACCCCTGACCGTAAGGTATTCCAAACGGAAAGCAGTCATACCGAGACTCTTTTCGTTATGGAAAGAGTCTTTTTTGGAGGTAATATGAATCGATTAGGCATGATTGCGATTATTATTGAAGATTTAGAACAAGCTGTAAAAGTGAATCAGTGCATTCATCAGTATGCCGACTTAGTTGTCGGAAGAATGGGAATCCCCTATCGCGAAAGAAATGTTTCTATGATTTCTTTGATTGTGGATGGACCCAATGACAAAATTAATGCCTTAACCGGGCAATTAGGAAGAATTGAACATGTACAAGTAAAGTCCATGTTGACAAAGGTGTAGATATGTTAAAATGTGCAATTTATGGAAAAGGCGGCATTGGAAAGTCAACCATCACTTCCAATCTAGCTGCTGCATTTTCTCAATTAGGTAAAAAAGTGATTCAAATTGGCTGTGATCCCAAAGCCGATTCAACCATTCAACTCTTACATGGGGATGGGGTCATGCCGGTGATGAATTATTTACGAGACCATGATGAAGATCCAAGTTTAGAAGAAATTATGAAAATCGGGTATGGAGGCGTACGTTGTATTGAAACCGGTGGACCTACTCCAGGCTTAGGCTGTGCGGGTAGAGGCATCATCACAACTTTTTCCTTATTGGAAGAATTAGAGCTCTTTGAAAAAGAGAAGCCGGATGTCGTTTTATACGATGTCTTAGGGGATGTAGTCTGTGGTGGCTTTGCGGTTCCGATTCGTGAAGGCTATGCCAATCAAGTCCTCATTGTGACAAGTGGGGAAAAGATGGCCTTATATGCGGCAAATAATATTTATACAGCCGTAGAAAACTTTAAAGATCGCAGTTATGCCAAAGTTAAAGGCTTGATTCTCAATCGCCGAAATGTACCCAATGAAGAAAATAAAGTGGCAGCCTTTGCCCAAGAGCGGGGGTTGGAAATCGTAGCGGATATTCCACGAAGTGATGCCATCAACGAATTTGAAGATCAAGGGAAAACCCTTGTGGAAGGCAATGCCAATGATCCAGTTAGCCAACGATTTATCAATTTAGCCAAATGCCTATGGGAGCAAAGTCTATGAAAGCTTTTTATCGTACGATTGAACAACTTGCCCAGGCAGAACATATTCCATCCGAATATATTCCCGCCTGCCATTTGATTTACTCAGCCCCTGCGACCCTGGCATATAATTCACCCGGTGCCATTGGCTTTGGGGTAAAACGAGCCGGCTTGGTCATTCCAGAAAGTGTGATGTTGTTAGTAAGTCCGGCAAGTTGTGGAAGAAATTCTACCATTTTATCGCAAGAAGAAGGCTATGCTGATCGCATGTTCTATCTTTTAATGAATGAAACCGATTTAGTTACCGGAAGACATTTACGCAAGTTATCGCAAGCGGTCCAAGAAATCTTGGAAGTCGCTCCGGCTAAAGTTGTCGTAATCTGTATTACTTGTGTCGATGCTCTATTGGCAACCGATTTAGAATCCATTGCACAAAAGATAGAACAACAAACGGGGGTACATATTGTGCCAAGCTATATGTATGCTCTGGAAAGAGAAGGGCGTAAGCCACCTATGACTGCAATTCGTCAAACGATCTATTCTTTACTGGAACGCAAAACGGTTGATCCAAAAGCAATCAATTTATTAGGTTTCTTCTCTTGTTTAAATCCGGAAAGTGAACTGTTTGAACTCTTGCATCAAGCCGGTATTCAAACCATTCATCAAGTAGCGGAGAAGAAGACCTTAGAAGAATATATGGAAATGGGGAATGCCAATTTTAATTTGGTTTTATATCCTGAAAGTAATTATGCTGCCCAGGATTTAAATCAGCGTTTAGGTATGCCATATATTGAATTTCCTCGCTTATATGAAGTAGAACGAATTCATCGTTTATATCAACTGTTCGCCAAGGCTATCGGCGTTGTGATGGATGACACAAGTTATTATTTAGAAACAAAACAAATCGTGCAAGAAGCTCGTTCTATCTTTCAAGGAAAGAAGCTTGTGATTGGCGAAATGTTGGATGCCAATCCATTTGAACTAGCGTGTGCATTATCGGAATTAGGTTTTGAAATTATGGAGATTTTTTCCAATGTCACGCAAAATGATAAAAAGACGATTCAGCGTCTGGCAAAAGTTTCGCCAAATACGCAAGTATATACAGGAATTTCACCATCCATGGTTCATTATCAAGCCCGTCAAGATATCGATTTAACCATTGGAAAAGATGCAGGTATGCTCTATCCAGATGTGCCTTGTGTACCTTGGAATCAAGAAGAACAACCTTTTGGCTATCAAGGCCTTCAAGATCTAATTGCGGAAATGAGGAATTGTCTATGAAAGATTTATATCGTTATTTATCTCCCTTTGCCCCAGATATATCGGGTGCAGTTTCCGTCTTGTTTGAACTGGGAGGATTGATTGTCATTTGTGATGCCGGAGGATGTACCGGAAATACTTGTGGCTTTGATGAACCACGTTGGTACACCAAGTCCAGTGCCATCTATTCAGCTGGTTTAAGAGACTTAGATGCGATACTCGGACGCGATGAAAAACTGTTAGATAAAATTGGCCAGGCTTTAGAAAGTGTACCGGAAGCCCGTTTTATTGCCTTGATTGGAACCCCTGTACCCGCTGTAATCGCAACAGATTACACGGCGCTTTGCCGGATGTGTGAAAAACGTTTCCATAAAAAGAGCATTTACATTGAGACGACCGGAATGAAAGATTATACCTATGGTCAAGTCAAAGCTTATCGAGCCCTTATCAATTGTGTTGAGGAAAAACCGAGCGAAGACTGCATTGGTTTATGGGGTTGTTCCCCTTTGGATCTACCAAGCTTAGATAGTGTACAAGCTTTGATGCAGCGCTTAGGAAAAAAATGCATTCCGTTTGGCATGGATGATTCGCTAGAAAATTATACGAAAATCGCGGCTTGTAAAGAAAACATTGTTCTATCTCCATCCGGTCTTACAATAGCCAAAGAACTTGGTTTGAACTTCCATTTTGATTATTGTCTTGGTAAGTGGCAAGTGAAAAAGAAAAAGACTTTGATCCTGCACCAGCAGATCCTTGCCAATGCATTGCGGGAAGCCATTGGAATGGGAGATGTTGCTTCTTTCTTTCCAATGGATCCAGAATATATGCAAGCCAACGATCGTTTCTTAGAAGGAGAGATGGATTTGATTGGTATGGTAAAAGAAAATGCTTATGAAAGAATTATTGGCGATCCATTATTTTTACGGGCTTGTCAGGGATTTACCGGACAAATGGTCAGCTTACCGCATTTTGCGGTATCCGGACAAATGTATCAAGTGGAAAGTGATGTCACCTATTGGGCGCAAGTAAAAGAGGCACTAAGCGTATGATCCGAAAAGAATATCGCGTTGTAGGAATTGTACAAGGGGTAGGTTTTCGTCCCTTTGTCGATCGCATTGCGAAAAAGAATGGATGTACTGGCACGGTTTGTAACAAAGGTCCCTATGTAGAAATTCATGTACAGGCCAGCAAGGAACAAGTTGCGGCTTTTCGTAAGGACTTAGAAGCGTTGGCACCGAGTCGTTCTGCCATTCTAAAAATTGAAGAAAAAACTTTGCCCGTTCAAGAAGAGAGGAACTTTCAAATTCTACACTCGCAAAAAGTAAAAGGGGATATCTTTGTATCTCCCGATATTGCGATTTGTCCGGATTGCCAAAGAGAATTGTTTGATCCAAGCAATCGGCGCTATCTACATCCGTTTATCAATTGTACCGCTTGTGGACCACGTTTAACGATCTTGGATTCAATGCCTTATGATCGCGTTCGTACCAGCATGAAAGATTTCCCGATGTGCCCAAGTTGTGAAAAAGAATATACCTCTATCACAAGTCGTCGCTATCATGCCCAACCAGTTTGTTGCAACGATTGTGGACCAGAGCTGTATTTAGTTGGCCAAGATGTGCATGGTAAGGATGCTTTACGGCAAACGCGCCAAACCATTGTACAAGGTGGCATTGTGGCCATTAAGGGGATTGGAGGTTTCCACCTTTGTTGCGATGCGACCAATCCGAAAGTTGTACAGCGTTTACGAACTATTAAGAATCGACCTTTTAAACCCTTTGCGGTCATGGTTCGCAATATGGAAGTAGCCCGTCGGGAAGCGGAGATTCGCGATGGCCAAGAAGAAGTCTTAGATGGGTATCAGAAACCCATCTTGTTACTAAAAAAGAAAGCGGGAAAAATTGTACCCGAAGTAGCACCAGATAATCCCAATATTGGTTTGATCTTGCCCTATGCGCCGGTACAGTTATTACTCTTTGATTATCCCGATGAAATAGATATGCCAGATTGTCTAGTTATGACAAGTGCCAATCCGAAAGGGGCTCCGATTTGTCGTACCGACCAGGATGTTATAGAGAACTTATCCGATATTTGTGATCTTGTGCTTTCCAATAATCGTCCGATTCGTCTACGTGCCGATGATAGTGTACTATCTTGGTTTGACCATCAGCCAATGATGATTCGACGTTCCCGTGGTTATGCCCCACTCCCTTTTATGATGCATAAAAAAGGCGATTCGGTGGTACTTGGGATTGGTGGAGAACTAAAGAATACGTTCTGTCTGGCGGCTAAAGATTTGTACTATCCAAGCCCGTATATTGGCGATTTATCGGATATTCGCAGTGTTCAAGCACTTAAAGAAGCCATTGAACGCATGGAAGAATTGTTAGAAATGCGCGCCGAGCTGATTGTTTGCGATATGCATCCGGCCTATCAATCCCGTCAACTGGCTTATGAATTAGGCCGACCGGTCTTAGAATGCCAACATCATTATGCGCATATCCTGTCTTGTATGGCAGAACATCAAATTGATCAAGAAGTCATTGGCATCAGTTTTGATGGAACCGGCTATGGTTTAGATGGAACCATATGGGGTGGAGAATTCTTTATTTGTGATACGCATACCTTTAAACGAGTAGGAAGTCTGGAACCCTTTGAACAAGTTGGAGGCGATCTTTCCAGTAAAGAAGGATGGCGAAATGCCGTATCGATTTTAGATAAAGAAGATTGGCAAGGCTTAGACCTTTGTTTCCAAGATCAAGCCGAATTGATTCTTCAGTGTAAAGCGATGAAAATCAATACGGTTACTTCGACAAGTGCCGGACGCTATTTTGATGCCGTTAGTGCCATTTTAGGACTACGGAAAGTCAATACTTGTGAAGCCGAAGCTTCCATGGTCTTACAATTTGCAGCAGAAAGCTATCAAGGTAAGGCACTAGACGTTCCAATATCTATGCAAGAAGCTGACTTTTTTATCTTGCCAATGAAAGCTTTATGCACCTTTTTAGCTCAGGCTAAAAAAAGTGGAGAAGATATTGCGTGCCTGGCTTATACCTTCCATGTCGTTTTAGCTCATTGGATCTGTGAAGGTGCGCTGCAGGCATCTAGGCAAACCCAAAGTAAAATGGTGGTTTTATCCGGTGGTGTCATGCAGAATGTTTTATTATTGAAATTATGTAAAGAAGAATTAGAAGCGCAAGGCTTTACTGTCTTGACCCATAAGCTGTCCAGCAGCAATGATGGGGGTATCGGACTAGGCCAAGCGTATTATGGAATGGAAAATATCAGGAGGACAAAAGTATGTGTGTCGGATTACCCGCAAAAGTAAAAAAAGTAAAAGATGGTATGGCTGTCGTAGATGCAACCGGAGCTATCACAACCGTATCCAGTGAATTGATAGAAGACTTAGAACCGGGAGATTACGTAATGGTGCATGCGGGCGCAGCTATCGCCAAAATCAATGGGGATGATCAAAGCGAAGAACAATCCTTAATGGAGGAATTGCTTTAATGAATTCGCAAGCTTTAGAAATTGTCAAAGGCTATCAAGGCAAACCTATTCGCATTATGGAAGTATGTGGAACCCATACCCATGAAATCTTTCGTCTGGGAATTCGCCAAATTTTACCGCCATCCATTCATTTGATTTCCGGTCCGGGATGTCCAGTTTGTGTTACCCCGATTGATTATATTGATCAAGCGATTGAATTAGCTGAAGTCCACCATTGTACGATTTGTACCTTTGGAGATTTGATTCGGGTTCCTGGTACGCACTCGTCCCTACAAAAAGCACGTAGTAAGGGCGCTAAAATCGAAATGGTCTTTTCGCCTTTAGAAGCCGAAGCTTACGCAAAAGCGCATCCTGAGGAAAAAGTTGTCTTTTTAGCTGTGGGCTTTGAGACAACGACCCCACTAGCTTGTATGGCCGTCCGTAATGCCCAAGTGGATGGCTTAAAGAATTTTTCTTTGCTGGTGGCAAATAAGACCATGGATCAAGCGTATCTAGCCTTAAAAGATAGTGCCGATGTCTTCTTATATCCCGGACACGTCGCAACCATTACGGGATGTCAAATCTATGAGGATCTAAAAAAGCAGGGTATTTCTGGAGTGGTTGCTGGCTTTACGGCATCAGAACTCATTATGGCCCTTGCCGTTATCATCAAACGTTATGAAAAAGGCGAACCTTTCTTTGTGAATTGTTATCCTAGAGTGGTTAGTCAGGAAGGCTCAAAATCCGGTCGCGAATTAATTGCTTCGGTGATGGAACCAGTAGATAGTCAATGGCGTGGACTGGGTGTGATTCCGCAATCTGGACTGCGTTTAAAAAATGCATATGCCGCCTTTGATGCGCAAAAGAAATATGCCTTACAGCCTGGGTTAGGCAAAGCCAATCCTTTGTGTCGCTGTGGGGATATCTTAAAGGGAGAATGTACGCCTGAACAGTGTCCGGTCTATGGAAAAGGTTGTACCCCAGAGCATCCGATTGGCGCTTGTATGGTTTCCAATGAAGGGGCTTGTTCAGCCTATTATAAGTATGCGATAAAGTGAGGATAGAAAATGGAAAAAGTAATTACCTTAGCACATGGAGCAGGAGGCGCACAAACAGCTTCCTTGATTGGCTCTATTTTTAAAAAATATTTAGATAATCCCGATTTTACGGGCGATGATGCCGCTGTCTTGCAGGCACCAAAAGGGAAAATGGCCATGTCAACCGATGGCTTTGTGGTTTCTCCAAGCTTTTTTCCAGGCGGAAATATCGGTGAGTTATCAGTTTGTGGAACCGTGAACGATCTATCTTGCATGGGAGCAAAACCCCAATATATGACTTGCTCTTTTCAAATTGAAGAAGGTTTTGAAATCGAAAAACTGGAAAAGATTGTCCAATCCATGCAGGAAATTGCCCATAAAGTTGGTGTGCACTTTGTGGCCGGTGATACCAAAGTTGTTGGGAAAGGCCAAGTCGATGGCTTATTTATTACGACCACAGGAGTCGGAGAAATTCAACCAGGTATCCAAGTCAGTGGTGCCAATGCCAAAGCCGGCGATAAGATTTTAGTGACTGGCGATATTGGACGTCATGGTTGTACGATTTTACTAGCTCGGAATCATTTCTCGATTCAAGCTGATGTAACGAGTGACTGTCAAGAATTATGGCATACAGTAGAAGCGATGATTGCGACGACGACCGACCTGCATTGTATTCGCGATGCGACTCGAGGTGGCGTTGGTACCGTCTTATATGAAATTGCAGCTGAATCCCAAGTGGGAATTCGTTTGTACCAAGATCAAATTCCCGTGATGGATTCAGTAAAAGGCGTTTGTGGATTCTTAGGTTTAGAACCTTTGTATCTGGCTTGTGAAGGACGCATGGTTGTCGTTGTTCCAGCTCAGCAAGCCGAAGCGATTTTAGCTGTTTTAAAAGAAAAGAATGAAATGGCAGCAATTATTGGAGAAGTGACGGAAGAAAATGTTGGCAAGGTCGTTGTCCATACACCATTTGGAGCCCAGACAATTTTGCCACAACCAACCGGGGAATTATTACCCCGCATTTGTTAGGAGAAGAGCCATGTATAAATTTGCGTTTTATGGAAAAGGTGGCATTGGTAAATCGACAACGGTTTCCAATTTTTCAGTTGCTTTAGCTGAAATGGGGTATACGGTGATGCAAATTGGCTGTGATCCCAAAGCCGATTCCACAATTAATCTACGCCATGGAAAAGCCAAAGCGACCGTATTAGATTGCCTTCGGGAAATGAATCAAGACCTAAGCTTAGACCAAGTTGTAACCCAAGGGTATAAAGGGGTGTATATTGTCGAAGCCGGTGGTCCTACCCCAGGGCTAGGTTGTGCCGGACGAGGCATTATTGCCGCAATGGAATTATTAATGGATAAAAAAGCCTATGAAATCTATCGTCCCGATGTCGTTTTGTTTGATGTATTGGGAGATGTTGTCTGTGGTGGTTTTTCGATGCCTATTCGGGAAGGCTATGCCGACCAGGTTTTTATCTTAACTTCTGGAGAAGCAATGGCCATACATGCAGCAAAGAATATTGGTTTAGCTGTAGATACTTTTCAAAAGCGAGGCTATGCCACATTAGGTGGTTTAATTGTGAATCAACGGAATGTGAAAAACGAACAAGAGCGGATTCAGCAACTCTGTCAGGATATGGATTGTACGGTTCTTGGTCAATTAGCGTTTGATCCCTTAGTACCAGAGGCAGATGAAAAACATCAAACGGTTTTAGAAGCTTATCCAAAGAGTGAAGCCGCCCAACGTTATCGAAACTTAGCTAAAGCACTCATTGCGCAAGGAGAAGATCGTGGCTAAGGCCGAATATACTCTGGCACAATTGCCAGACCCACCTTTTTTTCATGCTGGTCTGGAGTTTTCTGTACCAGCTAGAGGGACTTGGACGATTGCTCATACGCCGATGTTGATTCCGGAAGCGATGGAAATCTTTGTCTGTCCAGAAGGTTGTTTGCGGGGAGTAGTTTTAAGTGCGGCAGAATTTGGCGGCTTGGATCGTTTTGCGATGGTGACTATCAAAGAACAAGACCTGTATGAGGGAAAGCTGGAACAATTGTTTATCGATGGTGTATGTGACATTTTAGACCATAAAGAAATCCTGCCACCCTGTGCCATGCTTTATACGAGCTGTATTCATCATTTTATGGCCATGGATACCAATTTGGTTTTTAAAGCCTTGTGTGAACGTTATCCGCAAATCGATTTTATTGAAAATTCCATGAACTGTACGATGCGTAAGAGTAAATTGCATTTTGAAGAAGTGACAATGCGGCAACTCTATGCACCCTTAAAAAACACAAAAAAGAATCCGAAAATGGTTCATGTGGTAGGAAATTATTTCCCTTTGGATGTGGATAGTGAACTAGTCCAGATGTTTTGGCAGAATGGTTGGGATTTCCAAGATCTTTGTGGAATGGAAAGCTATGAAGAATACAAAGGTCTGGCGCAGGCCTCCTATGCGATTGTAACGATGCCCGTTGCCTTGGAATGCGGAAAAGATTTAGAAAAACGCTTAGGGCAAAAATTGTTGTATGCGCCCTATACATGGGATATGGATGAAATCAAAGCAAATCTTCAAAAGATTGCCCAAGCCTGTCACATTCCTTGTATTGATTTTACGCGATATGAACAGATGGCACATAAAGCCTTACGGCAGGTGCAAAAGAAAATCAAAGATACGCCCATTCAAATTGACTATACAGCTACGCCACGACCTTTAGGTTTAGCGAAGCTCTTACTAGAACATGGCTTTCATGTCCGGGTCGTTTATATGGATACGCTTTTGCCGGGAGAACAAAAGGCTCTAGACTGGTTAAAAGTTCATTATCCAGATTTATTGATTCGGGCAACGGTGGATTTTCGCTGTCGTTTATGGGCTTGTGATGAAGCTAAGCAAGAAAAGATTCTGGCAATTGGACAAAAGGCGACGTATTTTTCGGGAACCCAGTATTTTGTGAATATGGTAGCTAATGATGGATATTATGGCTTTGTGGGCATTCGCAAACTGGCCAAGGATCTATTTGATGCCTATATCTATCCGAAAGATGCGGAAGCTATTTTATCAATAAAAGCTAAGGGGTGCATTGTATGAAACAAGTAATGCGAAAAACAGCAAATTATGCAGCTGATTTAGCGGGCATTAATTCGGCTTTGTATGAATTGGGTGGTTTGATCATCATGCATGATGCTTCGGGTTGTAATTCAACTTATGCGACCCATGATGAACCACGCTGGGCGAAAATGCATAGCTTGATTTTTATCTCAGCCTTAGAAGAATATGATGCGATATTGGGTAACGATGATAAATTGATTGAAGAAGTCATTGAAGCTGCCAATGAAACGCAGCCTAACTTTATTGCCCTTTTTGGTTCCCCTATTGCCTTGGCAATCGGAACCGATTTTAAAGGGATTGCCCACTATATTGAACAGGAAACCAAGCTTCCTTGTTTCGGCTTTTCAACTTCGGGCATGGCAAGTTATGTGTGTGGAAGCAATCAAGCTTACTTGGCTTTTGCGAAACGTTTCTGTCAGCCGGTGCCAAAAGAACATACTGGAATTGGTATCAATCTACTGGGTTGTACGCCACTAGATTTTGGCTACTCTGGCAATGTAGAAGCATTGGAGGCTTGGTGTAAGGATCAGGGTTTTACCATTGTTTCTAATTGGTCGATGGGAACTTCTTTTGAACAGATGCAAAAGGCTTTAGCAGCTGATGTGAATCTAGTACTTTCTTCCAGTGCTATCGACGTTGCTAAATATTTTGCCGAAACATGGGGGATTCCTTATGTCGTAGGTATTCCCATGGGAGAAAAACAAGCCATCCAATTGGCGGAACAAATCCACCATCCTTTACAAACGCCAAAACCAGTAAAGGCGGGAAACGGCAAAGTTCTTTTGATTGGGGAATCGGTTTGTATGCAGGCTTTACGAACTTGTTTGCAGGAAGAATTTGGGTATAAAGATGTGCAAATCCTGTGTCCTTTGGAAGTACAAGTAGGTCTGAGTGAAGATGATGTATGCTGGGATCAAGAAGATCTCATCCAAAAAAAGATGAATGCGGCCAAACTTGTGATTGCCGATCCCATCTATCAGCGCTTGTTAGAAAATAAGACGACGCATTTTATCCCTTTACCACATTGGGGGTATTCGGGAAGAATGTACAAAGAACAAATGCCTGTTTTAATTGGCCCAAGTTTTTCAAATTGGTTAAAGGACCAATTGGATTTTTAAAAAAGAGAAGGTATACTAGACGTATGAAAACTTATACATATCAACCAAAGGGTGTATGTGCCCGCCAAATCCATTTTTCGATTGAAGATGGGAAATTACATCAAGTGCATTTTGATGGAGGTTGCCCTGGCAATCTATCTGCCATTGGTAAATTACTGGAAGGCCGCGATGCTAAAGAAGCAAGTGCGCTTTTAAGAGGAAATCTTTGTGGTACAAAATCAACATCTTGTGCCGATCAACTAGCGCAAGCTATTGAACAGGCCATAGAGGAATAGCTCACGGTTGTGGGCTTTTTTATGAAGAAAACAAGATGCATAAGTTAGATTGGAAATTGGTCAAAGAAGAAGCCTTAGTGAATGATCAATGGATGCATTTTAAAAAGCAGGACTATCAATTTCCTGATGGTTCGGTGCATGGACCGTTTTATACGTACTCGATTCGCCATACGGTCATTATTGTTGCCCAAGATACCCAAGGTGATTTTCTTTGCGTGAAACAATTTCGTCAGGGCATCGGTCGGACAACTGTAGAATTTCCGGCTGGGGGAATCGAAACCAAAGCGGTAGATCAAACGGTTGCCTTAGAAGCGGCTAAGCGAGAATTATTAGAAGAGACAGGTTATCAAAGCAAAGATTGGAAATTCTTGTATAAGGTAGCCAGCCATGCGACCTTAGCTGATAATGATGTATATATTTTTGGAGCCAAGAATTGTGTTCGAGTTTCAGATCAGGCTTTAGATGAGACCGAGTTTTTAGATTTTTTTCATGTGAACAATAAGCAGATTGAAACATGGATTCAAGCAGGGCAATTTGAACAGGCTATGCATATTTTAGCTTGGTTTTTTTGGAAACAAGAGGAATAAAATGAATTTACAAGTCATGCCGGAAAGATTTTCCATTTGTGAGATAGAGGATATACAAGCTGTGGATTGGCAGTATCCGCATACCTTTGTTTCACAAATGGAAGATGTATGTACCTTGGTTTGTCCGGAAAAGGCAATCAACCAAAATGCGCAACAAAAGCGATGGCGCGGTTTTTATATGGACGATTGTTTAGATACAGAAGTTGGATCAGGGCTGAAAAAGATTTTACAGGTGTTAGGGGATTATCAAATTAATTTGCATTTAGTGACAACTTTTCAAACGGACTATCTTTTTGTTCCTGAAGAAAAGTTGGAAAAAGCCTTATTACACTTAAAAAGAGCCGGATGGTCTATATATAGAAAGTAGGTATTTTTATGAATGAAACATTAGAGATGATCAAAGAAAGAAGAAGTATTCGCAAGTATCAAGCAAAACTTCCAACCAAAGAAGAAATTGAAATGGTGGTTCAAGCAGGCCTTGAAGCAGCTAGTGGAATGAATCGTCAACCGGTGCACATTTTGGCCGTTACGCAAAAAGCTTTGCGGGATAAATTATCTGCAGCGAATGCTAAAGTAGGAAACTTTGAAGCAGGTGTTGATCCTTTCTATGGTGCCCCAGTTGTTTTGGTTGTGTTAGCGGATAAGCGTTGCCCTACATACCTTTATGATGGATCTTTGGCAATGGGAAATATGATGTTAGCTGCCAAATCAATTGGTTTAGGTAGTTGCTGGATTCATCGGGCAAAAGAGGAATTTGAACAAGCAGAATTTAAATCTCTTCTCAAGGAATTAGGTGTTGAAGGGGACTTTGAAGGAATTGGTCATTGTATTCTTGGCTATCCAGATCAAGAAGCACAAGCTCATCCGATTCAAGCAAATCGTGTGACTTGGGTAGAATAATGGGGCTTCTTGCACGATGGAAATGCAAGGGAAAACATGATACCATAAGACTATATTTTAGGAGTTAGATGATGAAAGTAGCGTTTGTGACAGATACTGGAACAGGAATGTCTCCAGAAGAGTGGAAAAAAGAAGGAATTTATTGTATTCCTTTACAAATTGAATGTGATGGTACCTCTTATGATGAGATGGTAACGATTAATCACGAGCAGTTTATACAGAACCTACATGATAAAAAGTTGATGAAAACTTCTTTGCCAAGACTTGGGCATATTGAAGATTGTTTCAACGAAATTAAATCAGAAGGGTACGACACGGTATTTTGTGTGCCTATCTGTAAAGGTTTATCCGGAGCGTATGATGCGATGGAGATGATTGCCAAACAAGTTGGTTTGGACTTTGTGGGGATAGATTGTTATGTGACAGCTGTTGTAGAACAAGACTGCATTCGTATTGCCAAGGCCATGTATGATGCAGGAAAGTCTTTAGATGAAATCGTTTCGCGTTTGAATCGGATTGTTGAAACGGCAGATACCATTTTGATTTTTGAAGATTTACAACATATGCGCAGAGGTGGACGTTTAACCCCAGCGGCAGCTTTATTAGGTGGCTTGTTGAAAATCAAACCGGTTTTGCACTTGGATAAATCAACCCAGGGTAGAGTCGATGTTCTGGCTAAACCACGAACGCTTTCCAAAGCGCAATCGAGTGTAATTGAACGGTTGAAAAGCTTACATGTAACGAAAGATTATAAATTTATTATTGCCCATGTGGATGTTTTGGATAATGCCAAAGCTTACAAAGAAAAAATTGAAGCAGCTTTTGAAGGCGCCCAAGTGCAAATTATTGATTTGGTAAGTGCTGTGGGTGTTCATACAGGACTTGGCTGTTTGGCTTTACAAGTCTTTAATCCAAATGTGGAATAAGCTTATCAAGCTTTGGATATTGGTGGCATTGGTATGTACCTGTGGTTTTGTTTCACATGCACCGGTATTTGCCAAAATAAAAACCAGCGATTGGATTACTACACATGTCGATTCATTGACCTTTAAAGATGATGCATATTTAAAGAAACATTACTATAAGCATGGCAGGCAAATGGGATATGCTTCTCCCAAAGCGTATCTAGCTGGGGCCAGACGGGTTATTTCTGATCCCGATGTCTTAACCAAGCGGGAAAAGGAAGATGGAGATTGGATCTTTTATGTCAAAAAGACCAATGAAATTGTCTTTGTGTCCAAGAATCCTTATATTCGTACGTATTTTAAACCTTCACTAGGAATTCAGTACTATTACAGGCAGTAAGGAGCGTATATGTATTACGAAATTGAAGGACTTTATGAAATGCCAGCGGTTATTTTTGATGAAGACCGCATTGTAACTGGAAAAAAAGAATATCTTTATTCGCATATTTCGGATATAAAGATTACGAACTCGATTGCCTTTAGTGCGTATGCGATTTTAAAGCTGACCTATGATGGCAAGACGGTATCGATTCCTTTTAATCGGCACTATTTGAAAACTGCGAAGCGTGCAATCAAAGAACTCGAACATCAAAAAGCATCAGGAAATTCCGATGGTACTACCTCTTCGATTCCTTTTGAGGCTTTAAAACAATTAAAAGAGTTGAAGGATATGGGCGCTATTACAGAAGCAGAATTTGAAGCAAAGAAAAAACAATTATTAGATTTATAAGCATCTCTTGAGATGCTTTTCTTATGGAGGATGGATATGACCCTGCAACAAATCTATTATGCGATTCTTGTCGCGGATATTGGTTCTATGAATAAAGCAGCAGAAAATCTGTTTATTTCACAACCTACTTTAACGACAGCTATTAAAGAATTAGAGAATGAAATTGGCATTATCATTTTTAATCGAACCAATCGTGGTGTTACGTTAACTCGCGAAGGGAATGAGTTTTTAATGCACGCAAGACAAGTCTATCAACAATATGAATTGTTGAAAGATAAGTATGGTCCGCAAGGAAACATTAAAAAGAAGTTTTCGGTTTCTTGTCAGCACTATTCTTTTGCGACCAAAGCGTTTGTAGAAACGGTTAAACAATTTGATACCTTAAAGTATGAATTTGCGATAAAAGAAAGTAAAACCATCGATGTAATCAATGATGTAGGAAATTCGAAAAGTGAAATTGGAATTTTGTATATGAGCGAATACAATCGCAAATATATACAGAAACTTTTGGATGAGAAAGATTTGAAATTCGAACCGTTGGTTACTTGTGATGCCTATGTTTATGTATATAAACATCACCCTTTAGCGAATCGTGAATCAATCGGTCTGGAAGAGTTGCAAGATTATCCTTATCTTTCCTTTGATCAAGGAGAAGATGGCGCTTTCTATTTAGCGGAAGAAATTCTATCGGAAAATGAATATCAGCGGGTTATCAAGTTGACCGATCGTTCAACGGCTTTGAATTTGATGATTGGACTGAATGGATATATGTTGTGTAGTGGAATTATCTGTGAAGAATTAAATGGGGATGATTGCATTGTGATTCCGTATAAAGCCGATGAAGATAACCCTAACAGTTCTATGACCATTGGGTATATCTATAAAAAACATAGTGTTTTATCAAAAATTGGACAAACCTATGTCGATGAATTAAAAGAATATTTTGATTAGATGCAGCTTTGCATCTTTTTTTATATATAAAAATATTTTATAGCAAGTATCAAACTATTCAATTATTCGGATAACTAAAGCTGTGATAAAGTACAAGCATACAAAGCAAGAAGTTCTTATCTCGAGCCAAAGATAAGAATAATATATAGAGAAAGTTGAGGTATTTATCATGGCAGAAAAGAAATATCATTTTGAAACATTAGCATTGCATGTAGGACAAGAACAAGCGGATCCCGCAAGTGATTCACGTCAAGTTCCGATTTATTTAACTTCATCGTATGTATTTAAGAATTCGCAACATGCAGCCGATCGTTTTGGACTGGCAGATGCCGGAAACATCTATGGACGATTAACAAACTCTACCCAGGATGTATTTGAAAAACGTATTGCCGCCTTGGAAGGTGGAAGTGCTGCACTAGCCGTTGCTAGTGGAGCAGCAGCTGTAACCTATGCGATTCAAGGTTTAGCGAAAGCCGGCGAAAATATTGTGGCTGCGAAAACCATTTATGGGGGAACCTATAACTTATTAGCCCATACCCTTCCATTGTATGGAATTCGTGCAAAATTTGTCGATCCATACGACTATGAAGCTATTGAAGCAGCAATTGATGAAAACACAAAAGCCATTTGGGCAGAAACCCTAGGCAATCCATTAAGTAATATTGTGGATATTGAAAAACTCGCTGAGATTGCCCATAAACATCAGATCCCTTTAGCAATCGATAATACGTTTGCGACTCCATACCTGGTTCGCCCATTTGAATATGGTGCTGATATTGTGGTTCATTCGGCAACCAAATTCATTGGCGGTCATGGTGCTACTTTAGGTGGTGTGATTGTCGAAGGCGGAAACTTTGATTGGAAAGCCAGTGGAAAATTTCCTTGGATCAGTGAACCAAATCCTTCTTACCATGGCATTAGTTTTGCGGATGCGACAGCGCCGGCAGCTTTTGCGACATATGTTCGAGCTATCTTACTTCGTGATGAAGGCGCAACGATTTCACCCGTTAATGCATGGGCCTTTATTCAAGGTTTGGAAACATTATCCTTGCGTGTTGAACGCCATGTAGAAAATGCCTTAAAGGTTGTGGAGTACTTAAAGAATCATCCGCAAGTTGAAGCCGTGCACCATCCTTCGCTTGATCAACCAGATTTATATAAGAAGTATTTCCCAAATGGTGGAGGTTCGATCTTTACTTTTGAAGTCAAAGGGGATGCCAAAACGGCTCAGAAGTGGATTGATAACTTACCTATCTTCAGCTTGTTGGCAAATGTTGCGGACGTGAAATCATTAGTAATTCATCCGGCAAGTACAACGCATTCACAATTAAGTGAAGAAGAATTAGCTGATCAAGGTATTAAACAAAATACAGTTCGTTTAAGTATTGGTACGGAAAACATTGATGATTTAATTGATGCGTTAGATACAGCGTTCGCATCTATTCAATAAGGTTAGACTGAGCTCATTGATAGGGAATGAGCTCTTTTTTTACGACTTATCTAGTGAAGAAATTCACATTCTTCACTATTTAAACAATTGACTTTATATCTCAGTTAGACTAAACTATTTATACAAATGTTCAGCATTAAAACATTGACATCTATAATTGACGTGTTAAGATAGGAATGTAAAAGAAAACGATTACATTTTCGAAAGGAGGACACTTTGAAAAAAATAGTTGATGATCCACGTTTGATTTATAAGTGTTGTTACCTTTACTACAAGGATGGGTTTTCACAAATTGAAATCTGCGAGCAATTAGGGATTTCAAGAGCAACGGTTTCGCGTTTATTAAAAGCAGGCCGTGATCGTAACATTGTGCGAATTGAATTGGATAACCCAGACAGTGTCATGTATGGGGAACTAGAACGAAAATTGGAATCAGTTTTCGATTTAAAAGAGATTTTGATTGTGGACGAATTGGATATTGGAAATAAATATGAACATCTAAAGAAAGTCAATGAAGAGGCTTTATCATATTTTTCTCGAACCTTCCAAGATCAAGATTATATTGGGATTTCTATGGGACATACCTTATATGATCTGGCCAACACCAATTATGCGGTAGAAGATATTGATTGTACCTTTGTACCAGTTGTCGGTGGCGTTGGCGTGAAACAATTGAGCTCGCAAAATTACCATTCTAATGAAATTGCCCAAAGTTTCGCAAAGAAGTTTAATGGCAGTGCCGTGCAATTCTTTGCCCCTGCGATTTTTAATGATGTAGCGGTAATGGAAGGTCTAATGAAAGAAAGACCGGTACAAGAAGTTATTTCCTTATTTAGTCGCTTGAATGCGGTAATCATGGGAATTGGGTCTTTTGAATCACCTTCTAGTACGTTAGTTTCATCGGGATATATTTCGCAAGAAAGATATACGCACTTTAAACAACAAGGTGCGGTAGGAGATGCCATGTTGCGCTTCTATGATGAAAATGGCGATACCAGTAAGTTTGAAGAATTCAACAATCGCGTCATGGGAATTTCGGATCAAGATTTAATTCATGTCGAAAATCGTATTGCGATTGCGGTTGGTGAAGAAAAGAGTCGTGCTGTCCTTGGGGCATTGCGAGGTAGAAAGATTAATGTCTTAATTACGGATATTAGTTGTGTCAATAAAATGCTGGCAATGATGGAGGATGTATAGAATGTCAAAAGAATTGATTGTGATATTTATTATTGCCATGGCATTAATGGTGATGCAAATGGTAGGCGGTTTCTTTCAAATTAAACGTTATCGTTTGGCAGTAAGTCGTGTACATAAATTAGGAAACGTCGGAATTGGGCAAAAGCGAGGCTTTTTCTTCAATAGTTACATTGCGATTATCGCATGTGATTCGAATCGGATCATTACCGGTGGAGAAGAAATGACTGGCGCAACCATTTTTGCGAAGTTTCACCCCATTCAAAAATTGATTGGAAAAGAGTTTGTAGGCAAATCAATTGATGAATTTTTGATGGATTTCCGTGAGATGGAACCCCGTAAACAAAAATTCTATCGTGGATATATTAATGCCCTTGAGGCACTGGAAATGCGTTTTAATCGTGAGGAAGAGGAAACCGATGCGATTGAAGCATAGATTTTAAAATGTTTTTGGCCGAACATTTATGCAAGAATTTTATTTTTTGAAAGATGAAAGGAGGAAGAAAATGAAATTCCAAGTAAAAATCACCGGATGGGGAGCCGATGCGCTAGAATTTTTAAATCCTGTATGTAACTTTATTATTATCTTCAATGAAGATGCACCACCTGAATTAGCAGATATTAGTGTGCTGCATACAAAATTTGAATTAAAAGAAGAACCAAAAGCTGGAGATACTTTCCGTATTTGTGGGAAAGAGTACAAAGTGACAGCTGTAGGATGGGAAGCAATTAACACATTGCGTGATTTAGGACACTGTACGGTTTCTTTCCGTGGTTTACCGGAAGTCGAACGTCCTGGAATGATTGAATTAAGTGGACCTGAGTTTACTGCAGAAGACTTAAAAGTCGGTGGTGAAATCGAGATCTTCTAAAAGTGTTGAAAAAAGTAATACATTAGTGTTGCTTTTCATAAAATTAGGTATTAAGATAATGTTATAAAAAATCTAGAACAATCTAGAGGAGGAAGAAACAAATTATGTATAACATGAACAGAAAGCTTGCTCAATTAGAAGCAGAAGGAAA
>QUIQ01000013.1 GCA_003480165.1 Firmicutes bacterium AM41-11 | reverse complement strand
TATAATACCAACCATTTCTCCTATTGTCAAATGATTTTTTAAAAAAATTGTAAAAATTTAAAACAATTTATTAAAAAGCCTTTTTCCTATGGTAAAATTCATTTATGAATCAATTATTTATCCAACAGGCAGAGAGTCTAATTGACCCTAGCCTGCCTAAAATTTCTAATCTATCTAATCTACTTGCTTTGGCTTTTTATGAATATCCAGATATCAACTGGATTGGTTTCTACTATTGTGATAATGCCAAAAAAGAATGTACACTTGGACCTTTTCAAGGCAAAGTAGCTTGTACAAGAATTCCTTTTCATAAAGGAGTTGTTGGTACCGCAGCTGTCCAACAAAAAGCCTTGACTGTCAATGATGTGCATTGTTTTCCCGGTCACATTGCTTGTGATAGCCAAACCAATGCTGAACTTGTGTTTCCCCTCATTAAAGAAAAAGAAACCTATGCGATTTTAGACATAGATTCCTTGGTTTTAAATTATTTTGATGAAGATAAAATAGAAACCTTCCAAGCTTACACAAGATTAATTCAATCCATCTTATTTAACGACAAGCTATAAATGGTACAATCCTTCCATATATAGCTTTTTTTCTGACACAAAGAAAGACATTTCTGTTTTTCTTCCGCATTCAAAGAAAGCTGAAAAAACGTTTTAAACACAGATGTCTTTACCCTTTGAACCTTGGCACGTTGCAGGAATGTCGTTCCTAATCCAGCTTGTTTAGCTACCGCATATAAAAGATAGCTATTCTCACATGTTTCGCCTAATAATACGCTTTTAACATCCTTATCCATAAGTCCTTCTTCAAAAGAAATCGGATAATCTCCCATCCAATCTAGACAAGTTTTTCGATACCCTCCCCAATACGCGAAACTATATACAGGATGTTTGCTTCTCTGTACTTCTTCATATTTTAAAAATTGATTGGCAAAAGGCGACGATAAAGATAAAGAAGGCTTATATCCATGCATTTCTTTTCGAATTAATTTCCAATCTTCCCATGGATATTGTTTAGTTATTACAGGATCTAAACAATTCAGCGTAAAAGTCGGAACAATCATACATCCATTTTGACTTAATAACTCCATACAAGATTCAATAATTGTTTGCATGCCACCAAGCACTTTAGAAACAAAAGAAGCTTGTACTTGTAGGCATATTGTATCGTTTGTCACAATGTCTACAGCTTTTAACATCCGCAACACTTCTTCTTTGGTCATATAATCTGTCATAAAAGCATTCTATCACAAAAAAAGGATGCAGACTATGCACCCTTTTCGTCTTAGTTACGTAACACTGCATCAAATTCTTTTTCTAATGCTACAATGATTTCTTTAAAAACAGAAGTAATTTGTTCATCATTCAATGTTTGTTTATCTGATTGGAATAGGATCGATAAAGCAACCGATTTTTCCGTTGGAGGCATTGGTAAACCTTCGTACACATCAAAGACTTGCACATCACGAATAATGTTTTCTTTCTCTAATTTACCATGTTTCTTGATGGCTTGAATCATGTCACCCACTTGTACAGAACGGTTTACTACACAAGCAATATCACGCGTTACACTCTGATATTTAGAAACTGGAACAAACTTGATCTTAGCTTTTTTAACAGCAATCAAAGCATCCAAATCAAATTCAGCCATAATCGCCTTTTTCGCATTTGTTGCTTTGGCATACTTCGGATGAATTTCGCCCAATAAACCAACCAAATCTTTTCCAACATAGACTTCCGCACTACGGTATGGATGGAAATGTGTCGTATCCTTAGTATTCACTTTAAATTGAACACGTTGACTGGCAATGCCCATATGATCAAATAATTCTTCCATTAATCCCTTTGCCGTATAGAAATCCGCAGGCAAAGTATATTTAGCCCATCGCGTATCTTGTAGATCATCAGTAAGAACAAAAGCTACATGCGTTGTACTTTTTTCAATATTGGAAACATCACTAATTTCAAAGACATTGATGTTATTCAATGAATGAGAACGATTGTATGCAACTACATCCAACAAGCTAGGAAGAATGCTCGTACGAATCCAGCGACGTTCTTCACTGATTGGAATAGCTAGTTCGGTAGCTTTTCCCATTGGTAAAATCGCATTATCTTTCTTTTCTGTAGAAACTAAAGTATAAGTCACACAATCTTGTAAACCTTGCGCACATAAGTAATTTCTCACATAACGCGTAGTTTGTTGTTTTGGATTTAACTTACCTTCTGTCATTTCCATAAATGGCAAAGTAGAAGGCAGGCGATCATATCCTAGTAAACGAATGACTTCTTCACTTAGATCTGCCATTCCTTCCATATCTGTACGATTGCTAGGCATTGTACAAGTATAAACCCCATTTTCATAATGTGGTTCAAAATACAAACGTTTAAAGACATCATTCACTTCTTCGGCAGTAAAATCCGTACCTAAACGACCATTGATTTGTTCCAAAGTACACGTTAATACTTTTGGTTGATAAGGATTTACTCCATATTCAACAGTCGCTTCAATTTCTTTGGCATCAGCATATTCAATCAACAATTGAACAGCGCGGTCCAAAGCTTTTTGCGCAGCTAGTGGTTCGATTCCCTTTTGATAACGTACAGAAGCATCCGTGTTCAAATTCAAACGACGAGCCGTATTACGAATCGATACATGGTCAAATTGCGCACATTCAATAATCAATGAAGTCGTATCATCGGTGATTTTTGAATCATCCCCACCCATGATACCAGCAATACCAATTGGTTTTCCTTGATTGGTAATAACGATATCTTCTGGAAGTAAATGATAAGTAACTCCATCTAAAGCTGTATAATCTTCATCAAATCCATCAGCTACGGTAATCTCCTGGTTAGGAATAGCTGCCGCATTATAAAAATGCATTGGTTGACCCGTTTCCAACATGACAATATTTGAAATATCTACCACATTATTAATGCTGTGAACACCAGCACTTGCCAATAATTCCTGCATCCATTTTGGAGATTCTTTAATCGTAATATTTCCAATGACCTTACCTAAAAAAGAAGGGCATTTCTTGGTTGAACTATGAATCTTCAACTGCGATGGACTACCTACATCTGCAGCATGAGCATAATTAGGGATTTGCACCGGACGATTTAGAATCGCACCAGTTTCCAAAGACATATTAAAAATAGCTTGGCAATCGTTTCGATTTGGTGTTAAGCCAATATCCATAATTTCATCATCTAAACCAAGATAAGCTAGTGGATCGGTATTTCCTACTGGCGCATCCTCTGGCAATACTTCAATACCGCTTAATTGTTCTTCGGTCAATAAGTGTTTATCGACACCTAGCTCAAATAAAGCACAGATCATTCCGTTACTTTCTTGTCCACGAATAACCCCGGCTTTAATTTCACCATCCGGTAAAACCGCTCCTACTTTAGCAACAATAACTTTTTGTCCAGCAGCTACATTGGGTGCACCACAAACAATCTTTAATACTTTATCGCCTACATCTACAGTTGTGCAATGTAAGTGATCGCTATCTGGGTGATCTTGGCATGTCAAAACTTTTCCAATAACCAAATTTGTACCTTGAGACATCTTTTCAATTGCTTCTACTTCAAAACCTGCACTCGTAATCTTATTAGCGATTTCTTCAATCGTAAGATCCGATACATCCATATATTGCGATAACCATTTTCTTGATAACAACATTCGACTACATCCTCCCTTACTCAAATCGCTTGAACGTCCAAGAGAAACGTTGATCATTGGTATAGAAGTGACGAATATCATCAATTCCATATTTCAACATCGCAATACGTTCAATTCCTACACCAAAGGCAAATCCTGAACAAGTGTCGGGATCATATCCAGCCATCTTCAAAACATTTGGATGCACTTCTCCAGCTCCAAGAATTTCAATCCAGCCTGTTCCCTTACATGTTGGGCAACCTTTTCCATCACAGATATGACAACTTACATCAACTTCAACACTAGGTTCCGTAAATGGGAAATAACTTGGACGGAAACGAATTTGACGAGATTGACCAAACATTTTCTTAGCTAAGAATTCTAGCGTTCCTTTTAAATCCGACAAAGTAACATTCTGACCAACGACTAAACCTTCCATCTGCATAAATTGATGAGAATGCGTTGCATCATCATCATCACGACGATATACCTTTCCAGGGCAAACTACTTTAATTGGTAAGTTTGGTGCACTCTTTTCCAAAACATCCATTTGAATAGCCGTCGTATGCGTACGCAATAAGCGGTTTTCATCAATATACAAGGAATCCTGCATCGCACGAGCCGGATGATCCTTGGGAATATTGGCTCTTTCAAAACAATATTCATCATCGGTAATATCTGGTCCTTCAATGACTTGATAACCTAAACCAATAAACAAATCTTCTAATTCCTGGTTAACTAAAGTTAGAGGATGCAAGTTTCCTGTCTTACAAGAGCGACCTGGTAAAGTGATATCAATTTTTTCACTTTCGATTTTTGCTTGCATTTCCTGCTCAGCTAATTCTTCTCTTTTTTCGTCAATTAAAACAGATAATTTTTGTTTCAATTCATTGACTTTTTTTCCAAAAAGCGGCTTTTCTTCTTTAGGTAAATCCTTCATATTCTTCATTAACGATTGAACTGGACCTTTTTTACCTAAATAGTAAACACGCAAATCATTCAAGTCTTTTGAATTCTGTGCTTCATGAATCTTAGCCAAGGCTTCTTGATGTAATTCTTCAAATTTAGACATAACGATCTTCCCTTCTAAAAATAAAAAAAGACGTCATAGGAACGAATCACTTCGCGGTACCATCCTATTTCGTCTTAACGCACTTAATTCTCATGATAACCGTATGATACGGAAGAGGTTTAAACTCTTGCTCCAAGGTGAATTCATTGTTTACTCTTGTTTTGATCTCTCAGCCGGTGAATCAAATTCTCTAACCAAGGTTGAAACAATTACTATGTCTTGTCAACGCTTTAACATTTAGAATTATACAAAATTTAAAAAAATGATTCAATACGTGCTAGAATAATTTTATGGAAATTATCAATTCAACACAAAATAAACGCATTAAAGAACGAGCAAAACTCTTGAAGAAAAAAAGCCGGGATAATACCCATCTCTTTCTTATCGAAGGCTTTCACTTGATTCAAGAAGCAGAAAAAGCCCATGCCTTAAAAGAAGTTTATCTCTTAGATGGTCTGGAAAATCCAACTCACTTAGAGCCCATATATTGTTCACAAAACGTACTGAATAAACTATCGCATCAAAAGTGCGATGCCCAGATTATTGGAGTCTGTCAGAAACAAAATGAACCCATTCAAGATTGTGAAGTAGCTCTTTTTCTAGATTGCGTACAAGATCCAGGAAATGTAGGTACCATATTGCGAACAGCTTATAGTTTTGGTGTAGATTGCGTCTATCTTTCCAAAGATTGTGCCGATGTCTATAATCCCAAGACCATTCAGTCTACCAAAGGTGCTTTATTTCACATACCTTTTGTCTATACCGATTTAAAGACAACCATCCAAGCCTTTCAAAAAGAAGGTATGGAAGTCTATGCCACAGCTTTACACCATGAATCCATTGGTCTGCAAGACTGTCATCCCAAAAAGCAGTACGGCTTAATTGTAGGAAATGAAGGACAAGGAATTAAAGAAGAATTGATTCAATGTGCAAATCAAACTGTCTTTATTGAAATGGAGCAATTTGAAAGTTTAAATGTTGCGATTGCCACCGCTATTGCACTTTATACTTGCCAACATGCAAAAGCCTAGAACATAAAGTTCTAGGCTTTTGCATTAAAATCATTTTGATCACTACGACCCACTAAATAATCTAAAGTCGTTTGATAAAAATCGGCTAAGAGAATTAATTTTTCTAAAGGAATCGAACGCTCATCGTTCTCATAACGGGAATAAGTCTTTTGGGTAACCTCAAGATAATTCGCCAATTCTGTCTGGGTCAATCCCTTCTCTTCTCTTAATTCTCTCATTCGTTCTAATTTCATTCTATTTCTTAGTCAATATCGTGAATATAAATATTATTTACACGATCTGGACCAACTGAAACCATCGAGATACGTACGCCTGTAAATTCCTCGATAAAGCGCAAGTACGCTTTAGCGTTTTCTGGAAGTTGATCATATTCAGACATTTGGGAAATATCTTCTGTCCATCCATCAAACTCTTTATAAACTGGTTTTGCACGAGCTACGTCTTCTTGATCACTTGGAATATAGTCATATACTTTTCCATCGATTTCATAGCCAACACAAGCTTTGATTTTTTCTAAGCCAGTTAACACATCGATCTTAGTGATTACTATATCTGTCAAACCATTCATCATATTGGCATGTTTCACAACCAATAAATCTAACCATCCACAACGACGAGGACGTCCTGTAGTGGCTCCATATTCACCACCATGCGTACGGATCCATTCCCCTTGTTCATCCAATAATTCCGTAACAAAAGGACCTTCTCCAACACGTGTTGAATAGGCTTTAACTACACCACATACCGTTTTAATACGACTTGGAGCTACACCTGCACCAACTGTAACACCTGCACTTGTTGGACTCGAAGAAGTAACATATGGATACGTTCCATAGTTGATATCTAACATAGCTGCTTGAGCCCCTTCAAATAAAACACGTTTATCTTGATCTAAAGCATCATTGACTAAATGCGTTGTTTCTTTGATCATCGGAACAATACGATCATGAATTGCAGCAAAATCCGCTACCATTTTGTCATAATCCATTGGTTCTGCTCCATAAACAGCCGTAAACAATTTATTTTTAAACGTTACACATTCTTTTAAACGTTCTTTAAATGTTTCAAAATTAACAAATTCATGGAAGCGAATGCCAGTACGCGCATATTTATCTGCATAACAAGGACCAATTCCGCGTTTTGTCGTTCCAATTCTATTTCCGTTTGCACTCTCTTCTAGCGCATCTTGTACTTTATGATAAGGCATCAACATTTGGGCACGGTCACTAATTACGATATGATCTGTACTCAATCCACCTTTTTTCAATGTATCCATTTCTTCCAACAATACAAAAGGATTACAAACAACCCCTGGACCAATGATACAAGTCGCATCTTCATGTAAAACACCACTTGGCAATAAGTGTAAAACATGTTTCTTTCCATTTACGACAACTGTATGTCCTGCGTTATCTCCACCTTGGAAACGCACAATTAAATCTGCTTTTTCAGCAAGGACATCAACAATTTTCCCCTTACCTTCATCACCCCATTGGGTTCCTACTACAACTTGGCTTGACATATATATGTAGCCTCCTTTATTCTTCTTTAACAAGCAAATTATAAAGTAATAAATAAATCTGTCAACTAAAGAAAATTGAATCCAAATTTTTAATTCGCGTATAATAAAGGCAGAGGTACATTATGAATTTAGAACAAGCAATAAAAGCACGACACTCCGTACGGGAATTCTCATCTACTTTTTTATCCCAATCCATTGTGGATACATTCAATGCAGAAATTGCGAAAATCAATGCCGAAAATGATCTTCACATTCAGTTTATAAACGGGGATCCAGATGCCTTTACTTCATCCAAAGTAAAGTATGGTTCCTTTAAAAATGTCATGAACTATTTTGCCCTGGTTGGAAAAAAAGACGATAAGCTCGAAGAAAAAATGGGCTACTATGGAGAGCACCTGGTCTTAAAGGCTCAACAACTCGGTTGTAATACATGTTGGATTGGTATGAAGACAAATAAAGTGTATAAAAAAATCCAACGGGCCGATGATGAAAAACTCGTCTGCATCATTGCCGTTGGTTATGGAATCACCCAAGGTAAACCACATAAACAAAAAGCCTGCGAAAAAATCTGTCCTAGCTATCAAGAACAACCCGATTGGTTTAAAAGAGGCATTGATTTTGTCTTACTTGCGCCATCAGCATTAAACCAAATGAAAACAAAGTTTGATTTTGTCGATGCAAAAGTCGTCGCAAAAGCTGGTATAGGTTTCTTTACAAAAGTCGATCTAGGTATTGCGAAATACCACTTTGAAATTGGAGCAGGAAGTCACAATATCAACTGGCTAGATTAAAATCCCATTGCAGTGATCCACTTCATGTTGAATCGTTTGCGCTACCAGGCCCGAAAAATCATTCACTTGTTTATGGAAGGTTGCATCATAATATTGGACACGGATGTGCTGATACCGTTTTGTCTGACGTACACCCTTTAACGATAAACACCCTTCACTGGTTTCGTATTCTCCTTGTTTTTGCAGAATGCGTGGATTATACATCACAAGATTTATCAAATCCGTATGTACAACAATGATGTTTTTCTGTTGGCCAATCATATTTGCCGCCATGCCAATACAAACACTCTGGTTTGCACGCAATGTATCAAGAAGATCTTGTCCAATCGCAAGATCTTTTTTAGTTGCCGGTTTGCACTTCTTCGCTAAAAACTTTTCATCTTTTACAATACTTCGAATCATTCTATCTCCTCCTTTTAAAAAACCGTCATTAAGACGGTTGAATAGAATATTTTTCTTCATAGTAATGAAGAAGATCAATATAATCTCCTTTGTTCTGTTGTTCATATTTATGCAAGAAACGATGAACGTTAAAATCTTGCTCTTCCGCTTTAATAATATCTAAAGCCAAAGAAGCACAATGTTCACTAATTCGTTGCATATCGTTCAATAAATCAAAAAGCTCCGATCCTTTGGATTGATCACAATCCCCAGATTTCAAACGCATAACATGCCGTTTCTTAATCTCATTGCAGTTTAAAGTAATCAATTCGCGTAAAGGAAAGACCCTTTTAACCAAATCGGCATCTTCATTCATAAAGCTCTTAACCGTAATATCCATAATTTCGCGAGTAGCCGTAGAAACAACGGTTAATTCATCAACGGCTGCCATCGAGAAAACGCGCTTTCGCGATTGCATATGATGACTGACCTGAGCAAGATCAAGGGCATAATCCGAAATTCGTTCAAAGTCACTAATGGCTTGAATAGACTTATTAATCATTTTACTTTGCTCTAAAGAAACACCTACAGACATTAATTTAACCAAATAGTTTCCCAGTTTGTCTTCGTATTTATTTAACGTAGACTCCAGTTCCACCGTACGATTATAGTTATGTTCATCAAAAGTATCTAAAAGCGACAAAGCACGATCTACGTTCTTTTTTGTATCGCGAGCCATATCCGACATAACAATCATACTTTGTTCATACGCTACATCAGGGTTCGATAAAAAACGTTCCTCTAATAAATCAAAATTAGCCGTACTTTCTTTTTCTTCTTGGCTGATAGGAATCATCTTATAAATCGCTTTTTCAAGCAATTTCACAAATGGCAACATAACCGTCATGACAAGGATCCGATAGATCGTATTCAATGCTGCAACCGAGAAAGGATTCATAATCATATTATTGAAACCAAAATGGAAGAAAGCATCAATAGGATAGTATATGCAACCTAAGAACAATCCAATGATACAGACAAGTAAGTACACCAAAGAAGTCCGATGCCCATTACGATTGGCACCGATTGCTGCTAATAAAATTGGTGTAGAAGCTCCAACACCCATTCCTAAAATCATTGGGAACGCCGCTTGAAAAGAAATCGCTCCGGTTACACTCAAAGCCTGCAAAACCCCTACTGAAGCCGAAACGCTCTGCAAAACGGCCGCAAACGCAATACCAAACAAAATACCAATAATTGGATTTGTTAAAGAAGTCATAACAGAAATAAAAGCAGGGTTTGTCTTTAATGGTTCCACAGCGCTAGACATCATAGACATACCAGTCATTAAAACCGCAAAACCTAACATAATCGAACCTAAATGCTGAAGGGTATCTTTTTTGGCAAACATATGCAATAAAATACCCACAATCGCAACAACGGCACTAATGGTAGAACTAGAAATAATCGCCGCGATCCCATTGCCTGCATCAATATATGACAAACATACGACCCAACCAGTAATCGCTGTACCTATGTTCGCTCCTAAAATAACCCCAATCGCTTGGGATACCTTCATCATACCGGAGTTCACAAAACCGACAACCATAACCGTTGTCGCACTGGAAGACTGAATAACACACGTTACTGCCGTTCCTAATAAAAATCCTTTTAAGGGCGAATTCGTCAAACGGTAAAGGATCAACTCTAACTGGTTTCCAGCTACTTTCTTTAACCCATCTCCCATGACGGACATACCATATAAAAATAAGGCAACGCCACATAAAAGACTTAAAATCATTTTAATATTTTCCATAAAGTTCTCCTGATTTTACATTTTCTTTAAATTGTTTTTACACAGGTTTTACCTTACCTATTATGATAGATAAATTCGAAAAAATAAAGAAAAACGTAAAAAAAAATCGAGCTAAAACTCGATATAAAAAACTAAATGGCAGGGGTAGCAGGAGTTGAACCCACATCAACGGTTTTGGAGACCGCTGTTCTACCATTGAACTATACCCCTAAGTGCTTGTTAATGATATCATAAATACTTTTCTTATGCAAATAAAAAGTGAAGTTTTCAAACTTCACTTCCTATAAGTTATTTTTCAACGACTTGACGTCCGTTGTATTCACCACATGCACACATTTTATGTGCTAATTTATATTCCCCACAGCTAGGGCAACGTACCAAAGTTGGTGGTACTAATTTGTAGTGAGTTCTACGTTTGTTCTTACGTGTTTTAGATCCTCTTCTTTGTTGAACAGCCATGTTCGCACCTCCTAGTCATCATCCAGTTTGAATTCACTTAACTTTTCCCATCGTGGATCAATACGATCTTCTTCCGATTCCAAATCTTCTTCTGAAATCAATTGCCATCCTTTACCACTTGGGTATTGATCTTTTGAAACCCTTGTCAAACTCATTGGAGCTTCAAATAAGATAGCTTGGAAGATTTCTGGATTCAAATCAATTGTATCTTTTTTCACGACGATAATTTCTTCATCCGTATCTTCATTTTGTTTCACGAATGAATACGTTGTTTGCGACTTTGTGTCAAATGTCACTTCTAGATCCTCTAATGTTATGGAATCAGGAACGATCATCACACCGTCCATATCCAAATCAGAGAAAACCAGTGAGTTTCCGTCAAACTGCAAAGTACCTGTTACATGTACTTCGGGAATGGACTTGACTTGAGTATGATGAAGCAGATCGTTTTGCTCAACAGCCAAATGTTCATCAATAGGAATAATTCCATTTCTCGATTTTAAGAAGTCTGTTTTCGTAAATTTCACGATCTTCACCTCATGTCGCATTTGATATTATAATAAAAGCCCTACCGAATGTCAACCATTCTTCAAAGCCTAAGTAATCATAACAAATTTGAATAAAAAAATCTAGGTATGATACAGTATAAATATGAAAACTTGTGGAATTATTGCCGAATACAACCCATTTCATGCCGGACATATACATCAGCTCAAACAAATACGTAATCAATTTGATGCGATTGTTGTAATCACTTCGGGCTATTTCAGTCAACGCGGTCTACCTTCTTTATTAAGTCCCTATGATAAAACCCGTTTAGCTTTAGAATATGGGACGGATTTAGTGTGCCTACTACCCGTACAATACACCTGTCAAAGTGCTGAGTATTTTGTGAAGTATGCAATGGAATCCCTTCACTATTTAGGTATTGATGCTTTGTGTTTTGGCTCCGAGTGCCATTCTATCAAACAACTAGACAATTGGTATCAAAACCTGAAAGCACAACCCATTGATCCAAGCCACAGCCAACAAAGAAGTACACCTGTTCGGATTCAGCCCAATGATCTATTAGCGATGTATTATGTAGCCAACTGCAAAAACTATAACATCGAACCATTTTGTATTCCGAGAGATTCATCTTTTGCCTCAGCTACTTCTTTGCGCCAAAGTTTCTTTGATGGAAATAAAGAGCCTTTTTCGCAATATTTTCATATCGAGCAATATTGGCAGAACTACTATCCTCACTTAAAAACAACGCTTTTATTAACCTCACTTGCTGATCTAGAAACATTTTTTCTTGTCAATGAAGGCATCGAAGCAAGATTAAAAAAAGCGGCCCAGGCTGATACTTGGGAAAGCTTCTTAGAACAAGCAATTTCTAAGAATTACTCAAAAGCTCGGATACAAAGAACGTGTTTGATGATTTTACTGCAAATAAAAAAAGCTGAAATGCAGAATTTAACTTTCCAACAAATCCAAGTGTTAGGCTTTAATGAAATCGGCCAGCAGCTACTAAAAGCAAATAAAGACAAAAAAATCATTACGCAATTTCATCAATTGGCCCCCTTTGACCAAGACATTGAAACAAAAACGCTCGCATTGTACAATAGTGTTATGAAAGAAACACTTCATAGAGAGGAAGTTGTTCATCCATGATACTTATATTTATTGGCGTTATTCTTCTGTTGGTATTAGGCATCCATCGTTATTATTTTCCGCCAATTCCAGAGCAAAAAGAAATCTATGACTATGCGCTACTATTAGGCTGCCCTTGTCATGATGATGGAAGTCTTTGTACCTCGGCTAAAAAACGCTGTAAGCTGGCCATTCAAGAATACAATAAACATCACTATACAACTTTAGTGATTACTGGTGGTGCTGCTAGAAACCAGTTTATTGAATCAGAAGCCATGAAAAATTACATATTAGATCGAGCGCCGATTCCCATTATTTGTGAAATCCAATCACAGAATACATGGGAGAACTTCACGAATTCTAAAGAAATCATAGAAGATCACAGTGTATTAATTCTCACCAGTGGCACCCATGCCAGAAGAGCTTGTGCTATCGCAAAACAATTCTTTTCCGATTACAGTGCAGCTTGGTACCCAGAACATCGATTAAAACATATCGTACGCGAAATCATCAGTCGAATCCTTTATATTCGCATCGAATGGCAAAAACGCCAGGACAAATTGTCCTGACGTTTTTTTATAAAGCAAATTGAGAATTGTATAGATTTGCATAGAAGCCATTTTCTTGCATCAGAGCGTCATGGTTTCCTTGTTCAATAATATCTCCTTGATTCATAACTAAGATACAATCGGCATTACGAATGGTAGATAAACGATGGGCAATAACGAAAGATGTCTTACCCTTCATCAACACATCCATAGCCTTTTGTACCAATTCTTCGGTACGTGTATCAACATTTGAAGTTGCTTCATCCAAAATCAAGAATGGTTTTTCTTCCACCATGGCACGGGCAATCGTCAACAATTGGCGCTGTCCAACAGATACGGAATTTTCATCACTTAAAACTGTATCTAAACCATTTGGAAGAGAATGGATATAATGTGACAAACCAATCTGATCACATACATCCCAAATTCTTTGATCCGTCACATTTGGATGGTTAAACGCAATATTTTCACGAACAGTACCATTAAACAACCAAGTATCCTGTAAGACCATCGTAAACATGTTATGTACTTGTTCACGGGTACATTCATGGATAGAATGACCATCAATAAGAATATCTCCATGCTCAATATTGTAGAACTTCATCAACAAGTTAACCATCGTTGTCTTCCCTGCACCAGTTGGTCCTACAATCGCAATTTTTTGGCCTGGTTTTACATCGGCATTAAAATCATGAATAATGGTTTGATTAGGCAAATACCCAAAGTTGACATGTTTAAAGGAAATATTTCCTTTCACTTGATCTTTATCTAATTCCACCACCTGATTTTCTTTTTCCATTTCTGGTTCATCAAATAACTCGAAGACACGCTCACTTGCAGCAGCTGTAGATTGAAGTGAAGTAATGGCTTGGGCAATTTGTCCCAATGGCGAAGTAAATAGACGAACATAGGTCATAAATGCCACAATAACACCAAATGTGATGACATCATTCATAGTTAGAACTGCACCGACAATACATACAGCCGCATAACCAAAGTTTCCAATAAAGTTCATCATTGGCATCATCAATCCGGATAAGAATTGACTCTTGCGGTTAGCTTGATAAACTTCTTGATTTAATGCATCAAATTTTTCATCAGATTCCTTTTTGGCATTATAGGCTTTTACGACTAATAAACCGGAATAAACTTCTTCAATATGACCATTCAAAGCCCCTAAAGATTGTTGGCGTAAACGGAAGTACTTTTGAGAGCGTTTCATAACAATCATCATAAAGATAAATCCAATTAAGCTGGCTCCTACAGCCGTTAAAGCCATGATCCAGTTTGTCACAAACATCATAATCAATGTTCCAATGAATAAAGCTGTACTTGATACCAAAGCCCCTAAAGACTGGTTCATAGATTGAGCAATTGTATCAATATCGTTGCTGACACGAGACAAAATATCTCCGGTTTGATTACGGTCAAAATAAGCTAGTGGTAGACGATGAATTTTTTCGGATACTCGACTACGTAGCGATTTTGCAAAGGAATTGGAAACCGTAGCCATGATTAAAGTTTGGATAAAAGAAGCCAAAGCACTGGATACATATAAAACAATCAATATCAATGCGATGGATTTAATTGCCTTAAAATCCATCCGTGGTATAATAATATTTTGAATAGATTTTGGCATTTTATCCACTTTTTTATACAACTTGTTCACATCGACTTTCTTACCCGATTTCATATCTAAAGTCGATAAAATATGTAAATACTTCACTTGATCTTTACTGGAAATCTTTTGATCCTTTACGGTAATTTCTGGGAAGAATACTTCCGTTTCATGTGGTGCTAATTGATCTAATAAAGCCATTTGATTGGAAGCATCAAGAGTTTGAAACTTCATCATAAGGTCACGTTTTTCTTCCAGCGATAAAGCATCGGACTGAAGTGCAGCTTGCATCTTTTCTTGCGAAACTTGGGCCGTAATTTTTTGAGTTACTTCTTTCATGCCCTTTTGATCTACCACTAAACCATCCGTAATTTCATCAGTTAAACTAGATAGGCGGTCAGGGGCAGAAATCGATAAAATTGAACTTAATATAGCTAATACAACAGCAATTCCAATCCAGACATGAAAGACTTTTAATTCTTTAAATAAACGAGCAATTGCTCCTTTAAAGTTTTTTGACTTTTCAGCTGGTCCTCGAGAAGGTCTAGGCATTATCTAATTCCTCCTTTGATAATTGCGATAAGGCAATTTCTTTATATACATCACAATTTTCCATTAATTCTTTATGAGTTCCAATTCCCACACATTTTCCTTGATCCAATACCACGATTTGATCTGCATGAAGAATGGTTCCAATTCGTTGAGCAACGATTAATACCGTTGTATCTTTACACTCCTGGGCTAAAGCTTTTCGTAAGTTGGCATCGGTTTGATAATCTAAGGCCGAGAAAGAATCATCAAAGATCAACATTTCTGGGTCTTTCGCAACCGCACGAGCAATCGATAAACGTTGTTTTTGTCCACCTGAGAAATTGCTTCCACGTTGGGCAACCTTAGCGTGAATACCGCCGTCTTTATCTGCCACAAAGGATTCGGATTGCGCAACCCGGATAGCCTTTTCAATTTGTTCTTCCGTATAATTTCCATCCTGTTTTTGGCCAAAGGCAACATTAGAAGCAATATCACCTTCAAATAAAACCGCTTTTTGGGAAACATATCCAATCTTGTTTTGTAAAGCTTCTTGACGATATTCTTTGATGTCGTGTCCATCCAATAAAATTTGACCATCGGTAACATCATAGAAACGTGGAATCAAATTGATCAAAGTACTTTTTCCAGAACCAGTAGAACCAATAAAGGCAACCGTTTGGCCTTGTTTCACTTTGAAAGATATATGACTTAATACAGCGGCTTCAGCACCCGGATAACGGAATGAAACATCTTTAAATTCAAGGGTTCCTTTTTCTTCTGTATCATACTCTCTTTGACCTTCAGAAATTTGAATTGGTGTATCTAATACTTCGTTAATACGACCAGCAGATACTTCTGCTCGAGGCCAAATCATGAAGATCATCGATAACATTAAGAAAGCCATAATTACTTGCATCGCATAACTTGAGAATACGATCATATCACCAAAGATGGACAACTTATCTGCCATGAGAGCTCCATCAATTAAATAGGCACCCATAAAGTAAATAAATAAAGATAAGAAATACATCACTAAATACATGACCGGAGAAAGAACCGCTAGACTTCTTTGGGTAAATAATTGAGTTCTAGTTAAATCGGTATTGATGTCTTCAAATTTATCTTCTTGATATGCTTCGGCATTAAAGGCACGAACCACACGAATTCCAATCAAGTTTTCACGCATGTTTCGGTTTAATGCATCGGTATAACGTTGCGTCTTTTTAAATTTAGGTAAGACTAAACGCATTAAGATAAATACAGTGGTTAGTAAAACCAATACTGCTACACTGGTTGCAGCCGACCATTCCCAACTTTTATTTAAAATCTTTGAGATTGCCCAAACGGCTGTAATCGGTGCTTTAATCATCATTTGAAGTCCCATTGCGACAAACATTTGAATCTGCGTAATATCATTGGTTGTACGCGTAATCAAACTTCCAGTAGAGAACTTTTGATAAGATTCCAAATCCAACCGCTCTACTTTATCAAACAAAGTCTTACGAATTCGTAAAGAGAGCGTAGCGGATAAATTAGAAGCAATGTAGCCTACCACAATTGCAGCCAGCAAAGAGGCAAAGGCACATCCTATCATCATCACACCATTGTGGATAGTATCTGACATTGCAGAACCTTCGGTTTCTACAAGTCGCGTAATTTCTGACATATAGTCAGGAAGTTTTAAATCAAAATGAACTTGTAAAGAAACCAAAGCCACAACGACTAGGATCCAAAAAACTTCCTTCCAAGAATAATTTTTTAATAGTTTAAACATGTTTTTTCTCCTTTCGGACGTTTTCTATCATTTGCCCCATAACGCGATAAAAAACTTGCAGGTCTTGTTCCGAAATATCTTTTGTCACGACACTTTCGGTATAAGTAAAATAATTCATCATCTCTTGATGTTTACTTTGTACAGCTTCGGTAACCTGTACATTTTTCTTACGTTTATCGGATTGAGACGGAATCCGAATCACTAAACCCTTCTTTTCTAAGGTATCCAGCAAGCCAGAAACCGTAGCCCGCGAACGCTTTGTTGCTTGTTCGATTTCTTTTTGCGTTACCTCTTGCCCTTCATGCGTAATCAAATACCGCAGGATAACCCATTGGGCAGAATTTTCCGCAAAATCGCCATGTGGGTTTCTTGGAAATAAGGATTTGATTTCCATAAAGAAAGTACGAAATAAGGTAAAAGTATTTTCTGGCATAAGACCTCCTTTAATTAGTTCGTTTGCGAACGAATTGTTTTTATTATAGTAAAGCTCATGCAATAGTCAATAGGAGAAATTCATGTAACCCTTTTCAACTTTTACAAAGGACAAAAATAAAAAAAGGCACCCTAACAGGTGCCTAAGAAAGCTTATTATTCGCCTTTTTCTAAAGCTAATGTACGTGTAGTTAAATCACATACTTCTGCTGGTCCATAGTATTGGATAGCTCCTGGATATGTATAAGCTGTTTCAACAGCCCATTGATCACGGTGTGCTTCAAAATACTTGAATGGTTTACCATCTAATTCAACTAAAGCTTTTTTGATAACTGGTTTGTCTTCTCCGTTACGACGTTCCATATTCATCATCTTCGTAATTGGCATACCACCAGCTACCCATTCTTCAGCAGGTTTAGCTAAGTTAGATACTTTTGATAAGTATCCAGTATAACCATATTGAATCAACATGAAGGCATTATAACCTAGAGAATAGCAATAGTCAGCATCAAAGTTTGATGGGAATGCACAACGTCCTTCATAACCAAAGAAGTGATGTAATGCACTGAAACGACCTGTATATCCTCTTGCATCCAATTTGTCTTTTACTAAAGCAGAGAATAATTTTTCTGATTCAATTAAAGATACTTGAACGTTTCCATGAGGATCTCTTTCCAAGAACAATTGTTGTTGAATAGTTTGAGGTAAGATAGCGAATACAGCCATTGATTCAGCCGTTAAACCTTTTTCAATGAATGCATATTTTTCTTCCCATGATTCCAATGCGTTGAAGGCTTCCCCTTGCGCACCAGCTAATAATTCATTGATTTCAGCAATCAATGATTTGAATTCAGGAACGAATTCTACAACACCTTCTGGAATAATCGCAACACCAAAGTTCATACCTTTGGCAGCACGTTTTTCTACAGAATCAGCGATGTAATCAGCGATTTGTGATAAAGACATTTTCTTTTCTGCTACTTCTTCAGAAATCAAGCAGATGTTTGGTTGTGTTTCTAAAGCACATTCCAAAGCAACATGGCTTGCAGAACGTCCCATAACTTTAATAAAGTGCCAGTATTTTTTTGCTGAGTTTGCATCACGTTCGATGTTTCCGATAACTTCACTATAAGTTTTAGTAGCTGTATCGAAACCAAATGAACATTCGATGTCTTCATTTTTCAAGTCTCCATCGATTGTTTTTGGACAACCAATAACTTGAACACCTGTCTTATGTGCTGCAAAGTATTCAGCTAAAACAGCTGCATTGGTATTTGAGTCATCTCCACCAATAATAACAATGGCAGTAATACCATGTTTTTTACATACTTCACTAGCAACCGCAAATTGTTCTTCCGTTTCTAATTTTGTACGTCCAGAACCGATGATATCGAATCCACCTGTGTTACGGTATGCATCAATATATGCGTCATCGAATTCAACATAGTCATCATCTAATAATCCACTAGGACCATTTTTAAATCCTAAAAGCGTGTTTTCTGAACTTGTAGCTTTTAAAGCATCATAAAGTCCACAAACAACGTTGTGTCCACCAGGTGCTTGTCCACCAGAAAGGATTACGCCAACAACTTGTTTTTTCGCTTCAGAAGTGTTTGCTCCTTTTTCAAAAGTGATTTCTTTTTCTCCATACGTATTAGGGAAAAGTGCTTGAATTTTTTCTTGATCCGCAACACTTTGCGTTGCAGCTCCTTCTTTCACACAAATTTCTGAGATACCATTTCTTAACATTCCAGGAAGTTTTGGTTGATATTGGTATCTAGCTTTTTGAAGTGGTGATTGATTCATTTTTCTTACTCCTTCTATCTACATTTTCTAAAAAATGTGCTATTTAACCGGTATTATCGTATAACACTTTGCAAAAAATGTAAACGTCTGCCTAAAGACGAAAAAAAGGAAGAATTGCTTCTTCCTCCATAAATTCAAAATTATTCAACATCCATAACACGAAGCATGTTTGTCTTACCAGAAATTCCTAATGGAACACCAGCAACTAATACAACAGAATCACCAGAATCTACATATCCTGCTTTCTTAGCTGCAGAAATAGCTGAAGTGAACAACATATCAGCTTTATCTTGTTGCGGAATCATCAATGGTTGAACACCAAACAACAAGTTCATTTGACAAGCAACAGACTCATGTACTGCACATGCGATAATTGGGCGACGTGGATGATAACTTGAAATACGACGTCCTGAATATCCTGACATAGTAACGACGATCAAAGCCTTTGCATCAATATCATCAGCTAAAGTCGTAGCTGCATGACTGATAGCACGTGTTTGTGATGTATGACTAACGGCAACACGTTCTTTCATTTGGTCTACGTAGTTTACATCTTCTTCGGTACGGCTTGCGATACGTGCCATGGTACGTACAGTTTGTACTGGATATTTACCAGCAGCTGTTTCTCCTGATAACATAATCGCAGTTGTTCCTTGGTATACGGCATTGGCAACATCGGTAGCTTCTGCACGTGTAGGACGTGGATTGTGAATCATAGAATCCAACATTTGTGTTGCAGTAACAACAATCTTTCCACGTTTAATACATTTCTTAATAATCATCTTTTGGATAACAGGTACATCTTCTAGTGGAACTTCAACACCTAAGTCACCACGAGCAACCATGATTCCATCAACAACATCTAAGATACTATCGATGTTTTTAACACCTTGCATACTTTCAATTTTGGCAATGACCTTCATTTTTGAATTATGGGCATCCAAAATTTCACGAATATCCAAAATATCTTGTGCTGTTCTTGTAAAAGAAGCAGCTAAATATTCAAATCCTAATTCACATCCAAAAATAATATCACTACGGTCTTTTTCACTGATAAAAGGCATAGAAACATCAATATTTGGAATATTTACACCTTTTTTATTAGAAATTTTTCCACCATTCATGACAACACAATGGATTTCGCTTCCTTCAATGCTTTCAACACTAAGTGCAACCAATCCATCATCAATTAAAACTGTAGAACCGGGAATAACATCATTTGTCATTTCTTTAAAAGTTACAGAAACTCTATCTTGGTTTCCAACAACATTTTCGTCTGTTGTTAAAGTGAAGTGTTGACCTTCCTCTAATACAACACTACCGTTTTCAAAATCACGTAAACGGATTTCTGGTCCCTTTGTATCCAATAAAGTGGCAACTGGTAAACCTAATTCTCTACGTAAACGAATGACTGTGTCAAAACGTGCTTTATGTTCTTCATGACTTCCATGAGAGAAATTAAAACGCGCACAGTTCATTCCTGCCAACATTAACTCTTTAATCGTTTCTTCTGATTCACTAGCAGGTCCTAGTGTACAAATAATTTTTGTCTTTCTCATTCTTTTCCTTCCCTTCGATACAATACTTCCATATGGGAACAATCTTCCCTCGGTGTTCATTATGCGTGTATTCTTCAAATAATGCAACCAAAAATATAATCAAAACGCTTTCAATTTTTGTAAAGAAGAAAGTATATCAAATACATTATTTTTATGAATATTACGTTTTCAGCAATTGTTTTCGCTTATTGTTTGAAATTGAAACAAACAATGAATCCATTCTTGAATGTATATTTTGCTTATCCACAAAAATTCGATAAAAAACATAGCCGTTGTTCTAGTCTTACCTTCATCTTGAAATGAATACCGCAAAATGATGGTTAATCTCATCCATCGAAGTCAACCCTACCACCAAAAAAGACAGGATACCCTGTCTTTATTGAATAGCTCGAATTACTTCATTGACACTGCGAACCTTCTTTAAATTAGAAATCAAGTTTTGTAGATGAGCAGCATCTTTAATACGAACGGTTAATTTTGTGGTAGCTGTTAAGCTATCGCTGTCTACCCCAGAATCAACATGTTTTAAATTGGCGTTGCATTGTTGCACCATCGTAACAATATCACTTAATAAATAATTTCGATCATCACTGTGAACAATCAGTAATACTTCATATTGTTTTTCTTCTAAATCATCGTCCCATTGTACTGGCAATAAGCGTTTTTGTTCATTGGCAATATTTGGACAATCTTTCCGGTGCACTTTTACGCCATGACCAGTAGAGATAAAGCCAACAATATCATCTCCAGGAATCGGGTTGCAGCAATTTGCCAAACTAACCGCAATACTATCTACCCCGGGAACAATTACACCACAGGAACTGCGCTTACGTGCAGGGTTCGAATCTTTATTGTAGATACGCATGATTTCTTTATCATCCATTGCTTTAGTTTGAGTGCTATCCAAACGATCGACAATGGATTGCATGGAAATCCGTTTATTGGCAATACCTATATAAAAATCATCTAAGGTTTTAAAAGACATAGAACCGATTATTGATTCTAAGCGCTGTGGTTCAATCAACTTCTCATCAATGTTACGACGTACAATTTCATCATGCAACATCTGCTGACCCGTTTTGATTTGTTCTTTTTGTTCTTCCTTACTCTTCTTTTGTAAGAAAGCTCGAATTTTGTTGCGGGCATGCCCACTCTTAACGATTTTAATCCAGTCAGGACTTGGCCCTGGAGAGTTTTTATTCGTTAAGATTTCAACGACATCTCCATTATGTAACTTGGTATTTAAAGGAACAATAGCCCCATAGATCTTTGCACCTACGGTTTTATGTCCCACATCGGTATGGATACGATACGCAAAATCAATTGGCGTAGAACCAGGTGGTAGCGTAATCACTCTTCCTCGAGGTGTTAAACAATAGACATTTGCTTCAAAGATATCCTTCTTTAATACCTGCATGTATTCTTTGGCATCTTCACTTTCTTCATCGGTCATCATAGAGAAGTCTCTAAACCATGCCAAAGAGTCTTCAATATTCTTTTGGCGGGAAGCATTTGATTGATTGCTGTTTTCTTTATACCGCCAATGCGCAGCAACACCACGTTCCGCTACTTCATCCATCTCTTCGGTACGAATTTGAACCTCAAAAATATTTCCATGCGTAGGTTCTACAATTGTCGTATGTAAAGACTGGTAAAGATTGGCTTTGGGCATCGCAATATAATCTTTAAAACGACCAGGAATAGGTCGATAGGTTGCATGAATATATCCCAATACTTCATAACAATGGACAACGGAATCCGTTACAATACGTATCGCATATAAGTCCAATATTTCTTCGAAACGCTTGTTCTTTTTGACCATCTTTTTATAAATGCTATAAAAGTGTTTGCTCCGGCCAAAAATCCGGTAAGGAATATGGTAGGTATCCAATATTTCCTTAATGTCGGTTATCATCAATTGTACTTGATTATCTCTTTCACTTTCACGCTTCTGCACCAGTTCTTTGATTCTTTCATAGTGTTCTGGCTCCAGGTATTTAAAAGATAAGTCTTCCAATTCACATTTGATCTCATTCATACCTAAACGATGCGCAATAGGTGCATAGACGCTTAGGGTTTCTTGGGCAATACGCTTTTGTTTATCGGGACGCATATATTCTAGCGTACGCATATTATGTAGACGGTCCGCTAACTTAATGTAGATTACCCGGACATCTTTTGCCATCGCAATAAAGAGCTTCCGGTGATTGCTGGCTTGATAGTCTTCTTCATCTTGAAATTTAATTTTTCCAACTTTGGTTACCGCGTCGACCATTTCGGCAACTTCTTCACTAAAGCGATTTTTAATTTCATCAAAAGTCACGTCAGGACAATCTTCAATGGTATCATGCAATAAACCTGCGGCAATCGTCTTTGGACCACAATGAATCAATGCAAGCGTATTTGCTACTTGAATGCAATGGGTAATATATGGTTGACCACTTTTGCGTTTCTGCGTTTTATGTTTTTCACTCGCATAGGCATAGGCATCTTCAATCAAACGCAAACTATCGGGATTTTTGATGTAAGTCTTAATATTCTCCATGCATTGTTCAAAATTCACTTCTGGCTTTTGGCTCATAATCAAAATCCCCTTTCTCTCTAAACGAATTTATTCACCTTCAAAATGTGTGATAGAAAATACTGGATAAGGAATATTATCCCTTCCATGCAAATCATCTAATTCAATAATGAATCCACATCCAGCCACTTCTCCACCTAGGCGTTGAATTAATTGAACAATAGCTTCGGTCGTTCCTCCTGTAGCTAGTAAATCATCGATGATCACAACTTTTTGTCCTGGTTGAATTGCATCGGTATGAATACACAATTTATCTGTACCATACTCTAAACCATATTCTTGTTCAATTGTTTCGCGCGGCAATTTTCCTGGTTTACGAATGGGAACAAAGCTTTTATGCGTACGTAAAGCTAAAGGTGTCGCAAATAAGAAGCCTCTTGCTTCCGGACCTACAATAACATCGGCACCAATTTCTTCCACAAATTTTGTGAATTCATCGGTCACATAGGCAAATGCATCGGGATTCTGCAAAATTGGTGTTACATCACGAAAAATAATGCCTTCCTTAGGAAAGCCAGGGATACTAGCAATATAGTCTTTTACATTCATGTTCTTCAACCTCTCATCAACTAATAAAAGTATTTTACACCAATTTTTTTATAGAGTAAAATAACTAATTTTTCCTGCAAAAGCAGAAAAAAAGATGCAAGGTAGTTCCTTACATCCAACGAATTTCTTCAATAATAAATGTAGCTTTTTTCCTTCCGCGATATTGATTGACTTGCAGCTGTCCGACAAAAGAACGAATGGAATTTACACTTCTAGATTGGTCTGTGACCGATTGGTTAAAATGCATACAATCAAGTCCTGTATTTAATACATAGCGACAATGCTTTCCATTTTGAATGGGAACAATGGATTGAATTTGCGGATGCATGATTTCAAATAAAGGGCATGCAAAACCGGGTCCAAACGGGCGCAAAAGATCCAATGCTTCAATTTCTTCAATCGTACAATGGCATGCATCTACAACCAACGTATCAGCCTCGCACTTTGTCCAACGATAGGTTTTCGATTTTGTTCGTATATAGGAACGAAAAGAATCAAAATCCTGCGGTCCAAAAGAAAATCCGGCTGCTTGGCTATGCCCTCCAATAGCTAAAAAGTTGGGATACTCCGACAAGAAGTCCATGCAATCAAAACCTTCTGGTGAGCGCATACTGGCTTTAAACCCTTCTTGGTTTTTCGTTAGAATAATACATGGTTTATTGTATTGACTACAAAGATTGCCTGCAACCAACCCAATAATCCCTTCATGAAAGCTTGGATCACATACCAGCAAAATATCTTCTTGCATTTCACATTTTTCTTTAGCAATTTTGACCATTTGTTCAGAAAGCTTTTTACGTTGGGTATTTAATTGCAGTATTTGGTTTTGCATCGAAGCAATAACACTGGTTTGATTAGATAAGAAGTAGCGAACAACATTATTGACATTCGCTAAATTGCTTAAACGTCCTACGGCATTTAAGGCTGGCACAATTTGAAATGCGACACCTGTTTCATTGAGCTTGCGCTCACGAGCTAGACCAATCAAATGTCTTTCCCGATCCTTGTTCAATTGCATCAAACCTTGTTGAATAATGGCGCGGGTCTGGTCCGTTACTTTCATCACATCACCAATCGAAGCAACGGCGGCCAATTCTAGTGAATAGCTTGTATCTTGTCCTAAGGCACGTACGCATTCATACGCAATGGCAGCTCCACATTCACTTTCAAAGGGATAGCCTAGCGTATCAGGATGGATCAAACAATCGCAAATAACTTCTTCATCAATCAAGTGATGATCGGTTACGATGACTTTTAAGCCTAAATCTTTGGCTTCTTGTAAAGCTTCATGAGCTTTCACACCATTATCTACTGTAATAATACAAGCATAGCCTTTATTGGCGACCATATGAACCGTTCGGGCTTGCAAGCCATAGCCTTCGCGAATACGATCAGGAATATAAAAGCCAACTTCCAGACCATACCGCCGTAGGCCATCTACTAAAATGGTAGTTGCTAAAATACCATCACAATCATAATCACCAGCCACAAAGATCTTGGCATTTTCTTGTTTGCATTGTTCGATTAAAGATACAAAAATTTGCATCTGTTTGGCATCACTGACCGGAAATAAAGGCAGCTTTTTTAACCATTGCTGCCATTTCGATGTATCAGGTTCCATTTTTTTTAAAACTTCGCTTACTAAAAAAGGTAAAGAATTCATAGGTGTATATTAACGTAAAACCAAAAAAAAAGAAAGACAAGACTGTCTTTCTAGTTTTCGATAAAGTCAAATTCAAAGCCCTGCATACGAACAGTATCACCATCTTGACAACCTGCATTACGCAACGCTTCATCAATTCCCATATAACGCATACGGTTCGCAAAATTATAGTAATCTTCTTCCGTATTCAATTTTGTGATATCGAAGTTTCTCTCAATCTTAGGACCTTTTACTTCAAATAAACCAGGTTCCAATTGCACAACTTCAAAGTCTTTTGGCTTTTCTTCAAATTTATACGTAACTCCAGTATCTTCCGATAAACCATCGGTAATTGGGAAGATTGGTGTCGTTGCCAATAAATCTGCGGCTTTACGAAGTACAGGATCTAGACCTTCATGAATGATGGTCATTGTTTCAAATACAGGAACATCTGGATAAGCTTTTTTAAAACGAGCTAAATTCTCTTTGGCAGGATCCAGATCCATTTTGTTTGCGACAACAATTTGGGGACGTTCCAATAACCGCATTTGATAAGAACCTAATTCTTCGTTGATAATTTCATAATCCTTCAAAGGATCACGGCCTTCTTCACTACCCATATCCAAGACGTGTAGAATAACTCGACAACGCTCAATATGACGTAAGAATTCATGTCCCAAACCTTTTCCTTGTGATGCACCTTCAATCAAACCAGGAAGATCGGCTAATATAAAGCTTCGACCATCACCCGTTTGAACCACACCTACATTTGGTGTACGCGTAGTAAAGTGATAATCTCCAATTTCCGGATGAGCTCGACTTACGGCATCCAAGAAAGTTGATTTTCCAACACTTGGAAAACCGACTAAACCAACATCAGCTAAAACACGAAGTTCAACAACACAATCAAACTCATCACCAGGTTTTCCGTCTTCAGCATATTTTGGCGCTGTGTTACGACTGGATTTAAAGTGGTAATTGCCACGTCCACCAATGCCTCCATGGGCAACAATTTGTTGCTGACCTGCTTCGGTTAAATCAGCTACGATTTGTCCTGTATCTGCTCTTTTAACAATAGTACCTAAAGGTACTTTTACAATTCGGTCTTCGCCATTAGCTCCATGCATCTTTTTGGTTTTTCCATTTTCACCTGGGATAGCTTTAATTTTACGATGATAACGTAAATCCAATAAAGTGACCATTCCTGGATCGGCTTCAAAAATGACGTCACCACCTTTTCCACCATCACCACCGAATGGACCACCATATGCCACATATTTTTCGTGACGAAAACTTACAATACCATTTCCACCATGCCCTGCTTGCACATGGATTTTAACTTGATCTACAAACATTGCCATATGATTGTCCTCCTAAAAAAAGAAACCCCGATACGTGCCGGGGTTTAAAGTCTTATGCTTGTGGATAAACAGAAACTTTTTTCTTATTCTTACCTAAACGTTCGAATTTAACAACACCATCCACTAATGCGAATAGAGTGTCGTCTCCACCACGGCCTACATTTGTACCCGGATGGATTTTTGTTCCACGTTGACGGTAGATAATGCTTCCAGCATGACAAGTTTGTCCATCAGCTAACTTAGAACCAAGACGCTTTGAATGAGAGTCACGACCGTTCTTTGTAGAACCAACTCCCTTTTTAGAAGCGAATAATTGATTATCTAAAACGAATTTCATTTGAGTTACACCTCAACTTTCTCTATTTTTATAGTTTTTTTATTGGTGTATTCAACTGTTTCAAGTTGAATCAACAATGTTTTTAAAATAGTCTGTACTTGTTCAGACGATTTCCTTACTTTAATACTAACAAATCCATCCTCCATTGTTAAGTCACAAGTATTCGGACAGATTGTATCAATGCTATTTAAAATTCCCACGGAAATAGCACTGACTTGTGCACAAACAAGACTGAAGTTCTCTTCTGGTTCTACGGGCGCATGTCCACTAATCACCAACAAAGAAATAGCTTTTTGTTTCATTTGTACAGTAACAGCAATGTGCATACTATGCCTCGATTGCTTCAATTTTTACAGCTGTATATGGTTGACGATGTCCTTGTTTACGACGTGTTGAACTCTTCTTAGGACGGTATTTAACGATTGTGATCTTCTTACCTTTTCCTTGTTTTTCAACAACACCAGTAACTTTCGCACCTTCAACAAATGGTTTTCCGATTTTTCCATCAGCAAACAAAACTTTGTCGAATTCTACTTTGTCACCTTCGTTAGCTTCTAATTTTTCTACGTAGATTACAGCATCTTTTTCAACTCTGATTTGTTTTCCACCAGTTTCAATAATTGCGTACATTACGTGCACCTCCTATTCATCTATGATTACTCGCCATAAAGGTGGGATTCCTCCACTTAAGACCTTTTCTGTGCGGTTGCATGACCATAGAGTCTGCAACATCAATTATTTTATCGAAAACGTCGAATCCCGTCAATATGAAATTTCAAAAAATCAATTCAATCAAAAAAGGAACTCGATAAGAGTTCCTAAATTGTGTTATTGACGATTGTTAAAGAAAAAGTTTGGAATTGCTTCATCTGAATCTTGGCTATCTTCTACCGAAGTCACTACACCAGGGTTCACAGGTGTTTGAATCTTTGGTTGTGTGAACAAAGATTGTCCATTGCTCATAGGAATTTCTGGTTCACTAGCTTTTTTTGAAGCTGGTTTTTCTTCAAATCCAGTAGCAATTACTGTAACGATAATGCTGTCACCTAATTGTTCGTTGATCGCAATACCGAAGATTGAATCTACTTCTCCACCAGCTGCATCTTGAATAACAGCTACAGCGTTTTGAGCATCGTAAAGAGAAACTTTATCACCTCCGGTAATATTGATAATTGCGGAAGTTGCACCAGCAATTTGTGCTTCCAATAATGGAGATTGAATAGCTTTTTCAGCCGCATTAACAGCTTTATCTTCACCTTCAGCCATACCAATACCAATTAAAGCACGACCTTGGTTACTCATTACCGAACGAACATCGGCAAAATCTAAGTTAACTAAAGCAGGAACCGCAATTAAGTCAGAGATTGTTTGTACACCTTGACGTAATACATTATCTGCAGCTTGGAATGCTTCTTCAATTGGTTTACGTCCAATTACTTCCAATAAGTTATCATTTGATACGACGATAAAACTATCTACATAGTTCTTTAATTCTTCAATACCTTCACTTGCGTTATTAGAACGACGACGTCCTTCAAAAGTGAATGGGCGCGTAACAACACCAACTGTTAAAGCACCTTCTTCTTTAGAAATCTTTGCGATATATGGAGCAGCACCTGTACCAGTTCCACCACCCATACCAGCAGTGATGAAAATCATATCTGCACCTTTCACTGCTTCACGAATTTGGGCTTCAGCTTCTTCAGCAGCTTTACGACCATATTCTGGATTTCCTCCAGCACCTAATCCTTTTGTCGTATCTTGTCCAATAACGATTTTATTTTCGCAAGGCGAATTTTTCATAACTTGGACATCTGTATTTACAATATAAAATTCAACACCTTGGACACCATCGGCAACCATACGATTGACAGCGTTTGAACCGCCTCCACCGACTCCAAAGACTTTAATGTTCGCAATTTGATTCATTTCTGGCATACTTATTCACTCCTTCTATTCTGTTTCTGATAAGATGACGCTCTTCAATTTTTTCGTAAATCCACCTTCCCCATTCTTTGAACGGTGATTGATGGAATCAATACTAGCTCCTAATTCGTTATAATTAACGGAAATCACATTCGAATGACGAATCTTGTTTACATCTTCAAAGGCATAGAACATACCCATGCAACATGTCAATGCACCATCACGAGCACCGACATTTTGCGGAATATAAACCGAAGATTTATCTTTAAATTCTTTACATAATGCTCTAAAAATACCAATATCTGCCCCTTTGCCTGTTAATACAAATTCACTTGATCCTTGTTGCAAGATTGGCTCACATATCGCATTCACATCTTTGATCCAGGCACGAATTTTGCGTACGACAGCGGTTGTTAAAACGTTTGCCGTCACTTCCACACGACGATCGGGTTTCTGTTCGATGTATAAAATTTTATCCAATTCAGGATCAACTTCGGTGCTAAATACATTTTGTAACAAGCGGAAACTAACCGCATCACTCAAATCGTATTCATTTTGGATATCTTCAATAAACCATTGATATCCATGTTCCAAAGTTGTAGAACTTACTACATGTCCATGACGGAATAGAGTCATCGTAGTATGATCTGCCTCAACAGCAAGTTGAATCATAGAACGATCTTCAGATTTTACAGCTACCGCACTTTCTTGAGAAATCGCATAAGAATCCAAATAGATATCTAAGATTTCCAAGTTAGCTTGTTCTACACAACGTGCATACGCATAAATGGTTTCTTTATCGGCATAAATCAATTCAACATTCATGTAGAACTCATCAATTGGTAAACTAATTGGCATTTTGGTTGTTTCTTCCCCTTCAACCGTATATGTGATTTTACCAATATTAACTAATTCTATATCATCCGATAACTTCTTTTGCACGGCTTTATTTAACCCTTGTTGAACATGGAACAAACGAATGTGTTTGGTACCATCTTCTACTTGAATACGAACTTTCTGATTAGATCTTTGCACATTCACGCTAGGAATGGCTAATAAAACTCTTTCTATACGATAACCAAGTGCCGTCGAAGCATTTGTACAGGCTTGACGAATCGCTTGGACAACTAAAGATTCATTAACGATCTTTTGATTTCGAACGCCATCACATGAAACACGTTCGACACGTAAAACGTTCATACGTCCTTCAAATATTTCGAGGATGACTAGCCGAACTTCTTGATCAGCTATTTCACAAGATGCATAAACTTTATTTCTAGACATTCGACATCTCCTTTACCTACTACTGTTCAATGATACCATAAATTGAATCAGTTTTTGTATGAAATTGTGTGATTTTTTTCATCATTTCAATTCAACTTGAATATGCGTTGACGAAGTAATTGTTTTTCCTGCTTCAATATTCTGTGATTTCACTTTTCCATATCCACTGGTTTGAATAGAAATACCTGTTAATTGCCAAAAAGCGGTAATATCTTTTCGCGTCCAACCCTTCATATTCGGCATTTTGATTGTATCGCCATCTGTCAAAACAAAGACATGGTCATTCGAATTGATGGTATCATCCGCATATGGATATTGATCAATCACATTATTACCATTGCCAATTTTAATCACATTGACTTTCTTTCCGGCTAACTGTTCATCGGCATAGTTCATACTGTGGTTAGCTAAAGATGGCATTTTGTAGCTTTCCCACTTGTCATATGTCGTATCTTCGTCATTACTTGAATTTCCATCCGATCCTGAAACACCTTGGCTGACTAAAGCCGCCTTCATAATGGTTTTAAATGGTTCTGCTGAATAATTGATGTAATTGGTAGAAACCATTCCCCAATACACCATAACTTTTGGATTGCCTTGGGGAGCCGCTGCCATGACTGAAGATGTATAGATATCTTCCTTATACTTTCCGGTTTCGGTATCATAGATTTCTCCCGTACCGGTTTTTGCGACCATATCTACACCATCCATCGCAAATTTTGCCCCACTGGCATCTTCATCGGTAACATGGCTCATCAACTCACGAACTTCTTTAGCGGTATCGGAGCTAATGGGTTGACCGACTTCTTTTGGCTTATATTTTTTTACCGTCTTTCCGGTATCCGGATCAATAATCGAATCCACCACATAAGGGCGCATCATTTTTCCATCATTAAAGATAGATGTATAAGCTTGTAACAACTGTAGCACGGTAATTGAAGAACCTTGACCATAGCCAGAGTTTAAATAACCCATTGGCATGGATAAATTCTTTTGTCCAGCTACTTCATTAAGATATGGAGTGCCGACTTTTTGATAGAAACCAAAATTTTTCACATATTTTCCATAATCTTTATAGTTAATGTAATTGGCTAGAAGCTCACAGATTCCAACGTTGGAAGAATAAGCTAAACCTTGATCAAAGGTAACGGTACCAAAGTCTTCGCCCATGGCATCATTGATAACAGGATATGGCGTTTCTCCACTTGTACGCGTAATCTTCTTTGTCGCATCATCGTACACATAGGCAAAAGAGCCAGCTCGATAGGTTTTGTCTTTCGGATAGACGCCTGTATCAATGGCTGTCGCAAAGGTAAATGGTTTCATCACGGAACCTGGTTCATACGCCGATTCACTAATCAGGTTGGTAAAGGTTGGTATCGTTTGATGCTTATTTTGATTAAAGGATGGATAACTACACCAAGCTAAGACTTTTCCAGTGCTTGGTTCCATAACCACGCACCAGGCGCTTTCCGCATTGTTTTCTTCATAGCTTTGTTTCACAGCACTTTCAACGGTGTTTTGAAGATCTTGATCTAAGGTTAGTTTGACATTATCTCCATTTTCTTCTTGTTTGATGACATTGGTTGTACCTGGCAGAACAGATCCACTTACCGTTTGTTGATACGTTACTTCTCCATCTTTTCCCGCAAGATATTTATCCATGCTTTGTTCTAGACCCATCTTTCCAACTATTTCCTGTTTATCTTCATCATAAGAAGCAAACCCTACTAAGTTGGAGGCAAAAGGCGTTGTTGGATAGGTTCGATTGATGGTTTCTACAAAATCAATACCTGTTAAATGTAGTTTTTCGATTTTTTTCTTGGTTGCTTTACTTAAACGCTTAGTTCCCGTACCAAGTTCGGTTTGAAGTTGTTTCTTCTTTTTGGAATGATTGATAATCTTAGTCACCTTATCGACATCTATATCTTTTAGTACCTTTTTTAAAGCTTTGGCGGTTTTCTTAGCATCTTTTACATAATTGGGATTTCCATTAATATCTAGATTGCTCTTATCCGTATAGGCAACCAACGTATAGGCAGTTACTTGTTGGGCAATCACATTATCATTGCGGTCTAGAATCATCCCTCGTGTCGCATTGACTTTGGTGTGAACGATACTTTGTCCAACGCGATTATCTAAAACATATTGACCAGACCAAATATGTCTTTTTGTGACCATGGTAAAAAGAACATTAGTCGTCACTAATGTTCCAATTAAAAGTATCGCTTGTAAAATTCTAAGAATTCGTTTGTTTGTATTCTTCACCTTCATCGTTGCATCATTCCAATCTAATCAATAATATAAACATTTTTTTGATTGTCTGCAACATCATCATCTAAGATTCCTAAAACCCTAGTTTTGTCTTGCAGCGTATTTACATCACTTGTAAGCTGCTCTACTTTCTTTTCTTGTTTTGTCACTTTTTGCGACAAGATTTGATCTTGTGTAGCTAACGACATGTTATATGACGTTAGAAAGATTTTCGTTCCACAATAAAAGGTACACGCAAATATAAAAGCTACCCAAATGAGTCGTTCTGGTGTAAGACTGCTTCTTTTCCCCTTATTGCATTTTTTACTTCTTTTCTTCATTTGCGCTTTCCCTTATCCTTTCTATCCCTCGTAATTTTGCGCTGTGTGAACGCTTGTTTGCAGCCAATTCTTCATCACTTGCGATGATTGGCTTCTTGTTAATGAATCGATATTCCAATACTTCTATCCCAGTTGCTGGCAAGCGTCGGTCTACTTTTTTTGGTGTTGCCACAGCCTTAAATGCATTCTTTACAAGTCGATCTTCTAACGAATGAAACGTGATGACACATAATCTTCCACCAGGTTTCAATCGATGTATACCAGCTTCTAAAGCTACTTGAAGCTGATCTAATTCCCCATTCACTTCCATACGGATGGCCTGGAAGCTTCGTTTTGCTGGATGGCCTTTTTTATTTAAGACTTTTTGCGGCAATACTGATTTAATAAGATCTACTAATTCAAATGTGGTATCAATAGTGTGCTCGGCACGTCTTGAAACAATACTCGCAGCAATCTTGTACGCAAAAGGTTCCTGCCCATATTGTTTCAGAAGACGTGTCAATTCTTCTTGGGAATACGTGTTGACAACTGTCCACGCATCCAAGGTTTGGGATTGGTCCATGCGCATATCAAGACGTGCATCGCTACGATAACTAAATCCCCTTGTTCCGTCATCGAATTGCGGACTGGATACCCCTAAATCCATAATAATTCCGTCCACTTTTCCAACGCCTTGCGCATCCAATACTTCATTTAGTTTTTCATAAGGTGTATGAATACAAGTGAAATTGGACCCAACTCTTGCCAATCTTGTTGTACTTTGATCAATTGCGGTTTGATCACAATCTAATGCATATAGATGTCCCTTTGTACAACGTTTCAAGATTTCACTACTGTGGCCCCCTCGGCCCAGTGTGCAATCCACATAGATTCCATCGTCTTTAACCTGTAACATATCAATCGACTCATTTAATAAAACACTAATATGTTCCATGATTACCCCATAATATCTGATAATTGTTCAGCCATATCTTCGAAAGCATCGCTCTGTTCTTGTTCTTCTGCTTCCCAAACATCTTTAGCCCATATCTCTAAATGATTTGCCATTCCAATAATCAAACATTCTTTCTCTAACTTTGCCAATGACGTAAGTGACGATGGGATTAAAATACGTCCTTGACTATCCATTTCACATTCTGCTGCTTTAGATAAAACCATACGTTGATACCAACGTGCGTTTTTATTTGTAGTTGGAAGTTTGGAAAGTCCTTCATACACCTTTTCCCATTGTGAAGATGTGTACACATATAAACATCCATCTAAACCACGAGTTACGACAACGCGTTCACCGAGCTCTTCACGAAATTTTGCCGGCATAATTAATCGCCCCTTACGATCAATATTATGGCCATACTCACCCATGAACACGTTCTCACCTCCCCACATTTCACCACAAAACGCTACTTTGCACCACAATCATACCCTAATCTCGTCATTATAGCTATCTTTTTTTACTTTTTTTGATAAAAGACAAAAAAAGGCAAAGAATTGTCTCTTTGCCTATGTCAAAACAGAAAAAAAAGGATACACAATTGTGTATCCTTAAATTCTATTGATGGTTACGAATGTAGTTCAAAGCGCCACCTTCCATAATAATATCTAGATCTTCTTTGGTTAGATGCGCTTGTACTTGATAGCTGCAACCTTTTGTTTTGTTGGTAACTGTAATAACTGGACTATCATATAATCCCTTTACATGTTCTACAACTAAATCATCCATTTCATCAATGGTGTCATAATCTTCCTTATTGACATATTCTAATGGAAGAATACCAAAATTTACTAAATTAGCATGATGAATCCGCGCAAAACTTTTTGCGAGAACGGCCTTGATACCTAAATACATTGGCGCTAATGCGGCATGTTCACGGCTTGAACCTTGGCCATAATTTTCTCCAGCTACAATAATACCACCATGGTTTGCCTTACAGATTTCATCAAAATGTTCTTTATTGTTCATAAAGACAAAGGTAGATAATTTTTCGATATTAGAACGATAAGGCAAAACCTTAGCTCCGGCTGGTGCAATGTGATCTGTTGTAATATTATCTGGTAATTTAATAACAACCTTCTTTTCGATTTCTTCTGTCATAGCCGTGTTTTGTGGAAGTGGTTTAATGTTTGGTCCACGAATCACTTCAACCGTTTCTGGATGTTCACTTGGTTTTAAAATCATAGAGTCATCAATGAAGATTGGTTCTTGATCGAAGCTGTCTTCGTAATCAAATGTAGTAGGATCACTAATCGTACCGGTTAAAGCACTAACGGCAGCGACTTCTGGACTGACTAGATAAATTCCTGCACTCAAAGTACCTGAACGTCCATAGAAATTTCGGTTAAAGGTACGCAAAGAAATTCCATCGCTTTTTGGCGATTGTCCCATTCCAATGCATGGTCCACAAGCACATTCAAGAATTCTTGCCCCGGCTTTAATAAAGGTAGACAGAGCACCTGTTTCAATTAACTTTTCCAAGACTTGGCGGGAACCTGGAGAGATGACTAAAGAAACATTTGGATGAACAGTTTTGCCTTTTAAGATATTTGCGACACGCATCATATCTTCGTATCCAGAGTTCGTACAAGATCCGATTGCAACTTGGTCTACTTTTGTACCGGCTAATTCGGTAACATTCTTTACGGCATCTGGTGAATTTGGACAAGCTGCCATTGGTTGTAAAGCGGATAAATCAATTTCTACTAAACCATCATAGCTAGCATCTGGATCAGCAGACAGTTCTTTCCAGTCAGCACTACGGTTTTGGCGTTCCAAGAATGTTTTGGTGATGTCATCACTTGGGAAAATCGATGTTGTTGCACCTAATTCAGCACCCATATTGGTAATAGTTGCTCTTTGATAAACAGTTAGGTTTTGTACCCCATCACCGGTATATTCGAAGACTTTTCCAACGCCACCTTTAACACTGCATTGGCGAAGCAATTCCAAAATGACATCTTTTGCACTTAAACCATGTCCGAGTTTTCCTGTCAAACGCACTTCAATAACTTCAGGCATCGTTAAACGATATGGAATTCCAGCCATTGCTTTGGCAACATCAAGGCCTCCTGCTCCAATGGCAATCATCCCCATGGCACTTGAAGTAGGCGTATGGCTATCGGAACCAATTAAAGTTTTTCCTGGTTTCGCAAAACGTTCCAAATGCACTTGATGGCAGATTCCATTTCCTGGTTTAGAAAAATAGATTCCATGTTTACTGGCAACAGTTTGTAGGTAGGCATGGTCATCGGCATTCATAAATCCATTCTGTAAGGTGTTATGATCAACATAACTTACAGATAATTCGGTTTTGACTTGATCAACACCCATGGCTTCTAATTGCATATAGGCCATTGTTCCCGTTGCATCTTGCGTCAAGGTTTGATCAATACGAATTTCTATAGGACTTCCTGCTTTTAATTCTCCTTTGATTAAATGCTCTTTGATGATTTTCTGTGTTAAGTTATACATATTTATCACATTCCTCTTTCTGAAAAATATTACCACAAAAATGTAAGAATTTTCAATATGAACTATGTTACAATGAAGACATGAAAGATATCAGTAAAATTCTTACGAAAATCACAACCATATTAGAATATGTGATTGCCACCTTTCTTATCCTTTGTGTCATCGTACAAGGACTTAAATTATTCCTGCATTTTGGAACAATTCTTCAAAGTGACGTAAGTGGCAAAGCCCTGGTTACGATGCTCTCGTATGCCTTTAATTTAGTGATTGTACTAGAATTTGTACGAATGCTAATTAAACACTCTATGGAAAATGTAACGGAAGTATTGATTTTCACCATGGCCCGATACATTATTATCGAACACTTAAATAACTTCAGTTTACTATTATCTATCATTGGTATTATCGCTTTATTGGCAAGTCGAAAATATTTGCTGGTAAAAGAAGACTGGCAACAAAAAAATCCCTAAGCAGGGATTTTTTTACTATTCATCACTATCCAATAAAATTTGACGATTCTTTGAAATAAGAATATATGTTCCTTCTTTTGGATATTCTTCATTGTCGATGTTATTGACAATTTCCATATCACAAGGATAACCTAATTCAGCTAAAGCCTTCAATAAATTATCTTTGCCCATCTTTACTGTAATATCACGACCACATGCACAATTTCCATATTGATCCAAACATTGTAAAATCCACTTTGGAATACTTGTCTTAGCCAAAACAATCCCTCCTAAACATAGTATGTCTAATATACCTTATTTGGTGTAAAAGCACAAGGAAACCGGAGACTAAGCCCCGGTTAAAAAACTATTTTTCTAAAATCTCGATGATTTTTGGATAATAATCGTAACGATCATCTACGTATTGGAATGAGCTGTTGGCAATAGCTTTGGCTTTATCCAAATCAATACCTACATAGACATTCGCAAAACGATAATAGATCATATCTTTGATTTCATTTTCACGTAATACATAATTGTAATTTGCATCACCTAGTCCATAATCACCATGTTTGATATAAAGGTCTGCGACATCCATCAAAGCACGTGTTCCCCATTTTTGATGTAAATTATCAAATTGGGAAAGAACGGCATAAATGAAGTTTTCATAATACTTCACATCATCGTATTCAAACAATGGAAGTACTTGAAGCGCTAGATCCATAAATTTTCCAATTAAATCGGTTGGATCTTCTTTGACAAAAGCCTTCATATCTTCAGTTGAATGAATGTTTTTTCTTTGACCAATCATTAGCACTTCACGAACTAAATCAAAATCTTTTTGATATTCTTCATTGTTGGCTGTGGCATCATCTTGAATCTCATATTGCGCATGCGTTTTAATGTCTTTGGCAATGTCTTTAAAGTCACTGGCTTTGATATCAACGGTTTCACTAATACGGTTGAAAATCACTTCAATTAAGTCCGTATCATAACCATCTTTTTCAAAACTGAATGCTTTGGCATCTACATTGTATTTTGCTAAAACATCTTTTGCCATTTGTTTGATGTTGTCACTATCTAGTAACATTGCTGCATATGCATCATAATCCATCGCAACACCCATCGCTTTTGCCATTTCTAAACATGTATCAATCGCAAAATTGTTGTATTGTTCCAACTTTTCTTTTTTCGTTTTAGAAGCAGATGGCTTCTTCGCTGGGCTAGCTTTTTTAACAGCTGCTTTCTTAGGTGCTGCTTTAGCTTTTGTTGCAGTTTTCTTTGGTGCAGCTTTTTTGCTGGTAGTCTTCTTTGCAGGAGCAGCTTTTTTCACTTCTTCGGCTTTTTTAGCTGCTGCTTCTTTTTTAGCAGGCTCAGCTTTTTTTGCCGTTGTAGTTTTCTTAGGTGCAGCTTTTTTCGTTGTTGTTTTTTTAGCTGGTGCCTTCTTTACTTCTTCGGCTTTCTTGGCAGCAGGTTTACTTGCTTCTGCCTTTTTTGCAGGTTCAGCCTTTGTAGCGGTAGCTTTTGGAGCTTCACTTTTTTTAGCTGGTTCTGCTTTTGTTGCCGCAGCTTTTTTAGCAGGTGTTGCTTTCTTAGCTTCTTCGGCTTTTTTCGTTGTAGTCGCTTTTATATCTGTAGTCGTCTTTTTCACAGCTTCCTTTTTAACTGGAGCTGCTTCCACTGTTTTCTTTACGGTTGTTGATTCTTTCGCAACGGTCTTCGTTGCAGGTGTTTTTTTTGCAGGCATTTTAAAACCCTCCTCTGGATACAGGGTCATTATACCATTCTCTTTTTTAATTCTCAAATATACCCGTTCCTTCTCCTATTTACAGCTGTTCAAGCTATTGAAACAAGTAATTCATAGGAACATTTTTATAAACAAAGAAACCGAAAATCTCCTTATCAACAAAGGCAATCTTCGGTTTCTGCTTGATTTCAACTGTTAAAGATTCTGTCTATTTCTCATCCTTAGAAGACGTACTTTCTAATTGTGTAAACAATTGATCGGTACTAATTCCCTCTTGGATTCGTAAGCTGCGAACTGGTCCGTGACAGACATAGTGATCTTCGATTCCAATGGATGTAATGCGTTTTTCTTTGGCGTTCAAATACTCTAAGATAGCACTGGCTAGACCACCGGTTTTCATATCCGTTTCATAAACCGTAATAGGAAGATTCATGCGACAAATCAAATCAATCATCTTGGTATCAATAGGTTTAAAGAAACGAGCATTGATAACCATCAGGTTCAGATGGTTAGCGCGTGCTTTTTCAATAACATGATCCACGTCTGGTCCATAGGTAATTACAACTTGTTCTGGCGTTCCGATGATTGTTTTTTGCCAAGTTCCTACTTCTATTTCTTGATACGATGGATTCTTTTCATAGTGCACATTTCCTCGTGGATAACGAATACAGAAAGGACGTTTGGTTTGAAAAGCTGTATACAATAAGTCTTGCGCTTCTTTGGCATCTTTAGGTTGCGAGAGAATTAAATTGGGAATACTGCGCAACATGGAAATATCAAAAACACCTTGATGGGTTTCACCATCATCCCCTACAAGTCCTGCCCGATCAATGCCAATCACAACGGGTAAATTCATTCTTGCCATATCATGGTTTACTTGATCATACGCTCTTTGTAGAAAAGACGAATAGATGGATACAAAAGGTTTTAATCCGCCTAAAGCCATGGCACAAGCCATGGTTACGGCATGTTGTTCAGCAATTCCACAATCAAAGAATCGTTTAGGGTATTGTTTTTGAAATTCTAACAACTTGCTTCCTTGGGCCATTGCTGGGGTAATAGCTACAATATCCGAATCCTTGCTAGCTAGATCAATCAAAGTATTTGAAATAACTTGTGACCAGGAAATTTGATCACTTGGCAATTGCGATAATGGTTTTCCGGTTTTGATATCAAAAGGAGAAACTCCATGCCATTTACCTATCTTATCTTCTTGGGCATACTTATATCCTTTCCCTTTTTGCGTTAGGACATGAACCACAATTGGTCCATCATGTTCTTTTGCCGCTTGAAAAACTTTAATTAGACTCGCTAAATCATGCCCATCAACTGGTCCCATATAGTCGAGGTTAAACTCTTTAAAAAGCGGTGCATCAATAACTTCATCTTTAATGCGATCGCGTACAGAAGATAATTTATTGTATACATTGTTACCTAATTTATTGGCTTTTAAATTATTTTTCACATCGTGTTTCAAATCAATATATAGATGAGAAGAACGAAGTTTGGTGATACGTTTTTCTACCCCACTGTGGTTTCTACTGATTGACATATTATTATCATTAAAGATAATAATCACTTTCTTTTGTTTCGAACCGATATCATTTAAGGCTTCTAAGGCCATACCACCAGTTAGCGATCCATCACCAATAAGGGCAACGACTTGATAGTCTTCCTGTTTTAAATCTCGGGCAATCGCATAACCTAAAGCTGCAGATAAAGAAGTTGAAGAATGCCCGGCTTCCCAACAGTCATAAGGCCCTTCGTTGCGCTTTTGAAAACCAGATAATCCACCTTTTTGACGTAAAGTGGGAAACTGACTGGCTCTTCCGGTACAAATTTTATGTACATAACATTGATGACCTACATCAAAAATCAATTTATCTTCGGGGCAACGAAATACATAGTGCATGGCCAGCGTCACTTCGACAATTCCCAGATTACTTGATAAATGCCCACCGGTTTTCGAAATGGATTCAATTAAAAAGGTACGAATTTCTTTTGCGAGATGATTTAATTCTTCCAATGACATTTCTTGTATTTGTTTTGGTGAATGAATATCACATACTGAATATATTTTTTGCATAGTTTATCTTCCTTAAAAAACAATCACATATTAATATATCTATTATTTATAAAAATACAAGAATGTATTTTTATGTTCAATTAAGGTTTTCGATGTATACTTAAGAAAAATATGGAGGTAAATTATGAATTTCAATAATCAAAACCCGCAAAACAAACAGACAAAACGAACACTCTTATTGATTGTCTTAGTTGTTTTGTGTTCTAGCGTATTTGGTTTTACAGGCGGATATTTAGCAAACCAGTCTTCATCTGGAGTAACCATTAACCAAGTCACTGGAAAAGCTTCTTCAAAAGCATCCAAATCGGATGTAAGCTCTGTTGCTTCTAAATGTGGTGCATCGGTCGTAGAAATTAAAACGGAAGCTGTATCAAGTGGTGACAGTATGTTTGGTCAATATGTATCCGAAGGGGCTGGTAGTGGTGTCATCATCAGCAAAGATGGATATATCGTAACGAATAATCACGTTATTGATAATGCCAGCAGTATTAGCGTTCGTACAACGGATGGAAAAGATTACGAAGCACAATTAATCGGAAAAGATGCCGATAGCGATCTTGCCGTCATTAAAATTAAAGCCGACAACTTAACCCCAGCTACATTTGGCGATTCTTCCAAACTGGAAGTAGGCGATGTTGCGATTGCGATAGGTAATCCATTAGGTGAATTAGGCGGAACTGTTACCGAAGGAATTATTTCCGCTTTAGATCGTCAAATTGATGTAGGTGGTACAACAATGACACTCCTGCAAACCGATGCTTCGATTTCTCCAGGTAACTCAGGTGGTGGATTGTTTAATGCCGATGGAAATTTAATTGGTATTGTCAACGCAAAATATTCTTCGAATTCGACAAGTTCGGGTAGTGTAGAAGGTATTGGTTTTGCGATTCCTATCAATCAAACGACCGATATCATTGATCAATTGATTTCCAATGGAAGTGTGACAAATCGTCCTGTTTTAGGTGTTTCTTTATACGATTATACGAATAACTCAAACTACTATATGGGAGATAATTCGGATAAAGAAACAGGTGTATACATTGTACAAATTGTAAATGGCGGTGCTGCCGATATAGCTGGCTTAAAGGAAGGCGATCGTATTGTATCAGTTGATGGCAAAGAAGTAAGTAGTTCTTCTGAAGTCAAAGCGGCCATCAGTAAGCATAAGATTGGTGATAAGATTCAAGTGAAAGTGAATCGTGATGGCAAAGAAAAAGAGTGTACGATAACACTCCAAGGTAGTACAAATAATTAGGATCGAAATCGATCCTTTTTATTTGCCATAATAATCTTTATAAAATTGGGCTTGGTATTCATCCAGACGATCTTCTAAAATGGCTTGGCGAATATTTTCCATCAAGCGCAGAATGAAACGCAGATTATGCATCGAAGCCAAACGGAAATACAGTTCTTTTTCTTCATTATTCTCTGATTTTTTTAAGGCTCTAAGCTGTCCACGTGTCCAGCCAGCGCGACAAGTTGGACAATCACATTCTGGATCTAGCAATTCATCCAAGTGGACTTGTTTATTGATGCTGTAATAACCATAGCGATGATAGATGCGTCCATGTCTTGCTTCTCTTGTCGGTGCGACACAATCAAAGGTATCCGCTCCCATACGAACGCCGGTAAAAATATCATCAGGACGAGATAAACCAAGCAAGTGACGTGGTTTATTATCGGGTAATTCTTCACAACACCAACGCAAGATTTCACCTAGATCTTCTTTTAGAAAAGCACCACCTAATCCATAGCCATCAAAATCCATTTGGGCTAATTTCTTTGCGGTACTGCGGCGTAAATCTTCCCAACGTCCCCCTTGCAGAACTCCATATAAAGCTTGGTAATAACCGAGATCCATGTGGTGCTTTTTATGTTCGTCCAGGCTTCGCTGGGCCCAGCGTTCCGTTCGCTTTAAAGCTTCGACATTGTATTCATAGGTATCCGCAAGACTCGTTAGTTCATCAAAGGCCATATGAATATCGGCTCCAATTCGACATTGAATCTGCATAGATTCCTCGGGTCCGATTTTTTCATCTTCATTGGTAAAAGGGTCAGTAAAATAAACCCCGTCTTCTTCTACAACGGTTAAACGATCTTTTTTAGCGGCATTGACTACTTCTTTTTCTCGGTCCATATTTACGACTTTCCCAATTCCAGAACCTAAAGACATGACTTGAAAACCACCTGAGTCGGTTAAGGTAGGACCATTCCAACCACTCCATTGGGCTAATCCGCCTGCTTTGGCGATTTCAAAAGAGGGTTTACGCAAATGGTACCCATTGCTCAACATAGCTTGGGCATTGATTGACTTTAGATCTTCCATGCTTAAATAACGTACTTTCCCACCGGTTCCAACACACATAAAAGCGGGCGTTTTAATGTCTCCATGCGGGGTATGAATAATACCTGCGCGACCTAATCCATTGGGTAAAGTTTTCACTTTTTCAAAAGAAAAGGTATTGTTGTTTTTATATTCCATAAATTTATTCTCCAAAAAAATGCTAAAACGAATATAACACATTTCATCGAAGAATCAAGTTATCTTTCTCATTTAAAAAGAAAGGAGTATCGCGTTGATACTCCCTACCCTTTAAGCTGGATAATTTAAATTTTCTTCGGTCAAATGATTTAAAGTATGGTCTAAATATCTTCTGGCAACAATCTTTGCCAAAGGAAGATTCATATCCAGGTAGTTTCCACAATCTCTTGGACTTGCTCCGGGAACATCCCCTTCAAAGTTGGCCATAAAGTAAAACATTTCTTGTACTAAAGAAACAACATCTTTTGATTCATAGTCTCCGGCAAGAATCAAATAAAAACCAGTACGACAACCCATAGGGCCAAAATAAATAACTTTTTCTTTCCAATCAGGATGATTACGAAGGAAAGTTGCACCGAGATGTTCTAAAGTATGAATTTCTGCGGTATTGATAACTGGTTCACGATTCGGTGCTGTCATACGTAAATCAAAAGTGGTTAATACTTGATCTCCCACTTTATCTTTTCTTGATACATAAATACCTGGCAACAAAGCTAAATGATTGACTGTAAAACTAGCAATTTTTTCCATAAACTCCTCCTGAAAAAGATGGAATCAAATGATTCCATCTTAGATTTCAAACAAGTCAGCGTATTCTTTCAAAGCACCTTCTGTGTTGTGTGCTAAAACACGTTTGGCAAGTACTTTACCTAATTGAACACCTTCTTGGTCAAAACTATTTACATTCCAAAGGAAACCTTGGAACATGATTTTATTTTCAAAGTGTGCTAATAATGCACCCAATGTTTTTGGATTTAATTGTTTTCCAATAATAATGCTGGAAGGTCTACCACCATCAAATTTTTTATTTGGATTTTCATCATCTTTACCACATGCAAAGGCAACAATTTGGGCTGCAACATTGGCACATAATTTCTTTTGTGATGTACTTCCTTCAATAACTACATCATTACCAATTTGGGAATCCAAGAATCCAATAAATTGTAATGGAACAATATTCTTTCCTTGGTGTAACAATTGATAGAAGGAATGTTGACCATTGGTACCTGGTTCTCCAAAGATGACTGGTCCAGTTACATAATCAACGGGTTGTCCAAAGCGGTTTACACTCTTACCATTGGATTCCATATCCAATTGTTGTAAATGGGCTGGGAAACGGCTTAAAGCTTGTGAATAAGGAAGCACAGCTGTACTTTGGTAACCTAATACATTTCTTTCATAAACCCCGATTAAAGCATCTAACATAGCAGGGTTTCTCATTACATCTTTTTCTTTTGCGCTTGCATCGGCTGCATGAGCTCCATCCATTAGATCAGCAAATACTTCAGGGCCAAAGGCCAAGGAAAGAACAACGGCACCTACAACAGAACTTGAAGAGTAACGTCCACCGATGTAGTTATCCATATAGAAAGCGTCTAAATAACCTTCATTTTGTGCCAATGGTGAAGTTGCACTAGTTGCTGCAACCATATGTTTTGCAGGATTTAAGCCAGCATCTTTCAAAGCATTTTCAACAAATGCCCCATTGGTTAAAGTTTCCAATGTAGTTCCTGATTTAGAAACTAAAATAAATAAGGAATGTGCCAAATCAATTGATTTCAATACAGAAGAAGCATCATCTGGATCTACGTTAGAAATAAATTTAGCTTCCATTTTAAACGTATTATTTTGTTTAGCCCAATTTTCTAAGGCAAGGTAAAGAGCACGAGGGCCTAAATCTGAACCACCAATTCCGATTTGAACAACAGTAGTAAACTTTTCTCCGGCTTCATTCACAATTTGACCATTGTGAACTTTATTGGCAAACTCTGCAGCACGGGCTTGTTGTTCCTTATAGAATTCACGTTTATTTACGCCATCCGCAATAACATCTTCACCTAATTGACCACGGCATAATTGGTGTAAAACCATACGTTTTTCACCCGTATTAATAACAGCCCCATTGTATAATTCTTCATATTTATCAGATAATTGGGCTTCTTCAGCTAAGTCTTTCAAAGCAGCTAATACATCATCATCCACTGCTTTTGCTGCATAGTTATAAGCCATGCCTTCAGCCATTGGAACACTATAGTTTTTTACTCGGTTTGCTCCACTTTCTCCAGACATAACTTTTGCGACATCAACTTTCGCCACTTTTTGTAGTTTTTCGTATGCATTTAATGTGTCTAGGTTTTTCCACTCAACCATTTTACATCCTCCTATGAATCGTTATAGATTCTTCCACTTAATAATAGACTATTTAACACTTTTTTCCAAGTTTGACTGTCTTCAAACCTCTATGTTTACATAATGTTTACATATCAAGATTTATTGCCTCTTTTCACTTCTATTTAATAAACGAATCTTACTTGAAAGATGTTAGCTTCTAACAATAGAAATCAATATTTTTTTCATCAATGGATAATATATCCATTGCTCAATCCACATCAACATTTAAGTTAACTATGATGGAATGAAAGCAAGACATAGAAGTTTCAATCTTCACCTCATTTCTTGCATCTTCAAATAAATCTTGCATTGCTTTACTCATTTAACATCACCTTCTTCTTATTCTAAGAAAAGTTTTAATTGTTCATCTTTGGTTATAGAATAAGCCGCTTGAACGGCATCTCTTTGATAGGCACGATCCATATCATGTAAATGAATGGTTTGATTATAGATTAAAGAACAAAAGGCCACAGTAGTGGCCTAATACATCTAATTCTTACTCAAAGATGCCAGTTTCTCACGATAGAAATCGCGATCTTTTTCATCAATAGATAATGCATCCATAGCCTGGTCTGCATTGAGATTGAATTTAATCATGATGGAATTAATGCTTGCCGTAAAGGCTCTTTTTTCACCTATAGTTATACATTCATCTATTTTTTCAGCTCTTCCTTCAGCTCTTCCTTTATTTCTTTCGTCTTGAAATAATTCACGCATTGCTTCA
>QUIQ01000012.1 GCA_003480165.1 Firmicutes bacterium AM41-11 | reverse complement strand
CGTGCCCCTGCGAAGATAGCAAGCTGCTGGGTTTTTTTATGTCTGACTCTTTATCGTTTTCATTAAGCATCATTTAATTGATGTTTTTTTTATTGTCTTTGGGTTAAAATATTAAGTATGAATAAACTACATTTACAAAACGAAATTAGTGAGGCTTTATCACAAGGTGATATGGAAAATGCCTTTGGCTTATTGGATACTTACGATAATGAGTTTCCTCGCGACTTATTCTTTTATTTAGCATCTAGTGATGCGCTTTTGTTCTTTTCGGATTTTGAAACGATTATTGCTTTGATGGAAGATGCTATTGAACAAGGTTTTGATAATGCTATGATCTACGAACGCTTGGGGGACGCGTATTTTGATTTGGCTATGTATCAGCCTGCCTTAGATAATTATTTAAAATGTGATTTGGCTACCCCAGATAAAGATACGTTGCATGTTTCCTACAGCATTGCCAATTGTTATGAAGAATTGGGTGATTTCAATTCAGCCATAAATTATTATGAAGATGTTCTCTTAGAATGTGAAGATCATATACCTTCTTTATTAGGCTGTGGAATTTGTTACCTACATGCAGGCAAAAAAGAACGTGGAATTGAATATCTTGATCAATGTGTTGCTTTGGATAAAAATACTTTAGAAAACATTAGTTTTGAATTGATTGAATTTGATGATAAGGATGTCTTCTTAAGATATTTAAATCAAATGAAAGACAATCCTTTATATTATCGTTTTGCCTCGGATCACTTTTATGCGAAAGGAGAGAATGCACTGGCTTTAGCCCTGTTTCGCAAGTTTGCCGAGTTAAAGCCTTTCTTACACAATAAGGCGCATCTAGCCCAATTGTATGATTTAAATGATAAACCCGAAGAAGCTAAAAAAATCTATAAAGCTATTCTCCGTTCCGAGGATGATTCCGAATTCTTATATGATTCCATTGATGCACATTTAGAAGCGTATCTCTATTTAGATTCTTTGGATTATCTCGATTATGTTTCTTCACATTTTGAGGATTGCGAAGCTTATACAGCTATCTTCTTACGCGTTTTTCGCTTTTCGATGGATGTACTAGATGGGTTTCTGATGGATACCTTGATGGCCATGGATCATAGTGACTTTACCACTGCTGAGTGGGATCGCTACAATGAAATCCTCGCTATGTATTATGTGGGCTCCGAGCAGTTTGAAGAAGCCATTGATTTACTGAATGAACTTGATCCTGATACGGTTACTGGCTATTACTATTTATATATTTCTGCTTCGTTTAATTTGGAAGATTACCAAACGGTTGTGGATTATTATGATCGTGCTGAACCAAATGGCTTCCTTGCCTATATGTGTTATTTGAGTTTAGTCTATTTGCATCGAACCGCAGAAGGCGACAGGGTTTTATATGATTTCTTGAAATATATGACCGAAAATCCTGGTACACCAGGCTCCGATTTCTTTATGGATTTCCTTGAACAATTCTTCGCATATATTGACAGTAAAGGTAAATAAACTTGCGTGTTACGCCAAAATAGTGTATTTTTCAATTTGTATGATTACAGTAAGTAGATAAGGAGGGACAAGATGCCGTTTGTTAGTATTTTAGTTCCTGTATATAATGTAGAAGCCTATATTGGACAATGTTTGGATTCTTTAGTGAATCAAACCTATTCTAATATGGAAATTATTTGTATCAATGATGGCTCTACAGATCGTTCATTAGAAATTATTGAAGCATACCAAAAGAAATATCCGCAGATTCATGTGTATTCCTATGCCAATGCGGGTGTATCTACAACGCGTAACCGAGCTTTAGCTCTTGCCCAAGGGGATATGATCATGTTTGTCGATAGTGACGATTTTATCGCTTTGGATACGGTTGAGAAAATGATCTATAAGATGGAAAAAGATGCATGTGATCTAGTTACTTGTGGGTATTCTTTTGAAATCGGCCGTTTTAAAGTCAATCGTCGGGTATGCAAGAATGGAAATATGACTAATATTGAAGCCTTACACTCTCTTGCAGAGGGAACGGGCATTAATAACTATCCATGGGGAAAGCTTTTTAAACGTTCTTGTTTTGATGGTGTGCGTTTTCCCGAAAATCAATATGCCTTTGAAGATGCATATACAATCTTTAAAGCAATCATACAAGCTAAAAAAATTGGGAATCTTTCCCAACGTATGTACCATTATCAATATCGTAAAGGGTCTTTGACCAATGAAATGGCTCTTGCGACAATTTATCGGATGCGTAAGTCAATTGTTTATCAAGAAGGTTATTTACGTCATCAATTTCCTATGGAAAAGTTTAATTTTTCCGTGCAGTACTACAATGCGGATATGATGATTCTCTATACTCTAGTGAAATCGTACCATCGTAGCGATCAGGTGATTTTTGAACCTTCCGATATTGACTGGAAAACGATTAATCCCATCCTTCGCATTGGTTATGTGATTTTATCTTGCGTAGCCAACTGGAAAGTAGGGTGTATGCGACGCGTACAGGAGGATTTTAAATCATGATCCGTTTGGCAAGTTCTACAGATTTACCGGTTCTAGAACAGGTATATGATGTAGCTCGGGCTTTTATGCGCGCAAATGGGAATCAAGATCAGTGGTCTGATGGCCATCCTAACGCTAATGATTTATCTGTTGATATTTCAAATCATCGTTTATATGTGGTCGAAAGAAACGGAGAAATCGAAGGATCTTTTGTGTTTTACATAGGCTTAGATCCAACCTATGCCATCATTCAAGATGGAGCATGGTTAAATAATGAGCCTTATGGAGTTTTACATAAAGTCGCAAGCCGTCAGCGCATGCCGGGTGTGGCAAGTGAGATTTTGGACTATGCGAAAGGACAAATTTCCAATATTCGTATGGATACGCATAAGGATAATATCCCGATGCAACATTTTATGAAGAAAAAAGGGTTTCAACATGTAGGAACCATATTTTTAGCTAATGGAGATCCTCGATTAGCTTTTCATCTAGTAAATAAAGGAGAGTAAAATGGCATTTGAATCATTAAGTGATCGTTTGACCAAGGCAATACGGAATATTTCTGGTCAAGGAAAACTAACCGAAAAAAATATGAACGATATGCTGAAAGAAGTTCGTATGAGCTTGTTGGAAGCAGACGTGAATTATGGGGTTGTCAAAGACTTTGTCAACAACGTAAAAGAAAAGGCTTTGGGTCAAGAAGTCTATGAATCTTTAAATCCTTCCCAAATGGTTGTAAAGATCGTGCGTGATGAGATTCAAGAATTATTAGGCCAGGAAGATGCCCAAATTCATTTTAAGAAACAAGGTATGACAACCATGATGATGGTTGGTCTTCAAGGTACAGGTAAAACGACCGCATCCGCAAAGATTGCCAAGTACTGCAAAGATAAGTTAAAACGCCGTGTCTTATTGGTAGCATGTGATGTGGTTCGTCCTGCTGCAATTGAACAGCTACAAACCCTGGGAAAAGATATCGATGTCGAAGTATTTAGCCTAGGTGCGCAAGTTGGTGCTGTAGAAACAGCGAAAAAAGCTTTGAAATATGCGGAAGACCGTCAAAAAGATTTGGTCATCTTTGATACGGCTGGACGTTTACATATTGACCAAGCCTTGATGCAAGAACTTTCGGAAATGAAAGCCATCGTACAACCAGATGAAATTCTCTTAACGGTTGATGCGATGACCGGACAAGATATTATTACTGTAGCGCAAGACTTTAACAATCAATTAAGCATTACCGGATTGATTGTTACCAAATTAGATGGCGATGCTCGTGGTGGTGGACTACTATCTGTCCGCAGTATCACTAAAGTTCCTGTCTTATTTGTATCTAATGGTGAAAAAGTCGATGATCTTGAGGCCTTCCACCCGGATCGTATGGCTAATCGAATCTTGGGTATGGGTGATGTCCTTACTTTAGTAGAACAAGCCCAAGAAAAGATGGATATGGAAGTCCAACAAAAAACGGCAGAACGTATGCAACAAGGTATCTTTACCTTTAATGATATGTTAGCTCAGTTTGGACAAATGAAGAAAATGGGTTCTTTTCAAAATATGTTGAAAATGGTTCCGGGTTTAGGCAAGATGGCTAAAAAAGTCGATAATGACCAGATGGATGCTACGGTGAAACAATCAGAAGCCATTATTCAATCCATGACACCTTATGAAAGAGATCATCCGGATTGTTTAAAAGCTTCCCGTAAAAATCGAATTGCCAAAGGTGCTGGTGTAAAAGTGATGGATGTCAATAAGCTCATCAAGCAATTGGAACAAATGCAGATGATGACGCGTATGATGGCAGGTGGCAATATGCCAAATCTATCAGCTCTACAAAATATGCAACGCGGTGGCGGTTTAGCTGGTGCTTCCAAGCATGCCGGAAGTAAAAAACAAAAAAAGAAAAGAAAGAAGAAAAGAAAATAAGTCGGCAGTATCCTTTGCCGACTTTGTTTTAGGAGAAGAGAGAAAGGTTTTATGAATAAAGAGAAAAAAGGCGGATTTAGTTCCGGTATTGGTTTTGTACTGGCAGCAGCCGGTAGTGCAGTAGGTGTAGGTAATATATGGCGGTTTCCTTATTTAGCAGCTAAAGATGGTGGCGGTTTATTCCTACTCGTATATTTGGTTTTAGTTTTAACATTTGGTTTTACTCTATTGACTTCGGATATTGCGATTGGTCGAAAGACTCAGAAAAGTTCCATTGGTGCTTATACGCAAATGCGTCCAAAATGGAAGTTTTTGGGTATACTGACTTTCTTAGTTCCGGTTATTATCATGACCTATTATGCCGTAATTGGAGGTTGGATTTGTCGTTATATCGTTGCCTATATTACAGGAGCAGGACATGTAGCCGCGGGAGACAGCTTCTTTACAAGTTTTATTACTTCACCGGTTTCATCTTCTATTTACGCTCTGATTTTTATGCTTATCACTGCTGCCATTATTTACAATGGAGTACAAGGTGGGATTGAAAAAGTATCACGAATCATCATGCCTGTTTTATTGGTAATGATTGTTGGAATTGCGATTTATTCAATGACTTTATCTTTTACCGATGGCAGTGGCGTAACCCGAACATCGATGGAAGGTTTCTTATTATATGTCACCCCGAATTTTAAAGGCCTGACCTTACCAAAATTCTTACAAGTCTTATTGGATGCAATGAGTCAGTTATTTTTCTCATTAAGTGTTTCAATGGGAATTATGATCACATATGGTTCTTATGTAAAAAAAGATGTGAATTTAAATAAGTCTGTAGCGCAAATCGAAGTCTTTGATACCGTGGTTGCGTTTTTAGCTGGGTTAATGATTATTCCTGCGGTTTATGTATTTAGTGGTATTGAAGGTATGCAGTCTGGACCTAGTTTGATGTTTGTTTCTCTGCCAAAAGTTTTTGATGCGATGGGAAGCTTTGGCTGGATCGTTGGTTTGATTTTCTTTGTGATGGTTGCTTTTGCGGCTTTAACAAGTTGTATTTCTGTTTTAGAAGCCATTGTTGCCAACTGCATGGCAATCTTCTCGGCACCAAGAAAAAAAGTTACAATTTCTTGTGGAATCATTTACTGTATTGCCTCAGTTGTCATTGCGTTAGGATACAGTTTATTCTATGTCGAAATTCCTTTACCAAATGGTAGTATGGCGCAATTGTTGGATTTAATGGATTATATATCGAATAGCTTTATGATGCCATTTATTTCCTTGCTGTCGACGATTTTAATTGGTTGGGTTGTAGAACCAAAATGGATTATAGATGAAGTAGAATATGGGGGCTACAAATTTAGTCGAAAGAAATTATATATTGTGATGATTAAATATGTCACACCAATCATGATGTTTATTCTATTCTTACAATCTACGGGTATTTTAAATATGATTTTATAGTGTCAAGGAAAAAACCTTGACACTACTTTTTTCTTTGTGGTATAGTAGGAAAGCTTAAAGAAAAGGTAGGTAAATCGTATGGTTAAATTACGTTTAAAAAGAATGGGTAAAAAAGGAAATCCTTTTTACCGTATTGTAGCAGCAGATTCTCGTAGTCCTCGTGATGGACGTATTATTGAACAAGTAGGAACATATAACCCTCTTGTAAAAGAAAACCAAGTTACTTTAGATACAGAAAAAGTAATGAAATGGTTAAACAACGGAGCTAAACCTTCGGATACAGTTCGTTCAATTTTATCTAAAGAAGGACTTATGAAAGAATTCCATGAGTCTAAAATGGCAAAATAGGCATGGTCAACTTAGAAAAAACTCTATTTGACTTATGTCAGCCATTAGTAGAAGACAAAGACAGTTTATCTGTGAAGACGATGTCTTCTACTAACGATAATGAAATTTTATTATATGTTTATGCGAACAGTGAAGATGTAGCTCGTTTGATTGGACGTCGTGGTTCTATGGCAACTAGCTTACGCCAAATGATGTCTATTGCTGCCAGAAACGAACATAAACGTGTTTCTGTAAAATTTGAAGCATACTAGGATGTGAGCAATCGCATCCTACTTTTTTTAAGGAGGATGTATGGTTAAAGTCGCTACGATTATAAATACACATGGTTTAAAAGGCGAGTGCAAACTCTATCTATTTACCGATAATGTGCAAGATCGATTTAAAAAAGGCCGTAAGTTGTATATCGATGAAAACAACTATTTAACGGTTCAATCTTTCCGTATGCAAAAAGGATTTGGCTATGCCAAATTTGCGGAAGTTCCTTCGATTGATGAAGCCGAGAAATTGAAACAAACCGTTCTTTGGATCAAGGAAGAAGATTTACCAAGTTTAGAACCAGGCCATTATTATTATTTTGAATTGATGCATTGTCGGGTTTTAAATACTCAACACGAAGACCTAGGGGAAGTCATAGATATTTTAGAAACAGGTGCTAATCTGGTTTTCCGGATTGGAGATGAAAATAAGAACTTTTTATGTCCTTATGTACCAACGTTTATTGAATCAGTTGATATTCCCAATAAAACCATTGTGATTAAAGAAATGGAAGGCTTACGATGAAGATAACCGTACTTACCCTTTTTCCGGAATACTTTGATCATTTCTTGGCTACTAGCGTCATTGGTCGGGCCTATAAAAAAGGTTTATTTGAATTTGAAGTTGTGGATTTCCGTACATTCACCAATGAAAAACATGGACATGTGGATGATACCCCTTATGGGGGAGGGGCAGGCATGGTCTTGCGTTGCCAACCGGTCATTGATGCTCTAAAATCAGTTCGCACGCCGAACAGTAAAGTCATCTTATTAAGTCCCCAGGGTCAAACTTTTAAACAAGGTATTGCCCAAGATCTATCGAAAGAAGAACATTTGATTTTTATTTGTGGCCATTATGAAGGCTTTGATGAAAGAATTCGTGACTATGTGGATGTGCAATATTCTCTAGGAGACTTTGTTCTAACCGGAGGAGAACCGGCTTGTGTTGTGATGTGTGATGCCATTTTACGTTTGGTGGATGGAGTCATTAAACACGATTCGAGTTCAGATGATTCTTTCAGTGCTGGCTTACTTGAATATCCGCAATATACCAAGCCCGCCATCTATGATGGCAAACAGGTGCCCGAGGTATTGATGAGTGGACATCATGCCAATATTGCCAAGTGGCGTCATGAGATGGCTTTAAAAAATACGGCTTTGCATCGTCCTGATTTATTAGAAAATTTAGATCTATCTAGCCAAGATCAAGAAATTGTGGAAACTGTCTTGCATTCAAAAACGAAATAGTGTACTATGTTAAAGCGTTTATGCCGATGTGTTCCGCTGGCAAGATTTGCGAATGAACAAGATCATCGTAAGGAATAGGAGGAAAGAAAAATGAATTTAAACTTAGTGAACGAAGTAACAAAATCTCAATTAAAATCTGATATTCCAGCTTTCCGTAGTGGTAGTACAGTACGTGTACACGTACGTATTGTCGAAGGTGACAAATCTCGTATCCAGGTATTCGAAGGTGTTGTCATTGAACGAGCTGGTGGAGGAATCAGTGAAACATTTACAGTACGTAAAATGTCAAGTGGTATTGGAGTAGAACGTAAGTTCCCTTTACATTCACCAATCATTGAAAAAATCGAAGTAGTACGTAATGGTAAAGTACGTCGTAACAAGTTAACATACTTGAGAGGACGTTCTGGAAAATCTGCACGTTTAAAAGAAATTCGATAAGAAAAAGTCGCGTAAGCGGCTTTTTTGATATAATTGGGAAAAAGAGGAATGGTTATGAAAAGGAATAAAAAATCAAAACGATATGAGCAGGATGACGATCGCACTTTATCGGAAGACATTCTTGACTTTGTCAAAGTCTTTTTAGCAAGTGCGCTATTTATCCTTTTATTTGTACATTTTGTCGCAGCCCCGGTTACGGTATCCGGACATAGTATGGTTCCGACCCTACAAGATGGGCAATATGGTTTTACTAATATTATTGGTTTGGCTTTTGAAAAACCGCAGCGCTTTGATGTAGTCGTCGCAACGGTATATGATGACGAGTCCCAACAAAATGAACATTGGGTTAAAAGAGTTATCGGGATGCCAGGTGATACGGTTGAAGGAAAAAATGAAAAAATCTATGTGAATGGAAAAGAGTTGGATGAATCAAGCTATATTTCCCAAGACTATCGTCAAAAGATGATTGATAAATTTGGTTACTTTAATATGGATTTTGATAAAGTGACATTAGGCGATAACCAATACTTTTTAATGGGGGATAACCGTCCGTATTCTAAGGATTCCCGTTATAAAGATGTTGGACCAATCTCAGCAGACCAGTTCTATGGAAAAGGTGTTTTTGTACTCTGGCCATTTAATGAAATAGGAGCTCGCTAATGGCAAATATTCAATGGTTCCCTGGTCATATGACCAAGGCAAAACGCCAAATGGAAGAAAACTTAAAGCTGGTTGATTTCGTGATTGAAATTCGGGATGCCAGAATGCCACTATCTAGTCGCAATCCGATGTTAGATACCATGCTGCAATCTAAACCCCATTTAATTATTCTTTCGAAAAAGGATAAAGCTGATCCCAAGGCCACGAAAGACTGGGTACAGGCGCTAGAAAAAGAAGGGGTTCAGGTTTTAGCCTTGGATTTAATCCACGATAATTTTAAAGCACAGATTTCTTCTGCCAGCAAGCAACTCTGCCAGGCTTTGATTGAGAAACAAAAGCGTAGAGGCATGCGCCCACGTGCTTTACGGGCTATGGTTTGCGGAATTCCCAATGTTGGAAAAAGTACGCTTATTAACTCTATCGCCAAACGAAAAGCTGCGCAAACGGCCAATCGTCCGGGCGTAACGAAGTCTTTACAATGGATTCGTTTTGGCTCTGATATCGAACTGTTGGATACACCAGGGGTACTTTGGCCAAAGTTTGATGACCAGGAAATTGGTTTACGTCTGGCTTTATTGGGAAGTATTCGCGAGGAAGTAATCTCAATGGAAGATCTTGCACTATTTGCCTGTGGCTGGATGATGAAAGTTCATCCTGAATTGTTGGAGCAATACTACAAAATCATGATTCAAGCTACGCCATATGAAACATTACTGGAAATTGGTAAGAAGCGTGGAATGATGCAAGGCGGACAAGTGGATGAAAATCGCTTGATGCGGGCTTTTGTCAAAGATATGCGTGATGATAAGTGTGGCAAAGTTACTTGGGAGTTAGTTCATGATTGAGCATCCTTTAGAGTTGGATTATGATCGTACCTTAGTTGGTTTAGATGAAGCTGGTCGTGGTCCGATGGCTGGCCCTTTGGTTGTTGCTGGTGTAGTCTTTCCCAATGGCTATACGAATACGGATTTAGATGATTCCAAAAAACTTACGGAGAAAAAAAGAGAAGCTTTGTACTCTGTGATTAAAGAAGATGCGCTATGGTATCAGATTCTTTTTGTGGATGAGGTAACGATTGACCATAAAAACATCTATGCGGCAACCCAAGATGCCATGACGCAGATTGCTGGTGCAGCGCCAGTGGATCTGGTTTTAAGCGATGCGATGAAATTGCCAAAAGTTGCCAAGGAAGTCGTTCCTATTATTAAAGGTGATCATAAATCTATATCGATTGCAGCAGCGAGTATTCTTGCCAAAGTGAGTCGAGATCATTATATGATGAAGTTGGATCAGCTCTATCCGGCTTATGGTTTTGCGAAACATAAAGGCTATCCGACCAAAGCGCATAAAGAAGCTTTAGAAAAGTATGGTGTCTTAGATTGTCATCGTAAAAGTTATGGACCGGTAAAAAAACTTTTAGAATATAAATTATTTTGACGCAATTTGCGTCTTTTTTTGTGGAAGATTCGTATATATAGGTATGAAGACTCTATCAAAACAGATTTTAGCGTATGCGATAAGCTACCAGGGACAGTGGCATCGCATTGCTAAAGCACTAAAAAATCAAGAACCGTATCAAGAAGTCCCTTGTCCGTATCCCTATGTCACCATTGGGGATGCCAACTATCCGCTCTGTTTTCGTAAGCTGCGCTATCCGCCCTTTATTCTTTTTTATCAAGGAAATTTGGCTTTGTTGGAAAAAGCGAGTATTGGTATTGTCGGCGCCCGCAAGTGCTCGAACCAAGCCTTAGTGAATACCCAAAGAATCGTTGAGGTATTAAAAGACAAATATTGTATTGTTTCCGGGCTTGCCAAAGGAATTGATGGGCAAGCACATCACTGCGCCAAAGATACCATTGGTTTTATTGGCTGTGGCATTGATCAGATCTATCCGAAATGCAATGCCGACTTATATCATACGATGGCAAAAGAACAATTGATTATGAGTGAGTACCCGATGGGAACGGCGCCTTTGGCGCATCACTTTCCATGGCGCAATCGTCTGATTGCCGCTAGTTCAGATGCTCTAATTGTTATTGAATCGACCTATAAGAGTGGCACGATGTTAACGGTAAACGAATGTATTGAACTATCCAAACCGGTCTATTGTTTACCAACGGCTTTTGAAAATGATCGTTATCCAGGCTGTAATGCTTTGATTGAAAGCGGGGCAAATATTTTGTGTGACATCCATGAAGTGGAAAAGATATTCTAATTGACAAAAACAAACTTTTATTGTTTGATGTAACTTGAATTGAGGAAAGATGATGAAAAAACACTTAGTTATTGTCGAATCGCCTTCAAAATCGAAGACGATTGAAAAATATTTAGGAAAAGAATATAAAGTGGTTTCAAGTAAGGGACATGTCTGTGATTTGGCAACCCGAGGCAAAGAAGGATTGGGTATTGATGTTGATCATGACTTTGAACCAACTTATTCCATTAGTCGTGATAAAAAAGATGTTGTCAAAGAATTAAAAGCCGATGTGAAGAAAGCCCAAGATGTTTATCTGGCAAGTGACCCCGACCGTGAAGGGGAAGCTATTGCCTGGCATTTAGCTCGCGTTTTGGATTTGGATATTGATAAAACCAATCGTATCGTATTTCATGAAGTAACTAAGCCAGCCGTATTGGAAGCTTTAGATCATCCTACGCATATTGATATGAACTTAGTTCGTTCGCAAGAGACACGCCGTATGTTGGACCGTATCATTGGATTTAAATTGAGTAAGTTACTCCAAAATAAAATTCAATCGAAGTCTGCCGGTCGTGTTCAATCGGTTGCGTTGCGTTTGATTGTTGAAAGAGAAAACGAAATCAAAAAGTTTAAAGCTGAAGAATACTGGACCGTTCATGCCAATGTCAAAAAAGGCAAGGCTGGATTTGAAGCCTTACTTGCCAAAGTTGATGGCAAAAAGCCAAAGCTGGAAAACCAAGAACAAGCTCAAGCCATCATTGATCGTTGTAACCAGGAATTTGTGGTCGATTCTTTAAAGAAGCGTTCGAAAAAGAAAGCACCGAAATTACCATTTACTACTTCCACTTTGCAGCAGGAAGCTTCTACGAAATGTAACTTTGGCGCACGTAAGACCATGAGTATTGCCCAACGTCTGTACGAAGGAATTGATTTAGGCGGAAGCATGGAAGGTTTGATTTCCTACATGCGTACCGATTCAACGCGTTTATCGCCTTTATTTGTTGAGGAAAGTGAAAAATTCATCGAAGAAGAATATGGTAAAGAGTATGTGGGTAAGGCACATCAAAAGAATTCTGCCAATGCCCAAGATGCGCACGAAGCCATTCGTCCTACAAATATTCATCTTACGCCAGAGTCGGTTAAAAGCTATTTAACAGCGGAACAATATCGCTTATATTCTTTAATCTATGCGCGTACTTTAGCCTCTTTGATGAAAGAAGCAAAATTTGATGTAACGACAGTATCTATTCTAAATAATGGCGTGGAATTCAAAGCTAGTGGTCAAGTTATGACTTTTGATGGATACACGAAAGTTTATAGTAAATATGAAAAGACAAGTGATGAATATCTTCCAGCACTTGAAGAAAAAGAAGTGTTAAAAGATGTAAAAGTGGAAGGTAAACAACACTTTACGGAACCACCAGCTCGTTATACCGAAGCAAAATTGATTAAAGAATTGGAAGAAAAGTCGATTGGACGTCCAAGTACCTATGCGACCATTATCGATACGATTCAAAAACGAAATTATGTCGTATTGGAAAAGACATCCGAAACGAGTCGAACGAAAGTCTTCATTCCAACCGAACAAGGTATTTTAACCGATGAAAAGCTGCAACAGTATTTCTCTTCGGTTATTAATGTAGAGTATACGGCAAACATGGAAAAAACCTTAGATGAAATTGCGGAAGGCAAACAAGATAACATTGCCTACTTGCATCAATTCTATGATTTCTTCCAACCATTGGTCTTAGATGCCTATGATAAAATGCCAAAAAAAGAACTGGAAAGAGTAGGAAGAACTTGTCCTGATTGTGGTGGTGAATTAGTGTACCGCAATGGGCGTTTTGGAAAGTTTATTTCCTGCATCAATTTCCCAACATGTAAACATACCGAAAACCTAGAAGTTCCTAAAGAAGCCGAAGGACAAGAAAAAGTATGTCCAAAGTGTGGTGCCAAAATGGTTATCAAGCGGGGTCGTTATGGTCAGTTCTGGGCTTGTTCCAATTATCCGGAATGTAAGACCATCGTGCCATTAAAAGAAAAAGCGAAACCCGAACCAATCGGGGAAAAGTGTCCGGAATGTGGTCATGAGCTTGTTCGCCGAAAATCGCGTTATGGAACCACTTTTATTGGTTGTTCCAACTATCCAAAATGTCACTATATTCGCAAAGAACCAAAGAAGAAAAAGGAAGAAGAAACAAAAGAATGAAAGAAGTCACAGTTATAGGCGCTGGTTTAGCAGGCAGCGAAGCTTGCTGGCAACTAGCCAAAAGAAATATACCTGTGCATTTAATAGAAATGCGGCCGGTGAAGTACCCGGCTGCTTTTCATACCGATGGATTTGCGGAACTGGTTTGTTCCAATTCGTTGCGTTCAAATTCATTGAATAATGCGGTAGGTATTTTAAAAGAAGAATTGCGTAAATTAGATTCTTTAGTCATGGCAGCTGCAGATGCTAATGCCGTTCCGGCTGGCAGTGCATTAGCCGTTGATCGTAAAGGTTTTTCCAACCAGATTACCGAAACGCTAAAAAATCATCCTTGTGTACGGATTAGTCATGAAGAAATCACCGAGATTCCCGAAGGCCCTTGCATTATTGCCAGCGGTCCACTGACCAGTGATGCCCTGGCACAATCGATTCATGACTTTCTAGAAACGGATGCCCTGCATTTTTATGATGCGGCAGCACCGATTATTGAAAAGGATTCGATTGATTTTTCCAAGGCGTATTATAAATCGCGCTATGATCGGGGCGAAGCAAGTTATATCAATTGCCCGATGAACCAGGAAGAATTTGATCGTTTCTATGAAGCTTTAACGCATGCCGAATGTGCGAAGATGCATGATTTTGAACAAACCTATTTTGAAGGTTGTATGCCCGTAGAAGAAATGGCACGACGAGGTAAAAAAACTTTATTGTTTGGGCCTTTAAAACCAGTGGGTCTAGAAAAAGATGAAAATGCCCATCCGGTTGCAGTAGTACAATTGCGGCAAGATAATGTGGCGGCTACGATGTACAATATCGTTGGTTTCCAAACCCATTTAACTTGGCCTGAACAACGGCGAGTCTTTAGCTTGATTCCAGGCCTGGAAAATCTGAAGATTACTCGCTATGGGGTTATGCATCGCAATAGCTTCATTTCCAGTCCAGAAGTATTAGAAGAAACTTATCAGTCTAAACAGAGGAAGGATTGTTTCTTTGCGGGTCAATTAACGGGTGTAGAAGGTTATGTAGAAAGCTGTGCCAGTGGATTGATTGCGGGAATTAACATGGCCCAATATATGCAAGAGAAAGAACCAATTCGTTTTGGTAATACCTGTATTATGGGAAGTCAGGCTTACTATATTACCCATTGCGATCCGAAACATTTTCAACCGATGAATGCCAACTTTGGCATTGTCAACTTGAAAGAGAAATGCAAGAAAAGAGAACGCAAAGAAAAAATTGCCCAACAAGCTCTGGCGCGGATTGATGAGATTGAGGCAATGCTATGAAAGAGCTGGTTGACCGCTTTTTAAACTATATCTATCAAAAGAATTCGCATTCCCAAGATACGGTGGATTCTTATCGTAGAGATTTAGAGCAGTTAATGCAGTATTTGACCAGTCAAGGTATTGATTCTTTTGAAAAGGCCGACCGACTGGTCTTTTTGAATTTTATCTCTACGTATCAATTAGAGAATCAGGCCAAACCAGCAACTATTGCGCGTAAATTGAGTACGTATCGTTCGTTTTATCGCTATTTGAATGAATATATAGGCTTTGAGGCAAATCCGCTAGAAGCCATACAAGTGCCAAATAAAAAGCGCAAGATGCCAGAGTTTCTCTTTGTGAATGAAATTCAATATTTTCTTGATTCCTATAATATAGAAGATCCAGTACAAAGAAGAGATCAGGTTTTGTTTACGATGATGTATGCCTGTGGCCTGCGGGTTAGTGAGGTTTGTTCTCTAACCTGGCAAAGTATTGATTTAAACGAAAGAATCGTACGGGTCTGGGGAAAGGGAAGCAAAGAGCGTTTAGTACCTTTTTTTCAAGGCTTTGAAGAACAGTTAAAAGCGTATAAACTGGCGTATTGGGAAAAAGTCGCAAAAGATGACCATGTCTTTGTGAATCAAAAAGGCCAGGGCTTTACAAGTCGGGGAATTCAGTATTTGATGCAAAAACATGCTCAGGCTATTGATATGCATATGCGGGTTCATCCCCATATGTTGCGACATAGTTTTGCGACCCATCTTTTAGATAATGGGGCCGATATTCGTTTGGTGCAAGAACTCTTGGGGCATGAGAGTTTATCGACGACCCAGATTTATACCCATGTTTCTACCAAAAAACTTCAAGAGGTCTATCAAAAGGCGCATCCCCTTGCGGCAAAATAGATATTGTATCGAATTTTGTTTTGTGGTATCATATATCAGCACGACTGTGCAAATACACACATCATGAATTCGTTAGCCCGTGCATTTTTGAGAGTGTTGCTAGCGTTGGAAGTGATGGAGGAGTAACGGAAAGGAAGGACTTTTATGTCAGAAAAAATCGTATCAATGAAGAAATTATTAGAGAATGGTGTCCACTTTGGTCATCAAACTCGCCGCTGGAATCCAAAGATGAAACCATACATCTATACCAGCCGTAACGGAGTCTATATTGTAGACTTAAACAAAACTTTAGAAGGAATCGAAGCTGCTTATGCTGAATTAAAAGCAATTAGCGAACGTGGTGGAAAAGTTTTATTTGTCGGAACAAAGAAACAAGCTGCAGACGTTATCCAAGAACAAGCTTTACGTTCTGGATCTTTCTATGTAAACAACCGTTGGTTAGGTGGTATGTTAACAAACTTCCGTACCATTCAAAAACGTGTACGTCGTTTAGTTGAAATCGAAGAAATGGAAGCTAGTGGAAAAATCGAAGTATATACTAAGAAAGAACAAGCTGGTCTTCATAAAGAAAAAGCTAAATTGGAAAACTCTTTAGGCGGAGTTAAAGAAATGAAGAAATTGCCTGATGCATTATTCGTAATCGATCCAAAAGAAGAACATAATGCAGTTGCAGAAGCTAAGAAATTAGGTATCCCTGTATTCGCTATGTTAGATACAAACTGTGATCCAGATGATGCAGATTATCCAATTCCATCAAATGATGATGCAAACCGTTCAATCCGTTTAGTAACAACTTTAATTGCTGACGCAATTGTTGATGCTAAGGGTGGATTATTAGAAATGGCTTACTTAGACGAAGAAGAAAACGATGTAACAATGGAAGATGTTATTAAAAACGTTGAAGCACAAATCGCTGAAAACGAACGTCGTCGTCGTCAAAGAAATGAAGAACGTCGTAGAAGAAATGCTGAACGTCGTAATCGTCGTTTCAACCGCAACCCTCGTGGTAACCAAGAAGGACAACAAGCTGAATCTAAACCAGCTGAAAAAGCTGAATAATACAATATTAGAAGGGAGATATACTCATGGCTATTAAAGCTTCTCAAGTAAAAGAATTACGTGAAAAAACAGGTGCAGGAATGATGGACTGCAAAAAAGCTTTGACGGAAACAGATGGAGATGTTGCCAAAGCTATTGATTGGCTTCGTGAAAAAGGAATTGCCAAATCAGCTAAAAAAGCAGGACGTATTGCTGCTGAAGGTTTAACTCGTGTTGCAACAGATGGTAATACTGGTGTTGTATTCGAAGTTAACTCAGAAACTGACTTCGTTGCTAAAAACGAACAATTCTTACATTTATTAGATGTAATTGAAAAAGCTATGTTAGCTGCTAAACCTGCTTCTACAGAAGAAGCATTAGCTGTTGAAACAGCTGAAGGAACAGTTAATGATTTAATCGTTAACGCTACAGCTACAATCGGAGAAAAAATTTCTTTCCGTCGTGTAGCAGTTGTTGAAAAAGCAGATGATGAAGTATTTGGTTCATACATGCACATGGGTGGAACAATTTCTGCATTAGCTGTTGTAAAAGGTGATGCAACTGTAGCTAAAAACATTGCTATGCAAGTTGCTTCAATGAACCCAGTTTATGCAACAGAAGCTGATATTCCTGCTGATGCATTCGAACATGAAAAACAACTTCAAATGCAAATGATGAAAGAAGACCCAAAAATGGCTGGTAAACCAGAAAAAGTTTTGGAAAACATCTTAAAAGGAAAAGTAAAGAAACACTTCAAAGATCAATGTTTAGCTGATCAAGAATTCTTCTTGGATACTAAGAAATCAGTAACTCAATACTTAAAAGAAGAAAAAGCAGAAGTAAAATCATTCGTTCGTTTCCAAGTCGGAGAAGGAATGGAAAAGAAAGAAGAAGATTTTGCTGCAGAAGTAGCTGCACAAATGAATGTTTAATCTAAACTTATAGTTTGAACGATTAAGTCTCATACCCATTGGATATGAGGCTTTTTTTGATGGTATGTATCGCTGTGGATTATTTGGGTTTATAATTTACTAAAATAGATTGGTGAGAAAATTTATGTTAGTTTATGAAGGATTAAAGAAAGATTTTTTGTATAGTGTAGAATCGGATAAAATTGCTGAAGAAATAGAAAACTCGATTCTAAAAAAGCTGGGTAGGCATACAGGAGAAAGTGAATCATGATTTCTGTTTATATCAGAGAACAGAAACGATATACTCAATCAGTATTAGTTGAACTATTTAAGTGTAGCGAGGAAAAAATAGTACATATTTTAAAACGCCTTAAAGAGTACGGAATAGTAAAGGCTGTAAAGGAAGATAATAATCAAAAAGATTTATCTGATCTGTTTGAAGAAGAGGTAGAAATAGCTGATGTTGAAATAGGCGAAAACGCATATTATTACGTGTTTACATTCGTAGGAGTCGTTACTATTGAGGAATTTGTTCTGAAGTTTTATCCAAAATATCTACTTAGTACTACTAGTCCAATTGTTGAATTAAAACAAGTGCTGAAAGTTTTGGAAAAATATAATGCTAAAGAGCAAATTATCCGTATGTATAACGATGATCAAGAAAGCACCTCATTTAATATGCTGGCAATTATGCTATTCTTATTGAACGATTATTTTGAATATGGTTCGTACGTCAATTCTCAAGACATTATAGAGTCTAATGGATTGGGAGAGATTCTTTGGGATAAAACTATCAATGAAACGTTTGCTTTGATTAGTGATAATCGTCCTTATTATCCAGAATTATTGACAATGAAACACACGATTAATGATTTTGATTATTATAAACGCTTGCATGAATGTATTCTTACTCGATGTTCAAAGGAATTGAAAAATGCTGATCTTTTAGAATTATTCGATATGACCGGAGTTGAAATATCAGATGAGGATTTGGAAGATTTTGGAGATAAAGAATATATTCTCTATCAGATAGCAAAAGAATTAAATGTACAGTTTAATACTAGAAAGCAAAGGGTTCTTAAAACGTTATATGCTTATATTGCCAATAGCAATACATTGAATGATCTCGATTGCTTTAGTATGTTTGGCACTAATAGTTTTAATTTGGTGTGGGAAAAAGTCTGTGCAGAGATTTTTAATAATCAACTAGACAAACCGATTGGTGGTATACCTCTTCCAGGAAAGTTGGCCGATCGATATCAAAAGCTAAAACATATTAAATTAATAGATCTTATTGAAAAACCTAAATGGAATGGTTATGGAACAGATAACGAGGTATTCACTAAGGAAGCAGATAAAACTCTTATTCCTGACATTATTTCAATAGAAGAGGGGATTGATTATAAGTTTATTATAATGGATGCAAAATATTATAACTTACAATTAGAAGAAAATAAGAAACTTAGTGGATATCCAGGAATTGAATCAGTAACTAAACAGTATTTGTACGAATTGGCTTATCGTCCATTTATTAAGAGTAATGATATTTCTACAGTGAAAAATTGTTTTTTATTCCCATCGGAAAATTCATTTGTGCAGAATAAGGGATATGTTTCTCTTGATATGTTTAACCAGATGGAATTACAAAATATCCAAATAATATCTATGCCAGCAGATGTAGTGTTTCAACATTATCTAGAAAATAAGAAGTTGGATCTTACAACATTGAATTAATTATCGTAGATTGTAAGTGTAACTACTAGTAATGAGAGAAAAGGAGGAATTATATGAAAAAAGACGATGCGATTTTACACTCTTTACAAGATTTAGATTTATCCCCAACAATGGAAAAGAACGCTAGGGACAAATATCAAGCATTAGCAAAATATTTGGAAAGCAAGGGATTAGATTCTGATTTTTATCCTCAAGGTTCTTTTTTGATTGGAACTACTATTAAACCATACAAGGACGGAAAAGATCATGATTATGATTTAGATATATTGTCGATATTAAAGAGAAAAAAAGAGGAAACTCAGCCTTACAATGTAAAAATTGACGTTGGAGATTGTATAAAAGAAAGTGGAATTTATTCCGAGAAATTGGAAAAGGAAGATAAGAATTGTTGGACATTAAAGTATGCTGAAATTTCAGACGGAGTGGGGTTTTCGCTAGACGTAGTGCCATCTGTTGATGAAAGTAGTAATATTAAAAACGAAATTATTCTTTCTGGAGTTGATTATTCGAAAGCAGAAAAAACAGTTGCAATAACAGAAAAAAAAGGGAATTTATCATATGAATGGAAAACCAGCAATCCGTTAGGTTTTGGAGACTGGTTTTTAGAAATTAGTAATAAACATTTGACAAGCGATATGAAAAATAAACAGTTTGCTTCGTTGCCAATCGAGATACGAATGGAATTTGCAAGTATTGAGAATATACCTGTTTACTATTATCGATCGAATTTACAACGAGCAGTTCAATTCATGAAACGGCATAGAGACATATATTATGATCGTAGTAAAAAAGGCAATGATAAACCATCGTCAATACTTATAACGGCACTTATAGCAGACTGCGTTAAAGATCAATATTTCTTATCTGTATCTGAAATCATTAATAGATTTATTGAGGGTTGGAAGCAAAAAAACATTTCTATTATGAAAAATGGGAAAATATTAAATCCGGTGGATTTAAGAGAAAATCTAATAGGTTCATATAATTATTCTCGGTTAAACACTATGGATAAATGGATTGCATCCTTATCTGAATTATTAAATATTGATGATGAGATGAGTCTTAAGAGAAATTTACATAACGATATTAATGAAAGAGCGTTTACTAACGAACTCGGCTCCCCAAGATTAGTTTCTCCTACCAAGCCGTGGAAAGAGTAAAATGAGTGTTACGCTAATTGATCAAATTCATGATTTCTTATCGAAGCAGCAAGACATTAACTGCAATGAAACTGATATAGAATACTCTTTAAAAGGTTCGTATTCATATTGTCTGCAATATAAAGGGGTTATCTTGCAAGGAGAACAAAAGATAAACTTAGTTATTCCCAAAAACTTTCCCCAAGCGGTCCCAAAGTTATTTTTAGATAACTATCCAGAAGGTATGGAACATGTCTATCAAGATGGTTCTTGTTGCTTAGCGTCGACGGGTGAAATTATTCAATTTTTATCGAATGAACCATTATTGTCAGAATTTGTCGCGAAATTTGTTGATGCATTCATTTTTTCTATAGAATGGTTTATTAAATACGGGACTTATCCTTTTGGGGAAAGAGAACACGGGCATAAAGGGTTGTTAGACTATTATTTAACAGATTGGCAATTAACTAAAGAACAGTATTGGGATCTAGTACGAATAGTTATTAATGATAATTATCGAGGTCATTTAGATTGTTTGTGCGGATCGAAAAAGAAAATGAGAGATTGTCATGGAAAGTATATTTTGCCAATTATTAAAAATCCGATTTTGAAAGAGCAATTTATAGAAGAAGCATACAGTATTTTTAGGGGAGAAGAGATCGATGGCCAAAGATAATCCGCAGAGCAAGTATTTTAGAATTAGTGAAAACTTGATTTATGCTATCGATTTAATAAGTGTTATTTCTTTCATTTTAGCGCTGATTCAGTCATATACTTCTATTGTTCCTCACAAATTATTTTTGTTCATTGCTGCATTTTTGTTAGTTGTTGAAAAAATCATATCTTATTACCAAGTCAAGTTCTTTGATAATGCTCATAAAATTAGACAAACAGTTCTACTAGATAATAGTTTTGGAGAAAAAAGAATACCAAACTATGACAGTGGGAAATATTTTGACAACGATTCAATTCAAACTGGAAAAATTAAATTATTAGCCAATATACATGAAAATACTTTGTATACGGTTAAAATAATTGAGAAAATGCTACCTAAATATTATGTTACTTCAACAACATTGTTTGCATTTTTAATTTTGCAAGTGTGTAATAGTGGCATCAATGACTTTTCTTCTAGTCTTTTAAACTTTGTTATTTCAAGTGACTTTGTAATAAGGACGATAAAATTACGTAATCTTAGAAAAGCTGCGTCATCGGTTTTTGAAGAAGCAAACAGTATTTGTAGTGACTTTGAGAAGAACATGAATACCAACTTGATTACGAGAAAAATAATAAATATTTTTGTCAAATATGAAGAAGCTGTGTTTGAATCCAAAATAGTTTTAAATGAAAAAGTGCATAGTAAATATAATTCTTTGTTAATGCGTGAATGGGAAGGAATAAAAAACACCTACAAAATATACAGTTATTAGAAAAATTAGATAAGTGGTATTAAACCTATGTAAATGGAGGAGGTGTAATCAATTAACTGATTTTACCTCCGCTTTTTACTTTGGATTGGCAAACACCACGCCTCTATAGATGCTGTTGAGCTGAGCCAGGGTATAGGTCTTAGTTTGCCAGTCTGTTTTAGCTTCCTGGAAGGTATTGGTTTTACCGTCAAGATTGCCTTCCTGGATGGTGATATTTGTACCGTCCCATGCGATCACAATACCGACATGATTATGTCCAACACCAGAGAAGACAGCACCTGTCTTTGGTGTGTTGGATTTTTCAAATTTATTGGGATGTGCCGCGACAAGCTGATCTACGCATTGATTGCCGTTTCCGGTAAATCCGGGACTATATCCATAAAGTTCATAAAATCTTCCCCAGGCAAACCAGGTGCATTGGCCATATAATCCCAGCTGACTGTAGTAGTTATTCATGCCCCATGCTTTCATATTTTCAAAGTTTGGCTCTCCTCGAGTATTGCCAAATCCTAATCCGACATAGCGCATTACATGATCCACATAATCCGGATTTCCATAACCGCTGACTCCCAGTTCTTCGCATTTCATATTGGAGAAGACTTTGGCATTGGCTTTTGAGTAGCCGCCAAAATTGGTGATGGCCCAAGATATATAGCCGTTTCCGTAGTTGTATCCTTGTAAAGCTAAGTAGATGCCTTCTGTATCAGTAGGATCTTTAACTTTTGCCTGTTTGATGCAGTCGGCAAATGTTTTAACTCCTACTTCGATGGAATATTCAGGATCGGTGATGCCGTTAGGGACTCTTGGATATTTCTCGTTAAATCCGCTTTCGCTTGCCTGCATCGGATCATTTCCTTTACCGCCTGATTCCTGCATCATAATGGCCTGTAATATGGCAACATAGTCTTCGATCTCAAATTTTTCTGCATATTTCTCAATGGTTTCGGTATGTGCCAATACTTCTTCGCTTAAAGAAGCAGTACCGGGAAGGATAAGGGAACTTGATAAAAAAGCGCTGAATACACCGATAAATAGCGCGATTACCAGCAGTAAGATCAATCCTAATCCGGCTAATGCTAAAGAAGGAAAAGCCGTTACTGCTTTTTTCACGGCGATAAAGGTAGTTCGTATTACTTTTACTCCTGTGTCTTTAACAGCAACGGCTGCAGTTTTTGCTTCCTTTGCTTCTTTTACTTTGCGCTTATGTTTGGCAATGTTCAATTGACGCATCTGTTTGGCATATTTCTTTTCTTTGAATGAATTGGAAGCAGATGATGAATAATGAATTGGATCATCAACCACTATTGTTTCTTTCAAGATCTTTGCATTTTCTCTTTTGGTTTTGATCTTATTTTTGGTATAGGTCTTTGCCTGGTCAAATGCCGTAACGCTTGTCTTTTTAAGAGTGCTTTGAACATTATTGGTCGCTCCTGTTTCGGCAGAAGTTTCTTCTTTATTGCCGATATCATTAGGTTTGACCCGGATACCGGCGTTTTTAATGAAATGAGTCAGATGTCCGCTTGTATCTTTGGTTTTGATGTCATGGATGATTTCTCTTGTTTTGATTGTATTTTCCAAGATATCACCTACTCTTTATGAGAATTAAATCCCATATTGCGATCCGATGGCTTGGTAGTATTCATTTGGTAGATCAGATTGTCTTCCGGGATCCGGTTGACAAAGGGGACAAGCAACTCACCATATTTGATCAGTCCGCATCCGGATTGAGCGTTGGTAATATAGACCTGCTGCTCCTTGCTGATCTTTAGAAGTTCGGCAAGATCTTCGCGGTCATTCGGGGATTGGTTAAGCATAACGATGAATTCACTGTTTGAAAGCATCGATGTCCCCTGTTTGGATCCTAGCAGATATTTGACGTTTTGGGTGATTCCGGTAGGGTAGGCATCTCTTTTACGGAATTGTCGCCATGCCGAGGCAAAGAAAGATGCACTTTCTTCATTTTCAAAGATGACATGGATCTCATCAATGAATACATGAGTTCGCTTGCCTTTGCGCCAGTTTTCATTGACGCGGTTGATCATGGCATCAGTGATGACCAAAAGACCCATTGTTTTAAGCTGTTTGCCCAGATTGAAGATGTTATAAGAAATAATGCGGTTCGTAACATCGACGTTGGTTTCATGGGCAAAGGCATCAAGGTTTCCATCTGTAAATAACTCCAGTTTTAAAGCTAAAGATCTGACTTCAACTTCCGGCTGTCTTAAAAGCATGGATCGTAATGTCTTTAAAGTTGGGATCGTATTGGTTTCTCTGGCTTCTTCATAGACAAGGGAAACACAGCGGTCAATAATGCTTCGATCGATTGGTGTGATACCTTTTTTGTTGTTGTCTAACTGTTCAAATAAAGACATGATAAATTGAGATTTATCTGCAATCGCATTTCCACTATCTCCATATCCTTCTGACATATCCATGGCATTAATATAATCTTTACTGTTCGTTCCAATACGAATGATCTGTCCTTTCATCGCTTTAATGATTGGATCATATTCGCCTTCTGGATCCGCAATAATAATATCGTCATTCGTAGACAGAATTAAGAATTCAATTTCTTCTTTTGTAAGAAAAGATTTACCTGATCCAGGAATACCTAATACAAAAGAGTTTGGATTTTGTAATAAAGCTTTGTTACAAAGAATTGGATTGTTGGTAATGGCATTTTGACCATACCAAATTCCACCTTTCTGCATGATTTCATGTGCTCTAAAGGGAATAAATACAGCAGCACTTTCTGTAAGCAGGGTACGAGTGATATTAAGTTTGTTGACTTCAATAGGAAGGGCCGTTTGTAGACCGTCCAATTGTCTTTTTGAAAAGTAGAGTGTTTCTAATTCACAAACATATTTTCGAGCTACTGCTTTTAATGTTTCACTATCTTTATCCAGTTCTTCTAATGAATCGGCAAGATGAACAACCGTAATATTACATAGCATCATTCTTTGATCTCGTACAATTAAATCATCCAAGAATTCTTTACATTCCTTACGTTGTAGCTCCATGTCATAAGGGATGATGGCAGAAAAGTTATTATTCCGATTTTGCTTCATTTGCCAATCGGTAATATTCTTTTCTACACCTAAAAACTTGTTTTCTACTTCTCTAACTGCTTCATCAGTAGGAATTGTAATAATGTCCATGGAATACATGAGATTCTTGTTTAAATCACAAAGTTCGGATACAAATTCATCCTTTAAAAAGCCAGGATAATTGCTTAAATAAAGAACTCTTCCATATTTACCATCAAATTCAAAATATTTGTTGTGGTATTTACTCATTCTAGGCGTAATCAAATCCTTAAAAGAATGACCTTTCTTAGCCAAGTCATTCGTGTCGAGAGAAAACTCTTCCGTTTCACTACGATAAAAATCATGAAGCATTTTTAATCGTTCTTCCGCATTTAATTCAATGCAAGAAGAGCCAAGACGTGCAAATAGGGTAGAGAATTCAGTGGTGATTCTAGAAAAGGTGAATCTTGCTTCTTCTATACTGTTTTTAAAAATTGTTACTGTAATATATTTCTCTTGAACAATGTCATCACTTTCGGATAACTTATCTAGAAGCATATTATTGTATTCTTCTCGATATGAATCTAAGTTACCTTGTTTTAATGGAATCAAGATATCCTCTTTAAACTTCTTGATATCCACTTTACGATTATTGATAGTTATCTTTGTCATAACAGAAGAATCAAAAGAATTCAGCAAATCACTGTAGCTTAAAAAGAGATTGTTTTTATCTTCTCCGGAAGCAATCTTATAGTTGATATCTAAGAACCTGTAACTCTTTATATATTTATTACCAGATTTAAAAATACCATCCTTATAGATTGTATCTACCGGGATGGTATCCTGAACTGTTCTAGGCACTCTTATTTTTTCTTTGTTGAGCTTTTTCAATCTTTCGTAGCTTTTTATCATGTACAATCGACTCCTTTCTTGATTGATTAATGAATGGTTCAAGTATTTCATAATAAAGATTAAATGGTACATTAATCAAATTCCTTGTAGATAACACAAAAGAAGATATTGCCATCTTCACAATATCTTCTGTATACATCCCTTGAAATTTGATGAATCCTAGTGCAGCAAAGGGTGCGGCTCCAAGCATGCATAGCCAACTGGTAACTTCTGTGCCAAATCTCTCTTTGAATAAAAAATACAAACCACACGCAACAGCACACGCTAGTATTGAAAAGATAGTTTGACGTAAAGATAGGCCAAGAAGTATGCTTTCGGTATAATCGCGTATTTCTTTATTGATCTTGATTTCAAAATTAGATTTCATCAGATTCTCCATCATCAAATGGAACAGAAGTTGCAAATAATATATTTTCTACCGGTATAACAATTTTTCCATTATTGCTATGAACAACTACCTTATCTTCTTCATGTTCAATCTTATACATAATCTTTTGATTCATAGGTAAATTCAATGGTTCTTGAATTTGAATCGTATCTCCTGTTTTTAAAATAATTTGATTTAATATAGTTTCTTTCATATAAGTTCCTTCTTTCTATTTGGGTAAAATAAAAGCAGAAGTTGTGAGCTTCTGCCGCTTTTTAATTGGCACTAACCGGTGCCATATTAAATCTAAGTGTTTTTGAATTTGTATCTATTGTGGATTCAAGTATATAGTTTGAATCAATAATTTTATTGAGAATATAACAAACAATTGCTCCTCCAATTAGATACTTTCCATTTGGATTATTTAGAATGCTACCAATTGATTCCAAATAATATGACTTGCTAGTTGCTTTTTCTATTGAACTATTCATTTTTTTAATCCTCCTAATTAATAGTTTTCTTTAAGATAATATGTTCCCAAACCACCTAGCAAACCGCCGAAAATAAAGGTTAATGCGGGAATTCCATATTTTTTCAATGCTGAAGTTTCTTCCTTTATAATTTCTTTTTCAACAATTACTTTTGGCTCTTGTTCTACAGTATTAGTAGCTTTGATTTGAATATCTGTTTGATTTGAATTGATTTCCTTCTTCTTTTCTTTAACACAATCACATACATTCATTTTTCCAAAATGGTTTAAATAACAAACATTAATTCTATTCCCAGAAACTGAAGCAAGATTATTGAAATTAAATGCATCGCTAGTTAAAGCGTGATCATTTGAAATTAGAAGTTGTTTATGATTTCTTCTTCTTTCAAATAAAGTGCTTAATAACTTCATATCCGCAAAACATTCAGTATCTTTTTCTGTATCTGGATTGCTTTCAATAACAAAAAGGTCAGAGTTATCGAAAATGATATCTAATGCTTCACTGGCATTGTTTCTCTTTTTATCATTAGCAGAAAATCTAAGCTTATATAGTTCCTCAAGAACGCTATAGTGAACGATAATTTTCTTGCCATTTTTAATGAAAATTATTTTTGCACTATCAATAAAGTTGTTTAACCTAACCACATCTAATAAAGAGCATGTGTCGATATAGATTAATTCATTAGAGCTGATTTGTTGTTCGATATAATCAAGATTGTTATACATATTTTGTCCTCCTGGTCTAATTACATGTTTATTTTAAAATATTAAAATTTTATGGGATGCAGAAAAGGGACGAAAAATGTCCCTTTTAATATGAAAATTTAAAAATATATATTAGAATGTAACCGAGGTGAATGGAATGAATGAATGTAAAACAATTGGAATTAATAATTGCTTAAAATTAACTAAATATATATCGAAGATGCTGCCTTATGAAAGAGATGAATACATGTACCAATATATGGTTGATAATCCGTTTGATGATAAAAAAATCGAAGAAATAAAGAATGATTCTTCAGAATTTATTGAAGAAAATTATTCAGGTATTACTAGAGAAGAATTAGCAAAACGAATGGGAATATCTAAGGAATCACTTAAAAAAAGATTATTGCATCGTGATAGACCAATATCTAGAGATTTTGTAATAGCTTTATGCAGTCAGCTTCAATTAGGCTTTAGGAATACAAACTATGCTTTAAAGATCACAGGTCATCCTCTTCTATATGGAGGTGATAAATATCAAAAGAATTCACGGGACCAAGAGTTGATAAAGATTCTACAACAGTGTTCAAACAAATATATGCCATTAGAAGAAATTAATAACAAGCTAATCAAATATGGCGAAAATCCACTTTGCATAGGAAATGCGAAAATGGATGTAAAAAATCCGCCATACATTGTTTTAGATACAACGGTAAAAGTCATATCATATGATGAGGCACTTTACAATTATTATGATTCATTAGAAACTTTATTTGATATAAATAGTTATTGTATACAATCGGAGGCCATATTAAGAGACAATTCTACTAATAATTTATTAAGACTGGTTCTATACAAGGATTCAGCTACTCTATACGATACTACAAATACTATTTTGAAAAATTGCAAAGATTATCATAGCTTTAAAGAATATTCAGATATCTTAAGGGATCTAAATAAAATGATTGAAGCAAAACGAAAAGATATTTTTTTGCAACTAGATGATACCAAAAATTATAATGTTCGTAGTTCTGCTCGATATATTGATAATGACATCCAATTTTTTTCAGAGGCATTTAATTTCATCATTCCGGAAAAGAATGAATATTTATTCGCTACGTATTATAATCATAATTTTCATTTCTATATCTCTAATAAGAGCCAATTTATGCATTATCAAGCTGAAGATGAATGCGATAAATTCATAAAGAGATATAATCCATTAATTAAACAAGAATTTAGTTCATTGGAAGAAATAGTTGCTTACTATGAAAAAAATCCATCTAGCGATGCTTCTTCTTATTTTGATAAGAAAACAATTTCTTCATTTGAAAATCTACACAAAGTATTATCTAGTTTAATATTGAATATAAAACAAAACGACATCTATATTCGAAATCCTGATATTTACGAAGGTCCAAATTTATATTATGACATGTGTAAATATTATGGATTAGAAAAACAATTTGATTTTATTGTTGAAGAAGATAAAGATTGTCCAGAACCTGTTTATCAAAACAACAAAAATTCTATAGAAATAGAATTCTTAGGAATAACAACTCAAATTGATTTAGATGATGTTTATAATGCGTTTATCTATGGATTGAATTCTGTTGAAGATATTTGTCAAATTAAATCTAAATATGGATCTTATCAGAATTGGATTGAGAATTTATAATCCCATCATTTCTTTTACGATACGATCTGACATCTTGATTGTTCCTACAAGAACTAACATATTAAATATTAATTCACCAATATAACTCCATACCATAGATACACTAGATGCTGTTGAATCCACTACTGGTGGACTTGATGCAAAGGCTGAAAAGATAATACAGGAAAGGACAATGATCGCTCCTTCTAAACAAACTCCTGCATAGCTTTTGATAAATGTAAAAGCTGTGTTTTGTGTGCTTTCTCCTGCAGCTGCTGCAAGTGGGATTGGAGATATGGCTGTATACATGTATAGTTTAAAGAATCTTCCATATACTGTTAGAATCATCACGAAAGATAAGATTGTGATAAATATAGATCCTAATAGTGTAACTGCCCATAATGGAATGGATTCTAGAAAACCAGTATTACTTACTGCATCTACAATTTCTTGTGGAATCACTGTTTCGTTGGATACTCCAAGTCCTACAGTTTCTGTAATCGATTGAATGATACCCTGTACAATTTCAAAGATTTTCGTCATTAGTTCCATTCCATAAAGTACTAGGGTTCTTGCGATGATAAATCTTAGAAATAGTTTGAAGGCTTGTTCAGGTCGTTTAACATCCTGCCAGCTAGTACAGGTTCGTATTAATCCCCATACAAAGAAAAGTACAAGGAGGGCAAGACCAATAGCTTGTAAACCTTCATGTACTTTTACAATGATTTTCCATATATCTCCACCTTTAAATGACTCTGGTGATTCAGTTAGCAACAACCATATTTCAGCCAGTTTAGAATTCCAGGTATTGATTGCACTTGTTAGGTTATTGATGATTCCATCCATACATTAACCTACAATAATATTTAAAATCTCTTTCGCAAACGTAATAATAATTCCACCAGCAACTGTCATAAATCCATTAGCCCTTTGGCTTGGATCATGGCTTTTTAAAGATAAACCAACCTGTACAATTCCAAAGCCCAATAGAATCATTCCAATAGCTCGAATGAGTCCGAACATAAAATCGCTGAAGTTATTCACTACAGTTACTGGATCATTGGCTGCATAAATTGGTGTAGTAAAGTTGGTGATGAGTATTAATGCTGCATAAGCATAGAATAATACTTTTCTAATTGTTTTTACTCTTTTCATTTTCTTCAATCTCCTTTAAGTAATTTTCTATTTCTTCTTGATCTAACAATTCATATTCGTTATCAGTCAAAAGAATATTTTGCCAGTCATCAATGAAATGATGCGTTTGCCCATGAATATAAGGTTCTCGTCCTCCATCCAATGTCTGTTTAATATTTGGATGTTTTAATAAATCATATTTTTTATCTTTTATAGGTCGCTCTCCCTTAATAAAAAGAAGCCCGTAATTGTTATCCAATAAACGAACTTCATCCGCTGTTAATAATTCTCTTCCTGTCTGTTGATAGTTGGTTGAATAATTACCGCTTCTTCCTGAAGATTTACCAAAGGTATTGGTATCTAAAGTTTCTTTTCCTAAGAGCTCACTAATATATTTATGGGTGCTTTGTTCATTACCACCTAGATAATAGGTTTCATCACAGTTACCCACAATGGATTCCCAGCTATCTTTATATAAAGCTTTAATCTGAGCTAAGTTTTGTAGAATAATCGATACAAAGATTTGTCTGGAACGCATGGTGGATAGTAACTTATCAAATTCATCCATTAAGAAATGTACGGGTATTGGTAGCTCTCCACCATGTACATAATCTGCCTGGTAATAAAGCATTTGAAATAATTGTGTATACAACATACCTACAATGAAATTAAAGGTGGAATCGTTATCAGGAATAATCGCAAACAAGGCCGTCTTTCTTTCTCCAATTTGTTCAAGTTCCATTTCATCATACTTAGTAAGGGAAGCAAGTTCTTCCAAGTTAAAAGCAGCAAGTCTTACACCAACCGAAATCAAAATCGATTTTGCGGTTTTACCCGAAACGAGTTGTCAAGGACTTTTTATCAAAAAAATAAGCAACAGTATTATCTGTTGCACTATGCTTGTTGTGTATGTCATTTGGCTGTATAATTAATAACATAAATTTTACTGACGAGATCGGAGGTCATTGCAAGTGGATGATACTGTTTTATTTTTAAGCGCATATAATTCGACACAGTATAAAGCGACAAACTGGTTTTTACGAAAACTTCGTAATGTTATCCCGCACAAAAAGAAGCAGATGCAATCCTTACTGGAAAAGCATCATCTTTCTTTCGTGGCAACAGACGAGGCTATTACTTCTGTTGATGGGAAAATGGAGGTAACGGCCCAATATGATTATGTACATCAAGCGACTACATTTTCCTTCAAATCAAAAGATTCAGCTGAAAAAGAAAATAATGCAAGTGACTCTTTGAAAGATTCCGGTTTCTATATCAATCTTAGGCACGCACAATCTATCTTAGTTGATGAACGATATTTCAAAATCGAATTTACTTTCTGGCTAGAGCCATTTTTAGTTTGGATAAATGGTCAGATGTATCAAATTGATGCCGGTGCCTTTATGATGAACAGTGTTTTGTTCATTGTTTTTGAAGTCATAAACTACAAAACAGGAAAACCACTTGCCAAAGATGATGTCGGGGCAAAAGCAGAAAACTACAACCTACTGTCTGTGGAGAAATATCAATTCTTTGATGAAGAGAAGCCTGTCGAGGCAGGAATGAAAATTTCTGAAATAATATATGAAAATATTTCTGAGTTTATCTGGGAATTGACAAATAAGTGTTATCGTTCCCAAGAATATTTCTTTGTGCATGACACATTGGTCTTTTCGAATAATATTGAAAATATTTCAGATTACTTTTGCAAACTCATTGATACGAAAGCGCCTGCTGAACCAATTAAGGACATTAGTACAGTGGAAATATACCAATATTATCCACAAGCTGGTTGTAGTGTAGTTTCTGACTTTGATTGTGATAACTTTCAACAAATTTTATATTCGGCCATTATATTGGAATCGCTAAAACTCTATATTCATATTTTTCAAAACTCTAACCTTGAAAATGAAACAGATCTTCGGCGGTCGGTACGAAATGATATTTACTTGCAGAATCTTTTTTGCTCTCCTAATCTTCCAATTGAAACTCATAATTTATTGAACTACATTAAGGAAAGCGAGCCTTACAAAAAACATGCAGAAGCTCTTCACCTAAAAATATCCTATTTGACTGCACAAAATGAACTAAAGAAAAGCAGAAACTCTGCGATTTTGAATGTTCTGCTATACATTATTTCTTTACTCAGTGCTATCGGAACTCTTGATGTCATAGAAGCACATTTTGGTGTACCATTCAAATACAGCTTTATTATTGTGGTCACGCTGTTTATTCTCGGACTGTTTTGGGGAATAATAGAGTATCGAAACCATAGAAAGCTCTAAAATTCGTAACAACGTGCCAGAAGCATTTTATTGCTTCTGGCACGTTTGCATGTGAATTATTTGCGTCCACTTAGTAAATCGTCACAGATATACGCATATTCTGGCAACTGGTCGATATAGGGTTTCCAACGCCGTTTGATTTCGGCCAGTTCCAACGGGTCGGCTTCTTCGATCGCGTGGTCGTTGCCTGTCATATACAGAACATCCATCGCAACATCATCCAGGCACTCGTGACAGAGATCGGCGGCAGACTCTATCCTCCTTCCGGTATCAACATAAAGCGGGTTTAGGCCAATCGCCAGCCAGACAAAGCCCACTTTATCAGACCATAGCAGTTCAAAATTAGTGCTTTGTTGAAGATGCTCGGCAAACACCTTTCGTACCCGTTCAATCTCAGTTTTCTCTTTTTCTGTGTACAGCATTTTCATGTCCTCCTTGGCTAAAGTTTTGGTGTGTACCATCATCAGTTTAACACAAGGTGGCTGGCTTTATCAGCCGGTCACATCTGCTGTATCTCGTTTTTAAGCATACGCTTGATTTTATCGCTCATGGTTTCTGTGCTGGTATTGCTGAAATGGACATGAACCTTGTAGGTCGTCTTGCCGATTTTCTTTACCATCGCCGCCGTGTTTTCCGGCGCTCTGGACGCAGTAGCGGCGTCTGCCACCTGCATGGTACGGGTTTCTTCGCTCATGGCGCTCCTTTCTCCGAACGGGTCTGTGCCGCCCGGTAAAAAATCAATCGTGCTTACTGTTTACAATGTCTTTTGCTGCCTGTCGGGTAGCACCGGCATTTTCTTCCCGGAAATTCTTCCCGGCAAAGAGGATTGGGGCGCACCGTTCCAGGATACGGTCATAGATACGGGCGTGGGCCAGATCAGGCGGGTTTTTCAGCTCGGACAGTTTCAAGTTTGTTGTGATAATCATGGGCCTGCGGCTGCGGTAGCGGCTGTCGATGACGAAAAACATCTGCTCCATAGCATATTCGGTACTGCGCTCTACTCCCAGATCGTCAATGATAAGCAGGTCGTACTCATCAAAGCTGGTGATAAAGTCGGCCCTGTCCTCGGAAAACATCCCCGTCAGGCGGTTCAGGATGGTGGGGAAGTTCGTCATCAGCACCGGCACATCCCGGTCAAGCAGGGCGTTGGCAATACAACCGGCGAAAAAGGACTTGCCGGTTCCCACATTCCCGAACAACAGCAGGCCGGTGTTGTTCCTGTATGCCTCCTTCCAGTTCTCCACATAGGCGCGGGCCTTGTCCATCAATGGGTTTTTGCCGTTGTCGTTGGCGAAGGTGTAGTCATAGAGATAGCGGTCTTGCAAGCCCTGTGCCTTTCGGCGTTTGATACGCTCCATACAGCGCTGCCGTTCTTCAGTAGCCTTGCGCTGTTCCTCGGCCTCCCGCTGGCACTGGCAGATGCAGCGCGGCATAAAGTAGCCGGATTTCCCGAAGCATGGCACAACGGTCTGCCTCTGGCCGCCGCATTTCTTACAGTGAATGAGCCCGTCTGACGGGTCTATATACTCGTCCCCGGCCAATTCCACACCGGCAGCTGCCTTGTCGATCAGCGCCCGGATTTCTGCGGTAATCTCAATCATACAGTTTCATCCTCCTTTACGCTGTAATCCCGGTTGCGGGTGGGCAGGGCCGCCTTTTTCGCGTCCTCACCGGCCCAGCGCCGGATGGTGGCTGCATGGCTCTGATACCGCTTGCCGGTAGAAGCCATGTACTCGGACAGCTTTTCGATGTACTGGCCCCATACAGTGGGAAAGCTGGCCTGCAAGTCTGCCAGTTCTTCATCCGTCAGAAAAACATTCTGGTAACGGCCATAGGCGCGGGCGGAGCGTCCCTTCTCTATCTCTCTCTTTATCTCTATCTCTATCTCTTTCTCTAACTCTATCTCTATCTCTGGTGGACGAATGTCGGACAAATGTCCGCCACTTGTCCGGGGCGCAGAAAGCGCCTTATTTTGGAGCCTCGCAGCCCGCTTTCGCTCAGCCTCGGTAGAGGACTGGCCGATTAAAAGTTCGATGTTGCTCATGTAGAATGTGCCGCTGTCCAGCACCTCCACAAGACCCAGCTTCAAAAAGATCTGCAAGGCTCTCTCCACAGTGCCGATCTGCTGGCGGGTGATGGTGGCGATCATCTGCGCCGTGTAGGGGATGTCCTCGTCAAGCTGGAGCCGTCCACCATGTTTCAGCGATTTCAGATACAGCTTGAGCAGAATGTTGGAATACAGCACACCATCCTGCATACTTTCCAGCAGCACGATGGAATCATCGTCAAAATAGTTTTCTTTGAGTTTCAGGTAATAATATTTTCGGTTGTCTGACATAGGGTTCCTCCTTGGGGTTTCTCTTGGGATTCTGTACGCATTTTAAGGCCGGTTTATGGGTCGGAGGATAAATCTATCAGCCTGCCTTTGACACCCTCGAAAAAAGCCTTGATTTACAAGGGTTTTTCAGCCCCTAAAGCGTGAAATTTCTCCCGTTGTTTCCGCTTGCGCTTTGCGGCGTTGATCCGCTTCATGCGTGCGGCACATTCCGGGCAGTATTTGGCCCGGTTGGAACCGGGGGGGGGGTAAACAGCGCCCTACATACGGCGCACTTTTTCGCATTCAGCCGGTGGAACAGCGCCGTTTTCAGTTCCTTATCCTGCGGCAATACCGCCGCCCGAAACCACCTGCACAACAGGGAGTAGGAAATAGACTGGACACAGACACATTCCTCCCCATCGTCCAGGGCGATACAGTTTCCGTCGATGTAGTTACAGCACTCATGCACCAGCCTCCGCACTCTGCGGTACTGGCGGTAATCCATGACGGGGATAGGTTCAGACTTATTGTTCTTCATAAATGATTTCTTTCATAAAGTTGGTAACCTCCTTAAATGAATTTATTGTTAAATATTCGTGCAAAGTATTGTTTTCTTCGTGCAAATGGCATATACTATAATTGCCAGCAGAAAGGGGTTGATCGTATGGCTGGAAATACCACAAACATCAGTATCCGCATGGACGCAGATTTGAAAGCACAGGCGGACGCATTGTTTACTGAACTTGGCATGAACCTGACTACGGCGTTTAACATCTTTGTGCGCCAGTCGCTTCGTGAAGGCGGCATTCCCTTTGAAGTAAGGCTGGAACAGCCGAACAAAGAAACGGTTGCTGCCATGCTGGAAGCGGAAAGGATTGCAAAAGACCCGTCTGTAAAGGGCTACAATGACCTTGACGAGTTATTTGCTGACCTGAAAAGATGAAAGAAACCAAATATACCGTCAAGTACACGACCAGTTTCAAAAAAGACTACAAACGAGCCATCAAGCGTGGCTTGAAGATCGAGGTGCTGGAGCAGGTCGTAGCGTTGCTGGCGATGGGCGAACCGCTGCCAGATAAGAACCGTGACCATGACCTGTCCGGCGATTGGGCAGGCCATCGAGAATGTCATATTCTCCCGGACTGGCTGCTTGTCTACCGCATAGAGGATGATGTTCTGGTGCTGACGCTGGCCCGCACCGGCACACACAGCGACTTGTTCGGCAAATAAACAGTCTGCCGCCGTATGGGGAAACCTGTACGGCGGTTTTTCTGTATGCAAAGGTATGTCGTGAAACGCGACGCACTTGACAGGGGTACGCCAAAATGCAGTATCCTTTACCGATCCGGCTCCCGGTCGTGAGACTTGTCCCGTTCCTGTCTGGACAGCTGCTCGGCGGTTTTGCGGAGCCGTTCCACTGCTTTCAAATCCTCCCGCATGGATTTCATGGCAAGCGTGTCCGTCTGCTTTCCAGCGGCCAGCTGGTCAATTTCCAGCTGCCATGCCTTCGGGGTGATTGCCTCGCCGTTGTCTTTCAGTTCTTTCAGATACCGGGCCGCTGCGTCATACAGGATCAGTTCCCGGCTGTGGCGCTGCTCAAACTGTTCCCGCTTTTCCGGTTTTACTTTGGCAAGCTGTTTGTGGATGGACTTGTACTGGTTGTACTGTTCCCACATCTCCCCGCGTTCGGTAAGAATGGCGATCCGGCGCTCAGCCTTGACGATCTTTCCCCGCAGGTCATTGTAACGGCTGTTCATATCAGCGATTTTTTCATGAAGCTGCTGCATGGACTGGATGCCGTTTGCCTGCAAAAAGCTGAACAGGGCGGCGCTCTCCTGCAAAGCCCGGATTTTGCCGGTGCGGGGAGCGTTCAACTGCTGCTGGGCCTCCCACAAAGCAGTCAAGCTGCTTTGCTGTGTTTGTGGTTTTTCCGCTTCGTCTTTCGACCAGCGATAAAGACGGGTAATGCGGGCTTTAATTTCTTTCAGCAGTTTGTTGTCGGCGGCGATCTGTCGGTGCGGATACCGCGCTTTTCCATTTAGGCTGGCAGCTGGCCCCAGATGGACAGAGGGAATCTTATCAATGCCCTGCCGCTTGTAGCTGCGGTGGTCAATGCGCTCCGGTCTACCGGCAGATTCCAGCGCCCGGTTGGTGTAGGCTGCCCACGCTGCCCGCCAAATCTCCACATTTCCTTTATCGTTCCAGTCGGTCGTATCCTCCCGATGATTTTTCCAGCCGCCTTTCCCATCCGGGATACGCTGTCCGTTCTCGTCCAGATCGTATGCTTTGCGGCACTTCGCATCCCATGCGCCATTTTCTTTCAGTGGGCGGATGGTCAGCAGAATATGGGCATGGGGATTTCCGTCCCCTTTGTCATGGAGTGCAAAGTCCGCACACATACCGGCGGCAACAAAGTTGTCGTTCACATAGGCGCGCACAAGGGCAAGCTGCTGTTCTCTGGACAGTTCGCGGGGCAGAGCTGCTTCGATCTCGCGGGCAAGCTGGCTGTCCCTTGCTTTCTCGATCTGCTCCACGCTGTTCCAGAGGGTGGAGCGGTCTGCAAACTCTGGCGGGGCGTGGGCAGGCAGCATGATCTCCGCATGGACAATGCCGCCTTTCCGGGTGTAGTCGTGGGTCATTCCATCCCATTCATTTGTCAGCTTGGTTCCGCTGCGGTAAGCAGCTGCGGCAACAGCAGAACGGCCCGCGCTGCGCTTGATGATACTGACGGGGATATGACAGAAATCTATGGGGAACACCTCCTTTCAGTGAGGGGATAACAGGCTCTGTGGAGCCGGACAAACGCAAAGCGGGTGTCTGGCTGCGCAGAGCGCACAAGGGGTTTGGGGAGCGTAGCGCCCCATCGCGGACGAAGTACGCAACAGCCCCGGCAGGGCGCACGACACCGGCAACGGTGTATAAGTGCGCCCTTGTAAGCAAGGGACTTACGGCTTGTCCCCGGATTTCGGCAGTTTTGCGGCCAGTTCTGCCGCCCCCCCCGGAAGATGGGACAGGGCAATCAAAAATGCTTTAACCTCTGCGCCGGAAAGGTCGGGAGCCAACGGGAAAATCCCCTCCAAAACGGCTCCACGCTCAATCAGGCGGCGGGTGCGAACCCTGCGTTCTTCGTTCCGCAGCTTGTTCTCCAAAATCTTCTGGCGGTTCTCAAGCTGCCGGATTTTCTTCAGGACTTCTTCGCGCTCGTCTTTTTTCTGTTTCGCTTGGGCGGTGCTGTCTTTGTGCATATCGCTTTCTCCTTTGGCGGCTTCATCCAGCCGCGCTTGATATAATATTTCTGTAACTTGATGATGGCGTTGCGAACCGTGACGATGGCCGCTGATGTCGTGAAGCCTTCGGCCTCGGCAATCTCCTTAAACTGCTTGCCCTCCCAAAACCGGGCGTGAAGGCAGCTCGCCCGCCGGGGCGTCAGGGTGGCAAGGGCCTCCCTGAGCCGTTCCATCATCAGGGCGCGGGCGGCCTCCTGTTCCCGTTCCGTTTCCTTCTCCATCAGAATATCTTCCGGGGAAATGACCTGTTCCGGGAAATGGTGTTCTATGCCGGGGGAAGCGTTCAGAGAATAACAGTGATAGTGCTGCTTGGCGTCATTTGCGTTCTCTGCGCGGCTTTCCTCCACAATGTCGTCTGCAACCTCGTCCGGCACTTCCACAAAAGTGTCCTTCTTGCAAATCGGGTAGTAGTATTTTTTCAGGTTGATGGTTTTCATAGGCCGCTTGTCCATTTCCGGCGCATGAAGTACCGGCTCAGCCGCCGGAGCGCCGCATGGATGGACTTCCCAGCCTGGGATGGGGTAATGCCCTCCATCGCGGCAATGTCCTTCACTTTCATCCCCAGCATATACCGGGCATGGACGCGGCGAGCCTGCGTTGGGGTCAGAGAGGAAATGGCCTCATAGAGCCGCCGGAGCAGTTCGGCGTATTCGGCCTGCGCCTCCTTTTCCATCAAATAATCTTCCGGGGATGGCTGCGCCCAGCCGATGGCGGCCTTCTCAATCCCTTCATCGCAGTCAAGGGAGTAAAACGCCTTGTAGCGGTACATCTTGCGCTCCCTGGCGGCCTCGGCCCGCTTGTCCAGCAGGAACGCCTCGACAATTTCATCCGACACTTCCACAAAGGTGTCCTCGGTAAAGAACGGGTAATATTGCTTGAGGTTGATGGTCTGCATAGGCCCCCCTCACTCTGCCGGGGAAAGGCCGTCATAGCAGCGGCGCATATTCCGCAGGCCCCGCCGGATGGCAACGCTGACCTTGCTGCTGTCTACGCCCTCCCTCCGGGAGATTTCTGGCTGGCTGATACCGGCGATGTAGTAGGCCCGGACGCGGCGGGCCTGGGTGGGGGGTGGCATGGGCCAGGGCCTCCGGCAAGGCGGCCAGCAGCCGCAGATGGGCGGCCCGTTCCTCGCGCTCCAAAAGGATTTCCTCCGGCGATCTGCCGTGTTCCAGCGCGTAGTTCTCCGTCCAGCTATATGCGTCCAGAGAGTAGTAGGCGCGGTGGTAGACCTTCCGGCGCTCATAGTTGTTCATCTCGCGCTGGGCCTGCCGCATGACCTCCCAAACTTCATCGCTGACCTCCACAAATTCATCGTGCCGGTAGTGGGGATAAATCCACCGCAGATTGATTGTTTTCATAGGCTTACCTCCTGAAAATGGGAGAGGCGGGCAGCTTGTCCGCTGTCCGCCTCCCGCTGGGATAAGGGAAACAATCCCTTTCACTTGGTAGCCCGAAAAGGAGTCATTCGTTAGGGTAGTTCGCAAAGAATTTCAAAAATTTTTTCCGAACCGCGTCAATGCTCTCATAGACGGATACTTTGGAGCAGCCGCACACCGTCCCGATCTCCGCAAGGGTCAGCCCATCCAGCGCATAGAGCAGGAACCGGCGGCGCTGGGCCTCGGTGCAGGTGTCCAGGACGGCCATCAGCTCACCCAGCGTTTCCATGCGGCAAAGGTATTCTTCCGGCGTTTCGCCGTAGATACCCACGCCCTCGGTGGCAGCTATGTATTCGTCAAACTCCCGGCCATCCCAATGCCGCCGCTGCTCATGGGACAGGTTTTCGGCTTTGTGATCGGCCCGGTCAAGAAATTCATAGACTTCCAGCGTGACCTCCACGGCCACAGCTTGTCCGTTGTAATTGATGGTAACTTCCATCGGTCTTTCCTCCGTTCAGATTTTTGCGAAAAAATCTGAACGGGGCGGCGGGGAACGACACCGGGGACAGGGTTCGGGCCATGTTGGCCCGATGTTCCGGCCCCATAGGTATGAAAAAACGCCCGGACAGCATGAAGCGATTCGAGCGCAAAAAAAACGGTATTCAGTTACATTGTGACAATTTTCGCACTGGCTGCCAGACGGGGCCTGTTCGGCGGCCGGGCTTTTTTTGTCGATAGTGCAAATATCGTCTGAATTTGTCGGCGGTCAGTGTGCTTCATGGCGGCTCCCTCCTAAAGCCGCCATGTCAGCGTATGGGCATCACTCCTTTGTTGAGGGCATAAAGAACGGCGGCCTTGATTTATTCAAAGCCGCCGCAGCGATAAATAAGCATGGGTAGTGTCTGTCGAACGACGGCTTTTTTCTTTTGCCGTCGTCCGACAGATGAATGAAAAATTATTGTATTTCGAGTGTCACAGTCAATACATTGGATTTAATTTCAGCAGAAACATTTCCGCCCAGTTTATCCGTCAGTAACTTTACAACCGCAAGTCCTACTCCTGTACCACTGTTGTGTCTGGATGCGTCCCCTGTATAAAATCGTTCAAAGAGGCGGGCGGGATTTATTTCGGTTTTGCTATCAATCGGATTTTCAATCGTGAAAATAGCCCTACTTTCCCTTGCCTGCTTTAAGCTCATTTTTATGTCGCCGGATGAATAACGTATCGCATTTGTCAAAAGATTTTGTAAAATCCTTTCCACCATGCTGTAATCAGAATTGAGATAGACAGAATGGGGCGGCAAATCAATTTCAGGGGATAAATTTTTTGCTTCCAATGCAGGAGCATTCTCTGTAATAAGATTTATCAGCAAATTAGACAGGTTAAAATCTTCTCGCCGGGGTGTTATCTGCTCGGCATCCAAAATAGACAGGTCATAAAAAGTCTGTACCAATTCTTTCATTCTTTCTGCTTTGTGAAAAATGGTTTCTATTCGCTGTGCTTGCCTGTCTGTCAGAGTTTCTTTTCTTAATAGCTGTAAATGTCCGAGTATAACGGTCAATGGTGTCCGCAGGTCATGTGAAATATTTGCAATCGACTCTTTCAGATAGTTCTCGTGGCGTAGCGTACTGGCAATCAACTGCCTTTGATTATCGTTATACTGGTTTAGTATTCCTGCCAGTTGTTCCAAATCTTTGTCAATTAAAGAGATGTCCAGCATTTTCTCAGATTTGCCATTTACCAATTCAGCTATCTGTTTTGATAGATTGCGGATTTGCCGTTTTGTTTGTAGATATTTGAATAGCAAGATAAGCAACAGCAAAAATACAATCAATAGCAGTAGCTCTATTTTAGACACCTCCCTCTTTCCGTTTTCTAATTGAAATCTACTTTAATTCACATTTCCGAAAGCTGCACCATGATAAAATCAACAGCGCAACGACCCAAACAATTCCAATCAAAATCGGGAATGGTTGGAAGATTGCTGTGCTGGTAACTGCCTCCCTTATTTGATAAGTTGGCAAAAAAGCTACTGGAAATTTCAACATCATTCCAAAACCCAGATAAAGACTAAGTACAAACGTCGTAACGGCTGTAACAGCAATCGCTTTTGCAGAATTACGCAGTGAAAAGCAAATCCAGAGTGCAATGAAAAAAGTAGCACTGTTCAAAAGTAAAGAGTATAGAACCGCCTTAGCAGCCTGATAAATAAAGTTCCCTCCATCAATAAATCCAAATCTGAAAAATTCTCTTATACACCCGGCAATGGGATAAACAAGAGCCATGACGTTAAAGGCAATCAAATATGTGATTACCTTTGAAAAGAAGATTGATTTTCTGGAATGGCCCGCAGTTATTTCAAGATCGACTGTCCGGTAAGAAAACTCCTGTCCTAAAATCAAAGCTAAAATACTGGACATCAGAATGAGAAGAAATGTAGAGTCATAAACCATTCCGTTGAAAATATCCGCAAGGGAAGTAGCAGCCCCGCCGGTTGTCCCCATAACTTCCGGGACATAAGTTTCTGCCGTAAAAAAGCCAATTAGAAAGATGCCGACCATGCCACACCAATACAAGAAATTATGTGATAATTGGTATCTTTCCATTTTTAATAGATTACTCATTTCGACACCTCCCTGTCACTTCAAGTCAGAACGCCTAAATCCCAAATAAGCGCCAAAATATAAAATGAATATCCACAAAAAATCCGTGAAAACAAATTGCACCATAGATGGGGTAAATTGCTGTAATGCAATCAGTCGGAGCTGTCCCATTGGCAATATTCGCGAAATAAAGAGTGCCTGATCTCCATTCATCAAGAATATCATCAGGAAAAAGAGAACCATCGGGACAGCTAAAGTTTTTCCTATATCACGAAACAGAAAAGCAAAGAAAAACGGTAACAGGCACATTGCAAATAAAGAAACCAAAACTGCCAAAACGGTATAGAGATTGCCGCTAACACTCACGAAACTTTCTTTGAAGCAAATCCCTCCTATCAATCCATGTACCAGTAATGGTAAAGATAAAATCGTCATGCAGGCTATTTGATAGGCAACCAGTTTTGCAAGTAATATCTGTCCTCGGTTATGGCCTGCAAAGATATATGATTGCAGCGTTCTTTGTCCAAAGTCATTTCCAACAAACAACGCAGAAAAGACGATTGCCAGAAAAAAGAGAATAGGCACATTATATAACGATGCAAAGAATAGACTGGATGTTTCTCCAATACTGTCTAACAGCAGCACACTGCTCAAAAAAAGATTAAATGCCACAATCCCCCAAAAGTACCGGCTATGAAACAGTTTATAAAACTCAGTATTTAGGAGATTTAACATTTTCTGAACCTCCTATCTTGCTTAAAAAGTAATCTTCCAGTGTATCGCCGGATACAGAAAGCCCTGTAACGAGGATATGCGCATCCGACAAAACAGCCGCGACTTTTTCCAAATCATCAAGATAATCGTACAGGCGAATTGTCCCATCTGGCAGTAACTTGAAATTTTCTGTATGAAGTTTTTTTTCCAACACAAGCAGCGCCTTTTGCGGATCGGTGGCCTTGATTGCAATATGCCGTTTACACCGTTCATTCAATTCTTGATCGGAGATTTCTTCAATGATTTTTCCTTTGTCAATTAAAATAAATTCTGTTGCAGTTTGGTATAATTCTTCCAAAATATGGCTGGACACCAAAATTGTCATACCATATTCCTTGTTCAAGGATTTCAGCAAATTTCTGACTTCGACAATCCCGGCAGGGTCAAGTCCGTTGATCGGTTCGTCGAGAATTAAAAATTCTGGCGTGTTCAAGAGAGCGATTGCAATTCCCAGCCGTTGCCTCATACCCAAAGAAAAATTACGAACACTCTTTTTGCCAGTGTCCTTTAAGCCAACCATATTCAAAGTCTTTTCAATCACTGCTTTATCGGGGATGCCGCGTTGGATGCGTTGTATCTCCATATTTTGATAAGCTGTCATGGCCGGAAAGAGTGCAGGTGTTTCAATCATGCAGCCAATCCGCTTTCTCTGTTCCTGCAAATCTTTTGCCGAACTCTTTCCCCATAAGTCTAAAGTACCGCTGGTCAGGAAAGCCAGCCCTGTAACCAATCGCAGAAAAGTAGTTTTACCTGCTCCGTTCTGACCGATAAAACCGTAGATTTTCCCTTTCTCAATTTGCAAGTCAATATGATCTAAGGCAACAGTATGCCGGTATTTTTTTGTCAGACTATGTGCCTGTAAAATGATGGAACTCATGTTATCAACCTCCTTTATGATTGATTGTAAGAGGCAATCATAAAGAATTTCTTAAATCCAAACAGAAATCTCTAAAAAATGTCTAAAGCCAGAGGTCTAATCTCTGGCTTTGTGTAAACGGTATCCAATACCCCAAACAGTATCAATAAAGTCCTTGTCCGGGCAAACGGCTTTTAATTTGTTACGGAGATTACTTATATGAACATTTAATGTGTTATCCTCACTGATATACTCGGTGTTCCAAACACTTTGAAATAAATTTGCTTTTGAGAATATTTTATCCGGGTATTTCATCAGCAACTCTAAAATTGCAAATTCTTTTGCCGTCAAAGTCAATTCGCTGCCTTGCAAAAAGGCGGTATTATCGTTCAAATCCAAAATCAAATCGCCATGACGTAAATGGGTAGGATTATCTTTTTGAAATTGAACTCGACGGAGATTACTTTCAATTCTGGCCAGAACTTCCTCCATATCAAACGGTTTTGTAATATAATCATCTGCACCGAGACGCAGTAAATCTATTTTGTTTTGCGTTGTTCCTTTGGCGGAAATAATGATGATTGGAACCGTAGAACATTCTCTTACCGCTGTAAGTATGGTATCACCATTTCGATATGGAAGCATAATATCAAGCAAAATCAAGTCGATATTATTTTCCCGCAGGCAATCCAATACATGAAGCCCGTCATATTGGCAAAAAACTTCATATCCATTTTCCTGCAAAAATTCAGCTAATAACTTGCTGATTTCCAAATCATCCTCAACCAACAGAATTTTCATTTTCGTTTTTCACCTGCTTTTTATATCGTCTATCGGCGGGTTTGTCTGTTTCCTTGGGGATCAACCAAACACCGGCCATTTTCACAGCGCCGGGGATACGTCCCTCAACGCAGTAATAGTTGACTTGACGGGACGAAACGCCCCATTTCTCACTTGCCTCTTTGAGTGTCATGTAGTCCATATTCGCACCTCCGACAACATTTTTCATTATATTTCATTTGCTCGAAGGACGCAAGACAGGAAATATGTCGGAAGTGTAAAAAACAAACAGAGGCCGCGAGTAGCAGCCTCCGCTTGCAAAAACTATTGATAAATCAGCTCTGTAAGAATAACTTCCTCCACCTGCGCTTTCAGCGTGTTCATCAGCCCCGCCCAGCGCATGGGGTTGCGGGCTTTCAGTTCCTCCGTGACACCCGCACCTTCCATCATGTGAGGCAACATGGTTTCCACACGCCCCTGTGCTGTCCGCTCAATCTCTAACAGGTGTGGATACAGCTTCTCGCTCATCAGCAGATGGTTGTAGAGAATGGGGCGATGTTCCTTTAGGTAGGATTTTCGCATTCTGCCGTACTTGCCGATAGAAGTTTCCGGCGGTTCAGAAAGTTTTAGGTTGGGTATATCATAATCTCCACAACGAATGTAAGTCAACTTACTCATATTCATTCTCCTTTGCTTCGTGATGATTAGACTGCTGCGCTGGCTGCTATGCTGCCTTTGCGCGGTTCTTCTTTTGGTAGCTGACCGATAGTAGAAAAAACACCTTTATTCATATCCTCAGCCCGGATCAGGGCTTTCTTAGCGTCCATTTCCGCTTTTTTCTTCGCCTTGATTTTGTCCTCATACTGTTTCTGTGCGCCGCTGGCTTTCCGCTTCAAATAATTCTGATGAAGCCTGTCCTTGCGTTCTTCTTTTTTCTGCAGTTCTTCCTGTTCCTCCGGGGTTAAAGGAACCGGCTGTAAGGATGGTGGGATATAGCGCCCTAAAAAATTGAAGTAGATTTCAATTTCCTGCGTGGTGTCCTGACTGCCTTTTCGGGCGCGTTCGTGGACAAGGATTTTCTCTACAAACTCATTGAGCATGGTGTTTGTCAGCGTGTCAAAATTCTCGTATTTATCAATCAGGGCTATAAATTTCTCCGCTGATTTCTGGCTTTGCTCGTAGCCGGTAACAGCCTTTTCCAGTTCCGCAATTTCAATCTCAAGTGCGTCCTGCTCTTTGGCATACTGTGCATCAAGCGCCCTATATCGTGCATCCGGCAGCTTGCCGAGGGCGTTGTCCTCATAGATTTTGCAAATCAGTTTTTCCAGTTCTCCGGCTCTCTTTTGAGCAGCAGCCAGACGCCTGCGCTTTTTCGATATATCGGCACTCTGTTGAGCAACCTGCGTCTCCTGAACAGTGTGAATAAATTCCGTCCGGTCATTTTTGGAATATTCAGCGATAGCCCTGAGCGTGTCGGAAACCAATGTCAGGACAGCACTCTCATTGATACGGTGTTGTGTAGGGCATAGTGTCCCACACGGAACTTTGGTATAATTGGAACAGGTATATTGAGAAACCCGCTTGCCATTGTTGGTGCGGTGGACATACATCTTGCCGCCGCAATCGGCACAATAGAGCAAGCCTGTGAGGGGAGCCGCTTCGCCCCAGCCGTTTGGATAACGCCGTACATTGCTGCGGATTTTCTGCGCCAAATCAAAGGTCTGCTGGTCGATAATGGCTTCATGGGTATTCTCAAAGATCGTCCATTCGTCCTCAGAAACATAGTGGCTTTTCTTGTCCTTAAAGTGCTTGCGGGTCTTGAAATTGATGGTATGCCCTAAATACTCTCGTTTTTTCAAAATGTTCACGATGGTAGATGATCCCCACCCATAGGGGTCTTTGACCGGCTTTGAACGGTTCACACCCTCGTTGAAGCGGGCAAGGTGTACGACAGGAATTTCAATCCGGTCTGTGGATAATTTGCAGGCGATCTGATAAGGCCCATATCCCTCCAGCGTGAGGGAAAAGATACGGCGTACCACTTCGGCAGCTTCCTCATCTACCAACCAATGCTCCCGTTTTTCGTCCCATAAGTAGCCGTAAATCACAGTGCCGGTCAGGTGCTTGCCACTCATGCCTTTTGACTTAAACACAGAGCGAATTTTCCGGCTGGTATCACGGGCGTAAAATTCATTCATGATGTTGCGGAACGGGGTAAAATCGTCATCACCTTTCAGACTGTCTACACCATCATTGATCGCAATCAGCCGAACGCCGCGCTGCCGCAAAATCTCCATAACTTGACCGACCTTCAGATAGTCGCGCCCCAACCGGCTCATGTCCTTGATGACGATTGCCTCTACACGCCCTGCCTCCACTTCCTCCATCATCGCCAAAAATCCGGGGCGGTCAAAACGAGTGCCTGAGATACCATCATCGGTAAAGTGCGTAGGGTTGGGCAGCCCATTCCGGCGGGCAAAATCCTCTAACATCTGTTTTTGGTTGGATATGGAATTGCTCTCGCCCTGTAACTCATCGTCCCGGCTCAGGCGCTCGTACAGTGGGGTAATTTTTTCATTTCTCATGGCTGTACCTCCTGAAACAAAAATGCTCTAAGTGATTGCTTCACTAACCATGACAAAATCATGATTAAGAAGTCACTTAGAGCATATATCACCTGCTGCCTGTTTATATATTTTGTATTGTTTTAATGCTAATGAATTAGAATCTATCATTTCCAGTCTTTTAAACAATTCATCCAAAGGACTTTCATAATCTTCTTCATCCTCTTTGACTTCTGCATAATTAAGCATTTCCATAACCATAGTAAAGTTCTGCTCATCTTCTGGAGCATAATGGTATAGATACAACATCAGCGCTTCCAATAGTGCTGTTTCACTCTTTTCCCAAAATGGATCATTTGTCGATGAACCCTTGGGTGTCGTATTACGAATCAGATTCGTGATTAATTTAAGAACATCCTTATCACTTTGAATATAGTGAAATGGATTATAGCCAAGTGATTTTGACATATCAATTAAATCAATGACTTTTACTTCGTATCCATTTTCTTCCAATAGATATCCAACACTACGAATAATTTCACCTTTTGGATCCAGTACGACAAAACTTGTATTACATTGCATGATGTTTGGCTTGGCATAAAATCTTGTTTTGCCAGCACCAGAACCACCAATAACCAGTGTATTTAAGTTTCTACGATGTTTCTTGCCATTTAAACCCATTCTTACATTTTGAGAAAAGACTTTATTCAACAGGTAATTCTTATCGGCATATTTCTTACATACTCGAAAAGGATTAGCCCATCTAGCGGATCCATATTCTTCATTCCTTCGATAGTTTTTGGATGATGATAAATAGATACCAACTGTAATTCCATACGTTAGTAAACATAGACCAATCGACTTTAAAGTGTTATTTGTCCATTGGATTTGAAATGGATGGGATATGGCTTCATTTAAATTGGGTAGGGCATATAGTAATCCCTTATCCATGTATGGAGCGATTAATAACCCAAACCAAATTACAGGAACGATTTCTTCTTCATACTCAAAAAGAATAGAACACCAGAAGTTACCGTCAGAGCTTTGTGATACAGTGGCTGATTTCAACTTCCACGATTCATTTGGTCGCCTATGGACAACAGCTTTCACTTTCCCAATCTTAGGTAGTCTGATATATCTGTCTCCAACTTTAATCGTTCCGTTTTGATTATTAGTCGTGTACGATCTCTTTGCTGTCTTAGCAGACTTGAACTTAGGGAAGCCTCTGTCATGTTTCTTCGTTTTGCAGGACCTGAAGAACTCTTTAAATGCTTTTCTTTGATTCAGCTGTACATTGGCTAAGGCAAGGCTGTCTACCTCTTTTAGAAAAGGGTGGCCTTTAAAATCTGATATCTTATCAATAGGAATTTTCATTACCTTTTCAGCACTGGATTCTTGTCTTTCCTTTTCGGTTGAAAACAGGGAATCATAACTTGGCAATCCTAAATCTAGTTTTGGCATGCTGTGCCTCCTTATTCATTTGATAATTCAAAGCTTTCTACAACAACGTTCATTGAATAGATTTTCTGATCATCTTTCTTATATGAACTCGTTTGTAGATTGCCAATGATCTTAAACTTTGTGTTACTAGTACCCACTTTTTCTAATTCTTCAGCAATCTCACTAAATGCAATACATCCAACATAATCAAAACGTGTTCCTTGATCATCTCTTAGACATTTGAGAGTAAACTTTGTAAATGAATTACCTTTTTGTGATTTGGATACTTCTATATTTCTGGTAAGTGTACCTTTTAATTCAACATGATTGTTTTCCATTTTTTCATCTTCTTTCTAACGACTGAAATCATTTCTTTGTTTTTCTTTGTCTTTGTTCATAATCTCTTTTGTAAGAGATTCATAAGCTAGTGCTACTTTAGAATCTTTTGCGTATTCATAAATGCTTTTACCACTAGTACTAGCTTCACTTGCCTTAGTAGCTTTAGGAATGATCGTATCAAATACTTTGATATTCTTGCTGAAAGAATCTCTTATTGTTTCGATAGTGCTTTTAGTAATATTTGTATTTGAATCCGCAAGTGTCATGACAATGCCATTGATCTTTAGATTGCCATTAATCTTACGCTGTACCTTATTTACTGTTTGAAGCAGCTTGGTCATGCCTTTTGCCGGTAAGTATTGCGTTTGTACAGGAATCAGTACTTCATCTGCTGCAACTAAAGCATTAACGGTAAGCATTCCTAAAGAGGGCGGGCAATCAATAAAAATGTAATCATATTTACTTCTTAAAGGTTCAATACAATTACTTAATGTCTGTTCTCTATTAATTACACTGACTAGACGCATCTCAAAGTCTGCAAGTTCGATATTGGCTGGAATAACATCAACAGCTTCAGGATGATTCAATATAAGGAAATCATAATGGATTGATTCGTCATTTATATAATCATCGAGCATTGAAGAAACACTGTTTTCTAATGCATCATTTGTTTTCCATCCCAGAGAACTTGTAAGATCACCCTGTGGATCGAAATCAATAATCAAGACATCATATCCGTTTCTTGCCATACCGATTGCTACATTTAAAGTAGTTGTTGTCTTGTCGACGCCGCCTTTTTGATTTGCAATCGCAATTACTTTACATTTTTCCATAATAAAAACTCCTTTCCCATACCAGTCGAATCACTGGTTATGTAAAAGGGGCGAGAGGATATTACTTGTTGGCTTGCTTGCTTGGTTAGTAAATCATGTTTGATAACAAGTCAAAAAAAGCGTTGAATTTCAACGCTTATTTTTATTTGTGCTGTATTTTCCAATAGCCTGTTTTATTAGAACCTATTCTAACGATGATTTCTTTTTCTTTTAATTCTTTAATGATTCGGCTAACTTTTCTAGGACTAATTTGCAGCACTTCTGCCATTTGCTTTGCAGTAATAGATGGTTGCTTTTCAAGTAGTAATAGAACTCTATTTATATCGCCATTTATATCGCCATTTATATCGCCATTGTTGGTAGATAAAAGATTTAATGGCACTGAGAATGGAAATTCTACCTTTATAAAGTGTTCGGAAATTTTAAAGATGTTCTTGTTGTAAACTTTTAAAATCCTACTCATTCCTGATCCTAATTGTTCCACTAAACCAAGATCTTTAAATACTCTCATTAATTCACGATTTCTAGGCATACTACTACAACTGAAGAAATCTTCTTCACTTTGCCCTGGAAGTAAACCGCCGTATGAAGTGAAGACCATTTTGTCAGCAAAAATCTCAAAAACAGGAGGGATTTCTTTAGAATAATCAGAATGAATAATTGCATTAATAATAGCTTCACGCATTGGAATTGGATCAACTAAGTTCTTTTCGATTCTTTCAGACGAAGTTATTTTCGCTAATGTGGCATTCTCAATTTTTAGTTTATCAAGCACGTTGTATGTTGCCTTAACCAAAGAACAGTACCCATACTCTTCGTTTTCAATCAAATCAACTTTATCAGTTCCTGCGTATTTTGCAACTTTAATAGAAACACCGTTTTCATCAGCAAGAAGGTATGCTACGTAATTATATTTGCCATCAGGTGTAAGCAGTTCTAAAGAATTTGCGAATTTATCATTTAATTCAAAGCCTCTTTCTTGATAGTAAATTTTCAATTGGGCAAAAGATAAATCTTGTCTTGGTGAAGGAATGTTTCTTAAAGTTGTATGAATTCTTTTACTATAAAGGTCATCAATCATTGAAGTGGTCATTTGTTGAGTTGAAGTTCCGGTTCTTGTAAAGCAACCATTTGGAGACATTCCGTTTTTCTTGATGTAATAAGGTTTTTCTAGTCCACTAGATATTAATATTTTTATAACGGTTACATTATCAACGCTTTCAGTAACTATATCAAATAATCCTAGCGTAGAAGGAAGGATGTTATTTTTAATTCGATCTGCAATTTTTAATTGAGTATCATCTAAATTAGAAACTCCAATGCCCTTACCATTATCATCAACGCCAATATATAAAACTCCACCTTCGCGATTATTTAAGAATGCAACTACTTCCTTTTCTAGTTTATCGTTTAAATCTTGTTTAAATTCTGTTCTATTATTCTCCATCAGCATTATAAGGTCTCCTTTCCGCTTTCAATTTAGCAAAATTTGATTAAAACATATAAGCACTACCTATTAAATTCTATAAAATATAATACCATTGAAGTAGATTTGATTTCTATTTAACTATTTTCTTTTTTTGCATAGCAATTTCTTTTATCTTCGCTTTTCAATAGTAAAAACTCCTTTCCCATACCAGTCGAATCACTGGTTATGTAAAAGGAGTGAGCTGCGTGACAACGTGTGAAAACAGATTGGTAAAAAATACCTGTAAGCCACGGTTTACAAGTGTTTAAAACAAGCCGTTTTATGCGCTTTTTCAGGCCTATATGCAAAAAAAGTGGTCGAGTTAAAACAGTGGAGTAAGTTAGAGAAGGTAGAAGATACGGCATTAGTCAATACTTTTACTGGGCATGCCAATCGCAATGTAGTTCATCCCTCGTACCAGGCTTGGTCTTATGCACAATTGATTTCTGATTATAATACTTCGGTACAAGATCAAAAAATTCAATTACGGCCCTGTTCCTACCTGCATAATTATGTGCGGAAAGACTGTGATCCTTTGGATGATGCACAATATGATGATTACACAAAAGAAGCACCGGCATTTACGAAGGGGCAAGTATTTGACTTACGAAGATTTATTGAGAAAACCGTTAAATACGGAGATGATAAAGCTATCTTATATGAAATAGATCATGGAAAAATCAAGCCATCCAAGAGCTTACAAAATGCGATTGCTTCTATGTTGAAAGGAAATACTGAATTTATCATGATTGATGAACAAAGAGTTGTTTATGAAGAAGTTCTGCAATTATCTGCGAAATGTCAGGAAGATCATAAGAAAAGAACCATTATTTGTGAAGGGTGACCGGGTACAGGAAAGAGCGTTATTGCGGTTCAATTATTATCGGCTCTAACCAACCGTGGACAATTTGTTCAGTATGTTTCTAAGAATAGTGAACCTCGGAAAGTGTATGCGGCAAAACTAAAAGGTTCGATAAAGAAGAGCAGCGTCGACAATATGTTTAAAAGTTCTGGTTCTTATACTGAAATTGGAAATAACGTTATTAATACTTTGTTAGTGGATGAAGCACATCGCTTGAATGAAAAATCGGGGATGTTTCAAAATTTAGGTGAAAATCAAATTAAAGAGATTATTCATTCCGCAATGTGTTCAGTTTTCTTTATCGATGAAAGCCAACGGGTAACTATGAAAGATATTGGTTCTATTTCTGAAATTGAAAAATGGGCGAAGGAAGAAGATTCGGAAGTATATTATATGAAGTTGTTATCCCAATTCCGGTGCAATGGTTCCAATGGGTATTTATCATGGGTGGATGATGTGCTGCAAATTAGAGAAACCGCAAACTTCAACTTAGATGGTTTAGATTACGATATTGAAGTATTTGATACGCCTCAAGAAGTACTCGATAAGATTAAAGAAAAAAATAAAATAGCGAATAAGGCACGATTGTTAGCTGGGTATTGTTGGCAATGGCCTTCAAAACATAGGAAAGATACGACCTACCATGATATTCAAATTGGAGATTTTGGAATTAGTTGGAATTTGGATAATGGAAAGGCATTTGCAATTGATGAAAACTCAGTCAATGAAGCGGGCTGTATACATACGACGCAAGGTCTAGAGTTTGATTATGTTGGGGGTTATCATTGGTGATGATTTACGGTATGAAGATGGTAAAATCATAACGGATTTTGAAAAGCGGGCATCTACGGATCAGTCAATTAAAGGAATAAAAAAATTATATAAAGAGAATAAAGAAGAGGCTCTTCAGAGAGCGGATGAAATTATAAAAAATACGTATAGAACTTTAATGACACGTGGTATGAAGGGATGTTATGTGTATTGCACAGATACTAATTTAAGAAATTACTTAAAAAATAGAGTGAAACAATAATCTTTATCTATTTACCTGTTCATTCTCTAACTTCGGTAAAAGAGCATACGTGAAAGTTGTTTTGTGATTTCCGTTTCTTTTCCTTTTGTGGCCGGTTGAATCTATAGGTCGTTCACTGTATAATTGTTTTGACTAAATTAAAGGAGTACTTACATTATGTATAAACGAGTTCTATTAAAATTAAGTGGAGAAGCTTTGTCTGGAAATGGTCAAGCTTTTGATCCAGAAGTTTTAAAAGGATTAGCTGAAGAATTAAAAGAGATTCAAGAACAAGGTGTTGAATTAGCTGTAGTTGTTGGTGGAGGAAACTTCATTCGTGGAAAAATGTTAGCTGAAATGGGAATGAATCGTGCCCAAGGTGACTACATGGGAATGCTAGGAACGGTTATTAATGCCTTAGCTGTTCAAAATGCGTTGGAACAAGCTGGCGTACAAACTCGTGTACAAACAGCTGTGCATATGCAAGAAGTTGCGGAACCATTCATCTTACGTAGAGCGATTCGTCATTTAGAAAAGGGTCGTGTAGTAATCTTTGGAGCTGGTACGGGTCATCCTTATTTCTCAACGGATACAACGGCTGCCTTACGCGCTTCAGAAATTGGTGCCGATGTCATCTTAATGGCTAAAAATGGTGTCGATGGAGTATATGACAGTGATCCGAAAAAGAATCCAAATGCGAAAAAATTTGATACATTAAATTATATGGATGTATTGAATAAAGGTTTACAAGTAATGGATTCTACAGCTATTAGTATGTGTATGGATAATGATATTGATTTAATTGTATTTAATATGAACGAACGTGGAAACATTCTAAAAGCTATTCAACAAACCGTAAATGGTACGGTTATCACAAAAAAGAAATAGGAGAAAAACATGAGTGATATTTTAGAAAATGCAGAAATGAAGATGATGTCTGCTATCGAAAACTTAGAAAGTAACTTACATACTTTACGTACAGGACGTGCAAGTAGTGCAATGTTGGATCGTATTGAAGTAGATTATTATGGTGCCCCAACACCAATCAACCAAATGGCTCGTATTAATGTAGTAGAAGGTACACAATTGGTGATTAAACCGTATGATCGTAGCTTAGTAAAAGCTATCGTACATGCGGTACAAGCTTCTAACTTAGGGTTAAATCCACAAGGTGAAGGGGATTTGGTTCGTATTCAAGTTCCAACTTTAACCGAAGATCGTCGTAAAGAGTTGGCGAAAGAGGCACAAAAATTTGGCGAAAATGCGAAGGTTGCAATCCGTAATGTTCGTCGTGATGCCAATGATGCCATTAAAAAAGATAAAGAACTTCGTGAAGATGAAGAAAAAGCAGAGTTGGAAGAATCACAAAAATTGACAGATAAATACATCAAAGATATTGATGGTATTGTTGAAGCTAAACAAAAAGATATTTTAAGTGTATAAACCCAATAACTCTATTGGGCTTTTTTAGGAGGAATTTCAATGAACAAGGTACCACAAACAGTTGCGATTATTATGGACGGAAATGGGCGTTGGGCCAAAGCTAAGGGCTTGCCACGTACGGCTGGACATAAACAAGGTGCAGAACAAATTCGTGTGATTGCTCTTGCTGCAAACCGCATGGGAATAAAAAAATTGATCTTATATGCCTTTTCTACTGAAAACTGGAAAAGACCAGAAGATGAAATTGGCTATTTGTGTAAATTGCCTGGCATTTTCTTTAGCCGGTATATTAAAGAATTGATGGAAAATAATATCCGGGTAACTTTTGCTGGTGAATTGGAACGCTTCCCTGAAAGTACTCAAAAAGTCATTCGCAAAGCTGTTGATCAAACCAAAGAAAATACTGGATTGAATTTGGATATTGCGATTAATTATGGCTCACGTAGAGAATTGTTATTAGGTATGCAAGCTTATGCCCAAGAAGTAGCAGAAGGTAAACGGGAAAATAATTTAACGGAAGCCGAAGTAGCCCAATACTTAATGGTGCCAGAAGATATTGATTTATTAATTCGTACCAGTGGGGAAGAAAGAATTTCTAACTTCTTATTGTGGCAAATTGCTTATGCGGAATTGATTTTTACGCCTGTAGCTTGGCCAGATTTTGATGAGACGGCTCTACAAGATTGTATTGATCAATTCAATCATAGAGACCGAAGATATGGAGGACTAACTTCATGAAAAAACGTGTAGTAACGGCTTTAGGAATTATCTTGGTAGTTGCCCTTCCTTTAGCGTTTGGGGGCTGGTTGTTAGAACTATTAGCGTTATTTATTGTCGGAGCTGGTGCGTATGAATGGGCCCATATTTGTCCGGACTTTAAAAAGTGGCCCAAAGCCATTGTGCCAATTATGGTATTAGCGGTATTACTAACGCGCTTTGTATCACAACCGCATTTATATATTGTCTTAACATGTACAACCGTTTTCTTTTGGATTCTGACTATTTTTGCGGAAGATTTTGAAATATCCGATGCTTTTTACTGCTTGACGTATTTTTTGATTTTCTCGTTGATTTATCGAACCATTGGTTTCTTCAGTGCTAACCACTTATATTTAATAACCATTGTATTTGCTACCTATGGCTCAGATACGGGGGCATGGTTCATTGGTCGTAAGTTTGGAAAACATAAGATGAATCCACGTCTTTCTCCTAAGAAGAGTTGGGAAGGCTTAGCTGGTGGTATTGTATTTGGAGCCGTATTAAGCTTTGTGATTTCTTTACTCTATTGGAAAAATTTGGATTTACGTATTTTACTTCCGCTTTGTATCTTTTGCCCAGGTATTGCGGAAATTGGAGATTTGGCATTTTCGGCCATCAAGCGTTATTTTCATGTCAAAGACTTTTCGAATCTTTTTCCTGGACATGGTGGGGTGTTAGACCGTGTGGATTCTCTTTTGATGAATATGCTATTCTGTGGTATCCTAATAAGCATCTTCTTATAAGGAGGAAGCATTTATGCATTTTTTAATTGGATTAATTGCCTTTGTTTTTATGTTGAGTGTGATTGTTATAATCCACGAATTGGGTCACTTTTTGGTGGCTCGACATTATGGTGTATATTGTCGCGAATTTTCCATTGGCATGGGACCTGCACTTTATCAACATCAAGGCAAAGAAACGATATTCTCAATTCGAGCCATTCCTTTTGGCGGTTATGTCATGATGGCAGGAGAAGATGATAATACTGAAGCAGATGAAGAAGACTGGCTTAATGAAGTCCCTGCTTCCAAACGCCTAAACAATAAGCCATGCCACCAACAAATTGCGGTTATGTTGGCGGGAATTGTAATGAACGTTCTTTTGGCCTGGGTTTTATTTATTGGCCTGGCGATGGCCAAAGGTTATGTCGTAGAAGATGCAAAACCAATTGTATACAAAGTAGAAGAAAATTCAGTTGCACAAAAAGCTGGCTTACAAAAAGATGATCGTATTGTTGAAGCACGATGTGGCAAGGAGAGTATCCGACCAGAAACGCAATATGATTTGTTGGAATGGATTCAATATAACCATGATACGATTGAATTAACCGTAAAGCGAGATAATCAAACGATCAATGTGAACTTGAAACCAATTTATGATAAAGAAAACAGTGTTTATCTCATCGGTTATAAAGCCATTGCGTATGCTCGAAAAACCCATTGGTATGAAGCCTTTGGCAATGGTACAAAGAATTTATGGAGTTCAACGACTTCCATCTTTACTTCACTTTCGCACCTAATTCGCGGACAAGGCGTAGAGAATTTATCTGGACCGGTTGGAATCTTTACGGTAACGAAGAAAACAGCGGAAATGGGTTTAAGTTCTTACTTATCTTTATTTGCGATGATTTCATTAAATATCGGTATTTTTAATGCGATACCAATTCCGGCTTTAGATGGGGGACGGATATTAATCGTTTTGATTGAAAAAATCATGCGAAGGAAAGTAAATCAAAGATTGGTTGAAAGAATCATTATGGCTAGTTTTGTGTTTTTGATGTTGATCTTTGTGTTCGCAACGTATAACGATATTGCACGATTTCTATAATTAAGAGATAAAAAAGAACCAATCGAAGGAAGATATTCCAACGATTGGTTCTTTTACATAATTAGATAAAGGATTGCAATCATGTGGCAAATAGAAGCTAAGATAATAAAGATATGCCATACAAAATGAAAGAATCTTTTTTCGGGATGGCCATAGAAAATAGCTCCAATGGTGTACATGACACCGCCTAATAGAATCATTAAGAAGAAAGCTAATGAAGCATTTCTTAAGATTGCTGGAATCACAAAGATGGCTAACCATCCCATAACCATATAGATGGTCATGGATAATTTGGCATGGGATTTTGATGAAATAGCTTTTAATAAAATCCCTGCAATTGCCATTATCCACTCAATAGCTAAAATTACATAACCAACGGCATTATGCATGACAACTAAACAAACAGGTGTATAACTGCCTGCAATAGCTAATAAAATCATAATATGATCGAGCTTACGAAATACATATTTATAAGTCGTATCATAGGGTTGAAGATGATATAAACTCGATGCCAGAAACATAAAGAATAAACAAATTAAGAAAACGCTGGCACCAACGGCATAAGGAATACCACCAATTAAATAACTGCGAATCGCATAATAAGGTAACGAAAATAGAATTAAAACCCACATGACTCCATGACTGATGGAATTACCAATTTCTTCTCCAAAGGTGAGTTTAAATGGATGGGCCATATCCGAACTTTTTGTCATATTGCTAGCCTCCTTATGGATCTATTGTATGCAAAATGGTATTCAATGTCAACATATCTAGTATTAAAAACTAGATTATATATTTATGATAATTTATTTTGGATAGAGAAAGCGGAAGCTTTTATTTTTTTTAAATGTTAGAATGAATAAAAAAGGCCACAATAGTGGCCTAGTGAATCTAATTCTTACTCAAAGATGCAAGTCTCTAACGATAGAAATCGCGATCTTTTTCATCAATAGATAATGCATCCATAGCCTGGTCTGCATTGAGATTTAAGTTAACCATGATGGAACGGAGATTAATTGTATTCGTTTCAATCTTTTCTTCCGCTCTTCCTTCAGCTCTTCCTTCAGCTCTTCCTTCGACTCTTCCTTTATTTCTTTCGTCTTGAAATAATTCACGCATTGCTTCA
>QUIQ01000011.1 GCA_003480165.1 Firmicutes bacterium AM41-11 | reverse complement strand
CATTTGTCGCACATTGGTTTTACGGATGGTCTTACTTTCATTTTCTTTCCTTTCCAACCACATATTGTTTGTCTGCCTGCTAAAATGCGTATGGAATCATGCGGATTTTAACAGAAATGTGGTATACATAAAAAACGCAAGAATTGCGCTTAATAATTATAAGCGCAATTTACTTGTTTTTCAAGGCCTCTTTTACACTTGACCAAATTTCATCCATTGATGCATCGGCATTGATGTGTGAGACCATATTCTTTTTTTCATAATAGTCAATAACTGGTTCTGTGTTATTTGAATACTCATCTAAACGAACTTTTAAAGATTCTTCATTATCGTCTTTACGTTGTGTCAATTCTCCACCACAGCGATCACAAACACCCTCAACCTTAGTTGGTTTTGAATAGATGTTGTAAATTTCACCACAGTCTTTACAAGTACGACGACCAGTAATACGACGAGTAAGAACATCAGTTGGAACATCCATTGCAAGAATTACATCGACTGCTAAGTCTGTACCATCTGTCATTTCTTCAAAAGCTTTTGCTTGATCAAGCGTACGAGGATATCCATCTAACAAATATCCGTTTTTCTTATCCGATAAAGTAGCTAAATAATCTTTAACCATTTTATTTGTGATTTCATCGGGAACAAGTTTTCCTTGTTCAGCATACGCTTTTGCTTGAAGACCAAGCTCTGTTCCTTGGGAAATATTCGCACGGAAGATATCTCCAGTACTAATATGATTTAAGTTGTACTCTTCTTTAATTTTACTAGAAAAAGTACCCTTGCCAGATCCTGGCGCTCCCATAATAAAAATGTTCATAAATCATTACTCCATAGACTTTAGTCTTGATAATACTTTTTATATGATTTTTGAGTAATCAAACCTTGAACTTGACGTACTGTTTCAATCGCAACACCTACAACGATAATCATTCCGGTTCCACCAAGTGCCATACTAGAAGGCAATTCAGGCCAGATAAGTGGCATTGCATGCGGAATAACCGAAATAAACGCTAAGGCAAGTGAACCTAAAACAGTAATACGAGTTAAAACATGATTGACATAGTTTTTTGTTTCAGTACCAGGACGCACGCTAGGAATATATGCACCTGATTTTCCTAAATTCTCTGCTAACTTTTCGGGATCAACTTGCATCTTTGTATAAAAGAATGTAAAGAAAATAATCAATACTACATAGATGGCAAGACTATACCAAGTACTTAAACCTAACCATTTTTGCGTTGCTTTAACAAATTCTGTCTTATCAAGGAAGGTAGCAACCTGTAAAGGAGCCATCATCAATGATGAAGCAAAAATGACAGGAATAACACTTGCTGAATTTACTTTTAATGGAAGGTAATTTGATTCGCTTCGTTTACTTAATTCAATCGAACTAGATGTATATTGAATCGGAATACGACGTTCTGCCGTATTAATCAATGTTACAAAAATGATTATGAGTAAATAAACTAAGATGTAGGCTACAAATAAAGCCGTTCCATTTTTAACCGTAGATCCAGATCCCATTAAGGTTTTCCATGCACTAGTAATTTGACGAGGCATACGACCGACGATACCTGCCATAATAACCATGGAAATACCATTTCCTATACCTTTCAAAGAGATTTGATCTCCAATCCAGACTAGGAATAAAGAACCAGCGGTAAAGATTGTTGAAATATACAATACTTTACTAATCGTTACGCCACCAACAATCAACGTCGTATACGTTTTTGAGAAACCATATACTAATGAGAATGATTGAACGAAAGCAAAAACGACAGCTAGATATCTTGTATATTGATCAATCTTTTTACGTCCCTGTGCTCCACTTTTTGATAGTTCAGTCAAGGATGGAACTACATCCATACTTAACAACTGTAAAATAATGGAAGCTGTAATATAAGGTGTAACCCCTAATGCGAATACGGAGAACTGTTCTAATCCTCCACCACCTAATAAATTAAGCATCGCAAATAAGGAGTTATCCTGCATACCATTAATTAAGTCTGCAGTATTTACATCAGGTACCGTAATTGCCGATCCTAGACGATACACAAGAAAGGCAAAGAGAGTAAACAAGATTCTCTTGCGAATATCCTTGTTCGTCACTATTGCCTTTATACTTGAAAACATTTTTAGATAACCTCAGCTGTTCCGCCTACTTTTTCGATTGCTTCTTTTGCTGATTTAGAGAACTTAGTAGCTTGTACTGTCAATTTCTTTGTCAATTCACCTTCACCTAAAACTTTCAATCCAGAAAGTTCTTTTTTGATTACTTTATCTTCGATTAACAAAGCTGCATTAACTACAGTTCCATCTTCATATTTATTTAAAGTCTCAACATTCACAATTGCGTATTCTTTACGCGTAAAGTTTGTGAATCCACGCTTTGGAAGACGACGAGCAAGAGTAGTTTGACCACCCTCGAATCCTAAACGGACACCTCCACCGCTTCTTGCTTTTTGACCTTTTTGACCACGACCAGAAGTTTTTCCATTTCCACTTCCAGGTCCACGTCCAACACGGTTACGGTTAGAACGATGGCCATTAGATTTCATTTCTTCTAGTTTCATTAGTTCTACCTCCTATTAACCGCGAATTTCTTCGATTTTCTTTCCACGAATTTTAGCTACTTCTTCAACAGTTCTTAAGCTCTTCAATCCTTCAACAGTAGCACGTACTACGTTGATCTTTGTACGAGAACCTAAGCACTTTGTTACAACGTCAGTAACACCAGCTAATTCTAATACAGAACGAGTGGCACCACCAGCGATAACACCAGTACCTTCACTAGCTGGATGCATGAATACACATCCTGCACCATATTGTCCATTGACAGCATGAGGAATTGTTGTACCGATAATAGGTACTTCAAAGACGTTCTTACGAGCATCTTCACAAGCTTTACGAATTGCATCAGGCACTTCGTTTGCTTTACCAGTTCCCATACCAACATGACCTTTGTGGTCACCTACTACAACTAAAGCAGCAAAACGGAAACGACGTCCACCTTTAACTACTTTTGTAACACGGTTGATGGTAACAACTTGTTCTTCAAATTCATCGTGGTCTCTTCTTGGTTTTTTATTCGTTGCCATTGATGCGACCTCCTAAAATTCTAGGCCAGCTTCACGAGCGGCCTCTGCTAAAGCTTTTACACGACCAGTGTAGACAAATCCTCCACGGTCAAATACAACTTTTTTAATGTTCTTTTCTAATGCACGTTTAGCGATTTCAGCACCAACTTTTTGTGCAGCTTCGATGTTTCCACCGTTTTCTAATTTCATTTGAACACTTGAAGCACTTACTAAAGTGTTTCCAGCAACGTCATCGATAATTTGAACTTCGATGTGAGCGTTACTTCTGAAGACATCCATACGTGGGCATTCAGGAGTTCCGCTAATTTTTTTACGTACACGTGCATGACGACGAATACGAGATTGATTACGTGATAATTTACTTGACATAAAATTTTATCTCCTTTCCCACTATTTACCAGCTGTTTTACCTTCCTTACGACGGATATGTTCTCCTTTATAACGGATACCTTTTCCTTTGTAAGGTTCTGGTTTACGTACAGCACGAATATCTGCAGCGAATTCACCAACAAGTTGTTTGTCAATTCCTTCAACTTTTACATCAGTAGCAGATCCACAAGTAACAGTTAATCCTTCTGGAATATCTAATTCACTAGCATGTGAGTAACCCACTTGCATCGTCAATTTGTTTCCTTTAACTGCGGCACGGAATCCGATACCTACTAATTCTAATTCTTTTGCATACCCTTCAGAAACTCCGACAACCATGTTGTTTATTAAAGCACGAGTTGTTCCATGTAACTGCTTTGTATGTTTAGCATCATTAGGACGCTTAACTGTGACTACACCATCTGCTACTTGAATGTCCATCATAGTAGAGAATGTACGAGTTAAAGTTCCCTTAGGGCCTTTAACAGTCACCTCATTCCCGTCAGCAACTTCAACAGTTACTCCGGCAGGAATGGTAATCAGTTTATTCCCGATACGTGACATTGATTTTCCTCCTATTTATTACCAAATGTATGCAAGTACTTCGCCACCAACGTGTTGTTTTCTTGCATCACGATCTGTCATTACACCATTACTTGTAGAAATAATAGCAATTCCAAGTCCATTTAATACACGTGGCAATTCATTTGCCGCAGCATATACACGAAGACCTGGTTTTGAAATACGGCGAAGACCAGAAATTACTTTTGCTCCATCTTCGGTATATTTCAAAGTGATTGTTAATTCTTTTTTAACACCTTCACCATCGATTACATAATCAGTGATGAAACCTTCGTCTTTTAAAATCTTAGCAATCGCCTTTTTTTCTTTGCTAACTGGCATACTAACTGTTTCATGCTTTTGTGTCAAAGCATTGCGGATTCTTGTTAGCATGTCCGCAATTGGATCAGTCATGTTCATTGCAATATGCCTCCTTACCAACTTGCCTTCTTCACACCAGGGATTTGACCTTTATAAGCCAATTCTCTGAAGCAAATACGACATAATTTGTATTTTCTTAATACAGCGTGTGGACGTCCACAACGCTCGCAACGTGTGTACTCACGAACTTTGAATTTTTGAGGACGTTGTTGTTTGTTAATCATTGATTTCTTTGCCATTAGTTCATCCTCCTACTTTTTGAAAGGCATTCCCATTGCTTTTAATAATGCCTTTGATTCTTCATTCGTATTCGCACTAGTTACAATAACGATATCCATACCACGAGTACGATTAACTTTATCAAAATCAATTTCAGGGAAAATGATTTGTTCTTTAATACCTAAAGTATAGTTTCCACGACCATCGAAGCTCGTATCACTAACACCACGGAAGTCACGAACACGTGGTAAAGAGATATTAAATAATTTGTCTAAGAATTCATACATCTTTTCTTGACGTAAAGTAACTTTACATCCGATAGGCATACCTTCACGTAATTTGAAGTTTGCGATAGATTTCTTAGCTTTTGTAACAACTGGAGCTTGACCAGTAATAGCAGCTAATTCTTCAACTGCTTCGTCCAACAATTTAGAGTTAGAAATAGCATCACCAACACCGATGTTGACAACAACTTTTTCAATCTTTGGTACTTCCATGATTGATTTGTAACTGAAATCTTTCATCAATTGAGGGACTACTTCATTTGTATATTTTTCATATAAACGATTCATCTTTTACCCTCCTACTTCACTTCAGCACCGCTCTTTTTATAAACGCGGACTTTCTTTCCATCTTCCATTTCGTATTTTACACGACTAGCTTGTTTAGCTTTTTCATCGTATAACATAACGTTTGATACATGAATCTTAGCTTCTTTTTCAACAATTCCACCATCAGGGTTTTGTTGAGTTGGGCGTAAGTGTTTTTTAACCATGTTTACGCCTTCAACGATTACTTTGTCTTCTTTAGGGAAAGCTTTTGTAACTTCACCGATTGTGCCTTTGTAAGCACCAGTAATGACTTTGACTTTATCACCTTTTTTAATTCTCACCTTGGCACACCTCCTACAATACTTCCGGAGCCAAAGAAACGATCTTCATATAACCATTGTCACGTAATTCACGAGCAACTGGTCCAAAGATACGAGTTCCTTTTGGCGTTTTATCATCTTTAATTAATACAACAGCGTTGTCATCAAATTTGATGTACGTACCGTTTTTACGGTGAATACCATATTTTGTACGAACGATTACACCTTTAACAACTTCACCTTTTTTAACGGATCCACCAGGAGTAGCCTGTTTAACAGTACATACAACGACGTCACCGATATTTGCTGTTTTTCTGACGCTTCCGCCTAAACAACGGATAACTAGAACTTCTCTAGCTCCGGTGTTATCAGCTACACGCAGACGACTTTCATTTTGAATCATAGTTTCGTCTCCTCCTGATTAAATACGAGCCTTTTCAACAACTTTCACTAAACGGAAACGTTTTGTTGCAGATAATGGACGAGTTTCCATAATTTCTACGCGGTCTCCAACATGTGCTTCGTTGTTTTCATCATGGGCTTTAAATTTCTTTGAATATTCTACACGCTTTCCATATAAAGGATGCGTTTTCTTCGTTTCTACTTTTACCGTAATGGTTTTGTCCATTGCATCAGATACAACAGTTCCACGGTAAACTTTACGCGCATTTCTTTCCATCGAACAATTCCTCCCTATTCTTGACCTGCATTGGCACGCTCAGTCAATACAGTCTTGATACGAGCAATGTCTTTTTTTACAGTTTTCAAACGAGCAGTATTTTCTAATTGACCTGTTGCTTGCTGAAAACGAAGATTGAATAATTCATCTTTAAGCGTATTGATCTCTGCATTTAATTCTTCATTTGTTTTTTCGCGGATTTCTTTAGCTAACATTATTTCACTTCTCCTTTTCTAGCAAAACGTGTTTTGACTGGAAGTTTATGAGCAGCTAAACGAAGTGCTTCACGAGCTACTTCTTCGCTTACGCCACCAACTTCGAATAATACACGACCAGGTTGAGCAACGGCAACCCATCCTTCTGGAGCACCTTTACCACTACCCATACGTACTTCTAGAGGTTTTTTCGTTCTTGCCATATGAGGGAAGATACGAATATAAACATCTCCACCACGCTTCATGTAACGAGTCATTGCGATACGCGCAGCTTCAATTTGACGGTTTGTAATATAGTTACCAGATTCAGCAACTAATCCGAATTCACCAAAGTCAATCGAACGTCCAGCTTTACTACGACCTTCGTAGCTCAAACGATGAGGACGACGATACTTTGTTCTTTTAGGCATTAACATTATTCGTTACCTCCTTCACTTGGAGCAGCTGTTTGTTCAGCTTTACCGGCTTTAGCGTTTCCACCTTGACGGTTGTTTTTGTTAAAGTTTTTTCTACGACGATTGTTACGACGTGGTCTTTCTTTTGGTGCTTCTGGTTCTTTTACCATTTCACCAGGTAATACTTCACCACGGCAGATCCAAACTTTAACACCTAAACGACCATATTGTGTAGCAGCTTCTTCCCAAGCATAGTCAATATCACTACGTAATGTATGAAGAGGAACTACACCTTCTGAATATCCTTCAGTACGAGCCATATCAGCTCCACCTAAACGTCCACTAACTGCAGTTTTGATACCTTTGGCACCAGCACGCATAGTGTTTTGGATAGCTTTCTTTTGTGTCGCACGGAATGAACGACGACCTTCTAATTGGTCAGCAATCCAACGAGCAACTAAACGAGCATCCAAGTTAGGGTTAGCGATTTCAACGACATTGATTTGTACGTTTTTCGCTTTAGTCATCTTTTCGATTTTCTTCTTTAAACCTTCGATTGATTTACCTTCAGCACCAATTACTACACCAGGGTGAGCTGTACGAACGATAATAACCAAACGGTTTTTACTTCTTTCGATTTCAATACGAGAGATCTGAGGATCAGCTTTACGTTTATCAGCTGCAGCTTCAGATAATTTTTTATAGTAGTTTTCGATAAATTCACGGATTTTAACATCTTCTAAAAGTGTAGTACCGAAATCTTTATCATCTGCATACCATCTAGATTGCCAGTCGCGAATAACTCCAACTCGCATTCCAACGGGGTTTACTTTTTGTCCCATAGCTTTCCTCCTACTCCTTTTCAGCCACTACAACAGTGATGTGGCTTGTACGTTTATGAATAGCACTCGCACTACCTTTTGCACGAGGCATATAACGTTTCAAAGTAATTCCTTCATCAGCCCAGCAAGCTTTTACATAAAGGTTACTTTCATCTAAATCTTCGTTATTAACAGCATTTGCGATAGCAGAATGTAATACTTTTCCTACTAAATATCCACCCTTGTTTGGTGTGAATTTGCAAATTGCTTCAGCTTCTTCTACAGATTTACCACGAATCAAGTTTAATACTAATCTTGCTTTACGAGGTTGAATACGTAGAGTTTTTGCAGTTGCTTTTACTTCCATGTTCTTTCCTCCTATTAGCTTCTCTTATCATCTGATCCGTGACCAGTAAATTTACGAGTTGGAACGAATTCACCTAATTTGTGTCCAACCATATCTTCTGTTACATATACAGGAACGTGTTCTTTTCCGTTGTAAACAGCAAATGTATGTTCAACAAATGAAGGGAAAATTGTGGAACGACGACTCCAAGTCTTAATGACTTCTTTCTTTCCGCTTTCATTTAATGCTTCAACTTTCTTCATCAAATGATCATCGACGAAAGGTCCTTTTTTCAAACTACGACTCATTTTCTCATTTCCTCCTTTTCCTATTTACCATTACGACGGCGAACAATTAACTTATCGCTAGCCTTCTTCGTTTTACGTGTCTTAACACCAAGAGCTTTTTTACCCCAAGGAGTCATTGGTGACTTACGTCCAATTGGCGTACGTCCTTCACCACCACCATGAGGGTGATCGTTAGGGTTCATAACAGAACCACGAACAGTTGGGCGAATACCTCTCCAACGGTTACGACCTGCTTTACCATAGTTAACTAATGAATAGTCAGCGTTTCCAACTGAACCAACAGTTGCACGACATTCACCTAATACACGTCTCATTTCACCTGAAGTTAAACGTAAGATTACATATTTATCTTCAATACCTAAGATTTGAGCAGAAGTACCAGCACTACGTGCCATTTGTCCACCCTTACCAGGTTTTAATTCAACGTTGTGTACAATTGTACCTTCTGGCATGTTGCGTAATTCCATTGCATTACCAGCTTTGATATCAGCTTCTTTACCAGAAATAACAGTCATTCCAACTTCCAATCCAGCAGGAGCGATGATATAACGTTTTTCACCATCTGCATAAGTCAATAAAGCGATGTTTGCAGTACGGTTTGGATCATATTCGATCGTAGATACTTTTGCAGGAATATCATCTTTGTTACGTTTGAAGTCGATGATACGGTATGCTTTTTTATGTCCTGCACCTTGATGACGAGTTGTGATTCGTCCTGTGTTATTACGTCCACCTTTGCTTTTCTTTGCAGCTAACAAACTTTTTTCAGGTTTTGAAGTAGTGATTTCTTCAAAAGTTAAGCTTGACATGCCACGACGGCCAGGTGTCGTTGGTTTATACTTTTTAATAGGCATAAACTATTTATCCTCCTTATCGCAATATTTATTCAGGAAATAGCGTCTTCTCCCTGATTATTCTTCTCCAAATAAATCGATTGAATCGCCTTCAGCTAACTTAACGATAGCTCTATGAGTTGCTTGTGTAGAACCCATGTAACGACCCATACGTTTTGGTTTAGATTTTGTGTTCAACATATTTACTTTCACAACTTTTACGTTGAATGCTTTTTCAACAGCGTTGCGAACTTCAATTTTGTTCACACCTTTAGCAACTTCGAAAGTTACTTTGTTATCCTCAGCCATCAATTTCATACTTTTTTCAGTGACAACTGGGCGAATAATTACGTCTCTATAGTCTTTCATTATGCCAATGCCTCCTCGATTTCTTTTACGGCAGCGCTTGTCATAACCACTTTGTTTGCATGTACTAAATCAAATACGTTGATTCCAGTTGAAGTCAACATCTTTGTATTAGGGATGTTACGAACAGATAAAGCAGCATTTGTTGCATCTTCTCCGTTAGCAACTACAAACAATGTTTTCTTTGGCGCATTAATTGCTTCCATAATTCCAACAAATGTTTTTGTTTTTGGTGCATCAAGATCGAATTTGTCGACAACAGTAAATGCTGCATCAGCAACTTTTTCGCTTAATGCGGATTTAACTGCTAAACGACTTACTTTCTTGTTTACACGGTAGTGATAATCACGAGGAACTGCTCCAAATACCGTTCCACCACCACGATGTTGCGCAGCGCGGATCGTACCTTGACGAGCACGTCCTGTACCTTTTTGACGGAATGGTTTACGTCCACCACCAGAAACTTCTGAACGTCCCTTAGTAGCAGATGTTCCTTGACGTCTTCCGGCTAATGCCATAACTAAGACATCATACATAGCTTGTTGATTTGGTTCAATTCCAAATACAGCATCGTTTAATTCAATTGAATCTACGACAGCTCCTGTTTGGTTAATAACATCAATCTTAGCCATTATTGAGCCTCCTTACTGCTGTAGTCAACCAAAGTAACTGGTTCACTATTTCCTTTTGAAGTTTTTGCGGTGCGAATCATCACAAATCCTTTCTTAGGTCCTGGAACGTTTCCTTTGATTAATACATAGTTGTTTTCTACATCAACTTTAATAACTGTTAAGTTTTGGTTTGTAGTAGTATATCCACCTTCTTGACCAGCCATGATTGTACCTTTCATGATACGACCTTGACGAGATGTAATACCGTTTGTAGCTAATGAACCAATGTGACGAATGTTCTTAGATCCACCATGAGTCTTAGGTCCTTGGTGCGCATTGTTACGAACAATTGTACCTTGGTATCCTTTACCCTTGCTAGTTCCGATAACGTCAACTGTTTCTCCAGCTTCAAATAAATCTACTTTTACTAAATCACCAACATTTACATCCATGTCAGCATCACGTACTTCTTTAATGAAACGTTTTGGAGTTGTATTTGCTTTTTTGCAATGTCCAACGTTTGCTTTTGTCGTGCGTTTTTCTTTAACTTCCTCAAAGCCTAACTGAACTGCGTTATAGCCATCTGTTTCTACTGTCTTCACCTGAAGAACAACATTTGGAGTAGCTTCAACTACAGTTACAGGAATTAATTCTCCACCTTCAGTGAAGACTTGAGTCATTCCTAATTTTCTTCCTAATAGTCCTTTCATTTTCAGACACCTCCATTAAAGTTTAATTTCGATGTCGACACCACTAGGAAGATCTAATCTTTGTAAAGAATCAATTGTTTCCTTTGATGGTGCAACAATCTCAATCAAACGCTTATGCGTACGAATTTCAAACTGTTCACGTGAATCTTTGTATTTATGAACAGCACGTAAAATTGTTACAACTTGTTTCTCCGTTGGTAACGGAACGGGACCAACTACTTTTTTAGCTCCGTGCTTTGTCGCTGCTTCGACAATCTTTTTAGCACTATCATCTAAGATGCGGTGCTCATACGCCTTAAGGCGAATTCTCATTGTGTTGTTTGCCATGTTAACTCCTTTCGTTTATTCTAGATAAACATGCTCCATGCGAATTACCTGACCAAACACCCATGACAACGCTTCTCAGTGGGTCAGCAACCTCGCACTTCATCGCAGTGCGGATAGATATTACCATATTGAAAAGATTGAATCAAGTGATTTTTTTTATTTTTTTTCAAGAAAAAAAGATGAAGAGTTTAATCACTCTCCATCCATGAATTCATTCATTATTTTGGTCCATTTATGCTTACTGAAATAGTAAACAGCTAACAATACAATTAAAGTAATATCAAAGTGACGCATCATCAAATGACATAAGAAGGAAAAGATGATTGCCAGAATATCCATATATAAATATTCCTTCGTCTGAAGATATTTTTTAGACAAGCGCGTCTTTAAAATTTCATTACGAACCAATAACACTAAAGCTATAGATCCGACAATCGCATCAACCGAGAAATTAATCACATAGCTTTCAAAAAGTACTGCGCTCAGGAAATAGACAAATAATGTTCCTGTCATAATAATCACTATTGAACATAATGTCATCTCCGATTGTGCATTCATGCACTCTTCTTTCAAAGCCTTTTTAAATGTATTGGAGCGTTCTATTTTACGTAAGTGTTCCGGATCCTTTTCTTTCTGACTTGCACAATACTTTGCCATTGCATCTTTTTTTACATCAGGCCATTCCTTTTTATCAATGGCATGAAGGATAGCTGGATCCATGTCCGTTGAAATTGTGCTTAGCCAGGGATACGTTTTTGTATTACTCATCAAATACCACTTCGTCAGCTCCATCAATATGAATTACAGTATCATAGAAAGCCTTCAAAGAAGCAATCGCATATCCTGTATCCTTAATACCAGCTGTTTCATAAGAGCTATGCATAGCTAATTGTGGTAATCCAAAGTCAACGGCATGAACACTAACTTGTGTGTTCGAAAGATTTCCTAAAGTTGATCCTCCAACACTGTCACTGCGGTTGGCAAAAGTTTGTACCGGAACACCTGCTTTATTACAAATAGCAGTAAATAAGGCACGGCTAAATGCATCCGTTGTGTATTTTTGGTTAGCAGATTCTTTCAATACAATACCTTTATTCATGTATGCACAGTTTACTGCATCTGTTTTTTCTGGATGATTAGGATGTACCGCATGAGCATTATCACATGAAACTAAGAAGGATTTCGCAACAGCTTGATAGTATTCATCTTCACTTTTACCCAATGCAGCATTCAAACGAACTAATACATCATGCAAGAAAGTAGACATTGCCCCTTGTTTCGTATTCGAACCAACTTCTTCATTATCGAAGCAGCAATATACATTTACGCTTTCTTCGTTTTGACTTTCAATAAACCCTTTTAAAGCTACGAAAGCACATTGTAAATCATCGAGCTTAGGTGTTGATACAAATTCATCTTTCCAGCCCCAAATAACCGGTTTTTGACGGTTTACCAAGAATAAGTCCTTAGCTAAAATCTGTTCTGGTTCTACCCCTAGTTCACTGGCAACCATGCGATCAAAATCACCTTTTTTCAATTCGCCACTAGAGAAAAGCGGACAAAGGTCAATTTGACGATTGTATTTGTAACCATCATTTACTTGGCGGTTAAAATGAATGGCAACATTTGGAATAATTAAAATATCTTTATCAATATATAATAGACGATTTTGAACCTTATTACCTTCTTGCACTAAAACACGACCAGCTACGCTTAAGGGACGATCAAACCAAGTGGAATCAATCATACCTCCATAGGCTTCTACATCAAGACGTAAGTATTCATTAGGTCCTTCTAATTCAGGAACACTCTTTACCTTATATGTAGGACTATCTCCATGTGCTGCAGTCATTTGGAAATGGTAATCTGAACAGTTCTTACCAACCTTAAAGGCAATAATACTTGAGTGGTTACGCGTAGTGTAATACTTACCACCTGCTTCTACATTCCAAGCATCCTTTTCCTTTAAGTAAGTAAAACCAGCTTCATCTAAATACTTAGAAATAGTAGAAATGGAATGAAACATACTTGGACTACTTTGAATAAAAGATAATAATTCATTAGAAATTTCAATATTGTTCATGAGAACCTCCTCTTCTAAAAAAGATGCTAATTAGGAATTAGCATCTTGACGACTACGAATGACAGGCATGATCAAACCTAACAATAATAATACTACTGGAGTACAGATATTTAAGATTAAAGTTAATTTGTCAGTTGAATACATACCTAGAATACAACAAGCTGCTGTAACCACAAAGCACCATGCTCCAGCAAATAATGCTAGACCATTATTTTTTGCGAAAACATATTCACGAGGGAATTTTTCAGCTTTCTTACGCAATAAAATATAAGCGATGAATACCCATAAATAACGCATTGGCATACATACAGAGTTTAACTTATTCAATTGAGCTAAAACAGCTGTAGCACCTGGAACAAAGATTTGCACTAAAATAATAGCTCCAGATAATACACCAACAAGCTTAATACCATTAATATAAGCACCGTTATCGTTCTTCTTCAATAATCCCTTAGGAATATATTGGTTAGCATATTCATCATCTAACAACATACGTAATGGAGCATCAATACTTAATACTAAAGTAGAGAATTGACCAATCGCATTACATGCTGCATAAATAATCATAAATAAGTTACCACAATGATAGTATTGACCAACTTGTTGGAAAGCCATGTATGCACCATTTGCGACATAGTGGTTAAAGCTTTCATCACTTGCATTGATAACAGTTGGATCAAACATCATACCCATAGCTACTGTACCAAGTAAAGCACAAACCATAACCATGATAGCTAATGTAATCATACCTTTAGGGAATCCCTTAGAAGGATTTTCTACTTTATTTACATAAGGAGAAATCTTTTCACAACCACCAACGGCGAATACTAAGATAGACAAAGAAGTAAAGTATTTCGTATCAAATTGTGGAATCAATGTTTTGAAACTCCAGTCCATGGAAACAAATCCACCATTTGGATTGATTGCACGAGCTGCAAACATCATCACGATAAATAAGATACTCATTACAAACATACTACTACCAGCTACTGTAGCTAATTTCTTCAATGGATTTAAACCTTTACTTGCAACCCATAAGAAGAATAAGAATACACATAGTGTAGCAATTTGAATATACAAAGTAGGGAAAGAATCATAAGTTTCCGCATTTTGGAATACCATCCAACTTAATGCTTTTAAACCACCAGATCCTTTAGACGCGATATAAGAAATATGTACTGCCCAGTAAGTGTAACCAGCATAATAAGCTAATTTAGATCCACCAGTTTCATTTATCCAAGAAGTAACACCACCACCAAATTCTTTAAAGGCTGATCCTAACTCCCCAACCATCAAAGCATAAGGCACAAAGTACAAAGCAAACATCAATATCCAAGAGAAAATAACTTGAATACCATTGAAGTATACAAAGCCGTTTACAACATTACCAAATCCCCAAACAGTGGAGAATGCCATAAACGCCAGCATATACCATTTAATTTTTTTAGAATTTTCCATTTGATATCCTTTCTATCATTTGTTTTTTTTTTAGGAACAAAAACCTATTATTTTATTTGTAGCGCAAATAAAATGACCGAATTTTGCGTAGTTCAACCCCCTTTATTGAAATTCCTTACATTGATTTTACCATAGAATCGTTTGTAGGCAAACAAATGTAGTTTATTCTTAAACAATTTTTTTTAAATTGTACAAAAAAAAGAGGTCCTTAGACCTCTTCATTCAATCGATAATAATGGAAATTAACCGTCGATTTCAGTTACGTTTCCAGCACCTACAGTGTGTCCACCTTCACGAATTGAGAAACGAGTTCCGTTTTCCAAAGCGATTGGTGCGATCAATTCAACGTACATTTCAACGTTATCACCAGGCATTACCATGTCAGTTCCTTCAGGAAGAGTAATAACACCAGTAACATCAGTTGTACGGAAGTAGAATTGAGGACGGTAGTTAGATACGAAAGGTGTATGACGTCCACCTTCTTCTTTAGTTAATACGTATACTTGTGCTTTAAATTTAGTATGAGGATGTACAGTTCCAGGTTTAGCTAAAACTTGACCACGTTGGATTTGGTCACGTGCAATACCACGTAACAATGCACCAATGTTGTCACCAGCTTGAGCTACGTCCAATTGTTTGTGGAACATTTCCAATCCAGTAATAACTGTTTTTTGAGTTGGTTTAATACCTACGATTTCAACTTCTTCGTTTAAGTGTGCTTCACCACGTTCAACACGTCCTGTAGCAACAGTACCACGTCCAGAAATTGTCATAACATCTTCTACAGCCATTAAGAATGGTTTATCGATGTCACGTACTGGATCTGGAATCCAAGAGTCAACAGCGTCCATCAAGTCTAAAATTGATTGTTCAGCAGCTGGATCTCCTTCCAATGCTTTTAATGCAGATCCACGGATAACTGGAGTGTTGTCTCCGTCGAATTCGTATTCGTTCAATAATTCACGAACTTCCATTTCAACTAAGTCGATTAATTCTTCGTCATCAACCATGTCGCATTTGTTTAAGTAAACAACGATGTAAGGTACACCTACTTGACGTGCTAACAAGATGTGTTCACGTGTTTGAGGCATAGGTCCATCAGATGCAGCTACTACTAAGATAGCACCATCCATTTGGGCAGCACCAGTGATCATGTTCTTAACGTAGTCAGCATGGCCTGGGCAGTCAACGTGAGCGTAGTGACGTTTGTCAGTTTGGTACTCAACGTGTGCAGTATTGATTGTGATTCCACGTTCTTTTTCTTCAGGAGCACCATCAATTTCATCGTAAGCTTCAGCTTTAGCCATACCTTTTTTTGCTAATACAGATGTAATAGCAGCAGTTAAAGTAGTTTTTCCATGGTCAACGTGACCAATTGTTCCAATATTAACATGGACTTTACTTCTGTCAAATTTTTCCTTAGCCATTTTGCTAATTCCTCCTATTTTTTATTATTACAATATCAAAATTATTGTAATTCATGAGATACTGAAAAGCAACTAGTTTTCTTTAGAGTTCTCTTCAATAATCTTAGCCGCAATACTCTTAGGTACTTCATCGTAATGATCGAACTTCATTGAGTAGTTTCCACGACCTTGTGTAAAGCTTCGTAAGTCAGTTACATAACCAAACATTTCTGATAATGGTACCATGGCACGTACGATTGTTGCGTTACCACGTTCTTCTTGGTCTGTAATTGATCCACGACGACTTGAAACGTCACCCATAACGCTTCCTAAGTATTCACTTGGAGCAGTTACTTCAACCATCATAATTGGTTCTAGCAATACCGGATCACATTTCTTAGCAGCTTCACGTAATGCGAAACTTGCTGCAATCTTATAAGCCATTTCACTTGAATCGACATCATGGTATGATCCATCAAATAAAGTAGCTTTAATATCAATAACTGGATATCCAGCGATGATACCATTTTCTAATGCGTCTTCCAAACCTTCTTGTGTTGGTTTGATATATTCTCTTGGTACGCTACCACCTACGATAGCATCAACGAATTCAAATCCTTTACCTTCATTTGGTTCAAATTTGATCCAAACATGTCCATATTGACCACGACCACCAGATTGACGAATGTATTTACCTTCACATTCCGCAGCTGTACGGATTGTTTCACGGTAAGCAACTTGTGGTTGACCAATATTTGCTTCTACTTTAAATTCACGACGTAAACGGTCAACAATGATATCCAAGTGTAATTCACCTACACCGGCAATAATTGTTTGTCCTGTTTCTTCGTTTGTATATGTTTTGAAAGTAGGGTCTTCTTCAGCCAATTTTGATAAAGCCAATCCCATTTTGTCTTGGTCAGCTTTAGTTTTTGGTTCCAAAGATAATTCGATAACTGGTTCAGGGAATTCCATAGATTCAAGAATAACTGGATTCTTTTCATCACATAAAGTATCACCTGTAGTTGTTACTTTTAAACCAACGGCAGCAGCAATATCACCAGCATACACTTCATCAATTTCATGACGTGCATTGGCATGCATTTGCACAATACGACCAAAACGTTCACGTTTGTCTTTTGTTGAGTTTAATACATAACTACCAGCTGTTGCAGTTCCTGAATAAACACGGAAGAATGATAATTTACCAACAAATGGGTCAGCTGCAATCTTAAATGCAAGAGCAGCAAATGGTTCTTTATCACTAGGGTGACGTTGAACTTCATTACCATCTAAGTCAGTTCCGTTGATTGAAGGAACATCTAATGGGCTAGGCAAATAATCTACAACTGCATCCAATACTAATTGAACACCTTTGTTCTTATATGCGGAACCACATAATACTGGGAAGAAATCACCTTTACATACTGCAATACGCAATACACGTTTGATTTCTTCAATAGAAGGTTCTTCCCCTTCCAATACCATCATCATGAAATCTTCATCATAATCTGCAAGATATTCTAATAATTTTGCACGGTATTCTTCCATTGTATCAACTTGATCTTCTGGAATTTCTACTTCAGTAATGATACGTCCGTAGTCACCACTAAAGTTATAAGCTTTACGTTCGATGATATCGATGATACCTTCGAAATCACTTTCAGCTCCGATTGGTAATTGAATAGGGCAAGACTTTGCTCCTAAACGATCAATAATCGTGTTACATGACATGATGAAGTCAGCACCTGTTGCATCCATCTTGTTAACGAATACAATACGTGGAACTCCATAAGTCGTAGCTTGACGCCAAACTGTTTCGGTTTGAGGTTCAACACCTGCTTTGGCATCCAATACAGTAACAGCACCATCCAATACACGAAGAGAACGTTCAACTTCTACTGTAAAGTCTACGTGGCCTGGTGTATCGATAATGTTGATACGACATTCTGAACCAGTTCCATCTAACTTCTTCCAGTGACAAGTAGTCGCTGCTGATGTGATGGTAATACCACGTTCTTGTTCTTGTTCCATCCAGTCCATTGTACTGGCACCGTCATGTGTTTCACCAATTTTATGGTTAACACCTGAATAGTAAAGGATACGCTCAGTTGTTGTAGTTTTACCCGCATCGATATGGGCCATAATTCCAATGTTACGAGTATCTTTCAATGCATAATCTCTAGGCATACAACTGAATCTCCTTTCCTACCAACGATAGTGAGCAAATGCTTTATTTGCTTCAGCCATTTTGTGAGTATCTTCACGTTTTTTAACACTGGCACCTGTTCCGTTAGATGCATCAATAATTTCTGCAGCTAAACGTTGTTCCATTGTTTTTTCATTTCTTAAACGTGCATAGTTTACAATCCAACGAAGTCCTAAAGTCAAACGACGTTCATCGCTAACTTCTACAGGGACTTGGTAGTTGGCACCACCTACACGTCTAACTTTCAATTCTAATTGAGGCATTACGTTTTCCAATGCTTTTTCAAATACAGCCATTGGTTCTTCCCCAGTTTTTACTTTTACGATATCAAACGCATTGTACAAAATCGTTTGTGCAACTCCCTTTTTACCATCTAACATGATTTTGTTGATTAAACGAGTAACCAACTTAGAGTTATAAATTGGATCGACTAGTACATCACGTTTGGCAATGTGTCCTTTTCTAGGCATTTAATTTCCTCCTCTCATGTAGATTTATTTCTTAGGTTTTTTAGTTCCGTAAAGGGAACGGCTTTGTTTACGTTCATTAACACCAGCGCAGTCCAAAGTACCACGAATAATATGGTAACGAACCCCTGGTAAGTCTTTAACACGTCCACCACGAATCAAAACAACACTATGTTCTTGTAGGTTATGACCGATTCCTGGAATATAAGCTGTTACTTCCATTCCGTTACTTAAACGAACACGGGCATACTTACGAAGTGCTGAGTTAGGTTTCTTAGGTGTCATGGTACCAACACGAGTACAAACTCCACGTTTTTGTGGACTTGATAAGTTTGTTGGTCTTGACTGCAATGAGTTGTAACCACGATTCAAAGCTGGAGACTTTGATTTCGCTTTGCTGGCCTTACGACCTTTACGAATCAATTGATTGATTGTAGGCATAAGAACACTCCTTTCAAATACATTTAAACACACGTTTCCGGGTGTGTCTTTTTCATCCGTTAAATTATTGGGCAGAAAAATGCCCAAATCACGCATGCAAGAGTAGTATATTCGTTTTACATCTTCTTTGTCAAATACTTTTTTATTTTTTTCTATAAATCGGTATAATAACCATGAGGTGATAACATGAAACATAAAATCGTCTTTTTAGATATGGATGGGACACTATATCAAACCGAAAACGATATCATTCAAGATTCCAGTCTGGAAGCCATTGATACATTAAGAGAAAAAGGCTATATGGTCTGCTGTGCAACCGGAAGGCCTCTAAACCAAATGGATTCCATTCTAAAAAAAGTACAATTTGATTATTATGTACTCATTAACGGATCATACATCCTTGATGGTGCCTTTGAAGAAGTAGCCAGTGCCCCAATTGATAAAGAGATCGTAAATGAAATTGTTGCTTTCTGCCAAGAAAACGAATTTGGACTGATGTTCCATTTTGGAGATGCTACATATATCTATAATCAATTTTATCCTATGTATGATTTCTGCAAATACTGTAATGTCCTAAATTCATTATTTTATGACGAAAGCCAGTCCTACCATAAAAGACATCGTGCTTATAATGCTGTTATTTTAACAAAAGACAAACATCAAATCGATGAATTCTTGGAAAAACATCCAAGCTTAAGAGCTGATTTAATCAATGTAAAAACCGATGGGTTCATGTTTGATGTCTTCAACAAAGACAACGACAAATCCAAAGGCATTGAACTCATGATGCAAAAGATCAATTTTTCATGGAAAGATGTCATCGCATTTGGAGACTCTACCAACGATATTCAAATGCTAGAAAAAGCAGATATTGGTGTAGCCATGGGCAGTGCAAGCGATTATGTAAAAAGCTTTGCGAACTTTGCGACCACATCTACCTATGACAACGGCATTTATAATGGCATTAAAAAAATCCTATTGGATGAAGACTAAGACACTACGGTGTCTTTTTCTATGGCAATAATCTTTAATACTTATTTTTTTCAAAAAAGCGAAGATCGTCCCTATTTATGCGGTAATCTTCGCTTTTAAGCTTTCTTCATTTGTTGTATGGAAATACTAAAAAAGACTGTTGAGTTTCCCCAACAGCCTATACGTTTATTTTTGTTCAAGAGATTGGAATTCATTTGTAATGGAATAAATAACCCATTCAGCAATATTCGTTGCATGATCCCCAATACGTTCATAGTATTTAGCAATCATCATTAAATCCAAAGAAGAACGGTCTTGTTTACTCATACCTTGCGATAGAGATTTATAAATATCATTAAAGTAATCATCTACTGCATCGTCTTCTTTTATAACTTTATAAGCAAGATCTTTATCATTATTTATAAAAGAAGTAATACAATCATCAACCATTGTAATAATCTGTTTAACCATGTCTTTATAAGGCAATTGATCCACATACTTCAATAATTCGTGGTTTTTAGAAAGAATATCCCCAATATCATATGCATGATCGCCAATTCGTTCCATATCCGTAATCATTTTCAATGCACTAGATACTTTTCTTAAATCCGTGGCAACAGGTGCCTGTAACAATAATAGTTGCATGCACTTTGCTTCAATTGAACGTTCTAAATGATTGATTTTATTCTCATAATCATGAATTTGTTCAATTTCATTCAAATCATTTTTAATTAAAGCTTGATAACTGGAAGCGATAATACTTTGACATGTTTGCCCCATGTTTAACATTAATTGATGCAATTCTTCTAAACTTTCTTCAAATACTTCTCGCATAATCCTATCCAAACCTTCCTGTAATATAACGTTCTGTTCTTTCATCCTTTGGATTCGCAAATAGTTGTTCTGTATCCGAGTATTCCACCATTTCACCTAGTAAGAAGAAAGCTGTTTTATCCGAAATACGCGCTGCTTGTTGCATGTTATGGGTAACCATAACAATCGTGTAATCTTTCTTTAACTCAACGGCTAAATCTTCAATTTTGCTGGTAGAAATTGGATCCAGGGCACTGGTTGGTTCATCCATTAAAATAACCTTTGGTTGTACTGCAAGGGTACGTGCAATACACAATCTTTGTTGCTGTCCACCAGATAAACCTAAAGCACTCTTATTTAAACGATCCTTTAGTTCATCCCAAATAGCAGCTTGACGTAAAGAACGTTCCACAATTTCATCTAGATCTTTTTTCTTTTTAATTCCAAAAATACGTGGTCCATAGGCAACATTGTCATAGACGCTTTTAGGGAATGGGTTTGGTTGTTGGAAAACCATACCAACATCATGACGTAATTCGATTCCGTCCATATCTTTATAGATATCTACCCCATCCATTTGGATCGTTCCATCAACTTTTGCGGTTTCCACAAAATCGTTCATACGATTCAAGGTTTTCAAAAAAGTTGATTTACCACATCCGGAAGGCCCAATAAATGCTGTGATTTCATTGGCACATATTTTCATGTTGATATCTTTCAACGCATGAAAATCTCCATAATGTAGATTTACATGTTCACAATTGAATTTAATATTCGACATATTTATCCCCTTTCACTCGAGTTTTTTGCTTGAATATGTCTTGATAAAGCATTAGCACCAATGCTGAAGGCCAATACCAATACAAGTAACATGGCCGAAGCAAGGTTGGCCAAGTCTAGATTTTGTCCATTAATCTGTAAGTTCCAGATTTGAATAGACAAGGTCTCTGCAGGACGGAATAATGACAATGGACTTGTTGGAGAAGTAAAGCTCCAGTTTCTCCAGTTCAACATACTTCCTGATCCAGCTGTATACAATAGAGCAGCGGCTTCATCAAAGCCACGTCCAGCTGCTAAGATGACCCCAGTCATAATACGTGGTAAACAAGCTGGCAATAAAACATGAAATACAGATTGCCACTTAGTAGCACCCATACCTAAAGAGCCTTGAAGATATCCTTCTGGTAATCCGCGAATTGCATCTTCAGTTGTCGTAGTAATCAAAGGCAAAGTTAGAATAGAAATAGATAAAGCTCCAGCTAACAAACTTTTCCCCATACCCAAGGCAACTAAGAAAACCAAATATCCAAACAAACCAACAACAATGGATGGTAAAGAAGATAAGGTTTCAATACAGATACGAATAATCTTAGTCAAGCGACCTTTTTTGGCATACATTGCTAGGTAAATTCCGGCAAATACTCCGATTGGACATGAAACCAGTAAAGAAATAAATACTAGATAAATCGTATTAAACAATTGGTTTCCAATTGCTCCACTCATCGCAAATCGGAACATCTCTGGCTTTGCGCCTAAAAATCCACCAATAATAACTTTTCCGGCAAAGCCAAACAACAATAGAAAGAAAAGTACGGCTATCGCAACAAAGATACCTGTCGCAATCTTATCAGCTAATTTTGCTCTTTGAATTCTTCGCTGCATAGACTAATCTCCTTTCTTTTCATTGTTGAAACGATGAATCAAGAAGATACATAACAATGAAATTAAGAATAACAATAAGGACATGGTCCACAATGCCGACTTTAATTCTCCACCTTCCATCGCATTTCCCATTTGCGCCGCAATTTCGGTCGTAATGGTTTTAGAACGAGAGAATAAGCCAGAAGGCATTGCTGTTGTTTGTCCAATAACCATAGCTACGGCTAAAGCCTCGCCAAAGGCGCGTGCTAAGCCCATAATAACTGCAGATATAATTCCAGATTTTGCGGCAGGAATAATAACTCGGTAAATAGCTTGCCACCGGGTTGACCCCAATCCATATGCACCATCTTTACAGCTCTTAGGTACAGCTGCAATCGCATCGGATGCAACAGATGTAATCATTGGGAAAATCATAACGGCTAAAACCATACCGGCAGCTAAGATAGATTGTCCAACTTGAAGATGGAACAAACTTTTAATTGCAGGAACTAATACTGTCAATCCAACCCAACCATAAACAACGGAAGGGATCCCGGCAAAAATCTGAACTACAGGGCGGAAAAACTTTTCCCCGAATTTTTTAGAAATCTCTGTCATAAAGATTGCGGATCCTAATGATAAAGGTGTCGCAATCAATAACGCTAAACCACATGTTACTAACGAACCAGATATAAAAATCAGTGCACCAGCAGCACCACCACCTTGAGCATTATCTACAGGTGACCATTTTGATGAACCTAAGAATTCGCCAAGTGTGTGGCCAAATTTTAAAAACGTTGCACTTCCTTTATAAACAAGGAAAGCACCTATGATCAGGGTTAGACCAATCACAAATAAACCACCAATTGTCGCAACGCCTCGCCAAAGACCTTCTTTGAGAAACATGCTCTTTTCATTTGAACGGTCCATAATAACCTCCTTCGTAAACGAAAGCGGGCAAAGCCCGCTTATGAAACATTAATGTTCTGTGCTTTCCATTTTAGATGAAACGCCATATCCAAGTTTTTCACAAGTCTTAGCGAAGTCATCTGACATGATATATTTAATGAATGCTTTATCAGCTTTAGAACCTTTACCTTTTGTATACATATGTTCCATTGTCCATACTTTGTATGTTCCGTTATATGTATTTTCTAGTGTTGGTGCAACACCATCAATAGAAACAGCATCAACGTCTTTGTTGTCAACTAAGTAAGATAAAGCTACATAACCAATTGCACCTTTTGTGTCTGATACGTTCTTTAACAAGACACCAGAATCATCGGTTTCCATACTCTTGTTTTCAGCTTCTGCATTTCCGTTTAATGCATATTTTTCAAATGTAGCACGTGTTCCTGAAGATGATGGACGTGTTACTAATACGATATCTTCTTCTGGTCCACCAACATCTTTCCAGTTTGTGATTTGACCAGTAAAGATTCCGATTAATTGATCTGTTGATAAATCTTTAACACCAGCTTCTGTAACATCTTTGTTTACGATTGGTGCCATAGTAACAACACATACTTGGTGATCAACTAATTCTTTTGCTTGATCAGCATCTAATTTTTCTTCTGCACTTACATCTGAGTTACCGATTGTAACAGTTCCTTCAGATACTTGTTTCAATCCTTCTCCAGATCCACCAGCATCTACGGTAATAGATACATTTGGATTCTTTTCAATAAACTTTTGGCTTGCTTCATCTACCAATGGTTTTAATGCAGATGAACCTGCCGCAGTAATTGTACCTTCTAAATCTGAACTAGATGAGTCTGTAGAACTTGAACCACAACCCGTTAGTAAGCCTGCTGTCATAGCAGCTGCTAAGAATAACGAAGCTCCTTTTTTCATTTTGAATTCCTCCTATGAACTTTGTACATGCTCATAGTAGTACCCGATTGAAAACTCTAAAGCCGAGAATTGTTAAATTCATGCAAAGAAATGTAAAAAAGACTTTTGCGAAAAACACAAAAGTCTAATTTGTTTGAAGATGTTGTACATTTCCTACTAAATAGGCATGCATATCCTTTTGAATATCTTTATCAATGTCGGAAAAGAATGTCTTACCAAAGTCATCTTTATCCACTTCATCCTTTGAAATGGTTTTTACTAAGAAAGCCTTATATGTAGAATCTTTTAAATAAGGTTTCATTTTATAACCTTTTTGATTCAACATTTGTTTTTTATCCAATTTTGTAATCAAAATATATGGATCTTTTTGCACATCGGTCTGACCAAAGTGGGTCAAATCTTTTTTGGCGAATACGACAAATTCATACGCATATCCATTCATAGTATTCATATTGGCCGTTGTTTCTTGTACTTCCAAATATGCGTCATTGACATGCATGTCTACTTTGGTTTGCGAGCATGCGCAAAGTAAGACTGTTAAAAATGCGATTGCGATTTTCTTCATTCAATCACCTCACTTCCAAAAACAGAAAAAAACCTCTGTCCATGGACAAAGGTTTCTAAACTACAAACGAGCTTATTTAACTTCGACAGTAGCTCCAGCTTCAACCAATTTGTTTTTGATGTCTTCTGCTTCTTCTGGATCGATGTTTTCTTTGATTGCGCTTGGTGCACTATCAACCAATTTCTTAGCATCTACTAATCCTAAGCCAGTGATTTCACGTACAGCTTTGATTACTTTAACTTTAGTAGCTCCGATATCTGTTAATGTAACAGTAACTTCGCTAGGTCCAGCAGCTTCTTCAGCAGCTCCAGCAGCAGGAGCAGCAACAGCAGCAGCTGCAACAACACCGAATTTGTCTTCGATTGCACTTACTAAGTCATTTAATTCTAAAATAGTAGCTTCTTCTAAGTAAGCAAGGATATCTTCTTGAGTTAATTTAGCCATTTTTATTTTCCTCCTAATTATTCAGCAGCTGCCTCTGCAGCTGGTTCTTCTACAGCTTCAGCTGGTGCTTCTTCTGCAGATTTTACAGTTCCATTTTCTTTTGCTTCTGCTAATGCTTTAACAGTCATTGCAAATTTAATAACTGGAGCATTCAAAGTAGAAGCGAACTTAGCCAACATACCTTCTTTGTTAGGTAATAATGCTAATTTTTGGATTGTGTCTTCACCGACAACTTCTCCATCAACGATACCAGTTTTTAAAACCAATGCTTCATGATCTTTAGCAAATTTTGCTAAAACACGAGCAGGGGCAACTGGATCCTTACCAAAAGCCAAAGCGTTTGGTCCAACTAAATTCTTACTGAATTCATCGTATCCTAATTTTTCTGCAGCACGACGTGAAATTCCGTTTTTGTAAACTTTGAATTCTACATCTTCTGCACGAAGGTTACGACGAAGTTCTGTAGCTTCAGCAACTGTTAAACCACGGTATTCAACCATAACAACAGAGCTAGCAGCTTGCATCTTATCAGTTAATTCAGCGACTTTTGCTTCCTTTGCGGCAAGAACTTCCTGATTCATTCCGTCTACCTCATCTTTCTATATTGTAACAATATTCAAAGAAAAACCCGCACCAAAGCACGGGTAAAAATGAGCATCTCAGTGCATCAACCCTCGGTAACCTTATTAAGCAAATCTGCCGTTACTGTCTTTGGAATATTGATAACATATGAATATTAAACGCTAATCTTTTGTTTGTCAACAAAATTATTCCATCACGATATGGATAGCAGGACCCATAGTAGATGTAAGAACACAAGTGTTCATGTATGTACCCTTAATTGAAGAAGGACGAGCCTTTACAATACGAGTATAGATGGCTTTGAAGTTTTCGATTAATTTTTCTTCATCGAAACTTGCTTTACCAATCATAACATTTAAGTTACCATCGCGGTCTACACGGTAAGTAACCTTACCTTTTTTGATTTCATCAACGGCATTTGCAACATCCATTGTTACAGTACCAGTTTTAGGGTTAGGCATCAATCCTTTAGGACCTAAGACACGTCCTAAACGTCCTAATTTACCCATCATGTTTGGTGTAGCTACCAAAACATCAAAACCGAACCAACCTTTTGAGATTTTGTCGATTAAATCTTGGTCACCTACAAAATCAGCTCCAGCTTCTTGAGCTTCTTTTGCTTTTTCTCCATCAGCTACAACTGCAACAGTTTGTGTTTTACCTGTTCCGTTTGGAAGAACCATAGCACCACGGATCAATTGATCAGCATGACGTGGATCTACATTTAAGTTGAAAGATAATTCAACAGATTCATCCATTTTACTTGTAGCTACTTTCTTTAATAAAGCAACTGCTTCTTCGATTGAATAGCTTTTTGATGAGTCAACCAATTTTGCAGCTTCTAAATAACGTTTACTTTTCTTAGCCATATCGATTTACCCTCCTATTCAAATCCTTCTACTTTGATACCCATGTTACGAGCTGTACCAGCTACAATTCGCATAGCACCTTCGATATCATTGGCATTTAAATCTGGCATCTTGTATTCAGCGATTTCTTTTAATTGATCAACAGTAATCGTACCTGAAGTCACTTTTTGATCGCTACTTGCCTTTTGAATGTTTGCAGCTTTCTTCAATAAGTTTGCTGCTGGTGTTGTTTTTGTTACAAAATCGAAGCTCTTATCTTCGTAAGCTGTAATAACAACAGGAACTACTTCTCCATGACGATCTTTCGTTGCATCATTAAATGCAGTACAGAATTGAGGCATGTTAATACCAGCACTTGCTAAAGCAGGACCTGGTTTTGCTTGCCCAGCCATAAATTGTAGTTTACAAATTTTAACTACTTTTGCATTTTTCTTTGCCATAAGACGACCTCCTAATCTATTGTCTTATGCAGTGGTCATAATGAGTGAATGCGCACTCTGCCACGCATGCCTATTTATTCTATGCTAAAAGGCATCAGACTTCAACTACTTTTTTCTATTTTTCTAGTTCCCTGAATTGTAAAATGAAACTAGATTCCAAAAAGGATAAAAAATGTTCATAGAAATTGTATTCTTGTTTTGACAGAAACCAGAAAGGAAATTTCTATGAACACGATTCATTTGTCACACAATCATCAATAGTTCTATATACTACCTTTACATTCCTATCTCCCTTTAGAACAAAGACTTTTGTGCCCTCCATTCAATCCCAATTTTCTGGCTTTAAACCACTTTGTTTAAATTTGTTAAATTTTTTTAAAAAAAGTCCTTGCATTAGAAAATAAGTCATGATAGTATAAGTGAGCACTTGTTAAGAACAAGTCATTCAAAAAAAGATGGCGCGTTGGAGAAACGGTTAACTCATATGCCTTTCACGCATACATTCACGGGTTCGAATCCCGTACGCGTCACCAATATTCAAATAAAGAGCGAGAGCTCTTTTTTTTATTTCTATATTCAAATATCTACAAAAAAAGATGGCATTTGCCATCTAGTCTTTATCACTGGAAGTGGTGATTGTATACGCATAGAGATCTCCCCGGAAATAACATTTCGATAATTCCAACAATTTATGTTCTTCACTATAAGAAATACGTGATCGGAACAAAACCGGTTGCGTCTTCGAAATATTTAACGCTTCAACGATTTCGTCATTGGGAAGTTCCGCACGAATCTTTTCCTTAATATGCGTTGGAATACCAGATCCCGTATAATCTAAAAATTCATAGATAGAACCATTAATCAAGTTTGGATTCATAGGTAAATTTGTAGATAAAGGATAATAAGAAATCATATAAACAATTTTTACGTCATCTGCAGTACGAACACGTCGCACACAATACATTAATTGATCTTCATCGGTATCAAATTCACGTGCCGTTTTCGCATCCAAACGTTCTTTTGTGATAGAAACAAAACTTGTACCTGGCACTCGACCAATAGCTTCCATTTCTTGCGTAAAACTTGAAACATGCATTAAATCCTCTTCGATGCCTGGTCGCCAGATCACAAACGTTCCTTTACCACGACCTCTTTTTACCATTCCTTCTTTTTCCAGATCCAGAATTGCCTGTCGTGCTGTAATACGCGATACATTATATTTTTTTTGGATTTCGAGTTCACTTTCAATCTTATCCCCTAATTGAAGTGCTCCATTTAAGATCTTTTTACGATAAATTTCTTTAATTTGTAGATACAATGCTTTAGTTTTTGAACCTTTTTCCTGATGTAGTTGTTCCATAATTCGCCCTCTTTGGTTACATTGTATCATTTTTTATAGTACTTTGTCGCCTTTTTTTATCAATCTCAATCCATTCATCTAAAGTCATAGGCATATAATCCGAATACATGCAGAAACAATTTATCAATTGACAAGGTATCTGTTCATACCCACCACCTATAGCAGCATGGGTCGTATGTGTAACCATCTCTTGGTAGGCATCCAATAACTGTTGATCTTGCGTTTTATGAATATGCCCATGCAACATATACGTCTTAGGGTTTCCATTTTCATCTCTACGATATTGTCCATTGTAACAAGCAATAGGATAATGCGATAAAACCACTTTGCGCCGATTGTCATTTAACTCTGCATAGTCTTTGATCCAGCCAAACTGACTATCATCAAATTGCTTATCATCTAAAAAATAATCATGATTCCCACGAATCATGAACAACTTACCTTTTAAACGATCCAGTACATCTTGCGTCTGTTCCAAATCTCCCCAGGAAAAATCGCCGAGAATCACAACCTCATCATTTTTTCGTACTTTCTTATTCCATTGTTCAATCATGTAATCATTCATTTCTTCAACCGAATCAAAGTCTCTCTGATCCATTTTAGTCAATAATGAACGATGAAAAAAATGATTATCCGCTATGTAGTAACGCATATATACACTCCTTTTAAAAAAAGCGGCTTACCCGCTTTTTACTCTTGGCAAGCATATCCATTTGCCTGATATGCTTTTATTGTCTTTTTTAAAGAAACTTCTTTATTTTCTTTTTCAGCTTTATCTAATAAGCCCAACGAAACTAAGTCATCTTTATTGGCTTTACGGAAATTAATATCTGTTTCAATTTCCACTTTATCATCTGTTAAAGTTCCTTTTACAGATACTCCATCAACATATTGATACTTCTCCTGTAAAGATTCATTAATCTTTTGTTGGATCGTATCCTTATTCATTTCGTCACTAATTTCAAGCCCCATATCCGAAAGGGTAAGATGTGATATCTGTTTCATCTGCAATATATTATCGCCCGATGCTTCAAATGTTGTTTTTATATCTTCTCCATGGTCGCATTGAATCACGACTTTTTTCGTTGTTTTTTTGTCTTGAACAGGGTCTTTCGATACATCATTTTTAAAAATCGTATCCACACCAGAGCAGCCGCTCAATACAAGAAGACCACTTAATACCATCAAAAGTTTTCTCATACGCCACCTCATTGGTATCAGTGTAACATACTTCAAAAAGTAGAATCAACCAAAGCGTTTTTCACACCAAACGGATAACTGAGCCAATCCCTCTTTCATCTTTTCACTATCTTGCCCTAAGCCAAGACGCAAATAGGATTCATAGCCAAAACAAGAGCCAGGAACAAAGAAAACACCCGTTTCTGCTAAACAATCTTCTGCAAACTCTACACTTGAAATCGGATAGTCAAAATGTAAAAAGCTAACAGTTGCAGCTTCGGGCAACTGCACTTCGAAATGCGGATGGTCTTTCAACCATTCTCGTACGGTTTGTTTATTTGTTTCAATACGAGCTTTATTAGCTGCCATAAGTTCTGTTTTATGCCGCAAGGCAATAGTCGCCAAAGCATCCATTAAAGGTCCCGTTGAAATCATAGCATAATCTCTTCGCACATTAATTTGATGAATAATGCTCTCATCGGCTTTGATCCAGCCATAACGAAGTCCTGCTAAAGATAAGGTCTTACTTAAAGATGAAGTAGAAATACCCCATTCATACATATCACTAATTGATTTGTCATCGGAAAAGCCTCGATAGACTTCATCACAAAGAATATAAATCTTTCTTGCTTTACACAAATCAATCAAGCCCTGTACAAATGCCTTGGAAAAGGAAATCCCCGTTGGATTATTTGGATTATTTAAAATAACCATCTTGGTATTTGCACAAAGTGCATCTTTAACAGCTTCTAGACTCGGTTGCCAATGGGCATCCAAAGGTAATATGGATACTTCACAGCCCAAAGAAGCAGGAATTTCCATAAATTGTTGATACCCAGGAGAAAAAGTAATCACATGATCTCCTTTTTCCAATAAGGTTTGCATCACCAACATATTGGCTTCCAAACAGCCATGACATGTAGTTATTTGCTTGTAGTTGCCACTTTCATAAAGAGATAAAATTCCTTTTTTCACCGCCTGAGAGCCTGTGATTTCGCCATAATCCAAAATCATGTCTAAATCAATCGATTCTAAATCTAGTAGTTCTTTTAATGACATTTCTTTCGAGCAAGTATCGGTTAAATTGTACTTAGCTTGCATCTCATGGTCATTCATCCACTGCTCTACTTTAAAATCAGCTAATTTCATTGATAGAATACCTTACTAAGGAAATCTTTAGCACGCTCTGATTGCGGATTTGCAAAGAATGATTCACTATCCGCATCCTCGATAATTTCGCCATGATCAAGGAAAACAACACGACTACCAACTTTACGTGCAAATCCCATTTCATGTGTAACTACAATCATCGTCATGCCTTCTTTAGCTAAGTCTGTCATTACTTCCAATACTTCTTTAATCATTTCAGGATCCAGAGCACTGGTTGGTTCATCAAACAACATGATCTCTGGGTTCATACAAAGAGCACGGGCAATGGCCACACGCTGCTTTTGCCCTCCAGATAATTTATTTGGATATTCATCCTTCTTTTCTTTCAAACCAACACGGTCCAAGTATTGTAAAGCAATTTCTTCAGCTTCTTCTTGAGAGCGTGAAATCACTTCTTTTTGGGCAAGCGTACAGTTTTCTAAAACTGTCATATTAGGAAATAAGTTAAAATGTTGGAACACAAAACCCATCTTTTTTCTCTGGGTACGGAATTTTTCTTCATTGGAAGGATCCATTTCTTCCCCTTCCAAATAGACTTTCCCTGATTCTGGTTTTTCGAGTCCGTGAATACAACGCAATAAAGTACTCTTGCCTGAACCACTTGGTCCAATCAAACTAACAATTTCCCCTTTTTCAATATTTAAACTCACATCATTTAATGCATGTGTATGGATAAAATGTTTACTAACGTGTTCTACTTTAATCACTGGCTGCCAACCTCTTTTCTACATATCTTCCTAAATAAGAAATACTAATTGTCATAATCAAATAGAAAATTGCTGCCAAAATATACGGAGACATTACATCATAATATTCCGTACCAATGACTTGCGCACCTTTCAATAATTCCACAGCACCAATGGTACTAATTAATGAGGAATCTTTAATTAACGTAATAAATTCACTAATAACTGGAGGTACAATACGTTTAAAAGCTTGAGGTAAAATCACAAAACGCATAGCTTGTTTTGTGCTAAGCCCTAACGTTTCACATGCCTCCCATTGACCTTTGTCTACGCCATTGATTCCACTACGAATCAATTCGGTTTGGTACGCTCCACTATTCAAAGAAAGAGCAATAATACCAATCAAATAGACATTAATTCGCAATACAGTACCTGTAATTGCAGTATAAATCGATGGAATAACGGAAAAAATCAATAATATTTGAAGCAATAATGGCGTACCACGAATTACTTCGACATAAAAGTTCGCTATAGCGCGAGGAACAATATGTTTCGAACGTTTGCCACTCGCTCCAATAACGCCTAAAATCAATCCTAACAATAAGGAAATCGCCGCTATCAATAAAGATAGCAGCGCACCTTTTGCTAGATAGATAATGTTTTCACTTGTAAATACTTCTGCAAATGCTGGAAACATTCTATCACCTTTCTTTTCTAATCTTATCCTTCAATAGGAGTTAAATCGTATTTATCACACAATTTCTTGTAATCATCACTAGCGATGAAAGCTTCAATAGCTTTGTTGACTTTGTCGATCATTTCTTTGTTACCTTCTTTAGCGATAATGTAGTTTTTCTCATCTAATAACGAACCATCTAATGTAGTAAATTGACCACTTTGAGCATATTGTTTAGCAACACCTGAATCGACAACAGCAGCATCATATTGATTTGCACTCAAAGCATTCATGATATCTTGTACGTTTTTCAAACCAGTAACTTGTGCATCTTTAACATCTTTTGCAGCTTTTTCACCAGTAGCTCCGGTTTGTGCAACTAATGATTTTCCTTCCAATTGATCAACAGAAGTAATATCCGATCCATTAGGAACAACAGCAACTTGGCTTGATCCTAAGTATGGTTCAGACCATTCAACTTTACGATCTTCACTATAAGTAAAACCAGAAATACCTAAATCAACTTGATCTCCTTGAAGTTGCGTAACGATGTTGTCAAAATCCATTTGTTTGAATTGGAAAGTAACTTTCTTTCCTTCTTCTTTACTTAAATATTTTCCGAACCATTTAACCATGTCGATATCAAAACCAACCATTTTATTTTTCTTGTTTAAAGATTCATATGGTTTGTAGTCTGGTGAAATACCAACCGTAATTACCTCTTTATTACTCTTTTTTGCCATTACAGATGTAGATGACACTCCTAATACTGATACAGCCATGACAGCTGCCAATGCTACCTTCACAAACTTTTTCATTTTCTTTCTCTCCTTTTCTCCACAAAAAAAGCCGTCCTATAAAAGGACGACGTCTTCATCGCGGTACCACCTTAATTCCATCCATTCTTTATGGATGACACCTCATTCTTAACGCGAATCCACGTTATTGCCTCAAAACCTTTCGACAATAAAACTCCAAGACACGTTCTAAACTCTCCCTTAACGATTTGCACCAACCATCGCTTCTCTTCATAAGTTTAAGCTTATACTACTTCTTTTCTTTGTTTATAAGACTATTATACTTAGCAATTTCAATTATGCAAGAACGATTTTTGAAAAATTTTCAATTTTTTTCAAAATAGTTTTCACAAAGTATTCAAAGAAATTGCTTTGCATTCATTTAATTTTTCAATGCCTGCAATGGTGCTGGGATTCGTCCGCCACGTTCAATCATTACCGAATTATCTGTCTGATTGATATTCATTACAGGACCCGATCCTAGTAAACCACCAAAATCTAACATGTCTCCAACTTCTTTTCCAATAGCTGGAATAACCCGCACAGCTGTGGTTTTAGTATTCACCATACCAATAGCAGCTTCATCGGCAATAATACCGGAAATAACTGAAGCACTTGTATCACCTGGAATTACAATCATATCCAAACCAACGCTACAAACAGCTGTCATAGCTTCCAATTTTTCCATTGTAAGTACACCTGATTTTGCAGCATCGATCATACCAGCATCTTCACTAACCGGAATGAAAGCACCGGATAATCCACCAACATGTCCCGTGGCCATGACACCACCTTTTTTCACAGCATCATTTAACATAGCCAAACAAGCGGTTGTTCCATAGGCACCACATTGTTCTAGACCCATTTCTTCTAGAATATGTGCAACACTATCCCCAACAGCAGGGGTTGGGGCCAAAGATAAGTCAACAATACCAAAAGGCACTTTTAATTTTTCCGATGCAACCGTTCCAACCAATTGTCCCATACGCGTAATTTTAAACGCGGTTTTCTTAACAATGTCGGCTAATTCATCCATTGGTAAATGCGGTTGGGCTTTCGCTAAAGCAGCGCGAACCACACCTGGTCCAGAAACCCCAACATTGATTACACAATCTGCTTCTCCAGTACCATGGAAAGCACCTGCCATAAACGGATTATCTTCGACCGCATTACAGAAAACAACAAGTTTTGCGGCACCCAGGCAATTGTTGTCTTTGGTGTATTCCGAGCATTCTTTAACGATCTTCCCCATTTTACGTACCGCATCCATATTAATTCCAGCTTTGGTAGAACCAATATTTACGCTGGCACATACATGTTCAGTTTTAGCCAAGGCTTCTGGAATAGATTGCATCAATTCTAAGTCGCCATGGGCATAACCTTTTTGTACCAATGCCGAATAACCACCAATAAAGTCAACACCCAGTTTTTGGGCACAGCGTTCCAAAGTAATCGCATATTCCACAGGGTTTCCACCACTGCATGCAACCAACATAGAAATTGGTGTTACACTAATACGTTTATTAACAACCGGAATTCCATACGTTTTTTCAATTTCATTTCCCGTTGCTACCAAGTCTTTTGCCAAAGTACAGATTTTCTTTTCCACTTTTTGACAAGAAACATGAATATCCGGATCCATGCAATCCAACAAGCTGATACCCATTGTTATGGTACGAATATCCAAACATTCTTCATCAATCATGCGGATAGTTTGTAGAATTTCATTTACTTGCATAGAGAACTCCTTCTAGATGCGATGCATCGAATTAAAAATATCTTGATGCATAACGCGAATTTCTAAGTTTTGTTCTTTTCCTTTTTGTTCCATATAATCAACAAAATCCGTAAACGATCCTTTAATTGAATCGATGGAAATACTCATTGTCATTGTAAACATTCCATTTACAATGGTTTGTGAAACATCTTCAATATTCAAATTAAAATTTGAACATTCATTTGCTACCATGGCTAAAATACCAACACGGTCTTGCCCAATAACACTAATAATTGCATTCATACTTTTCCCTCCTGCTAAAATTTTGTCGAAACAACGGCATACTTATTTAATTCATAAGGTTGGTATGCACTTTGAATTCCCAAAACATTGACGTCATATTCGTCTTGCATAAATTGTACTTGAGCCTGTTTCGATAAACAATCTAAAATTTGTTGAGAATCCTCTTTGGATAAAGTTTTGCTCTTTTTCCAACAAATTTCATTCTTACCATTCAAGAGATATACATCAATATTCACTAGTTCGCTGTTTAAACAAGCATCCTTCCAATCACAATCTTGAATATTAAAGTAAAAATCACTTGAATCGATATCGCCGCCTTCTAGTACGAAGATTGCAATATCCTGCGTATAACAAAAATGCAAGTCCATGGGATTTTTTAATAAATCCAATTCTTCCTGGCTCCATGATTCATCCTTGATGACCAACATAAAACGGTCTTCCACAAAGTCCATCACAGCACCCATTTCCATATCATATTTAAATTTTTCCATGGCCACATTATAGCCTTTCAAAGCCTAAAAAAAAAGCGACTGAGTCGCTTTTTTGCTTAATCCATTAAAGTTTGATTAGCTGTAATAATTGCGTTGTTATAAACTTCTTCCCAAACACAACCACGAGATAAGTCATTGATTGGTGCGTTCAATCCTTGAAGAAGTGGTCCCATCGCTGTAAATCCACCTAATCGAGCTGCAATCTTGTAGCCAATATTTCCGGCAGAAATATTAGGGAAGATAAATGTATTGGCGTGTCCAGCAACTTTTGAGCTAGGGAATTTCTTCTGAGCTACATCTTCGTTAACAGCACAGTCAAATTGCATTTCTCCATCAACTGGGAAGTCTAATGGCATTTCTTTTAATTTTGCCAAACATTCTTTCATCTTTGTGACATCGTCCCCTTTAGCAGAACCATTGGTTGAGAATGACAACAAAGCAACTACAGGATCTTTTCCAAAGTTCTTTGTCGATCTTGCTGTTTGAATCGTAATATCAACTAGTTGACTAGCTGTTGGATCAATGTTAATACCACAATCACCAAATACCAATTGTTCATCACCACGAATCAACAAGAAACATGAACTAACGATCTTGTTTCCAGGTTTACATTTAATCAATTGTAAAGCAGGACGAACCGTATCTGCAGTAGAGTATGTTGCTCCACCTAATAAACCATCTGCTTCTCCCATTTTAACTAACATAGTTCCAAAGTAGTTTGTTTGGTGAAGAAGTTCATTGGCTTTGTCTTCCGTGATTTTTCCCGCACGTAATTTCATCATCAAATCAAACATAGCAGGGAAATTATCATATGTTGCAGGGTCAATGATATCTGTTCCTGTTAAATCAAAATTGTATTTCTTTGAAGTTGCTTCAATTTCATCTTTTTTTCCAAGTAATACAGGAACGCAAATATCGTCTTTCACCAGATTAACTGCAGCTTCTTGAATTCGATAATCTTCTCCTTCTGTGAAGACAATACGAATCTTCTTTCCTTTTACCTTTTCTTTTAAATCGTCAAGAATCATTCTATTTACCTCTTTTCTACTATGAGTATAATGCAAAGGCTTTCTTTTTTCTATTAATTTATATCTATTAAAACAACACAAAAAAGCTATTGATTTTTTAGGAAGCGAATTTGCATCGTCGTTCCTTTATTCGGAATCGAATCAACCGATAATTGTGCATGTAAAACTTGTACTGCATGCTTAACAATCGATAAACCTAAACCCGTTCCTCCCACTTCTTTGGAATGGGATTTGTCTACGCGATAAAAACGTTCAAAAATACGTTGATGGTCTTCTCTAGGAATACCAATTCCTGTATCCTGGATAGAAATTGTCACAAAGTCTAATTCATCTTTGACCGTGATATCTACCTTACCATTTTCCTTATTGTACTTGATTCCGTTATCACATAGATTATAAATAATACTTTCAAATAACTGCGGAATCACATGTAAACTTGTCGCATCCCCTTGTAGCGATAAAGTCACCTTACTTTTATCTGCTTTCGCTTGAAGACGATCTACAATACTTTGACAAAATGGCAAAGCCTCGACATCTTCATAGGTCATGTCTTGCGCTCCTTCATCCAAATGAGACAATTTGATAATATCTTCAACCAAGGCAATCATACGTTGCGCTTCATTATAGATTTGGCTAACAAAGCGCGGTTCATCCCCTGGCTTTACCATATGATTCATCAACAATTCAGCACAACCTGAAATTGTATGCAAAGGACTCTTTAATTCATGCGAAACATTACCCGTAAATTCCCTACGCAAAGCTTCAGCTTGAATCTTCTCGGTTACATTTAAAATCAATAACGCAATACCACGTACGTTATGACTTCCCATAATCGGGCTAGCTAACATCTGATAGGTTTCCCCGTTAACATCCAACAAGCATTCTTCTTTCTTTCCAGCTTGGGCTTGGGTCAATAAATCATGCACTTTCAAAGAGCGATTGACCATGAGAATGTCTTTTCCAACACTCTCGTCGTTGGCACCCAATAAAAGTTTCGCTTTACGATTTAAGAAAAGAATAATACCTTCTGGATTTAAAAGGGCTAAACCTTCATTCATATTACTGGTTACCGTATCAAATTCATATTGTTTATGACGCAAAGCATCTTCTTGTTCCTTTAATTGTCTTTGTTGCAAATCAATACGATGCAATAAAGGGCTTAATTCCTCATAATGATCTTTTGATAAAGGATGATCCAAATCCATCTCATTAAGCGGCTGAACAATTCGCTGACTGACACGATTGGCAAAATACAGAGAAAATAGAATAACCAATAGAACCATCCCTGCAATAGGTTGCAGCATATTTAAAGCCAGCGATAAAACACTATTCTGATCACTGGATAAGCGTAAAACAGAACCATCATTTAACTGTTGGGCGCAATAAAGGGAGCGTCGCATCAAAGTATTCGAATAACGATCGGATTGCCCTACACCATGTTTCTTGGCTTCTTTAAACTCTTCTCTTTGCGAATGGTTTTCCATTTTACTTGCCAACTCTTGGTTATCAAATAAAACATCCCCATTTTTATCAATCCAGGTAATGCGATAATCGACTGATTTAGATAAATGTTTAAAATAATCCATTCCCTCATCATTCACCGCTTTACTGGCTAATTCGGTTTGGACTTTTAATTGTTGAAATTGAACACCCGTAAAGTAGGAATATAAGCGTCCCGTAATAAGAATAAATAAAGAGATAACCGCCACAAAGGCGACCATACAAATGGAACGAAAGATATGTCGTTTCATGACAAAGGCTCCATACGATAGCCTACACCACGAACCGTACGAATCATCTTTCCATATTCACCAAGTTTGGTCCGCAAAGTTCCAATGTGTACATCCACCGTACGCGTTTCGCCAAAATAATCCGATTCCCATATTTTCAATAACAATTGTTCACGCGTAAAAGCGCGTCCAATATTTTCCATAAAAAGGCGTAACAATTCATATTCTTTCAATGTCAATTGCACACGTTGCCCATCAACTTTGACAATGTGCCCATTCAAATCTAAAGCCAAGCCACCAACTTCCAATACTTTTTGATCACTTTCTGGTTGGGTTCGACGTAAAACCGCTTTTACACGGCTGACCATTTCCATCATACCAAAAGGCTTAGCCAAATAATCATCGGCACCAAGCTCTAAACCAATGACTTTATCGTATTCCGTACCTTTGGCCGTTGCCATAATAACTGGAATATCTTTGGTTGCTTTATCTTTCTTTAAACGTTTTAAAATCGAAATACCATCCATATCCGGAAGCATGATATCCAATAGAATTAAATCGGGACGATTCATCAACAATGCTGAGAAAAATGTCTTACCATTTTCAAAACCTTGCACTTCAAATCCACTTGCTTCCAACGTGTACATCACCATATTACGAATTCCTTCGTCATCTTCTACACAAAATATCATTGTTGAACATCCTTTCTCAGGCCATCTAAAACCCATTGGCCTATATTATTTGCATGATGAGCAATATGGCAAAAATCATTAGCAATTAAAATACGATCAATCACTTGCTCTTCATTCATTTCCTTACGTTTCCAACGTCGCACTAAACGATCTTTAATTTGTTGAAAATCAGCATCAATCGTTTTACGAGAAGCAACAACTTTATGTGCTAATTCTGCATCTGCCTGCACAAAAGAATCAATACTTCTTGTTACTAAATGAATCGAAGATAAAGCCAAGCCTTCTATATCCATTACATCCATCCAACCCCATTGTTGATTCATACGTTGCACAATTTGCATACCATAATCTCCAATAGCCTTCAGATCCATTCCCATCTTCATTGCGGTCAAAATAAAATCACAATCTCTGGCAACGGGCTGTTGTAGAATAAATAGATGTTGACATAAGTGGGAAACCGAATTTTCCTTTTCCAACAAAGCCTGATATTCATCGGGCATGGTATCAATCAAATCCATTTCGCCTTTCATAACGACACGGCTTGCCTTGGCAATTAAGGTCTCACATTCACTTGCCATCAATATTAATTCACGATTCAACAAACGTAATTCTTTTTCAAAGTTATCTCTTGGCATATACACTCCTAGCTAGAATGTACCAAGAAATTACGAGATTTCTTTGTAGCTTATGTAAAATCTATGTAAAATTTACAATTCTTTGATTTCTTTTAAGAAATCACCTACGAAATACAACGATCCACATAGTAAGGCCGCTTGTTTCTTGGCCTTTAACCTTTCCAGCATTTCAGCTTGTGATAGTACTGGGTAGCCCAAAGTATCTAAATCGTATGCCCGACTCGAATCCATATGAACTAGATAAATAGGACAATTGTATTGACTTAATACCTCTAACATTTCCTTAGCTCGTTTATCTTTTAATACTGAGAAGAAAATATCACCTGACCAAGTAGGAATCGATTGTGCCAAAGCTTGAATGCCTTCCAGGTTATGTGCCCCATCCAAAAGAATCAAAGGTTCTTTTCGTAAACATACAAAACGTCCTTCCCAGGCAAAATGATCCAAGACATCTTGTACCAATTCTGGTTCAAAACTATAGCCTAATTGATGTAAACCTTCCAGCGCTAAAGCAAGATTGGATAACTGATATTTAGGAGGATGCATTGTATAAGTATGATCCAGCCATACAAATTCAATGTTTCCATCCACTTCCTTATACGGCATGCTCACAAAGCCTAACATCGTCTGCATATACCCAGCTACTTGTTCCATAACCTTTTGCGCATTGGGCTTGGTTTCGGTTGTTAAGGCAATAACGCCTGGCTTAAAAATACCCGATTTTTCAAAGGTAATCTGTTCTATTGTATCCCCTAAAAATTCGGTATGTTCCAAACCCACATTCGTAATCAACAATAATTGATAATCTAATGCCGTTGTTGCATCCATACGACCACCCAGTCCTACTTCAATCAAAGCAATATCCACTTTTTGTTCTAAGAAATACGCAATGGCCATCCATAAATCAATTTCAAACATCGTAAAAGCTTTCGCTTCAAAAAAGTCGGCATATTGATCATAGATACGCTGCCAATCCGCAGCAGAGATATACGTATTTCCAATGCGAATACGTTCAAAGTGTGTAACTAAATGCGGCGAAGTAAAGGCCCCTACTTTATAGCCAGATTTAGTCAACAACTGATTCATCCAAGCTACTGTACTTCCTTTACCATTGGTTCCTCCGACTTGGATCTTCTTTAGTTGTTTATGTTCTGGCATAGCTTCATTCAGCCAAGATCGAAATTCCATTAAATCATGGTTGATTCCTTTTTTTGTTTCTATATATTTAATTTTCTCTTCTAGATTCATAGTATAATTATACCATTGGAGGTATCCTATGAAAATGAATAACGATTGGCAAGCCTTATTTGACCAAGAAATCCAAAAAGATTACCTGAAGAAAATTGATTATTTCCTTGCCAGAGAATATAAAACTAAGCCCATTTATCCGAAAGCGGAAAATATCTTTCATGCATTTCAAATGACATCCTTAAAAGACACAAAAGTTGTCATTGTGGGCCAAGACCCCTATCACGGACCTGGTCAAGCACAGGGATTTTCTTTTAGTGTACCGGCTTCCATGCCCATTCCCCCTTCTTTACAAAACATTTATAAAGAACTGGAAGACGAATTTCAACAACCGGTTCGACGTAGTGGAGATTTAAGTGACTGGGCTAGTCAAGGTGTGCTCTTGTTGAATGCCATTCTTACCGTTGAGCAATCCAAGCCTCTTTCCCACCAAAATATCGGTTGGCAAAATTTCACCAACGAAGCCATCCGTTGGATCAATAAAAAAGAAGGACCCGTTGTCTTCTTACTTTGGGGTTCCAAAGCTAAACAAGTCCTTCCCCTGTTAGATAATCCCAAGCATTTGATTCTAACCAGTTCTCATCCAAGTCCACTAAGTGCATATCGTGGCTTTTTTGGCAACAAGCACTTTATTAAAACCAATGAATATCTGATTTCACATGGCCAAAAACCTATCAACTGGATTCAGACCAATTTGTAGAAAAAGAACTAGCCTTACACTAGTTCTCGCCTTTTAATTCAAATAAGATATCCCTTAAGGAAGCAGCTCTTTCAAAATCCAGTGTACGTGCTGCTTCTTTCATTTCTTGGGTAATTTGTACAATCATCTTCTCTTTATCCTTTTTATTGACACGCTTCTTCTTCAAGTAGTTCGCAGCCATTTCTTTGGTTTCTTTGGAACGAACAACCTCATGAATCGGTTTAATGATTGTTTTTGGAATAATTCCATGTTCTTCATTGTAAGCTTGTTGAATAGCTCTTCTTCGAGCTGTTTCATCGATACAATAGCGCATCGATTCAGTGATGGTATCGGCATACATAATAACCTTTCCTTCGGCATTTCTTGCCGCTCTACCAGCAATTTGTACTAAGCTTCTTTTCGAACGCAAAAAACCTTCCTTATCCGCATCCAATATCGCAATCAAGCTCACTTCGGGAATATCCAATCCTTCTCGCAATAAATTGATTCCAATCAATACATCATATTTTCCTTGCCGCAAATCGTGAATGATTTCCGTTCTTTCAATGGTTTTTACTTCGTGGTGCAACCAGGCAACTTTTAGATCTAAGTTCTTCAAATAGGCTGTCAAGTCTTCTGCCATCCTTACAGTAAGGGTAGTTACTAAAGTACGTTGGTTCTTGGCAATACGCTCCTTGATTTCATCAACTAAGTTATCAATCTGTCCTTCAATCGGACGAACTTCAATTTCTGGATCCAATAAGCCCGTTGGTCGGATAATTTGTTCAATGACTTCATTATGCGTCTGCTCTAATTCCCAGTCCCCTGGTGTTGCGGATACAAAAATAGCTTGATGGATCAACTTGGTAAATTCTTCAAAGCGCAACGGACGGTTATCTAAAGCACTTGGTAAACGGAATCCATAATCCACCAGGACTTCTTTTCGCGCTCTATCGCCATTATACATTCCCCGAATTTGTGGCAAAGAGACATGACTTTCATCCACCACCAGCAAATAATCTTTGGGAAAATAATCAAACAAGGTATAAGGTCTTTCGCCGGGTTTTCGGCCATCAATATGACGCGAATAGTTTTCAATTCCAGAACAGAATCCTAACTCGCGTAAGGCTTCGATATCATAACGGCAACGTTGTTCCAAACGTTCTTTTTCTAAAGGTTTTCCTTCCTGGTCAAAGTAAGCCAAGCGTTCTTCTAATTCTTTTTCAATGGAATCCGCAGCTTTTCCAATCACATCCATACTCGAAGCATAGGCATGAGCTGGATAGATGATATATAGCTGATATGCCTGATTCACATGCCCAGTAACTGGATCTACTTCACAAATACGATCAATTTCATCCCCAAAAAATTCAATACGAATTAAATATTTATCGGTATGGCCAGGGGTGATTTCTAATACATCCCCACGCACCCGAAATGTTCCTGGAGTAGGGTCGGTATCATTTCGTTTATATTGTTGACCAACCAACTGCATCATTAAATCATTTCGTTCAATTTCCATACCCACGCGCACTGTCACTAACATATGGCGATACTGGTCTGGATTACTGGCTCCATAAATGGATGCTACACTAGCTACAATGATTGTATCTCTTCGCTCTAAAACACTATTCACAGCTGCCATACGCAACATATCCAACTCTTCGTTGGTTTTAGTGTTTTTATCAATATACGTATCGGTTTTGGGAATATAGGCTTCGGGTTGATAATAATCAAAGTAGGAAACAAAATATTCTACGCGGTTATGCGGAAAGAACTCTTTAAATTCCGAATACAATTGTCCGGCCAAAGTTTTATTATGGGCAAAGACCAAAGTCGGACGATTCACTTGTGCAATCACATTGGAAATCGTAAAAGTTTTACCTGTTCCAGTTGCCCCCATTAAAACCTGGTATTTCTTATCTGCTTCTAAACCTTCCACAAGGGCTTGAATGGCCTGGGGTTGATCTCCGCTCGGTTTATAATCCGAAACCAATTCAAAAGAATCTTTCATACATCCTCCTTTAAAAAAGTCGTAGTACTACTACGACTCAATCATTTCTACCGCTTTGCGATATTGCGGATTCGTTGTTCTTTGTTGATCCTGTAGTGCCATGCCTACTTTCTTCAACAATTTTTTCCACGTGGTATAATTGCAAGATCCACTTGCGACAATTCCATTATCCGATTGGAACTGCTTCAAAGCCTCTGAACTTGTAGGACTAAAATACATATCTGTACGGTCTACATCATAGCCCAGATAAGCTAAAAATACTTGTAAAGCTTCGGCATTGGTCGCTGTTGTTTCAGGCGCAATCACATCTTTCTTTTTGAAGCTTTCATAACTGACTTCATTGGCTTTTTCATCTTCCACAGAAACATCTGGTTTAAATCCTTTTTCATTAATGTTTGATCCATTTGGTGTCAACCATTTTCCTACCGTATATTTCATGGATGTGCCATCTTTAAATGAAACTTGTTCTTGTTCCGTTCCTTTACCATAGGTCGTAGTACCGACAGTTGTCACTTTCTTTGGCAATTGTTGTTTCAAAGCCCCAATTAAAGCCTCACTGGCACTAGCGGTCTTATCATTCTGCAACAAAATAATCTTATCCATTTTTACTTGTTGGTAAGCATCGTTGGTCTTCCGCTTGGTAATCTTTCCATCTTTATCTTTTTCTTGGACCACAACTTTTCCTTTAGGAAGTAAACTGCTGGCAACATCAACTGCAGCATTCAAATAGCCGCCGGTATTATTTCTTAAATCAACGATGACTTTGCGTATGCCTTGACTGGATAAGCGTTTCATTGCTTTATTAAAGTCTTTTCCTGTCATGCTGGAAAAACTGGTTAAGGTAATTACGCCATAATCTTTATATGCTTCACATACAACCGTCGCATCAAAGCTTTGCGGTTTGGCCTTGATCATTTTATCTTTTCCATCTCGGATAAATTTCACAAGAATGGTTTGATTGGCTTTAGATTGAATATACTTCACAACTTGCTTAATTCCATCTTTACAGGCATAGGAATCAACACCGGTAATAATGTCGCCCCGCTGCAAACCAGCTTGATCAGCTGCAGAATTTAAATAGACGTTCGTTAATACTAGATTGCCTTCATCGTTTTCATAATACCCAAATCCAAGACCAACCGTTGATCCATCCAGTTCTTCTGAAAAGGCTTTGGCTTGATCCAAATCAAAATAATTGGTATGGGGATCTTTTTCTAACGAAGTCATACCGGTAATAGCCTGTTCCATTAACGTGTCATCTAAGTTTTTTACATCATCACTGTAATACCATTTCGTCGTTAAGATTTGATAGATTTTATCAAATTTTTTCTGTTCTTCATTGGTCGAAGAAGTAACGAACTTTGGAAGGAAAACACCAAGTCCAAAAGATATGATACATAAAGCGAGAATAATTCCTTTAACCTTTTTTGTGAGCTTCAAAGCGCATCCTCCTTATCTCGTTTTCCTATTGTACCATGAATCATTCATGAAAAGCATGCACTTCGAGTTCTTCTCGTTCGTTTTTCAAAATGGGGATTTGGGTGCGCACCTTGGAAATCAAAGACAAGTCTAAATCAACCATTAAACAAGCCTCTTTGTCTTCCTCTCTAGAAGCAAGAACTCTGCCCCAGGGATCAATAACCATGGTATGTCCGTAAGCATCAAATCCAAGTTCTGTCTTTGTTCCTACTTGATCCACCGCAATCACAAAACACGCATTTTCAATCGCCCGCGCTTGCAGAAGCGTTTGCCAATGTGGCTTTCCGGTTGGTTTAGTAAAGTTTGCGATAACCACAAGAATTTCGGCACCTGCCTCAGTCATCTTTTGATACATCTTTGGAAAACGAACATCATAACATATGCTCATACCAAAAGAGGCATCCTTAGTATAAACTACGCTATAGGCATCACCACTCTGCATATTTTGGGATTCCATAAAAGAAGTATTCTCCAACTCTAATTCAAAAAGATGGGTTTTGGCGTATTTCCCAATGAGTCTTCCCCTTGGATTATAAAAAAGTGAAGTATTCTTAGGTCGATCTGCTTGAGCTTCGATAATACTTCCAGCATATAAATAGATGTGATAGTCTTTTGCCCATTGACTAAATTTTTCCGTAATTTCGCCAGGCAGCGTTTGTGCATGATTTTTCGGATCCTTGCCACAATAGTCTACCGTTTCTGGGAAAAAGACATAATCGGCATCTTTTACCTTTTCTAACCAAGAATGCATTGCTTGTAAATTATCGGAAACACATTCCTGGGAATTCATTTGAATACATGCAACTTTCATAATTCCTTACTCCTAATAAAAAAAGCACGATCAAATCAAATCGTACCCTTTTGACTTCAAACACAATTCTAGTTCTTCCTCGTCTTCTACATGCAACATCATGATAGGATTAGGATCATCCCATCCAAAAGTTGTATATAAATAATCAATGTTCGTATTACTGCTTTTTACATCTTCTAATAATTTGTTTAAGCTTCCTACCATATTAGGAACGCGGACCGCTAATACGGAATCCATGTGACATAAATACTTTTGTTTCAACACTTCAAAAGCTCTTTCCGAATCGGAGACAATCATACGAACAATTGCGAATTCAGAACTATCATTGGTTAATAAAGCGCGTAAATTGATGTTTTGTTGGGCAAGAAGCTTGGTTACATCATTAATCGCACCTTTTTTATTTTCTGCAAAAACAGAGATTTGTTTCATCATATGGAATACCTCCTGCCTTTTTATTATAGCTTTTTTTTCAAAAATTGAAACAAATGTAAATTTCTTTTATGGTAAAATGGCAATAGAAATTAGGAGATATAAACAATGGAAACAAGACCTTATGTAAGCTGGGATCTCGTTGGATCCTTTATGGTTGATGCCTTTCAAGCCGCTGGCATTCCCGAAGCTGACGCAAAAATTTGTGCGGATGTATTGATGGAAAGTGATCGTCGGGGAATCGAAAGTCATGGAACCAATCGTTTTAAACCTATCTATATTGATCGCATCAATGATGGCATCTTAAATCCTGTAACGAACTATGAAATTCTTAAAGAAACACCAACTACGCTCGTTGCCGATGCCCATGATGGTATGGGTATGGTTGCCAGTCATAAAATGATGACAAGCCTTATTGAAAAAGCGAAAACCCATGGACTGGCAATGGGAGCAATTCGTAATTCCAGCCATTATGGCATTGCCGGATATTGGGCAACGATGGCATCCAAAGAAGGATTATTAGGAATCACAGGAACCAATGCCCGTCCATCCATCGCACCAACTTTTGGTGTTGAAAACATGATGGGAACCAATCCTTTAACCTTTGCCTTCCCAACCGATGAAGAATTTGATTTCATTTTAGACTGTGCAACTTCTATCGTGCAACGCGGTAAAATTGAATATTATGCCCGTCAAGGTAAACCTACCCCAAAAGGAATGGTTATTGCCCATGATGGTTCCGCTTTAACTGACAGTGAAGAAATTCTACGCCGCTTAGTAGAAGGTACAGCTGCCCTTACCCCACTTGGTGGCATTGGAGAAGAACTGGCTGGATACAAAGGCTATGGTTATGCCGCTGTAGTTGAAATCTTATCTGCTGCATTAACTGGTGGATTATTCATGAAAGACCTTTCGAATAAAGATAAAAATGGAAACAAGCGTCCTTATCATTTAGGTCATTTCTTCATCGTTATCAACCCTGAGTTCTTTATGGGACTTGATACGTTTAAGAAGACAACCGGAGATATTTTACGTGGCTTAAGAAACTCCCAAAAAGCTCCTGGTCAAGATCGTATTTATACGGCCGGAGAAAAGGAATGGGACGTTTGGCAAGTTCGTCAGGATAAAGGTGTTCCGATGGGCGAAGGCGTCCAAAAAGATTTTATTGCGGTTCGCGATATGTATCATTTAGATTATAAATTCCCATTTGAAAAGTAGATTCAGGTTAATACAACCTGAATCTATTTTTTATAGTTCTTCAATTTTTCTAGACGGTATAAAGCCTCTTCCAGTGTCTCTTGTTGGCGGGCAAAGTGGAAACGAATCAAATGATTGACATCTTCCTTAAAAAAGCTTGAGCCTGGTACAGCCGCAACGCCAATTTCCCGAATCATCCATTCACAAAATTCTAGATCAGACATACCCGAAAACATCTCTTGGTCTAAAAATTCTTGAATATCCACAAGCACAAAATATGTGCCTTGCGGCTCATTGTGTTTCAAACCAATGCGATCTAGTCCTGCTAAAAAGAAATCGCGTTTTTGCGTATAAAGTTTCTGTAAGGACTGGTAATACGAATCTAGCAATTCCAAACCTTTGACAGCTGCTTCTTGAAGCGGTGCTGCCGCTCCAACAGTTAAAAAGTCATGGACTTTTTTAGCAGCGGAAATCACTTCTTCACTACCAATCACATACCCCAAGCGCCATCCGGTAATCGAATACGTCTTCGAAAGCGAATTACAAGTAATCACATGATCAAACATGCCAGGAAGGCTTGCCATAGAAACATGATGATAAGGGGGATAGATAATATGTTCATAAACTTCATCTGTAATCACAAATGCATCATATTTTAAAGCTAAGTTTCCAATGGCTAAAAGCTCGGCTTCGCTAAATACTTTCCCACAAGGGTTTGAAGGATTACAGACTATGATAGCCTTTACGCCTTGTTGAAATCCCTTTTCTACTAACGCAAGATCAAATTGATACGTAGGAGGGACTAAAGGAATATAAATTGGATTGGCCCCACATAAAATCGCATCGGCCCCATAATTTTCATAAAAAGGTGAAAAGACTAAAACCGAATCCCCTGGATTACAGACAGTCATCATGGCTGACATCATAGCTTCCGTACTTCCACAAGTAACTAAGACTTGGGTTTCAGGATCAATGGGCATTCCGGTATATTTACTTTGTTTAGCAGCAATCGCTTCACGTAAGTTCTTTGCCCCATAGGTAATGGAATATTGATGAGGTCCTTGGTGAGCGACCTTTTCTAAAGCATCCATCACTTCCATCGGTGGATCAAAATCCGGAAATCCCTGGGATAGGTTAATCGCTCCATAACGATTGGCAATTCGTGTCATTCTACGAATAACAGAATCGGTAAATGTTTGCACTCTTTGGCTCAATTCAGGCATACTTCTTCCTTCTTCCTGTATATGAAAAAAAAATCGCCGAAGCGATTAATTTTTTATTTGGTGGAGCGTAGCGGGATCGAACCGCTGACCCCCTGCGTGCAAAGCAGGTGCTCTCCCAGCTGAGCTAACACCCCATATGTATGTAAAAGCCAACAAATTTAATGGTGGGCCTGAATGGATTTGAACCAGCGACCTCACCCTTATCAGGGGTGCGCTCTAACCAACTGAGCTACAGGCCCATCTTGCTGACTGCCTTAGTATATTACCATTACCTAGAAGGTCTGTCAAATATAAATTTTAAAAAGTTATAAAAAAAAATCGCCGAAGCGATTATTTTTTTATTTGGTGGAGCGTAGCGGGATCGAACCGCTGACCCCCTGCGTGCAAAGCAGGTGCTCTCCCAGCTGAGCTAACACCCCATATGTATGTAAAAGCCAACAAATTTAATGGTGGGCCTGAATGGATTTGAACCAGCGACCTCACCCTTATCAGGGGTGCGCTCTAACCAACTGAGCTACAGGCCCATCTTGCTGACTGCTTTGTTATATTACCATTTCATAAAACACCTGTCAACAAAATATCTTAAAAAATTTGCACAAATTTTAATTGGCTTTAATACGCTTGTATACTTATCAAGGAAAAGACCACAAACGCAAGGAAAAATAGAATCATACTGACTTGTTTCAAAGATAGAGCCAATAATTTTTTATCCACGGCTTTTGTCCTGTTTTGAAAACTCCGGCATAGACAAACCCATCCATAGATAGCTATAGCCCAAAGAGCAATGGTAAAAGCACGGGAAAATACTGGATTCATAAGATAAGTTGAAACATTCATCAATGCATTGAAACCCATATGGCATAAAATCGGCAATAAAATCGAATCATATTCTACACACACAGTTGCCAATAACATTCCAGTAAAAATATGCATGGATCCTTGCATGAAATTCATATGCATCAAACCAAAAGTTAAACCAGCAAAAACAATCGCAAAGCCGCGATCGTATTGTTTTAAACGCTGCAAGATAAAGCCCCGGAAAAAGAGTTCTTCTAAAATAGGTGCAACCAAAACCGCACTTAAGGATGTGTACAACATATATAATGGATCTCGTGATTCATCTAAAGCACTTTCTGCCAGGGAAATCCCAAAGAAATTTTGAATCACGTTTAATACAAGTGACATGGTTAAAGCAATAGCGACCATCATACAAATCGTTTGACCCACTGTTTTATACGAGAAATTTCTTTCGAATTGCTCTTCTTTCCAAGTAACCGGCAAGATCTTTTTGCCAATCCACAAGACAATAGATGTCGTACATAGCGTCAACAAAAAGAAACGAATGCCTTTATAGGCATTTAAATTGATAGGGATATAAGGATAGATAGCTGAGGTCAGTTTTCCCATAACAATTTGTAAGAAAACCAACAATAATAACAGCCAACCAATCCGGCTAACATCTTTTTTTATTTTTTTATAAAAATCAAATACTGGAGGCATTTTCTCACTCCTCTATGCTTTCCTTCCAGCCTTCAAGCTTATTGATACTTTGAGGCCCATTGATAATACTCTTCATCTTTTTTTTCATCCACAAGTTCTTGATGTTCTTCATAAAGAACAAAATGCATCTTTTGATACAGAGGATAGAAATCACTCCATGGCATTGTACTATGCCATTGGGAATTATATAAATAGATCTTTTGGTTCTTATATTGAATGAACGTTCGATCTTCTACGACAACCAGAACAAATCCATCTTTTAAATACTGTCCGACTTCATTAATTTGTATTTCTTTCATAATTAACCCTTTTTAAAAGAGTTGGTTTTTACACCAACTCTTTTATTCATAATGTTCATTTAATTCTTGGAAATAAGCTTTAGGATGATTACATACTGGGCAAGCTTCTGGTGCTTCGGCACCTACGAATACATGTCCACAGTTCAAACAAATCCAGACCGTATCCTTTGTTTTTTTGAACATTGTATCGTCTTCAATTTCTTTTAACATCGCATTATAACGAGCTTCATGATGTCTTTCAATTGCTCCAACACCATCAAAGAGTTTTGCGATATCTTCAAAACCTTCTTCACGAGCTTCTTTTGAAAACTGTGCATACATATCTGTCCACTCGTAATTTTCACCAGATGCAGCATCCTTTAAGTTATCTACCGTTGAAGGAACTTTTCCTCCATGCAATGCTTTAAACCACAATTTTGCGTGTTCTTTTTCATTATTCGATGTTTCTGTAAAAATATTTTGTATCTTTACATATCCATCTTTCTTTGCCTGGCTTGCATAATATTGATATTTCACACAAGCTTGGCTTTCTCCCGCAAAAGCAGTCTGCAAATTTTTTTCTGTTTTAGAACCTTTTAATTCCATGATGTTATCCTCCTTTTGGTATCCTCATTATACCATAGGAAGACAAATAACTAATCTTCGGATGCCCAAGCTGGAACACCTGTACCGCGACGTACTAAGATAGTCTTTTGGAATTCAGTCTGATTCATAAAACGCATAATCAAAGACATTTCTTCTTCGGTACATCCGACCAACAACTTTGCGACACAATCTTTCTTTAAAATATCACAAGACACAACAATCGCATTCACACGCGCACTATTGATAGAGCCACGATATAAATGGATAGGATCAGAATCTGCACTTGTGGTATCGGTTAAATAACCATAATCAACCGGATAGATCATCGCAGGATATTGGGGATGTGCACTTCCTTTGGGATGGGATAATTCGATTGTACTAGACAAAATCAAAGTATCGACCTTTTGCCAAAATAAGGCATTGTTTTCTAATTCCTGCATTTTTTCCTCCTTTTTGGAGCAATTTCATTATATCATTCCATGAAACATTTTCAATTCAGCTTATGCGTTGCTTTCAATGAAATCCCAGAATTCTTCATATTTTGCAGTTTCAAAGTCAACTGTCGAAGCATTGTTCCAAAGCGCAACGGTAGCATTTTGCTCGTTATAGCCTACCCCAACCTTTTTGACTTTCCCTTTTTTTACCACATAAAAAGCTGGTGTATAGATGAAATAAGGGGAAATATTCAAAAGGATATTTCCATCTTTGGTCGTTGAGACTAAAGTCTTGCTGTCTTCACTCTCCTTTTCAAAACCAAAGTCCGTTGAATCCAAAACATAAACCTTGATTCCCGGATGCTCATCTTGGGTTTTTTCAATATATTTATTCAGCTTTTTACAGAAAGCACAACCATCTCTTTCCACCATGAAAATAAAGCTGGCTTGATCATCCATCTTCTTTTTTAATTGCGTTGCACTAATTTCTTCTCTTGTGAATGGTTCTTTGTTGGAACAGCCTACTAAACTGAATACCAGCACAAAGACCATTAAAAAACTTATCAAACGTTTCATAGCATTCCCTTCAATCCATCGATACACTTTGTAACATTAAAAGCTAAAGCTTCAATCTTTTCTGGACCCCGATGCAAAGCCTGTTGGAATGTCATAGCCCGATCGGCACTGGAAAAAATACCAATCACCCCGGCCTGGTACAAAGCTTCATACCCGTTTCCTAAGGCACCAGAAAGACAAATAGTTGGTTTGCCATAGCTCTGCGCTAATTGACTGATGCCAAAAGGCACCTTGCCAAACATCGTTTGGGCATCGGTTTGGCCTTCGCCCGTGATCACTAAATCACAGTTCTTTACGGCTTCTTTCATCTTGGATTCTTCAATCATCCATTGAATTCCTGGCTGCATTTTGGCATGGAAAACACCCATTAAGACGCCACCAATTCCACCTGCGGCACCACCGCCAGGCATTTCATTCATATCTACATGAAAGGTTTGTTGGACTTTATCCCGATACTGGGTCATCCATTGATCAATTTCTTTAAATTGATTGACGAACAAGCCTTTTTGTTTTCCAAAAATAAAAGTAGCCCCACTTTTTCCTAAAAGATGATTTTCGACATCACAAGCGGCAACACATTCTACATGTGGCAGATGAAAATGCCGTTTATCAATATATGCAATGCGACTCAGCGCATAAACGCTTGGTTCCAGCAATTTATGATGGCTGTCATAAAAGCGCGCACCAAATTCATAAAGGATTCCCATGCCACCATCATTGGTACAACTTCCGCCTAAGCCAATCACAAGTTTGGTGCAGCCATGGGCAATCGCATGTTTCATCATTTTCCCCACGCCCCGTGAATGCGCAATCATAGGATTTCTTGCTTCTCTGGGATACATGTTCAAACCGATACAAGTAGCCACATCCATAACAGCTAATTTCTCTTTGCGCGCATATTGTACCGTAATCTTTTTGCCATACGCATCCAATGACTCCATTGTGATCATATCGCCTTGCATTACCTGCGCAAAACACTCGGCAGTGCCTTCTCCCCCATCTGCCATAGGATAAAGGACACAGTGATGCTTAGGATTTGCCCGATGGATTCCTTTTTCAATATTGCGACAAACTTCCTGACTGGTCATACAGCCTTTGAAAGAGTCACACGCAATCACTATTTTCATAGCATCAGTTTATCATACTTACGATTGAGTTCAAAATCAGGATACGATATAATATCTCTTATTGGAGGCGTTTTTTTATGACGAAAAAACACGTATTAATTGGCGTCTGCGGAGGTGTATCCGCATATAAAGCGTGCGATCTTGTCAGCAAGCTGTCAAAACTTGATTATGAAATCAAAGTAATGATGACCGAAAATGCGACAAAATTCGTTCCACCCCTTATTTTCGAGTCACTTTCCCATAATTCTGTAGAAGTCGACTTGTTTGATCCAAACAACCAAGATCCTATCACACATATCACCTTAGCCCATTGGGCCGATTGTGTCGTCCTTGTACCCGCAACCGCAAATGTGATTGCCAAAGTTGTCCATGGATTAGCCGATGACTTATTGACCTCAACCTTCTTGGCTTGTACTTGTAAAAAAATCATCTGTCCTGCGATGAACACGCATATGTACGAAAACCAGGTGACACAAGATAATCTAGCGCGAGCACGTCAACTTGGTTATCAAGTATTTGAACCTGTCGTTGGTCATTTAGCTTGTGATGATACCGGCAAAGGTAAACTACCCGATGTTCAAGATATCGTTGAAGTGATTAACCAGGCCTTTGCGATGCCACTAATGTTAAAAGGCAAGAAAGTCCTGATCACCGCAGGTCCGACCCAAGAGCCTTTAGATCCAGTACGTTTTCTATCGAATCACTCTTCAGGGAAACAAGGTTATGCGATTGGTGAAGCTGCTTACCAAATGGGAGCCCAAGTTACCATTGTATCGGGTCCAACCAGTTTAAAAGCCAGCCAAGGCATTCAAGTGATTCCTGTCCAAACCGCACAGGAAATGTTTGAAGCGGTCAAAGAAAACTATCAAAGTGCCGATTTTATCATTATGGCAGCAGCGGTAGCAGATTATCGTCCTGAAGTCGTTGCCGAAAATAAAATTAAGAAATCGGATGAAAACTTGACCATTCATATGGTAAAAAATCCCGATATTCTAGCTTATGTGGGAGAGCACAAAACCCATCAAATCATCTGTGGTTTTGCGATGGAAACCCAAGATTTGGATGAAAACGCAAAGGCAAAATGCATCAAGAAGAATTGCGATATCCTCATTGGCAACAATTTATTCACCAAGGGAGCTGGCTTCCAAGGTGATACCAATGTCGTATCTTTGGTGACACAAGAGTCCATTCAACATTGGCCAAAACAGACAAAGGCTGAGCTAGGCAAGAAAATTCTTCAAGCCATGATAGAAATAGAAAAGAGACAATAAGATGTTAGTAGCAATTGATATTGGAAATACAAATATTACCATGGGATTAATGGACGGCGATCAATTGGTGGGCCGTTACCGGCTTACCACCAAAGCCCGCCGATCCAGTGATGAATTTGGTTTGATGCTGCAAACCTTTACCAACCGAGAAAGCATTTCTAAAGAACACATTGATGATGTCATCATTACCAGTGTGGTTCCGAAAGTTATGCACTCTTGTATCAATGGAGTGATTAAATTTTTTGGAATCAACCCAATTATTGTTCGTCCCGGATTAAAAAGTGGCATCAGCGTGCAATTAGAAAGTCCCAAAAGTGTCGGTGCCGACCGTATCGCCGATTGTGCAGGAGCCTTTCACCATTATGGTGGACCGGTCCTTGTCATTGATTTTGGAACCGCAACAACCTATGACTATGTCGATGAAAACGGCTGTTTCAAAGCTGGCGTGATTAGCGTTGGAATTGAAACCGGCGCCAATGCCCTTTGGTCACAAGCTGCCCAATTGCCAGAAATTGAAATCAAAAAGCCAAAAACGATCCTGCAAAGAAATACCCAAAGTGAAATGGAAGCAGGGATTTTCTACCAATACTTAGGTGGCGTGGAATATACCATTCGCCAATTTATGCGCGAAACGGGTCGTAAAGATATGAAAGTTATCGCAACTGGTGGTTTAGGTCGTGTCATCAACAACCATACCCCATTAATTGATACTTATGATCCGGATTTGATTTTCAAAGGATTAAACATTATCTACAAAAAGAATAAAGACGAGAAAAAATCCATTGCTCGTCCCTATAATTAAAAAAAGTGATCTAGATTTTTTCTAGATCACTTTTTTAGTGAGAACATGAACAAGCATGTGCTTCTTTAGAATACTGTAAATTTCCTTCTAGATACGCTTCTACAGCTTGGTCACAAGATCCTTCGACATTGCCACAAACTTCAATGCCGCCTTCTTCTAAAAGGTTCAACATACGCATGCCCAAAGTACCACAAATGACGACGTTTACTTTTTCATCAATCAATTGCACCGCTAAGGTCGCATGGCCTTGTGGATTGGCATCCAGTAATCGAGTAGAAACCACTTTTTGATTCTCTACTTCATACAATTTAAATTGTTTGGTGCTTCCAAAATGTTGGAAGATATTCCCATTGTCATAATTGACTGCAATTTTCATTTTTATTTCCTCCACATCTATTCTACCAAGATTGTATTTCACTTTCTAATTTAATACACTGAATGAAAGGAGATAACTCTATGTCATCTAATTACGAAAAACATCCTTATAAAACTATTCCAGGATATCAAGCTTATGAAGGCTATGCCGATATCCTTGCGCAAATTCAAAAACAGCGCAAAGATTCTATGATTCTAACCCTGGATTTCTATCATGGAACAAATACCGACCAAGTCTATAAAGAACTGATTGAACCCCTTTGTCCAGATACCATCATTCATAGTGAACAAGCGAAAAAAAGTGAAGGTGAAATCACAGCTTTATTAAAAAACAACCTAACCGATGACCGCGTATTCGGCGTACTTTCAACCGCTACCATTGACCAGCTCTTCGATAGCGATAAAATTCAAGAGCTGAAAACTAAAATTCAACCAGGACTGACTGTCATCTATGGGGTTGGCGCTTCTTTGATTCATCCTGGAGACCTTTCTCTATTCTTTGACTTAACTCGTTGGGAAATTCAATGCCGGTATCGGGCTGGATTAGATAATTGGGGCGCCAAAAACTATGGTGAAGATATCCTCACTAAATATAAACGCGGTTATTTTGTCGAATGGCGCATCTTTGACCGATATAAATGGGATTGTCTGAAACATTGTGCTTGGTATGTCGAGACCAACAATCAAGAGCCAAAAATGATTTCCATGGAAGCCTATCATGCCGGTTTAAGACAGTTTAGCCAGGAACCATTCCGCCTTGTTCCCTACTTTGATCAAGGTATATGGGGAGGAACTTGGATGAAAAAAGTATGTGATCTGCCCGAATCTAAAACCAATTATGCCTGGTGTTTTGATGGTGTACCTGAGGAAAATAGTATCTGTTTCAAATTTGATGATATTCTTGTCGATGTGCCGGCTATCAATTTAGTCCATGAACAAACCGATGCCTTACTAGGAAAACGCATCCATGCCCGTTTTGGCAAAGAATTTCCAATTCGCTTTGATTTCTTAGATACTATGGAAGGAGGAAACTTAAGTCTCCAAGTCCATCCTTTAACGGAATATATACAAGAGAACTTCGGCATGCATTATACCCAAGATGAAAGTTACTATATTCTTGATGCCACCGAGGATGCCCATGTATATCTCGGTGTAAAAAACGGTATAGAACTTGAACCATTGATTGAAGCTTTTCAAACGGCTCAAGATACACAAAGGGCTTTTGATGATGAAACTTACATCAATAAGATTCCGGTTAAAAAACACGATCACGCCTTGATTCCAGCCGGTACCATTCATTGTTCTGGTGCAGGTACCATGGTCTTAGAAATCTCGGCCACTCCATATATTTTTACTTTTAAACTCTATGATTGGGGTCGGGTTGGCTTAGATGGCAAACCACGTCCGATCAATATTGCCCGAGGAAAAGAAAACATTCAGATAGACCGTAATACAGATTGGGTTTATGAAAACTGCATTCATCGGGAAAAGACCATTTACCAAGATAAAGATCTAACGATTGAAAGAACAGGTTTACATGAACTGGAATTTATTGAAACTTTACGCTATAGCTTTACTTCAGAAATGCATCGTACGATGAATGACTGCTTTGATATGATCAACTTAGTTGAAGGTCAAAAAGTAGAAATCTATTCCCCAAAGAATGCCTTCCCGCCTTTTACCTTACACTATGTCGAAACTTGTATTCTTCCGGCCAGTCTGAAAGAATACAGTATTCGTACAAAATCACCTGCTAAAATCATTTGTGCTTCGGTACGTTAAAAAAAGCCCTTAATGAAGTGAACCCCAAAAGTTGAACAAAGTGAAAGTTCAATTTAGGAGGTTCACTTTTTATATGAAATTAACAGAAAAACAGAAGATTGAAATTTACCAGAAGAGAAAACAAGGAACACCTATTCCATGTCTCTCTTTAGAATATGGAATAAACAAGTCTGGTATTAAATATCTTGTTTGTTTAATAGATGCACATGGATTGAATATTGTTAAGCATGATTACCATCGCTACACACCTGAATTTAAATTAAATGCAATCAATAAAGTTCTTATTAATCAAGAGAGTATCACTTCAGTATCCATTAATTTGGGATTATCGAATATCGGAACATTACCAA
>QUIQ01000010.1 GCA_003480165.1 Firmicutes bacterium AM41-11 | reverse complement strand
CATTTGTCGCACATTGGTTTTACGGATGGTCTTACTTTCATTTTCTTCTAACCTCCTACTTTCTTCTATATGTAATTCGCCCACGTGTTAAGTCATATGGTGAAATTTCTACGGTAACACGATCACCTGGTAAAATGCGTATGTGATGCATACGGATTTTACCAGAAACGTGAGCCATAATTTCGTGTCCGTTTTCCAATTTAACCTTAAAAGCAGCACTTGGTAAAGTGTCAACGACGATACCATCTAATTCGATCATATCCTGTTTAGCCATGAAACGTTTACTCCTCCTTTTGATGAATGACAGGCATAAAAAGCCAATTACCATTATACAAAAGAATTTCCTGAATGCCAAGTATAAAAAAAACCAATCATACGATTGGTTGAATTTCAATGGAGCAGGTGATGAGAATCGAACTCACGTAGTCAGCTTGGAAGGCTGAAGTTCTACCATTAAACTACACCTGCAAAAAGTGGTGACCCGCAGGCGATTCGAACGCCTGACCCTTTGATTAAAAGTCAAATGCTCTACCAACTGAGCTAGCGGGTCATAAGTGGTGCCGACTATAGGAATTGAACCCACAACCTACTGATTACAAGTCAGTTGCTCTACCAATTGAGCTAAGTCGGCAATTAAATAATGGTGGAGGTTAACGGGCTCGAACCGCTGACCCTCTGCTTGTAAGGCAGATGCTCTCCCAACTGAGCTAAACCTCCAAGCGCGTTTAATAATAACACATTTATTTAACGCTGTCAAATAAAATTTTTAATGGAGCAGGTGATGAGAATCGAACTCACGTAGTCAGCTTGGAAGGCTGAAGTTCTACCATTAAACTACACCTGCAAAAAAAATGGCTGGGGTAGCTGGATTCGAACCAACGAGTGCGGGAGTCAAAGTCCCGTGCCTTACCGCTTGGCTATACCCCAATAAATGGTGGAGGAGGACAGATTCGAACTGCCGAACCCGAAGGAACTGAGTTACAGTCAGCCGCGTTTAGCCACTTCGCTACTCCTCCAAATTGCAATGGTGGAGGTTAACGGGCTCGAACCGCTGACCCTCTGCTTGTAAGGCAGATGCTCTCCCAACTGAGCTAAACCTCCGTGTTGCTCAATAATAATATCAAAGCCCCTACCTCTTGTCAAACTTTTTTTCACATTTTTTTTGAAATTTTTTCGCCCATATTTTTGAGAGGTAAATCAGCATCTTTTCTAGCGACGAATCGCTAATACTCTGGGCTTGGTAAATCTTGGTATTTCCATCAAAAACCAGCATAGAAGCATAAATGATTTCATGCTCTTTCCCAAACACCGATTTATTCTTTAAGACATTCCAATATTTAAAACAAGCACGCTGCGAATCAAAGCCATATTGAAAAACCGCATCTTCCATATAGTTTACACGCTCTGGCGAAAGGATAACCACAGGAATCCCCAACATTTGAAATTCCTCTTTCCAGTTCAATAAACAATCCAAAGGGCGCAAACTCTTTCTTTCCAGAAGTGAATCTAAAAATACGACAATGTTTAATCCTTCTTGAAACTCTAAAGCTTGACCATTTTGGGCTTTACACATTTCAAATCCATCAATCTTCATATTTGACATTGTATCACATCCAAATTTCATTATTATATAAGATATGAGAACTTATGCTTTAGACATTGGAAAAAACACAATAACTTTAATGCATCATCAAGAGATCCTTTTTCAACAGCCAGCGCTGTTAGCTTATGATTCTGCAAAGAAGGTCTTAGCCATCGGACAAGAAGCTGCTACGCTATTAGGAACTCGTTCTGTGCATCCATATAAAAATACCGATGAACTCTTCCAATATTTATCGATTCTCTTTGAACGCGAACATGTCTTTCGCTTGTTTCAAAAAGTAACCATCTACTACACTTGTTCACCAAGTTTTCGTGATGAAGAAATCGAAGCCATAGAAACCTTCTGTATTTACCAAGGTGCTAATCAAGTCTTCTATAAACCAGAAAACCTCTGTGCTGCTCTTGGCGCACAGCTACAGATTGATACCAGCATTCCGGCAACCTTATTACATATTGGCCATTCTTGTGCGACAATTACGATCTTTGAGAATCAAGAAATCGTTGCCAGCTCCACAAATGCCATGGGCGGCGAACAAATTGAAACCCAAATAAAAAAATGGATTCTCAATACCTTCCATTTCCAAGTATCTGATAAAGCCTGTCAGGATATCTTTATTGAAATTGGGCAAACGCAATATACCTTGCAGCCTAAATCCATACGTGTACCCGGTGTAGATATTGTCAGTCAACAATTAAAATATCTGGAGCTAAATGAAAATCAAATGGCTGAAATGTTAGCGCCTGTTCTTTATACCTGGTCAGAATGGCTCTATAACTTTTTAAATACCCTTGATTACGCCAGTCAAAAAGCTATTCTACAAAGAGGAATTGTCTGTAGCGGTAGTGCCGCAAAACTAAAGAACCTCTGCGCAAGTTTACACAGCCAGTTATCCATTCCTTTTAATTTAGCCATAGATCCTTCGCATTGTGTCACTAAAGGACTTATGCAAATCAGCGAAACCGAAAAAAAGTAGAAGTTATTCAATAACTTCTACTTTAACTTTATTATCTCCTTCAAGTTCATAGGTTATCTTCGCAAATTCTTCCAAATGGTTTTCTAAAATAGAATAAACCTCTGAATAGATTTCTTCTTGATCTTTTTCCGATTTACAATCGTATTCAATTGAAGTAACCACATGCTTTTTGATCGGTGAATTTTTTAAATCATTTACTAAATTTGCCATTTCACTACCTCGTTAGTTAAAGTCTATGCCAAAATGAAAACTTTGTCAAACCTCGTAGTATTCCAACAAATCCGCAGCTCGTAATGCCTTTTTCTCTTCACTTGAAAAATCCTGGGTAATTCGTCCATCGTTCATAATAAAGAGACGGTTTCCATTTTCCAAGGCATCCTTCATATTATGAGTGATCATCAATGCCGTGATATTTTGTTTGGCAATGAGATCATTGGTAATTTGGAGAATCTTCTTTGCACTGTTAGGATCTAGAGCCGCTGTATGTTCATCCAACAATAAAACCTTAGGTGGATTAAGCACAGCCATCATTAACGCAACAGCTTGTCTTTGCCCACCGGACAATAAACCAATCGGTGTCTTCATACGATCTTCTAAACCCATCTGTAAAGCCTTTAGCTTATCCGCAAACAATTCACGATCCTTTTTCGTTACAGCTTTCGCAAATACCCCTCTTTGGCTGCGTGAATACGCTAAAGCCAAGTTTTCTTCAACACTTAATTGGGAAGCTGTTCCCATGGATGGGTCTTGGAATAAACGACCAATATTACGAGCCCGCACATGTTCTTTTTGATGGGTAACATCTTCTCCAGCTAGAAAAACACTACCCTGACTTACAGGAATCTTTCCCCCAATCACATTAAACAAGGTACTTTTCCCTGCGCCATTGCTACCTAGAATCGTTACAAAATCCCCCTTGTTGACAGTAACCGATAAATCTTGTAACGCTTTTTTCTCTAATTGTGTTCCGGCATTAAAAGTAACCGATACATTTTTTAATTGAAGCATGTTTAAGCCCCCTTTCGCTTTCTTAAATAAGGAATCGAAATCGTAATCGCAACCAAGACAGCCGAAATCAAGTTCATATCTCCACTTGGCACACCAAACTGTAAAGCCAATGTATATAGTAAACGGTAAATACAAGCCCCAAGAATGGAAGCTACAATCCCAAAGCCAATGGATTGTTTTTGCAGGATAGCTTCACCAACAATGATACCTGCTAAACCAATGACCATCATTCCGGTACCACCAGTTACATCCGCAAAGTGGTTATATTGAGCAAATAAAGCACCCGATAACGCAACTAAACCATTCGCTAAGCCAAAGCCAATAAACTTCATCGTATCTACACTGATAGAACTAGAACGAACCATCGCTTCATTGTTTCCCGTTGCACGAAGGGCAAGACCTAGATTGGTTTTAAAGAACCAATAGAGAATCAAACCAACTAAAATAACTACAGGGATCAATACCACAATAGGACGTTGTACCTTATCAAACATCGAAGCACATTTCGCATCTAAAGATAAAAGCGGCATATTTGGTAGATTTCCCATAATTCGTAAATTAATCGAATACAAACCTGTCATAGTAATAATTCCAGCAAGTAAAGGTTGAATCTTCATTTTTGTTTGTAGAAAAGCCGTAATCAAACCACAAACACAACCAGCTAAAAACGCAAAGAATAAACCAAGGTATGGCATTCCTGCCATGGTAGCTACCGCAACCGTTGCTGCTCCGGTAGAAAAACTACCATCTACGGTCATATCCGGAATATTCAATACCCGAAACGAAGTATAAACACCTAAAGATAGAATTGATAGAATCAAGCCCAACTCAAGAGCTTTAATAATGACTGTCATTGACATTTCTAATCCTCCCCCATTAATTGAAGTTTCTTATTATTTTGAATCGACTCTGGCAACGTGAGTCCTAAGGCATGTAAAGTCTTTTTATTTACATAGATGTATAAATCTTTTTTATACACTTTGACTGGAATGTCTCCAGCCTTTTTGCCATGCAGAATATCAACAACCATATCTGCTGTCTCTTTACCTAATTGTGCATAATCAATACCAACCGTAGCTAAGCCACCATCTTTAACCATGGAATCTGCTCCTACATAGAAAGGAATTCCGGCTTCAATACACGTCTTCGATAAAGATTGCATCGCACTAGCCACCGTATTATCATTCGGAGCTAAAATCACATCGACTTTTTGGGTTAAAACGGAAGCGCTGGTTGTCAGTTCCGTAATATCTTTTCCTGTTCCTTCAATCAAGTTTAAGCCATGTGCCTTACAATAAGCTTTTGCCTTTTGTAAGTTAGAAACACTATTGGTTTCACTGGCATTGTATAAAAAACCAACCGTTTTCATATCTGGAGTAATTTCTTTGGCCAATTCCAAAATCTGGTCAACCTGCACCTCATCTGAAGTTCCCGTAATATTCCCACCCGGATGTTTGATATCTCGGACTAGCTGTGCCCCAACTGGATCAGATACAGCGCTAAAGACAACTGGCGTTTCTTTTGCGGCGCGTGCAGCCATCTGTGCAGTTGGTGTGGCAATAGCGACAATCACATCACTTTGTTGGTCTTCAAATTGATTGATTATAGAATTTAGATTGGCCACCTGTCCAGAAGCATCGGCATAATGGAAAATGATGTTCTTTCCATCCTCATAGCCTTTTTTCTTCATCTCTTTCTTAAAATTATCCCGAATCAAATTCAAAGAAGGATGCGAAACTAATTGAGCTACTGAAACAACCGGTAAATGTTTGGGATTGGATGAACATCCACTCAAGACCAAGCCCAGCGATAGAAACATCGCAAGTAATTTCTTCATATCGGTTCCCTCCTATAAAAAAAAGCCTGTATGCATGACGCATACAGGACAAATAAAATCTGCGGTACCACCTGAATTGATATCTTTATAAGATATCCCCTTCTCATTTAACGCATGAGTACGGCTTAGCTACTCTAGTTCACTTTGCCCTCCGAAGTCCATTTGCGAAACTGACATCATTCGGCTTCCACCATTCCGAACTCGCTTTAGATACATCTTTTCGTTTGATCTCTTCTTCAATGGTTTATTCTATTCTAACATACTTTATTTAAAATGAAAGAAAACTTTAAAATTTTCATAATTATGAAAAAAATGTAATATACCCTTGCACAAAGATAAATAAAATTAAGATAGGAATAATCACACCACAGTATACTTTTAATCCTTTAGGGAAAGTAATTCCTTCACCAGCATTTGCTTCCGCAATAAAGTTTTTCCAACCCCAGCCTTTTTTTGCGGTACAGAATAAGACATAGATCATAGATCCCAAAGGAAGTAAATTATTCGATACAATGAAGTCTTCTAAATCCTGTACTGTCGTTCCAGCACCTAATGGTTGAATAAACGACCAAATGTTAAAACCTAGTGCACAAGGAATCGATAATAAGAAAACGGCAATAAAGCTGATCCAAACCGTCTTATTGGTATCCCAGCCGGTCATTTCCTGGGTAATGGTTAAAACATTCTGGAAAACAGCAATAATCGTTGTCAATGCCGCAAAGCTCATAAATAAGAAGAATAGCGCTCCCCAAATTTGACCACCAGCCATATTGGCAAAGATATTTGGCAAAGAAACAAAAATTAAACCAGGACCTTGCGCTGGGTCAACTTGATACGCAAAACAAGCAGGAATCACAATTAGACCAGCTACAATAGCTACAAAAGTATCAAGGGCTACAACCTGAATGGCTTCCCCTGTTAAACGACGATCACGATCAATAAAACTTCCGAAAATCGCAATAGCACCAATACCTAAAGATAAAGTAAAGAATGCTTGCCCCATAGCCGCAAAGATGACATTTCCAATACCATATTCCTGCATCTTAGAAAAATCTGGTACTAAATAATATTGAATTCCTTTGGCTGCACCAGGTAAAGTAACCGAGCGAATGGCAAGAACAACCATTAATGCAAGTAAACAAATCATCATTGCTTTTGAAACTTTTTCTACACCATTTACTAAACCTTTCGAAACGACAAAAAAGCCTAAGGCAACCACGAAAAGCATAAAGCCAACATTGATAGCAGGACTAGCTAACATATGTGCAAACGAATCCGAAATCACTTGACCACTGGCATGATTGAAGTGTCCGGTAATCATCAAATAACAATAATAAATCATCCAGCCACATACCGTGGTATAAAACATCATCAACAAATAGTTTCCTACCAGGCACCAATACTTCATAAAATGCCACTTGCTGCCTTTTGGCTCTAGAACATCAAAGGATTGGGCAGCACTTTTCTGACTGCCACGCCCTACGGCATATTCCATAACCATAACTGGCAAACCTAAAATTACTAAAAAGAACAAATAAATCAATACAAAGGCGGCCCCTCCGTATTTTCCGGTAATGTAAGGAAAACGCCATACATTCCCTAGTCCGATAGCGCATCCTGCGCTAATTAAGATAAATCCTAAACGACTTGAAAAACGATCTCTCACTTTTTCTCTCTCCTTCTAATATAACTATCAGTTTAACAGCGAATAAAAAAATAAGCAATTCCTGCTCCATTCTATGGTACAATCATTAACGGAAACAAGGGAGGATCTATTATGTCATTAATTATTCCACAAAGCTATGATCCAGTTCTTTCCGTACGCGAAACCCAAGAAGCCATTAAATACATTCGTGATACCTTTCAAAAAGAACTTGGTCGAGAATTAAACTTATCAAGAATTTCAGCACCATTATTTGTCAAAAAGAGTTCTGGTTTAAATGATAATTTAAATGGCGTTGAACAACCTGTACATTTCTCTATGCAATCCATTCCCAACGAAGACATTGAAATCGTTCATTCTTTAGCGAAATGGAAACGTTTTGCCCTAAAAAAATACAACTTTGAAATGCATACAGGATTATATACAAATATGAACGCCATTCGTAAAGACGAAGAAGTAGACAATCTCCATTCTGTCTATGTTGACCAATGGGATTGGGAAAAAGTCATTGCGAAAGAAGAACGTACCGAAGAAACACTAAAAGCAACCGTACGCCATATCTTTAAAGTAATTAAACATATGGAACACGAAGTATGGTATAAATACCCACAAGCCGTCAATCATCTACCTGATGAAATTCATTTCATCACAACCCAAGAATTGTTAGACCGCTATCCAGATTTAAGTCCAAGAGAAAGAGAAAACGCCATCACCAAAGAACTTGGTTGTGTCTTCGTTATGAAGATCGGAGATCTTCTAAGTAATGGAGAAAAACATGATGGTCGTGCCCCAGACTATGATGACTGGCAATTAAATGGAGATATCTTATTCTGGTTTGAACCACTACAATGCGCTTTAGAAATCAGTTCTATGGGAATTCGCGTTGATGAAAATTCATTGCCAGAACAACTTGAAAAAGAACATTGCAGCCAACGCCTTGAACTTCCTTACCACAAAGGAATCATGGAAAAAACGCTTCCATATACGATTGGTGGCGGAATTGGTCAATCTCGTTTATGCATGTTGTTACTGAAAAAAGCCCACATTGGCGAAGTTCAAGCAAGTCTTTGGCCAGACGATATGATTCAAACTTGTTTAGAACACAATATTCAAATCTTATAAAAAAAAGTAGGCAATCGCCTACTTTTCTTATGCCTTTTCAATTTTCGCATTTGCACCATGATGAAATTCCATCTGAGCAAACTGTTCAAGTGAAATGGATGTATCATCCATCCAATACTTTAGAGAGTCACTGATTTCAACACGTCCATCAGCAGATACCTGCCTACCTTCTTTAATCCATGCCCCGTCAAAAGCTAAGGCATCCATGGCTTCTTGCACAAGCGGTGTATACGTGTCATAAACTAAATTGATACACGCTTGCTCCTTCCCTTTTTCTTTACACACAAAGGCATAAAACTTTCGTAAATTTGTTTCCATAAACCTCCAAAAAAAAGGGCATTTCAGCCCTTTTTTCATTATTCTGCACTAGATTCTACTTCAGTTTCTTCTACGGTTTCACTTGTATTTTCATGTACAATTTTTTTGAATTCAGAATCTTCGTCGGATTGGTGCATACGTTCCAAACGTTTGTCACGTAATTCTTTCGCTTTAGCGGCAACAATATCATTTTGTGGACGATGTCCTTTTGTTCCCGTTCCAGCTGGAATTAATTTACCAATCATAACGTTTTCTTTCATACCTGCAAGGTAGTCAATCTTACCTTTGATTGTTGCATCGGTAAGAACTTTTGTCGTCTCTTGGAAACTTGCAGCCGATAAGAAAGAGTCTGTTTCAACCGAAGACTTAGAAATACCTAACAAGACTGGTTTAAACTTCGCTGGTTGTTTTCCTTCCAATAAGAACTTACGGTTAATACGCGTAATTTCATTTAAGGATTTTTGTACACCAACATTTAAGTCTGTATCACCACTATCCGTAACAATTACGTTACGCATCATCTGCATGATCATAACTTCCAAGTGCTTATCACTGATATCGATACCTTGGCTTTGGTAAACTTTCTTAACTTCTTTCAAGATGTAATCTTGTACTTCACGAACACCGGCAACACGTAACAATTCTTTTGGATCCAATGGACCTTCCGTTAATGCTTCACCAGCATCAATGGTATTTCCAACTTGTACCCATTCACGTAATTGTTGGTTTGCGTTAATCTTATGCGAAACGCTTTCGTTTTCTGAAGTAATGACAACTTCTTGACGTTTAGTACCTTCAATATTTTCAATTGAAGTAATTTCACCAGTAATTTGTGCAATTACGGCAACACCTTTTGGCTTACGAGCTTCGAACAATTCTTCAACACGAGGAAGACCTTGTGTGATATCTTCACCACCGGCACCGGCTACACCACCAGTATGGAATGTACGCATGGTTAACTGTGTACCTGGTTCACCAATAGATTGGGCAGCCATAACTCCGACAGCTTCTCCAACTTCAACATCTTTACCAGTTGCCATATTCTTACCATAACACTTACGACAAATACCTGTACGTGATTTACAAGTAAATACCGAACGAATCAACATACCTGTAATACCTGCATCGGTAATTTTTTGAGCAATATCATCTGTGATGTATTCATCACTGGCAATAATCAATTCACCCGTATTAGGGTCTACTACATCTTGTTTTGAATAACGTCCTACGATACGATCACCGAATTTTTCGATAACTGATCCAGTTTTACGATCAATTAAGTCTTCCACATATGAACCCTTATCAGTACCACAATCATCTTCTTGAACGATGACACCTTGGGCAACATCGACCAAACGACGAGTTAAGTAACCAGATTCAGCTGTTTTTAAGGCTGTATCGGTCAAACCTTTACGCACACCATGGGTAGAGGTAAAGAATTCGGATACATTTAATCCTTCACGGAAACATGAATAAATAGGGACCTCAATCAAAGATGGAACAAATTCACCATTGGTTGATTTGGCATGTCCAGGACGGGCCATCAAACCACGCATACCAGCTAACTGCGTAAAGTTCGAACGGTTACCACGGGCACCAGAGTCAGCCATCATAAAGATTGGGTTCTTACGATCCATGTGTTCAATCAAGCTATCGGCAATTTCGTCTTTGATCTTATCCCAAAGACCACCTAACTGTGCTTCCCATTCAGGTAATGTCAACATACCTTTACGTTGTAGACGTTTTAATTCATCGGCTTTAGCACGACCTTCGGCAACTTTTTCTTCTTTATTAGGCGCAACTTCGATATCCGATAAGGCAACCGTAATACCAGCTACGGTTGAATAACGGAATCCCAAAGACTTGATTTGGTCAAGTACTTCAGCTGTTTGATCAACCGAATAACGACGGAATACTTCGGCAATAACTTTACCTAAGTCTTTCTTCTTAACGGAATAATCCTTACCATTCGCATCACGAATTGGTAATTGCGCAATATATTCTTTAATATCTTGTCCTGGTTTCACAAAATAACGTTCTGGTGTTTTTTCAAAGTTTTCACTCGAAACTTCCTCGATGAATGGGAAGTCACTTGGGAACATACTATTGAAAATAATCTTACCAGGGGTAGTAACCAGGTAATCATTTAAATGACTTGGTTCAAAACTATCTTTTCCAACGCCTTTTACAGGAAGTGCAATTCTTGAATGTAAGTGAACGATATGTGACTTGTAAGCCATCATAACTTCATCTACATCAGAGAATACATGTCCTTCATTTTCCGCAAAACGTTTCCATACTGCGGCTTCATCTGGACAGTCTGCATCTAAATAACGTTGGCTTTCTTGCATCAATTCTTCTTTGGTTTCTTCCATTGTCAAGTAATAGTTACCCATAACCATATCTTGACCTGGAGTAACGATAGGTTTTCCATCTTTTGGACCTAAGATGTTATGACTACCTAACATCATAACCAAAGCTTCGGCACGAGCTTCTTCACTTAATGGAACGTGAATAGCCATCTGGTCCCCATCGAAGTCGGCGTTGAACGCAGTACATACTAGTGGGTGCAAACGCATAGCACGACCTTCTACTAATTTAGGTAAGAATGCTTGAATACCTAAACGGTGAAGTGTAGGCGCACGGTTCATCAATACAGGATATCCATCAATGACTTTTTCGACAACATCCCAAATACGCGTATCTTGACGTTCAATCAATTTTTCCGCATTTTTTGGATTGGCAGCTAATTTTTCATTCACAATTTCATTAATAATGAATGGTTTAAATAAGTTGACTGCCATTTCACGTGGAATACCACATTGATACATCTTCAAATCTGGTCCTACCGCAATTACTGAACGACCAGAGAAGTCAACACGTTTACCTAACAAGTTTTGACGGAAACGACCTTGTTTACCTTTTAATGAATGTGATAAAGATTTCAAAGGACGTCCACCAGCACCAGTGATTGGTTTTGAACGACGACCATTATCAATTAATGCATCGACAGATTCTTGTAACATACGTTTTTCGTTTTGCACGATGATATTTGGGGTACCCAAATCCAACAATTTACGTAAACGATTATTACGGGTAATAACACGACGATATAAATCGTTTAAATCACTTGTCGCAAAACGACCACCATCCAATTGTAACATTGGTCGTAAATCAGGTGGTATTACCGGAATCTTAGTCAGTACCATCCACTCCGGCTTATTCTCGCTTTGGCGGAAAGCATTGACAGTATCCAAACGTTTAATCAATTTTTTACGTTTTTCACCACTTGCTTTTTCCAAAGCTTCTTGAATAGAAGTAAATTCAGCTTCCAAATCTACATCTTGTAACAATTTCAATACAGCTTCAGCACCTGTTTTTGCTTCAAAGCTGCCAGCACCATGAATTGCCATGAATTCACGGTATTCACGTTCCGATAAAACTTGTTTGTATTGTAAAGGAGTATTTTTTGGATCTGTAACAATGTAGCTTACAAAGTAAACAACTTCTTCCAATTGTTTTGGCGTCACATCTAAAAGCAATGCCATACGACTTGGAATACCACGAAGGTACCAAATATGGGCAACAGGAGCAGCTAGTTCAATATGCCCCATACGTTCACGACGAACGCTTGATTTTGTGATTTCTACACCACAACGATCACAGACAACGCCTTTAAAACGTACTTTCTTATACTTTCCACAAGCACATTCCCAGTCCTTAGTTGGACCGAAAATGCGTTCGCAGAATAAACCATCACGTTCTGCTTTTTGGGAACGGTAGTTAATTGTTTCTGGTTTTGTGACCTCACCATGAGACCACTCAAGAATTTTCTCAGGACTTGCTAAGCGGACCTGGATTGAGGAAAAATTATTAATACTCATATTGAATTAAGCCTCCTCATCTTCTAGGAGCGTTGAATCTTCAACCTCCATATCATTTACCAATTCTTCTTTATGTGCCATTTCTTCTGGTTTAACACGACCTTCATCGTCATCGTCTTCGCTAGTGATGTCTACTTCATTTCCGTTTTCATCTAAGCAGCGAATATCGATAGCCAAACCTTGCATTTCGTGCATTAATACACGGAAGGATTCTGGTACACCTGGTTCTGGAATATCTTTACCTTTAATGATAGCTTCATATGTCTTAATACGACCTTGAATATCATCCGATTTAATTGTCAAGATTTCTTGTAGTGTATGAGCTGCACCATAAGCTTCTAGAGCCCAAACTTCCATTTCTCCAAAACGTTGACCACCATTTTGTGCTTTACCACCTAAAGGTTGTTGCGTTACTAGAGAATAAGGTCCGGTAGCACGCGCATGTAACTTATCGTCAACCATGTGGGCCAACTTGATCATATACATGACACCAACACTAATACGTTCATCAAATGGTTCACCAGTTAAACCATCATAAAGAACTTGTTTACCATCTTTTGTCATGGATGCTTCTTTCATAACATCCAATAATTCTTCGTTAGAAACTCCATCGAATACTGGTGTAGAGAAGTGAACGCCACCCATTTTACGTGCAGCATAACCTAAATGAATTTCTAGAATCTGTCCAATGTTCATACGAGAAGGTACACCGAATGGGTTCAAGATAATATCAATAGGTTGTCCATCCGCCGTAAATGGCATATCTTCGATTGGCAAGATACGTGAGATGACACCTTTGTTTCCATGTCGACCAGACATCTTGTCACCTTCAGAAATCTTACGTTTTTGGGCAATATAAACTTTAACACGTGTATTTACTCCAGGAGGAAGCTCCGAACCGTCACCACGTTTGAAGACACGAATTGAGTGAACAATACCAGCTCCACCATGAGGTACTTTCAATGAATTATCACGAACTTCACGTGATTTTTCACCAAAGATAGCTAATAATAACTTTTCTTCTGGGCTGACTTCGCTTTGACCTTTTGGCGTAACTTTACCAACCAAAATGTCGCCTTCTTTAACTTCGGCACCAATCATAATAATTCCGTTTTCATCCAATTTACGTACGGCATTTTCACCAACGTTTGGAATATCACGGGTAATTTCTTCAGGGCCTAATTTTGTATCACGGCAGTCAATATCAAATTCTTCAATATGTACAGAAGTATAAACATCATCCTTAACCATACGTTCAGACATGATGATGGCATCTTCGTAGTTATATCCATACCAAGTAGAATATGCGATAACAACGTTTTGACCTAAAGCCAATTCACCATTTTGCATACTAGGTCCATCGGCTAAGATGTCGCCTTTTTCTACTTCTTCTCCAACTTCTACAATTGGATGTTGGTTAATACAAGTTGATGCATTAGAACGAGCAAACTTACGTAATTGATAAGAATGTTCGTAACCTTCTTTATCTTTTACAACGATACGTAAACTATCGACATAGCTTACTACACCGTCTTCTTTTGCGACAATTCCAACCCCGGAATCTTTCGCAATCTTATATTCCATACCAGTTCCGACAAATGGACTGTGTGGATTTAATAGAGGTACAGCCTGACGTTGCATGTTGGCACCCATCAAGGCACGGGAAGCATCATCGTTTTCCAAGAAAGGAATACAAGCTGTTGCCACAGAGACGATCTGTTTTGGACTGACGTCGGCCAATTCAACTTCGTCACGGTTGGCAATGATAGTATCTCCTGCCTTACGAGCTACGACTTTTTCATTAATCAAACGACCATCACGAACTTCGTTGGCTTGGGCAATAATGTAATCAGCTTCTTGATCCGCACTTAAATAAACCGCATCTTCACTTACTGTACCATCTGCATTAACACGACGATATGGTGTTTGAATAAATCCATATTCATTAATCTTAGCGTAAGTTGTTAAGTTGTTAATCAAACCAATGTTTGGTCCTTCTGGTGTTTCAATTGGACAGATACGACCATAGTGACTAGAGTGTACGTCACGCACTTCGAAACCAGCACGTTCACGTGACAATCCACCTGGACCTAAAGCCGAAATACGACGTTTATTTGTTAATTCAGCCAATGGGTTTTGTTGGTCCATAAATTGTGACAATTGCGAACTTGAGAAGAACTCTTTAATAGCAGCTGTCAAAGGACGAATATTGGTTAATTTACGAGGTGATAAACCTTCTAATTCTTGAATAGACATACGGTCATGAACCACACGTTCCATACGTGATAACCCAATACGGAATTGGTTTTGAATCAATTCTCCAACCGAACGAATACGACGGTTTCCTAACATATCGATATCATCGGTTGAACCAATGCCATCCATAACATTTAAGTAATAACCAAAGAATGCATACATATCTGGAATAGTGATTGTATTCATTGTCGCAAATGGGTCATTACCAATAATCTTGATACGATGATCTTGTTCATCTAAGACAAAGACTTCCTGGCAACATGCACCAACGATCCATAACGTGATTTCTTCGTTTTCCGCACGTTGGGCAATAGCTTCTTTACTAGCTTGGTCTAAACGCATAGCGCCTTCTTTACCAGTTGAAATATCTTGGGCATTGATATCATAACGATTAATGAACAATTCCATTTCTTCATTTACAACATCTTGGTTCTTTGTGTTTGTCAAACGACCTAAATGATATAAGTATTGACCATAGTTCAATACTGCTTCACAGTTTTCTTTTGTCAATACAACTGGTTGAGCAATTAATCCAGCATAAATAGGTACTTCTTCTACAGCACCTTTTAAGATTTGAACATCTTCATATGTCAAAGCTGTTCCTTGTTCATAGAAAAGGTCGCCAGCTTCTACATCGCTTGCTAAAATACGGCCGACTAAGCCACGATTATAACTAGTAGGAATTGATACAACATCTGCTGCATGGAATTCACTACGGAATGGGAAAGCTTTACAGTACGTACCTTTGGCTAATTCTTCACGCAATTCATTTCTTTCATCACGATGAATCATTTTACCTTTTTCCATGAAGACATTATCATCTACATCTAAAATGTCATGAGCCAAACGTTGGCCATCGATACGTGCAATCGCATTTAATTTAGAACGCAATTTAAAACGTCCAGCTTTCGTTAAATCATAACGACGATGATCAAAGAATTTTGCATACATTAAAGATACAGAAGCACTTACAACAGCAACTTCATCACTTCTCTGGTTACCATAGAAGTTCAATAAAGCACCTTGTGTAGTGGATGTATTATCTGCACTGCGAGAATCTTTTGTGTAGTCATTCATCAAAGCATTTTCTACATCATCGTATTTTCCAAAGAACGCCGTATACAACAATAAATAAAGATTCATGTAGTCACGATCTTCTAAGTCGAAAGCCAAGTAATCTGCAAGTTCAGCTTCCACTTGAGCTAAGTTCTTTTCAACCGTTTCTAATTCTGCTTCATTTTGAGCAAGTTTTTCTTCGATGCCTGAATCTTTTGACTTACCATCTCTTTGTTTCTTTACAAGAGCGTCTTTTTCTTTTCCTAAAGCTTCTTTTTCAGCTTTATATTGATCGCGTTTCACAACTAGATTTTCATCTGGACGAGTTGGAAATTCGCGACCCATAGCTGTTAAGAATGTTTCTAAATCGGTTGTATCTTTCGTATCTTCAAGATCTCCGATGTTAAAAGACATACCAATTGCTTTAAACAAAATTGAGAACAAGATACGACGACGACGGTCAATAGACACGTTAATTAAACGTCCATTCGTTGATTTCTTTTGTTCTGTCATGAACTCTAACCAAGTACCACGACTTGGAATTAATTCACAGGCATAATTTTGTTTTCCACTCTTTTCATCTTCGCTTTGAGAGAAATATGCACCTGGACTACGTACGATTTGGGAAACAATAACACGTTCTGCACCATTGATGATGAACGTACCAGTCTCCGTCATTAATGGGAAGTCCCCTAAATATACTTCCTCTGTCTTTGTTACAATTTCACCGGTACTGGAATCTGTAACTTCCAATTCCATATCGGCATAAAGAGGTGCAGCGTAATTACACTCTCTGTACATGGACTCTTCTTTGTCATATTTTGGTTTATCAAAATGATAACGTAAAAAGTTTAATCTAATATTCTTTCCGTAGTTTTCAATTGGATAAATCTCATTGAAAACCTCCTGAATGCCTTCTTTGGTGAACCATTCAAATGAATCGGTTTGGATTTCAACCAAGTTCGGTAATTCTAATTTACCACTTACTTTTGAATAGTCTCGACGCTGTGCTTTTTTACCACAGTTTACGACTTTATATGCTTTGTTGCTCTCCATGCATGCCATCCTTTCATTGATTTTCGTCCAAAAGGGCATACTACCCCCAAGGACTATTATGCAATTTATTATACTAGCAGAGAGTGCAAGGAAAATCAAGTGCTTTTCTAAATTTCTCAGAAATATTTTTTTCTTTGGCCAACCATAAATATTTCTCGCTTTTCGTACTTTGACAAAGATATAATAAAGAAAAGAAAAGAAAGGAGTCTCATTCCATGACAATCAAAAAATGTACCCAGTATCCTACCTATAATATATATACGACAAATATTTCTTACGATTATGATATTGATAAGATCATTGCCTATGGCCTAACCGATTCCCAAAGCATGATTGATGCCATCGTCAAAGAATATCTGCCTGGTATAAGCCTTAATTTTCAAGCTCCTAATTTTGGCTGTAGCGCTTTTAGTATTTCTGATGAAAATGCCCATATCCTTATGGGAAGAAACTATGACTTCAAAAACGATTCATCGGCTTTACTGTTAACTTGTCAACCCAAACACGGTTATCGTTCTGTTGCGACTGCTGCCTTAGACAACATTCAAATGAATCAACCGGAAAAAAGTGAAAAAGGTGCTGCCTTAGCTGAAATTGCTGCACCATTTATCTGTTTAGATGGATGCAATGAGAAAGGAGTTTCCATCGCAGTATTGACTTTGGATAGTGAACCAACCTATCAACATACCGGTAAGCCCATCATTCCTACTACGCTAGCTATTCGTCTGGTTTTAGATCGGGCTAGTTCTACCAAAGAAGCCATTGCCTTATTGAAACAATATGATATGATGGCAACCAGTGGTCGAGATTACCACTTCTATATCACCGATGCTTCTGGCGATGGACGCGTTGTAGAATACGATTGTTGCGATGCCAGCCGTCCTTTGGTCGCTACCCCATTACGATCCATTACCAACTTCTACGGAATGTATAAGGAAAAAGTAAAACCTTATCAAACCAATGGCATCTATGGTCATGGAAAAGAACGCTATGATGCGATGGAAAAAATCTTTGCGTCGCAAACAAATTTCACCAAAGATACTGCCTGGCAAGCCCTGCAAGTTGCTTCTCAAGCACCAAATCCCGAAGACATCACCAGCAATACCCAATGGTCGATCGTTTATGACAATACTGATTTAACTGCTGCCATTGTCTTACGTCGAGATTGGCAACAGAAAATAGCCTATCACTTATAATAAAGAAGCAGACCTTAATCTGCTTCTTTTTGAATCTTCGCTTGTAAAATCTTTAAGAGTTCTTGTACATTAAATGGTTTTGAGATATGTGCATCCATACCAGCATCTTTACTAGCTTGTATATCTCTTTGGAACGAATTGGCGGTAACCGCAATAATCGGAATAGTTTTCGCTTTGGCTAAATCTAGGCTTCGAATCGCTTTTGCGGCTTCCCAGCCATTCATAACTGGCATCTGGATATCCATTAAAATCGCATCATAGTTTTGATTTTTTTGGAACATCTCCAAACATTCCTTTCCATCTTCTGCCCTTTGACAAGTGATGTCGTACATATGCATAATCTCTTCTTCGACTTCATAATTTAAATCATTATCTTCAGCAACGAGAAGATGATATGGTTGAATTTTGTTTTCTTTTTGTACCTGACTTGGTTCAGATTGAACAGGTTCTAATAAGAAACTCACAGTAAATTCGGTTCCCTTATTTAATTCACTCTTTACTTCAATCGTTCCGCCCATGCCATCAACTAACTCTTTGACAACCGCAAGGCCTAAGCCATTACCGCGAACTTTATTGACGCGCGTATCTACGGCACGCGAGAAACGCGAATACATCACTTTCATAAATTCTGGGCTCATCCCAATTCCATTATCCCGCACAATGCTGTGAACAAGTACTTTCCCCTGATCTTCTGGTCGAACTTCTTCATATACTTCTAATTCCACAACACCATCTTTTCCTGTATAACGGAATGCATTAGAAATCAGGTTACAGAAGATTTGTTGTCGATGCAGACGATCGGTTTTTACAACCGGATAAGGTAAATCATGGATGTTGTATTTTATTTCCACCTTATGATCGGCATTAGCCATTTGTACAATTTCGGCACATTCATACATGAATTTCCGTAAATCACAAGGTTCTTCACGAATGGTCAGAACGCCATGTTCAATTTGCGTCAAACTTAATACATCGGTGACCAGGCTCTCTAAATACTTTCCTGCCTGCTTTGATTTATCTATGCACTTTTGCATATGCTCGGGATTATCAATCTGTTTTTCAGCCAGGGTCATGTAGCCTTGCATGGCATTTAAAGGTGTTCGAATATCATGTGATAAACGGGAAAGGAAAGCCGTTTTCTCTGCATTTGCACGATTAGCGGCTTGTACTTCACGAATCAAACTTTCTTCTTTTCGCTTCGTTTCACTAATCAAGCGGGTTACATACAAAACGTGGGTTACTTTTCCTGTCTCATCTCTACGTTTCACAATAAAGCGAGCCAAATACCAGTTTCCATCTTTGCATAATAACTCCATCGAAACGGTTTCCTCTTTGGCAAGTCTTTGGTCTAATGTATCCAGGCACAAAAACTTCTTCGCCTCAGCTTGATAATCTTCTTGAATCATTTCTGCGATAAATTCTTTGATCCTTTGACTGGCTATTCCAGTATTCCCGGTTAAGGTATGGGCTTCATCCGTCGTAGATAATTCTTCTAAGCTATCTCGCATCAAATCAATGCGATAAATCGAAACATAAATTTTTCCAATGGTGGAAATAACTTCATTGCGCAATTTAGCTTCATGTAAAGCTTAGTGAAGCATTTCTTGACGCTTTTGTTCTAAAGCTACAACTTCATCAATCCGTCGGAAGCTGGCAATAACTTCAAATTGTTCTGCATCATGATTGAAGCGAATCACTTGGGTATCAAAATATCGCATTCCTTCCCGTCCAGGAAACGTTGCATATCGATAACTTGCGCGATCGGTATCTTTCAAAATTTTTTAAATGCGCCATGCTAAACCAATCGATAAATTCTTCTCTTTGACTGGACACCACAAAGCGTTGCGCATAAAGTTTAGTAAATTCGCTAAACGATTCTGGCAATTGATCACGTTCTTTTCGCAACAGGTCCGGAAATGTTTCTGGCGTCATCTTCAACGTTGTAAAACGATCATGAATCACATCAATTTTATAGATTGTGACATAGTCTCTACTAAGCATTTCCAATAGTTCATTTTCCTGTCGAAGCTTTCGCAAAGCCTCTTCAAGTTCCGAATTGATTTGCGCTTTCTCCAGTTCATTTTGTTTGATGTTCTGTAGAACACACGCAAACACGCCTTCTTTATCTAACGGAATGCAGCTGACATGAAAATAGTGGCCAAGCTTTTCAAAGATTTCATCGTATTCAATAACTTCTTTTCCATAGGCTGCACGATAAAACGTCGCTAAATATTTTCGTTCTGCATTCGGAAATAAGTCATAAAAACGCTGGCCCTTCAGCTCCTCTTTGGGTTTGTTCTCGAGTTTCGCGAAATGGTCATTACAATATAAATACGTCCAATCAATAGGTTGGTGATTGGCGTCTAGTTCGAGATGTACTATGCAAAAAACCCATGAACTATGTTCAAACATATTGAGTAACATTTGATTTGTCTCCATAAACGTATCATATCCATTTCTATAGGGTCATTTTACCATACTCTTCGATTTTAAAAGCGTGCCAGAAAGGCAATTTTGACATTCGTAAATTCTATGCATAAAATAAATGAGCAAGGAGGCTATCAGATGAAAAAAATCCTTTCTTATTATTTATGCCTTTGTATGCTTTTGGGCTTATCTGGCTGCCGCGCCAAAAAGAATGACGATGATATATTAAAGTTCTTTGATGCCATTGATACTACTCTACAAGCAAAATCCGCTTCGATTGATGGCAACATCACCATTCAAAATGGAAAGAACGATTCCCAAATGAATGTGAAGGGTGAATTCAATCAAGAGAATCAACTGCAATGTGCCATACATTTAGGCCTGGAAGCCAATAAAAATGTGATTGATGATTATTTAGATTTCTATATCAAAGATGGAAAGACCTACTTAAAGAATATGAGTACAAAATCACAAAGTCTGGCATCTAAAATCGGAATTAAAGAAAACACGAAGATTTCTGCTTATAATCCTTTTTTGGACCTCACCGACAAAGAGCTCTGTGAGATGTTCACGGCTTCAAAACACCATGGGGATACCTATACCTTTACCCTAGATCCTTCACAGCTTGCCGAACTTCTTGATAATCTGGGTTCCGTGAATCTGAGTGAAGCAACCGTAAAAACAACTTTTAAAGATAAAGTGATTTCCATGATTTCCATTGAAGCCAAAGGGCAAGAATCCATCTCCAAGAAAAGCCAAGATATTGCGTTTCATATCACATTAAATATTCATGACTACAATGCATTAAAAAAAGTCACCTATCCAGATGACTTAAATTCTTATCCAACTTCCAATGAAGAACAAGCCTAGACAAGCAAATGCTTGTCTTTTTTTATAGGCCGACGATGCATTGTGATACATTACTAAAAAGTTGAATAGCATTATTAATCATTAAAGAAAGAGGTGTATTTAAAACCCCAGAGACAATCAACAATAGAAAAATAAACATTGTGATTTGTGACCCAGCCGTAAAGCGTAAATATTGATCATCGGGTAAAAACGAAAATAAAATCTTTGATCCATCTAAAGGTGGAATAGGAATCAAATTAAAGATTCCAAACCCCATTGATAAAAAGGCTGTACTACTTAAACAGTTCAATAAAAAAGGTGCCACTATATGAAAGCGGAAACAGACATAGTACAAAAGCACACAAAGAAAAGACAATAAAAAGTTCGCCATTGGTCCGGCAAAGGAAGTCCAGATCATTCCGGTTTTGCGATTTTTATAATAACTGGAATCAACCGGAACCGGACGCGCCCACCCAAAACCAAATACCAATAGACACAATAAGCCTAACCAATCAATATGCGCCAGCGGATTCAATGTCAAACGGCCTCGGTTTAAAGCTGTTGGGTCACCGAAACAATAAGAAACTAAACCATGGGCTGCCTCATGCACACCCATGGCTAAAATGACCGCAATGACACGAATCAAAAGAGATGATATAGACAAAGTTTTCACCTACACATTGAAGCGGAAATGTACAACATCTCCATCTTGCATAATATAGTCTTTTCCTTCCGAACGAAGTTTTCCGGCTTCTTTAATCGCATTTTCACTTTCTAAAGCATCAATGTCTTCAAAAGAATATACTTCCGCACGAATAAATCCGCGTTGGAAATCAGTATGAATAATACCTGCACATTCCGGTGCACTCATTCCTTTTGTAAAAGTCCAAGCACGACATTCGTCTTCTCCAGCAGTTAAGAAAGTTTGAAGATTTAATACCGCATAAGCTTTTTGAATCAAAGCATCTAAACCTGAATGAGGCAAACCAAGATCATTTAAGAATTCATCTTTTTCTTCGGTTGTCATACCAGATAGATCCTCTTCAATTTTGGCACAGAGAGGAACGACTTGGGCATTTTCACTTTCTGCATATTGTTGGACAGCTTGGAAATATGCATTCGATGCAGGATCCATAATTCCTTCTTCATCCATATTTGCGACATAGATGACAGGTTTTGTCGTCAATAAGTTATAGTTTTTCAAATAAACAGCTTCTTCATCACTGACTTCCACCGTACGTGCAGCTTTGCCTTCTTCTAAAACAGCTTTTAATCTTTTTAGTAATTCTGTTTCCTGACGCGCATCTTTATCTTTTGTCGTCATGGCTTTGCGTTCGATTTTTGATAAACGATTCTCTACGGTTTGCAGGTCCGCCATCACAAGTTCTAAGTTAATGATTTCAATATCTCGCAAAGGATCAATGCTGTTTTCCACATGGGTGATATTGTTGTCGTCAAAACAACGAACTACATGACAGATGGCATCCGTTAAACGGATATTTGATAAGAACTGGTTTCCTAATCCTTCACCTTTACTGGCACCTTTAACTAGACCCGCAATATCCGTAAATTCGAATGTTGTATAAATGGTCTTCTTAGGATGAAATAATTCAACCAAACGATCAATTCGATGATCGGGTACTTCTACAACACCGACATTGGGTGCAATGGTCGCAAAAGGATAGTTTGCGGCTTCAACTTGCGAATTTGTAATCGCATTAAATAAAGTGGATTTTCCAACATTTGGTAATCCGACAATTCCTGCAGTTAATGGCATATTCTCACATTCCTTCCGATTGATTTGCTTTTCGTACAATTCTTTTTAAGCGTTTTTCAAATTTTGAGCGTGGCATTAAAACGCTACTTCCACATCCAAGGCACTTCACACGTATATCTGCTCCCATACGAATGATTTCCCATTCTTTGGATTTATGACAAGGATGCTCTTTTTTCATTTCAATAATGTCACCTAGATCATACGTTTTATCTTCCATACTTAGCCTCTTTCATGTATTTGATAAGCACGATACGTATTGCTTAATAACATACATACCGTCATTGGTCCTACCCCTTTAGGGACAGGGGTAATAGCTTTGGTTTTCGCTTTGACATCTTCAAAGTCCACATCGCCACAAAGCTTACCATTTTCCATACGGTTAATTCCTACATCTATGACTACTGCACCTTCTTTGACCCAATTGGCTTTAACCATCTTTTCTTTTCCCATGGCAACAACTAAGATATCTGCTTGTGAACAAATCTCTTCAATATGTGGTGTCTTAGAATGAACAATGGTTACTGTCGCATTCTGATTTTGCAGCAACAATGCAACTGGTTTGCCAACCAAATTACTACGGCCACATACGACTGCTGTTTTACCAGCTAAATCTTCATACCCAACGGATTTTAACATATACATAATTCCTAGTGGTGTACATGGTACAAAACCATCGCGTCCAGTTAATAAGTTTCCGGCATTAACGGGATGCAATCCATCAACATCTTTGTTTGGATCAATGGCCATAATGACAGAATCGGCATCCAGATGTTTAGGCAATGGCAATTGCACTAAGATTCCATCAATGTTTGGATCTGCATTCAATTCTTTTACTTTTTCAAGTAAAGCTTCTTGCGAGATATCCCCATCTAATACAATCGTCTTATTTTCCATACCAACAGAAATACAAGCATTGGCTTTCGAACGAACATACGATTGACTGGCAGGATTATCCCCTACTAAAACAACCGCTAAGACTGGTAATCTTTTGCCTTGTTCTTTTAAAGCATCAACTTTTTGACGTAAATCCGCTTTCACTTCTTCCGCCAATTGATTTCCCCAAATAATTTCCATTAGAACAACTCCTCACTATCTAAACAAATGGTAATTGGTCCATCGTTTAGTAATTCTATTTTCATGTCAGCACCAAAGATTCCCTTTTCTACATGCATTCCCGCTTCTTCCATCAGAGCATTGAAACGATCATATAGTGGTTTAGAAATATCTGGTTTTGCGGCGTCGGTAAAACTTGGACGATTTCCTTTCTTGCAATTGGCATATAGCGTAAATTGCGAAATAGAAAGAATATCTCCGTGTACTTGTGCCAGAGACAGATTCATTTTATCATTTTCATCCACAAAAATACGAAGATTCTGAATTTTATGAATCATGCGCTTTAAAATATCTTCGGTATCACTTTCATGAAAGCCAACCAATAACAAGAAACCTTCTTGAATAGAACCGGTTACTTTCCCATCTACCGTACAAGAGGCATGTTTTACTTTTTGAACAACTACGCGCATACTTCCTCCAATAAACAAACACTCATGGCAACCATACCTTCTTCATTCCCTACAAAGCCCAGTTTTTCGCCTCGAGTTGCTTTAATGGAAACTTGTTCGATAGAACAATGCAGACAAGAAGCAATATTTTCTTGCATTTGATGAATATGCGGTGCCATCTTTGGTCGTTCTGCTAAAATGGTAGCATCCACATTTCCAATGCGATAACCCTTGGCTTCCATGAGTTGCGTCACATGGCCTAATATAAGCATCGAATTGATACCTTTATATTTCGGATCCGTATCTGGAAAATGCTTGCCTAAATCACCTAAGGCAAGCGCCCCTAAGATACTTTCTGCAATTGCATGTACCAAAACATCCGCATCCGAATGTCCTAACAATCCTTTTTCATGTTCTATTTGTACGCCACCCAAAACAAGCGGACGACCTTCGACCAATTGATGAATATCTACAGCTTGACCAATTCGCATGATTTTTTTCCTTCCTTTTTTATTAAAATTTACACTAGTCTCGTTTAAGTGTCTTTGCTTTTACACAATATGATATATGATACCATATTTTCCAAAAAAAAAGCCTGGACAATCCAGACTTTTCAGTGACAATTGTTAACCGTTCACACGAATGTAATATTGATTTCCAGTAGGAACATCAATACCACTAGTAGCTACGTTAGGTCCGTAGTTCCATCCACCATTTACAACTGTGCCGTTTCCAACATATACAGCAATATGGTCAGGAACATTTACGCCAGCAGAACCGGCACGACCATCATTTTGATAATAAACTAAATCACCAGCAACCAATTGACTGCGATCTGTAAATACTGACCCTAAGTTCATGTATTGGTCTGGCCAATAAACGCCATACGTTTGACCACCTGAAGCAGCATTCAATGAATCTGTGGCAACCTCTGTACACCATTTGTGATCTCCAACTTGATTTAATGCAGCTTGAGCAACATTTTGTTGGAATGAACTAGATGTATTTGTTTGAGAGTTATCTGGTTGCGCAGGAGCCTCTGGTTGTGCAGGTGCTTCTGGTTGCGCAGGAGCTTCAGGTTGTGTTTGTTCTGGAGCAGGCGCAGGTTGTGTTTGTTCAGGTTGTGCAGGTGCTTCAGGTTGTGTTTGTTCTGGAGCAGGAGCAACTGTAGTGTCCTGTGTTGGTACGTTTGTATTAGGGACATTACTTTGATCCGTATTTACTGTCGTATCTGTTGTAGGTGTTACAGTAGCTTCAGGAGCTTGTGGTTCCACCTTCGTTACAGTATTTGCGACAACACTGTCATCACTAACCAATACATCAGCTTTCGGTGCATCAGTTAATGTATCTGTATCTGTTGTCTTAACAACATCAACATTTGCATTATCTAATGAAACAACCGTTTTAGTTTCTTGTACATCTTGTGCAGGAACTTCATTGTTCAAACGAGTTTCTTCTGAATCAACAGCAGCGGTTGTAGATTCTTTAACAACAGTTTTTGCTGTATTAGCTATATCCGTCGATACAACTGTTGCACTAGCATTTTTTGAAACTGTTTTATCTACATTTCCTTTTTCATCAAAATAGTAAGATTTACTTCCGACTTTTGTCCAGCCTTTTGCGACTTTGTGGTCTGCTTTTACATATTTATCTCCATGCCATCCTGGTTGAGATTCCATAGCAAAAACTGTTCCTACGACTGGTAATGCGGATGCTACACATAAAATAGCAGCTACTTTTTTTCCGTTATTTTCTACAAAATTCATACTTCAACCCCCTATCGGTTTTAAATTGTACAGGTATAGGTTAACATACATATTTTTTCATTGCAAGTTGGCCCCTGGTCTTTTTTGGTTAGTTGTTTGTCAAAATTAGTCGATTTCACAATAAAAAAAGCAGGCTCACAATTTCTGTGAGTCTGCAAATTTGTTCATTTATTTAGTCTTTTCGATGATTTCAATGAAGCTATCTTCCTTCAAAGAAGCACCACCAATTAAAGCACCATCAATGTCTGGTTGAGCCATGTATTCTTCAACATTGTTTGGTTTAACACTTCCACCATATTGAATACGTACTTCGTCAGCTGCTTTATCACCAAATAATTCGCGAACTGTATCACGAACTGTTTTACAGCAGTTTTCAGCGATTTCTACAGAAGCTGATTTACCAGTTCCAATAGCCCAGATTGGTTCGTAAGCAATAACCATGTTAGCTACAGCTTCGCTTTCTAATCCAGCTAAAGATCCTTTTAATTCGTTTTTGATAACTTCAGCAGATTTTCCTGCATCGTATTCTTCTTCTGTTTCACCGATACATAAGATAGGTGTGATACCAGCAGCAATTAAACGTTTCGCTTTTTTGTTTACTGTTTCATCTGTGTCACCGAACATTTGACGACGTTCAGAGTGACCAATGATACACCATTTTAAACCTAATTCTTCTAACATAGGTACACTAACTTCACCAGTGAAAGCACCAGCGTCTTCGAAGTGGCAGTTTTCTGCAGCAACGATCAAGTTAGAAGCATTGTCTAATGCAGTTCTTAAATCAGTGAATGGAGCACCGATTCCATAAGTAGCGTTTTCGCTAGCAGCTACAGCATCAACTTTTTCAAAAAATGCTTTTGTTTCAGCATTGTTTTTGTTCATTTTCCAGTTTCCAACGATAATTGGTTTTCTCATTTTCTTATTCTCCTTATTTTTCGCTAATAATTGCAATACCAGGTAAAGTTTTACCTTCCATATACTCTAAACTAGCTCCACCACCAGTTGATACGTGTGAGAACTTGTCAGCATATCCTAATTGTTTAGCAGCAGCAGCTGAATCTCCACCACCGATTACAGTGATTGCATCTGGTAATTCAGAGATTGCTTTACATACAGCTTCTGTACCTTTTGCGAACTTAGGCATTTCGAATACACCCATAGGTCCGTTCCAAACAACAGTTTTAGCACCTTCTAGAGTTTTCTTGAATAATTCAACAGATTTAGGACCAATATCTAATCCCATCCATCCATCAGGAATTTGTCCTGCATCAGCAACAGAAGTATTTGCATCTTCACTGAATGCATCCGCAATAACATTATCTACTGGAAGAACTAATTTATCTCCAGCTTTTTCTAAGTATTCTTTAGCTAAGTCTAATTTGTCATCTTCAACTAAAGAAGTACCGATTTTACCACCTTGTGCTTTAGAGAATGTATAAGCCATTCCACCACCGATGATAACTTTGTCAGCTTTCTTCAATAGGTTATCTACAACATCAATTTTACTTGAAACTTTAGATCCACCAATGATTGCTACAAATGGATGAGCTGGTTCATCAACAGCTTTTCCTAACATTGTAACTTCTTTTTCTACTAAGAATCCTAATCCATTTTCTTTAAGGTTTGTAGGAATACCAACAGTAGAAGCATGAGCACGGTGAACAGATCCAAATGCATCTTCTACAAAGATATCACCTAAGCTAGCCCAGTATGCACCTAATTCAGGATCATTTTTACTTTCGCCTTTTTCGTAACGTGTATTTTGCATCAATACGATTTCACCATCTTGTAATGCATTAACAGCGTTTTCTAAAACTTCTCCACGAGTAGCTGGGCAGAAAGTTACTTTTGTATCTGGTAACAATTCTTGTAAACGTACAGCTACACATTCCAAATTGTTTTTAGCTTTGTCTTCTTCAGTCTTAACTTTTCCTAAGTGAGACATTAAAAGTACCTTAGCTTTGTGTTCTACTAAGTATTTAATTGTAGGCAAAGCCATTACGATACGGTTATCATCCGTGATAACGCCATCTTGTCTAGGGACGTTAAAATCGCAACGTACAATGACCTTTTTTCCAGCAACGTCAAGATCTTTTACAGTTCTTTTTGTCATAATATTTCCTCCTACTGTACAATAACGCAACCAAATTATATCACTACCGTTTTTAATTGACTAGTTAGAACTTTCACAAAAACAAAGAAAAAGAATAGCTTTTTAAGCTATTCTATGTTGGGTTAAACGAATACACCAAGCAATGTCAACAAAACTCACTACGACAAGCAATCCATCTAAGATTGGGCTTAAACATAAATGATGATGCATCAACCATGCATAGCCAATAATTTCAAAGATTGTAATGCACGCAAAGAGTATGTTCACAAAAATTAATCCCCTATAAAATTTCATGATCCCCTATGCCTTTCTGTGTCTTTAAATTAGCACAAAATCAAGGCTTTGTGAATGAAAAATCTTACAAATTTACAAGCTAGACAGAGCGCCGAACGATGCCATAATAAACCTTCGAAGTTAAGAAATAAATCAAGGCATAAATCAAGGCAAAAACCGCAAAACATGCAACGATTACTTTGATATATAGAAGGGAATCGGAAACAAACATTAAGTGCAACAATTTCTCAATCAATGGATACGCAAAAGCTACATGCATACCGGCTACCAATAGGGGCAGAAAGAAGACCGTTAACACCTGAGAATGAATAGCTTTCTTCACATCCTTATGCTCCAATCCAACTTTCTGCATAATTTCAAACCGTTCTTTATCCTCATAGCCTTCGGCAATCTGTTTATAATACATAATTAGGATTGTAGCCATGATGAATAAAATACTCAAGAAAATTCCAATAAATAAGAAGCCACCATACATTCCAATTAAACCCTTGGCCTTTTCACTACGTGATTCCCAAAGAAATGACTGAAACAAAGGATCCTTTGTCTTTTTCATCTTTTGAACCACCGAAGCATCTTTACCGTCACAATCGAAAGCATATAGAGCTTGTAAGCGTGATGCATTTTTTCCATATGTATGCATTTCATCCTGCTCCATTTTTTGTAAAGTATCCGCATTATTTACGATAATATATATGGTATCCACTACATCCGCCATAGGATTGGAATGGCTTTCATCCAGTTTTAAATGCGATAATTGTTTTTTGATTGTATAGTCTTTCCCAAATAAAGAAAGCGATTGATTTTCTAAAGAAACCTGCTTGGAATAAACATATATTTCATTGGGTTTAAGGGTTTGATGAAAGTTCTCCGTCTTTTTGATTTCATCATAAGGAACACAAATGAAAGATTCAGCTTTACTGATGGCATTCATGCCTTCTTGCTGAAAGTCTGTTGCTAATACACCATCTTGCAAATAACCTGAAAAGGTTAAACTGTGATAGGCCAAAACATGTTGTGGTTGTACGTCGTTCTGGATCAGTTTCTCCGTTAAATCATTAAAGCTACGATTCCAGTTTTCCTTATAAGCTGTCGCCACGACTTCTCTAGGCCATTGTGTCTTTACTACTTCACCCATACTAAACCACATGCACAATGTCGTAGATAACATAACAAGTACCATCGTAGACAAGATGCAAATATTGGCAAGACCTACCGCATTCTGTTTCATGCGATACATCATGCTGGAAACACTGATAAAATGATTGGTCTTATAGTAATAGTGCTTATTCTTTTTTAAAAGCTTTAAGACTGCAATCGAGATTGTTGTAAACAAAATATAGGTTCCAATAATCACCAAAAGAACAGCTACAAAGAATAATAAAAAGGCCGAAAGGGGGTTTTTGGTTGTGACGGATAAGTAATACCCAATTCCTAAACAAAATAAGCCAACAAAGGATAAGAACCATCTAGCCTTCGGCTCTTTTTCCCCCATATGTTCCGCATGTAAGAGCTCAATCGGACTGGATATATGCATACGAATCATAGAATAGATATAGATCGATAAATAAATCAAACTAAATGTCACCAAACAAACTTTCAGTGCTTTAAAAGAAAAATAAAATCCAAGGGTTACTTTTATGCCTAGGATTCTTTCAATCAATAAAACCATCGCCTTATCAAACAATAGACCAAAGCCGATACCGAAACCTAAAGAAGCCAACAAACAAATACATGTTTCATAAAATAAAACTCTAACTAAATGCTTTTTCTCCATACCTAATATAGAAAACAGAGCAAATTCTTTTTGTCTTCGTTTCACTAAGAAGCTGTGCGTATAGAATAAAAAAATCAAGGCAAATACGGAAATGATGACAACACCATATCCAAGCATTTGGGTAAGAATTCGACCACCTTCTAACTCATTGATATGAGGATTATTCGTCAATGAAACAACCAGATACAACATCATCGTTGTTAGAACACTCGTCAAAATATACGGAACAATCATTCGGGCATTCTTTTTTAAATGATTGATAGAAAGTCGTAAATAAAACCATCTATTCATGGTGAACACCACCTGTTGCCAACAAAGTCAACGTATCGCTAATGCACTGATACATTTGATCCATGGTTTTATTACCGCGATAAATCTCATGGAAAATCTTTCCATCTTTAATAAATAAAACGCGTGATGCATGACTGGCCGCACTGGTCGAATGCGTCACCATAATAATTGTTTGTCTCTTTTCATTAATCTGACCAAACAGATACAACAATTCTTCCGTACTTTTGGAATCCAAAGCACCCGTTGGTTCATCAGCCAGAACAAGATCCGGTTGGGTAATCAAAGCACGCGCAACGGCCACTCTTTGTTTCTGTCCCCCACTGATTTCATACGGATATTTTGTTAGAATATCTTCAATACCCAATTGTTTGGCAATCGGAGCCAAACGGCGTTCCATTTCCGATACGCTTTTCTTACTTAAAACCAAAGGTAAAAAGATATTATCTTTATTGTTAAAATTATCTAATAAATTAAAGTCTTGAAAGACAAAGCCCAAATGTTCTCTACGGAAATTCGTAATTTCTTTTTCCCGAATATGCGTAAGATCTTTGCCTTGTAAAAGAACCGACCCTCTAGTCGGCTTATCTAGCGCCGCTAAGATATTTAATAAGGTAGTTTTTCCTGAGCCAGACTCTCCCATGATTGCGACATATTCGCCAACCTCTACACTAAAATTCACATTGGATAAAGCCTGAACCTGATTCTTTCCAAATCGAGTTGTATAAATTTTCTTTACGTTTTTCACTTCTAATAACGTCATATGCATCTCCTCCATTTACAACTCAATTTTATAAAAAGTTGTTCAGACCAACCATCGATTAACCTAACACCATCCTTACAAAAATGTAAGATTACTCAATTCTTCCCTCAAAATGGGTAAGATTCAAACAAACTCGCGTACCTTTTCCAACCGTCGATTCAATCGTAATTTTATGATTTAAAGAATCCAAGATGTTCTTACATAAATACAAGCCTAACCCACTCGCGGCTTTATCCATACGTCCGTTCAAACCGGTATATCCTTTTTCAAATACACGATATAAGTCACCGGCATCAATTCCAATACCTGTATCCTCAATAACTAAAAGATGTTTTTCTGACATAGTAATCGTAATCGTTCCTTGTTCTGGAGTATATTTCAAGGCATTCGATAAAATCTGCTCTAGGACAAACACCAACCACTTTTCATCACTTAAAATCATGTCATGGGTTTCTTTAAAATCCAATTTGATATGTTTGCGAATAAATTCACTGGAAAAATGGCGAATCGATTGGCGAATCAAATCATCTAACTCCAATTCTTTGAAAAGAAAATCTGTATTTGTACTGTTTAAACGCAAATACGCTAGAACCATATCTGTATATTGTTCCATTCGCAAAAGTTGAAACTGCAATTCCTTCTTGCTGAGATGCTCATCTTCGAGCAAGAGTTTCATCGCGGCAATAGGCAACTTTGCTTGATGTACCCACATCGTAAAATAGTCTTCTAAATCGATCTTTTCCTTTTCCACTTGGCTAATATAGGCCTCTTGCCCAGCTTTTAAAGAGGCAAGGATTTGTTGATAATCTCTTTCAAATAAAGAAGATTTATCCTTCTTTGCTAAGTCTATATAGGATGATTTTTGCATTTCTTGTAACATTCTATGATGCTTCCGATATCGATAGAAATCTACTGTCATACAAAGCAATACAAAAATGCTTGAAATCAAAAACGCATAAAGTATCGCTTCCCTTTCAAAATGATAGAGAGAAAAGACCGTGGCATATAGAAGAAAGTTGACAAACCATATACCTAAAAAGAATTTTCGATCTTTTAAATAAAGAAAAAACACATTCATACTTTATAACCCAATCCTTTTTTCGTCTGAATAAAGTCAATAATACCAATGCTTTCTAATTTTTTACGCAAGCGAGACACATTCACACTTAAAGCATTCTCATCTACATAAAAATCCGTTTTCCATAAATATTCCATCAACGCATCTCTAGATACAATACTGTCTTTCTTTTCCATCAACAAACGTAGAATCTTTGCTTCGTTCTTGCTTAATTCAATCTGCTTGCCCAAATAACTCACAACATTATCATCTAGATTAAAACGTATCCCTGAATGCTCTAAAACATTTTTATTGCCAATGAAATCATACGTTCTTCTAAGCAATGCCATAATCTTTGCTGCCAAAACATTTAGATCAAATGGCTTACAAATAAAATCATCGGCCCCTTTAGATATTGCCATCACAACATTCATATTATCGGTTGCACTGGAAATAAAAATAATTGGTACGCTGGATTCTAAACGAATCTTTTCGGTCCATAAATAGCCATTTAAATAAGGCAAGGTAATATCCATTAAGACCAAATCTGGATTAAAGGTATGAAAAGCATCTAAAACCGTATAGAAGTCTGCTACTTTTAAAACGGAATAATTCCAAGACTTTAAAAAAGCTTCCAGTTTTTTGGAAATAACTTCATCATCTTCTACAACCATTATTTTATACATCCCTTTGCCCTCCCCATTCATTATACAAAATCTGAATTTTTGAAACTAACACTTCTGTAAGTTTAAGTTAAAAACAAAAAAGCATCCCGAAGGATGCTTAATCAACAACTATTTATGGTAATTTCGATGATTATTAATCATAAAGCCACGATAAATCTGCTCTAAAATTAAAACGCGCGTCATCAAATGCGTAAACGTACAATCCGATAATTTCCAGCGAAAATTGGCTCGTCCAACCAGCTTTTCACTTGGTCCTAGCGAACCAGCAATCACAAAGACCAAGTTTGAAGACTGTCCTTGCCAGCCATCCAACTTCTTTGCGAAAGTTTCACTATCCATCATCTTTCCATGTAGATCTAAAAGAATCACGAAGTCATCTTTTTTTAATTTTTCCAGAACGCGAGTTCCTTCTTTTTCTTTGATTTTAAGAATCTCACTTTCTCTTTCCACATGTTGATTGGCTTCATCTTTTACTTCAATGACTTCCACCTTCACAAAAGCCGATAATCTTTTACAGTATTCTTTCTCTAAAGACTGTAAAGCTTTATCTTTATTTTTACCAATGGCAATCAGGCGAATCAAATTTGAGCCTCAGCTGGGAATTGACGCGTTAATTGAACAACTTCTTTACGAACTTCTTTCGCATATTCTTCATCATCATGGTCTAATACATCAACAATCCAGTTAATAACTTTTTCAAATTCGGCTTCTTTAAATCCACGGCTAGTCATAGCTGCAGCTCCAATACGCAAACCAGAAGTCACAAATGGTTTTTCCGTTTCAAATGGAATCGTATTCTTATTGACAGTAATACCGGCAAGGTCTAATAAGTATTCCCCACGTTTACCTGTCATACCTTTCGAACCTTTTAAATCTACTAAGATTAAGTGGTTATCACTTCCACCAGATACCAATCGGTAACCATGTTCTTTAAAGCCTTTGACCATAACTTGTACATTCTTTAAAGTTTGTTCCATATAGGTTTTAAAAGAAGGTTGACTTGCTTCAAATAAACATACTCCTTTAGCTGCAATGACATGTTCTAGTGGTCCGCCTTGCATACCTGGGAATACTGCTGAATTTAATTTCTTACCAAATTCTTCTTTACAGAAAACCATTCCACCACGAGGACCACGTAAAGTCTTATGTGTTGTAGTTGTGACAAAATCCGCATAAGGAATAGGTGATGGATGCAATCCAGCCGCTACCAAACCAGCAATATGCGCCATATCAATCATCAAATAAGCACCACATTTATCTGCAATTTCACGATATCGTTTAAAATCAATAATACGTGGATAAGCACTTGCTCCACCGACAATTAATTTTGGTTTTGTCTCTAAAGCAATACGTTCCAATTCATCATAATCAATTAATTCGGTTTCCTTATTTACATCATAAGAAATAAAGTGATACAACTTTCCCGAAAAGTTTACCGTTGATCCATGAGTTAAGTGACCACCAGAAGTTAGATTCATTCCTAAAACCGTATCTCCAGGTTGAAGAATTGCATTATATACAGCCATATTGGCTTGAGCTCCAGAATGGGGTTGAACATTGACAAACTCCCCACCAAATAAGGTTAAAGCACGATCCTTGGTTAATTGTTCCGCTTTATCTACATAAACACAACCACCATAATAACGGTGTCCAGGATATCCTTCCGCATATTTATTAGTGAGCACACTTCCTTGTGCTTCACGAACTTCTTTTGAAACGAAGTTTTCACTGGCAATTAATTCAATGTTATCTAATTGTCTTTCCTCTTCTTCTCCAATAATGGAAAACATTTCTGTATCTCGCATAATTCGACCTCCCGATAATTAAACCCATTATACCTAATAAATCCTATTCTGTCTTAATTATTTATTTTGCCTGCATCCATTTAACAAGCTGAATGCATGCCGTTGGAAGGAAAGCTAGCAGCACGATCCAGGCATAGTTTATTGGAGATATCGCAGCCACAGAAAAGAGTGAATGCAGAGCTGGTACAAATAAGACAAGCGCTAATAACAATGTTCCAGCAACAAAGGCATAGATACTATATTTATTAGAGAATAAACCCAACTGAAAGATAGATTGTTTATCCCGACAGTTAAAGCCATGGAATAGACGTGCTAAAGTCAACGTCGCAAATGCCATAGTCGAAGCAAGCATAGCACTTTCATGAAGACCAATCGAATAAGCCATCATTGTCACAAAGGCAATCAAACCACCTTGTACAAACATTTTCCCGACAAAAGCTTTGGTCAGAATACCTGCTTTTGGATCCCTTGGTTTTTCCAACAAGAGATTTTTTGATGCCGGTTCCATACCAATCGCAAGAGCCGGAAGTGAATCGGTCAACAAATTTATAAACAACAAGTGCACAGGAGCAAACGGCATTGGAAGACCCACAAGACTCGCATATAAAACCGCAAGAATACCTGCTGTATTTCCCGATAGTAAGAATAAAATCGCATTTTTAATATTACGATATACATTCCGTCCATTCGCCACAGCTTTAATGATGGTCGCAAAATTATCATCGGATAAGATCATTGCCGCCGCATCTTTTGAAACTTCCGTTCCGGTTATCCCCATTGCCACACCAATATCGGCTTTTTTCAAAGCTGGTGCATCGTTGACGCCATCTCCCGTCATAGAAACAATATGGCCCTTTCTTTGCCATGCTTCCACAATGCGAATTTTATTTTCTGGCGACACACGAGCATAAACCGAAATCTGCGTTATTTTTGCATCAAGTTCCGCATCCGTCATGGCATCTAGTTCTACACCCGTTAAGGCCAAATCCCCCGGTTCATAAATACCAATCGTTTGAGCAATGGCGATGGCAGTCAGCTTATGATCTCCCGTAATCATGATTGGTTTGATTCCTGCTTTTTTCGCATCAGCTACAGCCTGCACAGATTCCTTGCGAGGCGGATCAACCATGGAAATCAGACCTAAGAATGTAAAACCATATTCGGCATCTAAATCTAGTGTTGCACCGCTTTCCTTATATGCAAACGCTAATACCCGCAATCCTTGTTGCGAAAAAGCTTGATTTTGTGCTTTGATCTTCGCTTTTTCTGACTCTGTCATCGCAACGATTTGATTCCCATACTGAACAGAAACACAACGTTCCAACAAAACATCTACGGCACCTTTTGTAAGGATAGTTGAATGACCATCTATCCTATATTTTGTGGTCATAAGTTTGCGCGTAGAATCAAAAGGAATCTCTTCTAAGCGTTGCCTGTCCGTCTTTATGCCAGAGTGTTTAGGAATACGATCAAACATTTCCAATAAAGCATATTCCGTTGGATCACCAATACCTTTACCATCCACAATAGAGGAATCGTTAGTCAATAGTGCATCGTACAAGACATATTGTTGGGCCTTATCTTCGATATCCAATGCTTCCGGTTGTAAGACCTTTCCATTTACGTAGATTTCTTGTACGGTCATTTTATTCTGCGTTAAAGTTCCCGTTTTATCCGAACAAATCACCGATACACAACCCAAACTCTCGACAGCTTTTAAATCTTTGATAATCGCATGTTCCTTAGCCATCTTTTGCGTACCAAAAGCTTGAACAATCGTTACAATAGAACCCAAGGCTTCCGGAATAGCTGCCACCGCCAGAGCTACCGCAAACATCAAGGCATCTAAGATAGCCATGTTTCGATACAGACATAAGCCAAATACAAGCACACAAATAAGTAAAATAAAGATAGCTAAACGGCCACTAAAGGCATCTAAACTTTCCTGTAGTGGTGTCTTCCTTTCCTTTGCCGCATTCATCAAACCAGCAATCTTGCCAAGTTCCGTATCCATACCCGTAGCTGTAACTAAAACATCCGCCCGTCCATACGTGACCAAACTTCCGGCATAAACCATATTCGTACGATCCGCTAAGGCTGTATCAGCTTCTAGTATTCCATCTTGTTTTTCGACATTGTTTGATTCTCCCGTCAAAGAACTTTCATTAACTTGTAAAGAATAATTATGCAGGATTCGTCCATCTGCTACAACCATATCTCCAGCTTCTAAAACAACAAGATCTCCTGGGACAATTTCTCGTGAGGGGATTTCTTGTTTTCGACCTTCACGAATTACTTTTGCGTTGGGATTGGAAAGCTGCTTTAAACTGTCTAAAGATTTTTGTGCTTTTACATATTGTAATGTACCTAATACGGCATTCATGACAAGAACTACAAGAATCACAATTGTGCTTTCGATATTTCCTGAAAACATGGAAATAAGCGCTGCAAAAATCAAAATAATCACAAGCAAGTCCGCAAATTGATCAAAGAACACTTGCCAAATAGCTTTGGGCTTTCTTTCCTGCAAGACATTTTCGCCTTTCTTACTGCGAATCTTTTCTACCTCTGCTTCAGATAAACCATCCTGGCCAACCTGAAACAGTTGACATAGACGCGTTTCTGATAAAGTCCAATACTTTGTTTCTTCCATACATAGATTCTCCTTTTCTTTTGCGTTGTACGTAAGTTCTTTTCTATGCATGAAAAAAGAGACCCTTACTGCACAACAAAAGTGCAATAAAAGTCTCGCTCGTTTTATAGCTAAAATGTACTGCCCAGTTATCTTACACTAAAGATAACGTGATGACGTCCAGTACTCCATCCATTGGATGGGAACTACTCCCTTTTATTGGTTTCAGAATACCATAGACCAAAAAGAAATACAAATACTCTCCCAAAGAAAAAAACCACAATTTTCATTGCAGTTCTTTTCTAGTGTGTATCTATTTTTTGTAAAATATATGTCTTCTAGGACTTGCCTGGAAGGATGTATATACAATCATGAATCAAGCTTATATATTTTCCCCTTTGCCTCCTAAACCGCATTCATGAATGAATATCCCAATCATTAATATTTCAAGCCATTTGTGAAGAATGTTGTGTGTTATGTAATGTGTTTAAAAGTTTTACCACAAATAGCTTGAAACAGATAATGAATACTCTATAGAGCATTCTAAGGTTTAACGCCTCTTGTCTCTAAACCTAATACTTCCCATTAAGAACAAAAAACACCTGCAAAAAAAGTTTTACAGGTGACACAAGCAAAAGAAAAAAAGATTTCTATCGGCAACCGGCTGGCATTGAAGATTTCTTCTTTAGCCCCTTGGCTTTGCGTCCCTGCTTTTCAACAAGTTTGCCCTTAACTACGACTATCATAAACCTAAAATCACGATTTTTCCATAGAATTCAAAATCGGTTATTAAAATTTCAAAATCGTTTAATCTTCTTTTTTTATAAACTATCGGTTTGATCAAAGATTCCCAATGACATAAAAGGTAGCTTTTCCCGCAAATAAGCCGTTAAATCCACATTGTCGGCCATAACCTTTCCAATCATCGGTCCCTTAACTTCCTTAGTCGAACCATCTTCGTATTTGGCATTCAATTGCCACTGTCCGACATGATCGACTTGAAAAGTTCGCGGATTTTCTAAGTAAGTAGCAATCTTTGCCAACATCTCCAAAGCTACATCTGGTTCTACTTCTTTTTCCTCTTCCCAACAAGGCAGACCTTCGTGACTAATGGCATGTAAACATACTTTCCCATCCGCAAAAATTTCCACTTCTTGTTCAACTTCATCACTTACTTGATAGATTTGTCCTTCTTTTCGTAAGTCTGAATGAATTTTCACATAAACGACATTCATTTGTTTCACTCCTATCCCTTAAAATCTAAATATACAGGATTATGATCACTGTATTTGAATTTTGTATCGAGTACTTCTGATTTGTTTACCGTAATCGTATCACAAACAATAAAACCATCCAAGAGATACGTGTTGCTGGATTTTGCATATTTTTGATTGGCATTTCGACAAGATGGAATCTGGTTCTCTGGTTCTACCAAATGGAAACCCTTAGGAATCATCTTCTTTTTGATTGGTTTTGCCCAGGAATCTTTCGTCGCTTTTCCTTTATTAAAAACTTGATCGGAATTACCTAATAAGTCTTTATTAAAATCCCCACCTGCAATCACGTAATTGCCTTTGTTCGCTTCTTTTTGCATATCCTTAAACAACATTTTCAATTGTTTATCCGCCGTTGAAGAATCACTTGTATAAGCCGATAGATGCACATTATATAAAACCAAATCTTTTTGTTTCGAAGTTTGCAATCTTTGTTTCACATAGCAGCGATCCAGATCCATAAACTTGGAAAAGCCTTCTTCAATTGGCAAGGAACGGCGAATAGCCGATTGCATCTGCACATCGGAAAAAGTCGTCAATCCTGATTTATTCTTTCCATGCGGATGATTCAATGGATACATCAAATAAGGACTATCGTAGTTTTGCGTCCAAGTAGAAGAATAATCTGGTAAACCTTTTTGAAGCAAATCATCTTCATCGATATGATGACTTCTTGTCCCATTGGTATCGACTTCTTGAAAGAAGACAAAATTCGGTTTTAATGAAGCCACCGCTTTTAAAGATCCTTGAATATTCTTTTTCACAGCCTTTTCACTATAAGCACGTGATTGATCGCCGCCATCCATAAAAAAAGAGAAATCATCACTATATGCACCAAAGCCTAAATTTGCCGTAACAATTCTTTGATTTTGACTTAAATCAACTACCTCATCGGTCGCATATTGGCGAATGGAAACTTTTTGTTTATCCGGTAAACGATAATAAGTCGCAAAAACATAGCCTACATAACCAGCCACCACAAGTACAAAGACAAGAAATACAATTCCTATTGTTTTTATAATTTTTTTCATGACAATCTCCTATATTATTTTAGATTAATATAATGAGGAATAATATCTTCATAGACGCCATCTTTATTAAAGAAACCATTTGGAATTACCCCTAGAGGCACAAATCCTAGTTTTTTATACAAAGCCAAAGCAGAAGTATTCGAAGCTACAACCGCATTAAATTGTAAGATTTTAAAACCACAAAGCTTTGCCTGTTCTAAACAATCCAGGACTAAAGTTTGGCCAATATGTTTCTTGCGCATATTCGTTTTGACCGCATAACTCGCATTACAAATATGGCCACAACGACCAACATTATTGGGATGCAAGATATATAGACCTACAACTTGCCCTTGATCCAGTGCTATCCGCGTTTTCGTTTGACTGGAAAAGAAGGTTTTAGCAGAATCTGCATCTAAACAATTTATTTGCGGAAAGGCCTTTCCTTCTAAAACAACCGCATTCCAAATTTCCATGGCTGCTTCTAAATAAGTACCATCTACGTCTAAATCAATTATTTCCATCGTCTTATTCGCAATACTCCTTCATAAATTTCAACATTTCTAATTGAAGTTGCGATAGACCAATGGCTTCCATAGGAAGATGCCCCGCTCCTTCAATCAGCACAAGCCGTTTTTTCGTTTGAATTTTCTCATAAAACTGTTGGGAATAGGAAAAGTCGATCCACCGATCCATTTGCGGATGCATGCACAATACCGGAACTGTATACGTTTTCGGATCCGGAAGTTGCGGATGAAAGAAACTTGTTAAAAAACGCAGAGGCAGTTTTGCGCCTGCCGCTAAAGGATCTTTTTTTAATAGTTCCAACATTGCTTCATTGTTGCAGATGCCATCTAAATTCAAAATAGAAGAAAGTAAAAGCTTTTTCTTTTGCAGGAGCTTTGGTACATGATCCGATAAGAGCCATCGATCTGCCATGGTCCCAATCAAGATTTCATTACAAACATCGCTTTGATTTAAATCGAGAAAACAAGTAGCCATAATCCCTTGTATATAAGGACAAGCTGCCGCAACTTGATACGCAAGTGTGCCTCCTAAACTCAAACCAAATAGAAAGGTGTTTTCAATATGATAATGCTCCACAACGGCTTTTGCGCTATCTACCCAATCTTGATAAGAAATCTCTTTGGCAAACTGCGTATATCCCAACAAAGGCATATCTGGACAAATCACCCGATAGCCTAAGCGATAAAAAGGCACCGCTAAAAAAGACATCAAACGTCCATTGCCACATAACCCATGCAACAAGATCAATGTTCCTTTAAAATATAGTGGTTGATAGACATCACAATGAATTTGAATATCGTTAAAAAACACATATTCTTCTTTGCAACGAATATCCTCCGTCAAACGATTTCTTAATGGCAAATAGTTTTGAAAATCTTGCCATGCTTGATTTGATAAATAGCTTCCCATGCCTCAATTTTATCATATTGCCCCCAAAAGAAAACAGAAGAGAATATTCTCTTCTGCTCATCTTATAAAAAGATATCCGTTTCTTTAAAACGCTGGGCTGCTAACTGGATTCGCTCGACATCTTCTACCAATGCCAAACGAACAAAGCGGTTTCCTTCTTGGCCAAAAGATTGACCTGGTGTAACCACAACCCCAGCCTTTTCTAACAGGTCTTTTGTGAAGGCATTCGAATCAACATATTTATCGGGAATTGGTGCCCACGCAAACATGGTTCCCTTTGATGCCGGAACACGCCATCCAGCTGCTTGAAAAGCTTGTACCAGAGCATCACGACGTTCTTTATACGCATTACGCGTTTGTTCAATGGAAGCCTGACAATGTTCAATGGCTTCAATTCCTCCATATTGCACAGGTAGATATACCCCATAATCCATATTGGATTTCAGTTGTCGATAATTGGCAATCATTTCCTTATTTCCTACGACAACCCCGAGTCGAGCACCCGCTAAGCCAAAGGTTTTGGATAATGAATTACACTCAATACCTACATCCATGGCCCCAGGGAAAGCTAAGAAACTCTTACCTAAGTCTCCCTCATAGACAAGTTCACTATAGGCATTATCATGTAAGACCATAATATCATTGGCCTTTGCGAACTGAATCAAAGCTTGATACCAGCTATCCGGTGCCGTCGCACAAGTTGGATTGTTGGGATATGAAACAATCATTAATTTAGCGCGTTTAGCCAGGTCTGGATCAATCGCATCAAAATCAATCAAATAATCCTTTTCCGCTTTTAATGGCATATAAGCTACTTCACAACCCGCAATATGCGGTCCATCCTGGAAAACTGGATAACAAGGATCTGGCACTAAGACCAAATCTCCCGGATCACAAAAAGCCAAACAAATCGTGCTTAAGACTTCCTGACTTCCGGAAGCACAGACAATTTGATCCAAATCCAGGGCTACGCCATAACGCTTTTGATACCAAGTTTGAATAGCTTCTAACATTTCGGGTAATTCGGTAATCGCATATTTAAAGTTCTCAGGAACAGCTACTTGTTTTTCAATCTCAGAAACAATCGAAGCAACTGGAGGAATGTTTGGCGAACCAATTGAAAAATCTATAGGTTCTTGTCCTGTACGTCCCACATAGGCTTGTTTCATTTCTTTTAACTCCGTAAAAATCGAGGTATTAAAATAATCCATTTTTTTTGCTCGATACATATCATCACATCCTTTAGGATAGATTATAATAAAAAGCTTGGAAAACCCCAAGCTTTTAATCTTCTTTTGCCCAACCAAACGAACACTGCACGGCTTTCTTCCAGCCTGCAATTTGCCGATTGGCTTCATCAATCGTCATATTTGGTGTAAAGAGTTTATCCATTTGCCAATTCTGACAAATGTCTTCCAAACTTGTCCAATAGCCTACGGCTAAACCAGCTAGATAAGCTGCACCCATGGCAGTCGTTTCCACACATTTCGGGCGTAAGACCGGAGCTCGACAAAAATCTGTCTGCATTTGCGCCAACAAGTTATTTGCGCTAGCACCACCGTCAATCTTTAATTGTGATAAAGAAACACCAGCATCCGCTTCCATCGCACGAATGACATCATTGACCTGGAAGGCCAAAGATTCAAGGGTTGCTCGAATGATGTGATTTTTATTGACACCACGCGTTAAACCCACAATAATACCTCGTGCATAAGGATCCCAATACGGTGCGCCTAAACCCGTAAAGGCTGGTACTACATAACATCCATTGGTATCTTTTACTTTTTTCGCATAGTATTCACTATCGCCACTGGATTCCAGAATACGCAATTCATCACGCAACCATTGAATAGCCGCTCCAGCCACAAAGACCGATCCTTCTAAAGCATAAGTAACAGTATCATTTAACCCCCATGCGATAGTTGTAACTAAACCATTCTTTGATAAGACCGGTTTATGTCCGGTATTCATCAATAAGAATCCACCTGTTCCATAGGTATTCTTTACATCACCTACTTCATAACAAGCTTGTCCAAACAGGGCACATTGCTGGTCTCCCGCTGCCCCTGAAATCGGAATGGATTCTCCAAAGAAAGAGGAATCCGTATAGCCATAAATATAGGATGAAGGTTTGGGTTCAGGTAACATCTGTTTCGGAATATCCAATAAAGTAAGAATTTCATCATCCCAAGTTAGTGTATGAATATTGAACATCATCGTTCGCGAAGCATTGGAATAATCAGTTACATGCACTGCCCCTTTGGTCAATTTCCAAATCAGCCAAGTTTCTACCGTTCCAAATAACAACTTCCCGGCTTCCGCTTTTTCACGTGCGCCTTCCACATGATCCAAAATCCATTTTAATTTTGTGGCAGAAAAATACGCGTCAATCAATAAGCCTGTCTTGTTGCGAACCATATCGGAATATCCTTGTTGAACTAAAGTATCGCAATACGATGCCGTTCTTCGACATTGCCAAACAATCGCATGATAAATAGGTTCTCCGGTATCTTTATCCCAAACGATTGTTGTTTCTCTTTGATTGGTAATACCAATACCCGCAATCTGACTAGCCTCTATATTGAGCTTCTGCATAGCTTCTACCGCAACACCTAATTGCGTTGCCCAGATATCATTGGCATCGTGTTCGACCCATCCCGGTTTAGGATAGATTTGCGGAAATTCTCTTTGTGCAACGGAGACCATTTCTCCCTTTTCATTAAATAAAATACAACGATTCGACGTCGTCCCCGAATCCAGGGCCATTATATATTTTTCCATAAGCTTTACTCCATTATGTATGCGTTTACATTCATAGTATACCACGCTACCTAGAAACGACATAATCCAACAATGTTTTCGATTTGCCTATTTTTTCCTGTGAATTTTTTACCCTGCACCCTTTTCGACCATGGTACAATATAGAAAAGGAAGTGCTACAATGAAGAACTATTTTACTTATCCATCAAAAGATAATCAAACCAACATTCATGCCATTGAATGGAAACCTTCTTGTCAAGTAAAGGCTGTCGTACAGATTATTCATGGCATGGTAGAATTCATGGATCGTTATGATCGTTTTGCGAATTTTTTAACCGATCATGGCTATTACGTCATTGGTCATGACCAACTTGGACACGGACAATCCGTCAAAGATGAAAATGCCTATGGCTATTTTGCGAAAAATGGCAATGAGTGTTTAATCGAAGACATACACACCCTACAAGCCATGACCCAAGTGCGTTTCCCTGATGTTCCTTATTTTATTCTCGGTCACAGCATGGGCTCTTTCCTCTGCCAGGAATACATCGAAAAATATGGAGAGAATCTAAGTGGAGCCATCCTTATGGGCACTGGCTATTATTCCCCTGCTACTTTAAAAAGTGCTAAAGCTTTATGTTTAAGCATCGCACAAACCAAAGGTTGGGAATATCGCAGTCAAGTATTGGGAAGAGTTGTACTTGGTTCCGCAAATAAGAAATTCGAACCAGCTCGTACTAAAAATGATTGGCTTTCAAAAGATGAAGGCATTGTGGATGCTTATAATGCCCATCCATGGAACAATTTTGATTTTACAGTGAATGGTTACTATACCCTTTTCGAAGCCATTGAATATGCCCATCGTCACAGCGATGACATTCCAAAAGACTTACCCATCTTGTTGATGTCAGGAAAAGATGATCCAATTGGAAACTTTGGCTTAGGTGTAAAGCGCGTCTATGATTTATTGAAAAAAGAGAATATTCAAAATGTGCAGTTTAAACTGTATGACAAAGACCGTCATGAATTATTAAACGAAACCAATTATGTTCAGATTCAAAACGATATCTTGCATTGGTTTGAAGACTGCATGGAAGAAAGTTGATTTTTCCAACTTTCTTCTTTTTTTATGCATAGTCCTATGTTAAATTATTATTCGTGAAAAAAAACAAGATTCTATTAACCATCCTCTGTATCTTAGGCATTGTAGAGCTCACCTTAGTTGGCTGCACCAAGACAAATCCTAAGGAAGATAATCATCATAAAGAAAAAATCACGGTGCATAAAGAGCATTCTGCTCCTGCCAAGCAGGAAATGGCAACGGAAATCAACAGTTACTTAAAAGATAAAGGTATTGATTTTTCCAGAATTTCTTTAGCTATCTTTGATTTAAACGAAGATATCGATTATGCCTGGAATGCGGACAAAGATGTCGTAGCTGCCAGTACATATAAAGTCCCTTTAGCGATGTTGTGGTATGACAAAATCAATCAAGGTGAAATCAGCCATGATGCCACCTTAGAAGTTACCCCGGAAGATAGTCAAGAAGGTGCTTCTTCGCTAGCTGATGGTCAATACGATTATCCTTTATCCGATTTACTAGAGTTGGCCATTACCCAATCCGACAATACGGCAGCCCATTGTCTCTATCGCAACTTAGGTTCTTACCAAGATTTTAAAGAGCAGGCAACCAAATATTCGAAACGCAGCTTTGATGAAGACTTCTACCAGGACAATAATTTTACGGCACATTACATGGAAGACTGCATCCATTATTTATATGACCATAAAGACGACTATCAAGAACTCATTGGCTTTATGAAAGAAGCCACGCCAGGGCAATACTTAGATACCCAAGTTCAAATCTCAATGCCGCAAAAATATGGTGCTGTAGACAACGTTGTGAATGCCGTTGGTTATGTCGAAGCCAAACAGCCATATGCAATCGTCGTATTTACGGAAGGTGTAGATGATGCCGAAAATGTGATTGGCGATATCAACGCCATCTGTTATAAATACTTCAATAATTAAAGAGAGATACCTTGACGATATCTCTCTTTTTCTATTAACTATTCTGGAAAACTTCTTTATCCAATTCTTTATTTTGTTTGGCAACAATAGTTGTACATACAGCATCTCCAGTAATATTTACAGCCGTACGTAACATATCTAGAATACGGTCAATTCCCATAATCAATCCGATACCAGAAACTGGTAAGCCAACCGAATCAAAGACCATAGCCAAGGTAACAAGACCAACGCTTGGTACACCGGCTGTACCAATAGAAGCCAGGGTTGCCGTCGCAATAACAGTTAAATAATCGGCAGGATCCAAATGAATACCAAAAGCTTGTGCAACGAAGACAACGGCTACACCTTGCATAATGGAAGTTCCATCCATATTAATGGTTGCTCCCAAAGGAATGGTAAAACCAGAAATCTTACGTGAAACACCAACCTTTTCTTCCAACGTATCAATATTTAATGGAATTGCCGCATTGGATGTTGCGGTACTAAAGGCAAAGGCTTGAACTGGGAAGAATTTCTTTGCGAACTTAAAGGGATTCAAACCAGCAAATACCCGAAGCATAATCATATAGACACCATAACATTGAATAGCCAATGCCAAGACAACGGTAATCATATATTTAAACATTGGAACCATAGCACTAAAGCCCAGTTCACTAAAAGTTCGACCAACTAAACAGAAAACACCAATTGGCGCAATCTTCATAATCATCATGGTCATTTCCATCATGATATCGTTTCCTTGTTGGAAGAAGTTGGAAACCAATTGTGCTTTATCTTTTAATTTCGCTAAAATAATACCTACAATCAAAGCAAAAACAATAATTTGCAGCATCTCTCCATTCGCTAAAGAAGCAATTGGATTGGTAGGAATAATATTTAAAATCGTATCCACTAAAGATAAGTCGGTATTTGTGGCAGAACTATCAATGGTCGTTTTCACATTTTCCACAGCACTCATATCCAAACCTAAACCAGGATTGATCAAAGAAGCGACACTCAAAGCAACCGCTACAGCAAGCATCGTTGTACAAATATAGAAGATAATTGTACGTACACCAACTTTTCCTAAGGTCTTGGTATCACCAATGGAAGCTGCCCCACATACAATGGAACAAAAAACCAAAGGTACGACAAGCATCTTCATCAAACTGATGAAACCTTGTCCAATGACATAAAAGATGCCTTCCACAATCACTTTGTTTACAACATCAATATGCATGAAGAAATTATTGATAATGGTTCCAGTTACTGCCCCAGCTATCAAGGCAATAAAAATAACCGTCGTTAAGCCGAGTTTCTTTTTTCCTTTATTTTTCTTCATATTTCTTCTCCTTTAAATATGCATGGAGTTCGGCTTTCCATTCTGGCATGGTATAGATTCCCGTAATACGCATCATCATATTATCTAGTAAAGTGTAACGCGGTTTAATAGAATCTACATTTCCCGTACGCACCGCAATTTCAGCGTGTCCAGTATAACGCAAGATTTCTCTAGCCCAGTCAGCACGGGAACATCCGCCTAAACAAGATGCATGGAAAAGGCCATATTCATCCGATTCAATCAAAGTTTCAACAAAATCAGCAAGAGCCAATGCCGAAGTTGGCGTTGAATAGGAATCAAATGGCAATTCAATATCTTGTCCCTTTTCTGCCATTGCCAAGATATAATCAACAAAATCATGGGTTCCAATACCATAGTTCCAAGAACTACGCACAATGATATGTTTATCCGTTAACGATTGAGCTAAAGCTTCTCCAGCCAATTTACTCTTTCCATAAATAGTCGTTGGCTTAGGCACATCAAATTCATTCTTGGCAACATTATTGTGTCCACCAAAAACATCATCTGTCGACATTTGAATTAATTTCACATCCAAACGACGAGCGGCAATCGCAACATTTCTTGCCCCTAACGCATTAACGCGATAAGCGTCATCGGGATTTTCTTCACAGGCTTGATCATCAGTCAAACCAGCGCAGTTGATAATAACATTGGGACGATTTAGATTGGCAAAAGTTAAAACGGCTTTTAAATCTTCTACTGGCACCTCTTTATCACTTTTTAATAGCTTATAATCTGTATTATTTTCATAAGCTTCACAAAGTGCACGGCCGAGTCGTCCATTTGCACCAGTAATCCATATACGTGTTTGATAACTCATAAAACTCTCCTTCTTTGCAACAGCCATTTTATCATTTTTTTACTTTTTGTACAAAAAAAGAGAACGGTTATCTACCGTTCTCATACAGTATTCTTTGAATCGAATGAGCATTCAGCAAGTTGGGGCTCTCGACTAAGATAATTTTTAAACAAGCCGCTATCGTTTGGCAATACGCGTATTGCCGCATCGCTTTATAGAGAACAAAGCCTTCCCAAAGGATACCAACGAAAACAATACCCAAAAACAAGCTATTTTGGATTGCCAATACATACCCCATACAGATGAACAGAATAGCCACTAGCAAGGCATTCATGCCAAGATATATTTTCCAGTATGTCAAAACATTATCTTCATATTGGGAAACTAAATCATCGGTTGTACAATCGTAACGATTCTTTTCTTTGAGTTGTTCAATGGCCAAACAAATGACCGTTTTCATCTGTTCTTGATTCATCTTTGTTTGAGATAGATTATCTTGCATCATATGCCTCACCTCTCTATCCCCATTTTTTCACTCTTACTACCAATTGTAAATGAAAAACAGGTAGTCAAAACTACTCATATAAGCTTCGACTACCTGTCCATTTATTCAATAAAGAAACGATTTTTTTCTGTGCTTAGCGCAGCTTGAAGTTTTTCCGATAATTCATCCAACATAATGATATTTCGTAAAACAATCACACGTGGATAATCCCGTAATTGATATGCCACATCTAAGCCACAGATCATTAAATCCGCTTTTTCAGGGGATACATCAGATAAAGAAAGATGTGAAACAGAAATATTTGCGTACCCCATTGAAGATAAAATCTTCCTTGCATTCATTTCCATAATCATAGAACTACCCAAGCCTTGCCCACAGCAACAAATGATGGAGTGTATCTTTTTCACATTTTCCCTTCTTTCTATCGATTCAATACCGTTAAAATAGTTTTTTCTAAATCTTGACTCGTTAAGCCAAATTCTTTTTGTAGGAAGTCTGTTGAACCAACTTGACCGAAACAATCTTCTACACCATGGCGTTTAAATGGAACAGCAATTCCATGTTCCGCTAAAACTTCACTTACAGCACTACCTAAGCCACCGATGACGGAATGATTTTCAAAAGTGACAACAGCTTTCTTTCCTGGTATTTCTTTTAATAGTAAGTCTACATCCAATGGTTTGATTGTAAACATATCAATCACTTCACAAGAAATACCTTTTTCTTCTAAATCTAAAGCTGCATCCATCGCATCATTTACCAATTGTCCACAAGCGATGATACATACATCTTTTCCCTCTTTGACAACATTTCCTTTACCAAGGGTAAATTCTGAACCTGCTTGATAGAATTGACGAACCGCTTTACGATTGGCACGGAAGTAATGAACCCCTTCCATTGTTGCCAATTGGCGAATACACCATTCCAATTGTACATCATCTACGGGATCAATCACAATTGTGTTTGGGATAGCTCGCATAATTGCCATATCTTCAAATGTCGTATGCGTTCCTCCATTAGCTCCGACACAGAAACCAGGATCTGAACCATAGATGTTCAAAGTGTTTTTCGCATAGGCCCCAGATAGATAAATCTGATCCAAAGCTCGACGAACTGAAAATGGTGCAAATGTATGTACAAAAGGAATGAATCCTTCAACCGATAATCCCGATGCGATACCAATCATATCGGCTTCGGCAATACCACATTGTACAAAACGATCAGGGTTGGTTTTTTGAATATCCGTAAACTTACTAGCTCCCCCTAAATCGGCTTCCAGAGCAACGATTTTATCATTTGTTTTCATCAAATCTTGAATGGTTTGTACCACAGCTAAACGCATATCTCTCCCATTGGTTGAGCGGTCTGAAACTAACTTAAACATGATGGTTCCTCCTTTTCAATCCATGCCTGCAAATTCTCTACAGCTTTTTTTGCTTCTCCAATCACTTCATCGTTATTAAATTTCACACTGTGATTCGAAACCATATCTTCAAAGTATTTTACGCCAGCGCCTTTAATGGAATCTAAGACAATACATACAGCTTGATCTTTAACAGCTTTGGCACGATCAATTGCAGCATCAATGGCTTCGATATCCTGTCCTTTTACAACTTCGGTATGGAAGCCAAAAGCTTTCATTTTGTCTGGAATACTGAAAGGATTTAATACATCTTTCGTATAGCCATCTAATTGACGTTTATTGTCATCAATAATCACAATACAATTATTTAAACGATTGGCAGCAATGTATTGGAAAGCTTCCCAACATTGTCCTTCATTTAATTCGCCATCTCCTACCATCAAGTAAGTATAGCGCTTGCTGCCTTTCATTCTTTGTCCAGTTGCGATACCAGCAGCACTTGAGGTACCTTGTCCAAGCGAACCCGTTGTCATATCTACACCAGGTGTTTTCGTACGATCTGGATGCGATGGCAATTTGGTTCCTCCCTGGTTTAATGTGAATAACCATTCTTTAGGAAAATATCCACATTCAGCTAAAGTAGCATACCAAACTGGTCCAGCATGACCTTTGGATAAAACAACCATGTCTCGATCTTCTAATTGCGGATTTTTCGGATCCACATGAAGTTGTTTCCCATATAAAACCGCCATTGTTTCAACCAAAGACATCGCTCCTCCTAAATGTCCTTGTCCGCAATGAACGAGCATTTCCAAAATATCAATTCGTATTTTGGCTGATAAGATTTGGAGCTTTTTTAATTCCATTTGTTCCATAGCAATCTCTCCTATTTCGGTTTCATTATTACGTAAAGGAACCGGCAAAACCAGGCCATGATGATTCAATAGTTTGTGCAAAAACTTCACAGTACAATGGCTTGCACAAAACCTAAAAAACATTAGATTCAAGAAAAAAGCTGCTTGGATTTCCATCCAAACAGCTAGCGAATACAATATTCTTCGGTTTTCATTTTGAACGCTTTTTGCAGCTTTTCTTTCAATTCTTCTTTTGAAACAATGTCCTGTAAAATAATTTTTCTTGGCATGGCTAAAAAAGCCGCTTCTAAATCTTTTCCAATCACAAATAAATCGGCACTATATTCATAAACTTCCGAAACCGAATGATGACTTACTTGAACACCCGTAATATTTAAATCAGCTAATACCTTTTCCAGATTCATTTGAACAATTAAAGAACTGCCTAAGCCATTTCCGCAACAGCAAACAATGCGTCGAATCGTAACCATATGTTCTTCCTCTTGCTCTGATTATAGGCGCGCTTATAAGAGGATTCAACCAAAAAAGATGAAACCTTTCGGTTTCACCTTCCTTAAAAATTATTCAATATGGAATTCATCGGCTTCTTGCGCAAAAGCTTTTTCCAACTTTTCCGTCAATTCTTTCATTGACAAAATTTTCTTTAATACAACAACACGGGGATAATCTTGTAGTTGGGGAGCAATGTCCTTTCCTACCACAAATAGATCCGCACTAGCTGGACTTACTTCTGATAAAGAAGTGTGACCTGCACTAACGCCCTCAATTCCTAAATTTTTCAACGCTTTTTCAATGTTCATTTCGACCATCATGGATGAACCTAAACCTTGTCCACAACAGCACATTACTTTACGAATCGTAGCCATTTTATATTTCCTTCTTTCTATTCAGCAACCTTCTTTTTCGGTGCGACAATGTTATAAATAATTGGCAATAAGAATACGATAATACATACAATCATCAAGGCATTTCCGGTTACATGTTGTGCTACATTTCCGAATACGATTCCCATCCAAGAGAAGTCAGCATCCGAGAATGTACAGTTTGCGAAGTTCAATGCACCCATAACTGGCATACAGATAGCTGGTAAGAAAGTAATCAACAATCCATGCATGAAAGAACCGAATACACATCCTTTTAATCCACCTTCGGCATTTCCAAAGACACCAGCTGTAGCACCACAGAAGAAATGTGGAACAACACCAGGAAGAATCAATGCGACAGGACTAATTGTTTTATCCCAGAATGTTAAAACAAGAAGACCAATGATACCACCAACAAAGGATACTAAGAATCCAATTAATACAGCATTTGGTGCATAAGGGAATACAACTGGACAGTCAATAGCTGGCACAGCTCCGGGAACCAATTTTTCGGCAATTCCACGGAAAGCAGGAACGATTTCACTAACAATTAAACGTACACCACTTAAGATGATATAAACACCACCAGAGAAACTTAAACCACGTGTAATTGCCCAAACAGCCCAGTTTGTGGTAGTTTCGGTACCAACATTTAACAATTCACTTAAGTTTGTATATGTTTTTAAAATCGTATCTGGATTAGCGCGTAAAATACCACGACCTACCGCAACACCAGTAACAATTAAGAAGAATACAACCATTGTCAAACCAATGGAAACTGTTGTATCACGTAAGAACGTTAAACGTTGTGGGAAGTTGATATCTTCTGTCGATTGATCCGCACTGTTTTTGAATAATTTTGCACATTGTGCAGAGAACCAGTATCCAGCTCCACCAAAGTGACCGAAACCCAATTCATCTGTTTCAACAATTTTTTCCATTGTACTTGAACAATAAGCTGGAGAAGCTGCAGAAATAAAGGCTAACAAGCATCCACCAGAAATCCACAATGCGAATCCATTTAATCCACCAACACTTAAAATAACGGCTAACATACATGACATATATAATGTATGGTGTCCAGTTAAGAAGATGTATTTCAAGCGCGAGAAGCGGGCAAGTACAATATTTAATACCATACCAATTGCCATAATATAAGCAGTATCGGTTCCAAAATTACTTAAAGCTAAACTTACAATGGCTTCGTTGTTTGGAACGACCCCTTGCATGTTAAAAGCATAGTTGAAAATATCTCCAAATGCATTTAACGAACCACTTTGCAAGAAACTAGCCCCGGCACTCAATACTAAGAACCCTACAATACATTTAACGGTTCCTTTTACAATTTCTTCGATTGGTTTCTTTTGTAGACATAAACCAATACAAGCTAGAATACCTACCAACATGGCTGGAGTTGATAAGATATTAATAATAAAATCTAACATATTTTTCTCTTTCTCCTTTTAGTCTTGGGATGCTTCAACAAACAAATCAAAGATTTCTTTTCCTGTTGTTGCATCTAAAATGGGATTCACATTTCCCTCATCGCCAAAGATTGTTGAAACAGCCACAATTCCATCCATGTGACTCGTTTGATCTTTTGCAACCAAGGCAATTAAAATGCGAACAGCACTGCCATCTTCTGTAAAATATACGGGTTCTTTTAACACAGTCACAGCCATTTGTGTTTCTTTTACCCCAGCTTCACTTGATGCATGAATCAAAGCCATGTCATCGGTCAAAACATAATAGGCGCCATATTTTGCCGTATTATCTAATACAGCTTGTTCGTATTGATCGGTACAATAGCCTTGAGCTACCAATGGTTCAAGAGAAAGATGGATTGCCTCTTTCCAATCCTTCACACCTTGTACAGCACGACAATTTTCTTCTTTTAAAAGCTGCTCTATCATTTTGCTTACCTCCTTCGACAATGGCATTATGTCGGATTTACTATGGCAAAACCAGGCCAAAGATTTTCATAGTTTTGTGCAAAATATGGACAAAAAGCACAAAGAAACCGATTACAATGCAGTTTTTCACACGTTTTACACAAATTTTGCACAGTTCTGTGCAGTGAATTGGTTTTGTCTCTCTTTCACGATTCCTTTACTATAGTTCTATAGAAAGTAGGTCATTCTATGTCAATATCGCTTTTATTTATTCTTATTATCGCATTAATCGCTGCTGCAATACCTTATGTAGCCCGCTCTTTTTGTTGGAACCGGTTTATAAAGCACGTCAACAAGAAACAATACGATCTTGCCTTACAAGATACCGAAGGAAAGCTTTTTACCTTATTATTTGGTGAAGTCAGCTGCCATTGGAATCAATTAAAGATTTATTTAGAATGCAAAGATGATAAACAAATCTGCCAAAAAACCAATGAACTGTTAAATGCGAAGCTATCCCAAAAACAACGCTACCAGCTAACAAACAGTATCTATTTTTATTTCCTAGATACCGAAAATCAAGAAATGGCAAAAAAGGTCAAAGACCAACTTGATACTTGTTGTAAAGATGAAGAAAAAATATATAATGATATCCTATATCGTGTATTTATTGAGAAAAAAGCGGATGATATAGAAACATGCAAAGAACTTCTCGCACAAAGTCCCAATCACAGTAAAGAACAAGGTCTTTTAGAATATTTATTGGGCTTACAATATCAGTATAATAAAGATAAGAAGAACAGTCTTCTCTATTTTGAAAAAGCCAAAAACGATTTAAAAGGAACACCATATCACAATAAAATAAAGAATCAATTAGCTAGCAGAAAGGGTGAATAATATGGCTTCGTTTCCACTCGATAAACATTGTAAAGAAATTCTTCAATCCATTATCTATGCTTCCGGTTTTATTAAAGTTCAAACCATTGCCGATCAAATGGGCGTATCAAAAAGAAGTATTTATTACGATTTAAACAAGATCAACGATTGGTTAAGATGCAACTCCATGCCCGAAATGAAGCAACAAAGAGCCAAAGGAATCTTTATTGAAGAAACATATAAGAAAAAAATTCAAGAAATTCTCTTTGGTCAAAAGGAAACCCGGCTCAATCAAAATTACACACCAAAAGAGCGGCAAAGACTGGAAATGTGCATTACCATTCTGCGCAATAAAAATCTCTATATTAAAGATTACATGGACATCTGCAATGTGAGTCGAAATACCATCATTGCTGATTTAAAAGTCGTTTCGGATTATCTCCATAAACAAGGTTTAAATCTTGTCTATACCTTAAAATCTGGGTATCGCATCATGGGTGATGCGATTAAGAAACGGGCCATTTTCTTTTTATTCTTCCCGCCCTTTTTTGACTATTATGCCAATTCTATTTTAAATGAAGCCCAAAACCAGGCTTTAAAAGAGATTTTCGCAAAGCTAAGACAAATTGAATTTGAACTTCATGCAGAATACGTAAGTGGTACCCTTTCGACTCTTGCGGCTTTCATCTATTCCATCCACAATCAAAAATATCAAATTGATTTTACCGATATGGACCAAGAAGAAATCGAAAGCACCAAAGAATATCAATTAGTACAAAAAACCTTCCAAGATTTAGATCATAAAGAAATCTTATACTTATCTTTGCATCTACTTGGTTCCCGCCTGCAGACTATACCCGTAAATATCAGTGATCAAAGCGAACAATCGCGTACTATTGCTACGCTCCTTGTAGATAAATTCGAACAGATTTCTGGTATTCAATACGATCACAAAGATGAGTTGATTCGTGCTTTAACCGCCCACTTATCGACCTCGATGTATCGCTATCGCTATGGAATTCAGTTGGGAAATCCCATGTTGGAAAGCATCCAAACCGAATATTCGGAATTATTCGAGCTGACAAAATCGGCCTTTCAACAGATTAAAGATGAAATTCATTTTGATATTTCCGATGCCGAAATTGCCTATTTGACCTTACATTTTGGGGCTTTTATGACACCTAAGAACCCAAACCAGGCAACCTATCGAATTCTTGTCATCTGTCCCAATGGCATTGGCACAGGAAATATGATTAAGAACGAAATTCAACACTTAGTCCCGCAGGCAACCGAAATTCAAAATGTACCATTAAGCCAATACACCCCAAATCATAATTTTGACGTCGTTGTCTCTACAGTTGTATTAGAAAACGAAAGTAAATTAATTATTGTACATCCCATTTTAACCGATCAAGATCGCGTAGCTATTTTACGCAAATGCATGTACAATGAACCGCAAACTCGAATTCAAATTAACGATTTATTAACCATCGCAAAAAAATACATTCCCGAAGACAAGATGGATGCCTTTGAGAATGAATTACAAAACTATTATTCGCACCTGCAAGTTCAGCAAGTTCCTAAAAATGATTATGGACTGGGTTTATTGCACTACTTGCAGCTATCGCACATTCAAATTTGCCAGGAAGCTGTAGAATGGGAAGATGCTTTAATCACTTCTTGTCAGCCATTACTGGATAATGGATCCATTACACAAGAATACATTGATGCCATTCTCTATGATCAAAAAGAACGTCATTTATATATGTTCTTATCCGAAGGATTGGTTTTAGCCCATTCAAGTATCGACAAAGGTGTCAATGATATCGACGTTGCCTTAACCACTTTTAAAGAACCCGTTCTTTTCAATAACGGAAGGCAGGCCCAAATTATTATTGGCATGTGTGCAACCGACCAAACCAAACATATTCGCATTTTAAACGATATTATTGAAATTTTCTCAAAGAAAAAATCCCTGGAAAAGCTGGCAAATATGAATACTACCGCTGAGATCTATCAATATATTCAACAAGCTCTAGAATAAAAAAAGCTCATCGCATAAATTTTATGCATGAGCTTTTTTATTTCTATTACAATAAACCAATAGCAGAAGCTGCAATAGACAAGACGATAATACCAACAATTAGAACAATCGGACTCACTTGTTTTTTCTTCAAAAGCTTGAAGCAAAGTATCGTATCATGACAAGTTTGAATTCGAATGCATCAACCAAGATTATTCCCTTCAATTTGAAGATTTGAAACATCCAACCGAAGAGCTTAAACAATTACGCCAGGAAGCCAAGCAGGTATTGAGCGCTCTACAGAAAAGAAATATAACCCTGATTCAAATCATGGATACACTATGCCAAATTCAAAAAGACTTTTTTCTTAAAGATGGAAAAATTAACTATTGTACGTTAGAAATGGTAGCGAAACAATGTGGGCTTCACGTTTCAACAATTTCCCGGGCCATCAACCAAAAAAGTTTTGAATACAATGACAAGTATTATCCAATCAAACAACTCTTTTCGCACAGTGGGTTAAAGGAAATATCAGCTTATACAATTAAAGAGAAAATGAAAGAGATCATTGAAAACGAAGATAAAGCCCACCCTTATAGTGATGAGGCTATACGTAAAATTCTTGCCAAAGAGAATATCCATATTTCCCGTCGTACAGTCACGAAATATCGCGAACAGCTTTTCTACTTCAGTGCACAAAAGCGCAAAAGCGAGGAATAAAAAAACACTTTGTATAGACAAAGTGCATAATGATACTAATTTGTATTATGAATGGTTCGTTCAATTTCCTTTCGTAGTTGATCCAATTGCTGGTTCACAGAAGGAATCTGACTTGTGAAATCTAACATCTGACAGATAGATCCTTGTTCATCTAACAACTGTTTACTCTGCGGATAATATAATCCATACACAAAAGCTACATGACTTAAGCGAAAGTCAATTGCGGTTTTACGATGCGCTTGATACACCGTTTGATGCGCACATAGATCTTGCCATACAGCCGGACTAATGGAAGTTTGGTACAACTCTTTTTCTGGAAGGCCATAGATATCCTCAAAACTTGAACAGACATTGACCCGAATAATATCAATTTTATCCGCATCCCGTAAAAGTTCTGCCATTTGTCGCAAAGATTCTTCACATTCTGGCAATTGATAAGCACTATGCCAGCGTATACAAAAATCCAGCTTTGAATCATGGATACCAAACTCTTTCAATAAATCAGCACTTAAAAAGGCATGGTTACATGATTTTGCATCATGAAAGGTATGATAGCGTTTCAATTGCTCAAAGCGTCCGATATCATGCAAGATTCCCATCGCATAGGCAAACTCTACATCCAAATTTAATTCCTTAGCCAATCTCTCACAATTTTCTGCAACACGATAGCTATGTTCTTTTTTCAATAAAACACGGGAATCACTTAAATCATATTGACTGACAAAAGCTTCAAATTGTTGAATAAGCGTTGTTCGATTCATCACATCGATATAATGCCTAACACATTAAATACGGAACTAAATAAAATCACAAGAATAAAAGGAATTGCCAAGTATTTCAAAACAAACACATAGATCTTTTCTCGTTTAAAAGCAGAAGTTGACTTGATTTCTTTGGTTAAGCGTGGAATCGTAACCGCTTTTAAGACAAGAACACAAGTACAAATGGCACCAATTGGCATCATGATCGAATTGGTAATAAAATCAAAGAAGTCTAAGAAATCCATACCCAATAAAGTAACTGAAGATAATGGACCGAAGCCTAAAGAAGAAAGGCTACCTAAAAGAACCATAATACCAGCGACCAATAAAGAAGATTTAGTTCGCGAAAAAGATAATTCATCTTCAATGGTTGATACAGCACTTTCAGCTAAGGCAATAGATGAAGTCAGTGCAGCTAATAAAACCAATAAGAAGAATAAGATACCAGCACCTTGTCCAAAGCCCATCGACGCGAAGACTTTTGGCAAAGTAATAAACATCAAAGAAGGTCCTGCCTGCAAAGCAGATTGATCTCCATTGCTGAAGGCAAAGACCGCAGGAATAATCATCAAACCAGCTAAAATCGCAATCAAAGTATCAAAGATTTCTACTTGGGAAGTACTCTTTTCAATATCAATTTCCTTTTTCATATAAGAACCAAAGGTAATTAAAATACCCATTGCCACAGATAGCGAATAGAACATTTGCCCTAAGGCCGTTACAACGGTCATCCAGGAAAAATTCTTAAAGTCAGGAACCAAGAAATATTTCACACCCATCATAGCGCCAGGTCGTGTTAAAGAATATCCAGCAATGATAAAAGCCAAGACAATCAAGATTGGCATCATCATCTTCGATACTTTTTCAATTCCATTTTCCACGCCCATCAGTATGACAAAAATCGTTAGTCCCATAAACAATAAGAACCATAGCTCTACTGAAGAACCATTACTGATAAAAGAAGAAAAGTACGTATCCGTAGCTACACCTTGGACATTACCCTTAATGTATTCGAACAAGTATTTACATACCCATCCACCAATTACACTGTAATAAGGGACAATCAACATTGGTACGATGGCATTGATCCAGCCACCGAACTTGCTCCATTTCGCATTACTGAAAAAGCGGAAGGCACCAACGGGACTTTTCTTACTCATACGACCAATGGTTGTTTCTGACATAATCATCGTGTAACCAAAGGTTGCCACTAAAATCAAATAAACCAATAAGAACATTCCCCCACCGTATTTAGCGGCTAAATAAGGGAAACGCCAAATATTTCCTAATCCAACAGCCGAACCTGCTGCCGCCAGGACAAAGCCAATCCGGCCGGAAAAACTACTTCGCTTCTTATCCATAATAATGCTCCTTTGCATAAGATGTTAGGACATCTTCCACTTTTTCTATCGTGCTACAAAAATGAACTTTTTCTAGAAAGGCCTGATCAAAGAAACCTCCATCGGCCATATTTTCTAATAATTGATGCATCGGATCATAGAAATGATCTGGATTATAGAAAACACAAGGTGCCTGTAAACGATTCAGGTGCAACAAAGACATAATCTCGGAAATCTCTTCTAATGTTCCAACGCCACCCGGAATAGCCACAAAAGCTTGCGAATATTCAATCATCATCGTTTTTCTTTCGGCCATCGTATCTACCACATGTAAATCCGTCAAACTATGATGCGTAATCTCTTTCTTTTCTAAAAAAGTAGGAATAACCCCAATCACTTTTCCCTTTTCGGCTAAACAAGCATCGGCTACAATTCCCATCAAACCGGTTTGTCCGCCACCATAAACCAAAGTATGTCCTTCTTTACCAATCCAAGTGCCTAATGCTTTTGTTGCTTCTTGAATGGTGGAATCTTTTCCTAAAGAAGAACCTAAATACACTGCAATATGCATATCTTTCACTCTCCCAACTTACTTAACTGATTTTTTGCATCTTCATAGCCCAAATCCATTCTTCCCATCGTTAATACCTTATTGACGACAAAGGTATCAAAAAACGAAATAGGTTCACTTGGATATACGGGATAGAAGATTACATCTTCCACATCTAATCCCGCAATACTCTTTTCCCATTTCATTTTCTCATCGGGTCCATCTTCATTTAAATGAACCACCAGAATCTTTTTAAGGCCTTGTTCAATCAAAGGTCGAACTGGACTATTATCAATGACCCCGCCATCCACGGTTTTCTTTCCTTCAATGGTATGAGAAGGATAAATCCCCGGTATGGCACTGGAAGCCAATAATAGATTCGTAATATCTTCCTTATCTAAGGAATTAATTTTATAAAATTCACTTTCAAATAACAATTCTCGGGCTCGAAATTTCGTATCACTCGATAAAGGATCCAAACTTAAATCTTTTTCGATAGAAAGACCGACATATAAATCCATCGGAAGGGCATTGGGTTTCCAACACGCTAGACCACTGTCGATAAAATAAGAAATACGATCTTGAGTAAAAAAAGAAAAATTCCGCTGCAAGAGCAATTGACGGATTTCTTTCCAATCACTGGCACTCGCAAATAAATCCCCTTGACGCAAGCTCTTCCAAAGTAGGACAGCTTTATCGTATTCATCTTGTGCAATCAACAAACTGTTTAAAGCTCCGATTGAAGCTCCACTAATTGCGGCAATTCGTTGGTCTACGCCAACTTCTTTTAAGTATTTCCAAACGCCTATTTGATAGGCTCCCTTCGCGCCACCGCCACATAAAACTAAGCCAATATCACGTTTTTGTTTATTTCTTGTCTGCATAAGTAAAATCGTACTTTCCATCTAAAAAGCCTAAAAGAAATGCTTCCGCTAAAGACTGTGAACGAATCTTTTCCCGTGCTTGTTCTAAAGGAAACCAAGCATACGAATCGATTTCCCAATTGGGATGACTTTTGCCTTCTACAATAGCTGTGAAATTCAACATAAGCGTATTCGATTTCGAAAAATAATGGGAGTGATTAAATGACAAAGCCTGCACATCCAATCCCATCTCTTCTTTCACTTCCCGAATCACGGCATCTTCGGCATCTTCGCCTTTATTCACATATCCCGCAACCAGAATATAACTATCTTTTCCGTATTGCTTGATAAGTAGTGTTTCATCCTTGGTTTCATTTAAAACAACCATACTGACCGCAACATTAAAGACTGGAAAACGAAAATCCTTACAGGTCGGACAATAAGGAACCATCCCTTCGTCTTTTAATTCTTTTAAAACCAATTCACTTCCACATTGCATACAATGTTTCATTTCCAAAGCCATATGCATTCTCCCCAATATGTCATTATTCTAGCATAAATTAGAAAACTTTGTTGAGACACAAAAAAAGGAAGATAGAATTTTTCATTCCACCTTCCCTATCTTGATCTTATAGACCGGAATACATACCAATACTGAAAATAAAGGCAATGATTACGGCAA
>QUIQ01000001.1 GCA_003480165.1 Firmicutes bacterium AM41-11 | reverse complement strand
TTGTTGATCGATGAGATTTTTAAATATTTCCCATGTCTACTTGACTAGGGTTGTATCACATACGGAAGTCTTCTTTTTACATCCAGTTGAAGTCTTTTAATATTTCTTTGACATCACTTTCAAAGGTTCCAAAGTGAATGCCGTATTGTTGAATCTTGGTATTATCCAAACGGTAATCACGGAAACGGTCACTATATCTTTCTTTGTTCGGTAAGATATAGGTGTCGATAGCTTCTTGGCTAGCACCTAGTTCTTTGGCTACAAAACATGCAGCTTCATAAGTTGTGTATTCATTGGTGCTGGCAACATGATAGGTACCGGCAGGTAACTCAGTGATTTGTTGGAATTGTTTTGCCAAGTGTTTCGCATAAGTCATGCAACGTTTTTCATTACAAGTGAATTTAGTTGGCTGTTGATGCAACAAGGCATTCATTACATTTTTGACAATGCTAGGGCTGGCTTTTACACCATCAAAAGACAATCCCATTTGCCATGAATAACGAAGAATGATGGCATTATCTAATTGTTCATGAATTAAGGCTTCACATTCACTTTTATGCTGTCCATAAACGGTTACGGCACTTACTGGTTCATCTTCTTTAAAAGGACCATGTTCTACCTTTCCGTTAAAGGATTGTTCCGTTCCGGAAAAAATCAATAGTGCATTTTTAGCTTTACAAGCCTCAATGATCTTTTGAGTAGATTCTACGTTGATTTTATGGGCTAATTCAGGATTTTCGTTACACCAGGCTGTGGTTGCATTGGCAGCCGTGTGATAACAAATGTCAAAAGATTGTTTAGCTAAAAAGTCTGCTACGGCATCCGGATTTGTGAAGTCAGCATCTTTTCGTGTCATACGAATCCAGTTAAATGCATCTTTATTTTCGTGATAGATGTAGCTAGCTAAATACCCATTTGCGCCCGTTACTAAGATTGTTTTTTTCATGCTTATTTTCCTTTCTTTGGATTACTTACAAGGACATGTGCTTTAGGAAGTAAGTGGATTTCTTCCTTATAAGGAAGAATGAAGCTGTCATATCCTCCACATGTTAAGGTTTCCTTTCCCCATGTGAATTGTAAAGGTGCTTTATCGATGTTGGTTACAACACAGAAGTGCTCTTTACTTGAAATGGTCATTTCTTCATCGACATAGTATTCATCTACCGTAAAATATGGTGTATCTGAAAGTCTATGACTCGCCTTTTGAGCTGGTACAAATTCTGGCTGATTCGCAAAATTTGTTACGTTGAAACTATCTTTTACATGCAAAGGACGGGTATTCCCATTGGCATCTTTACGGTTGTAGTCATAGAAGCGATACGTTGTATCGCTGTTGGTTCCGACTTCAAAAGCTAAGATGTTCTTTCCTAAGGCATGTAAGGTACCATTGGGAATAGTAATATAGTCCCCGGCTTTTACGGGCCATTTCTTTAAATATGGATCGAGATTGTTTTCTTCTAGAGCCTTTCTTACAACTTCGGCATCGGTTGTAAGGGTTCCGGCAACTAAATAAGTTGGTGTTTTGGCTTCGACAATGTACCAACTTTCATATTTTCCATAGTCATGGGAATGTTCTAAGGCATAGGCATCATCGGGATGAACTTGAATACTCAAGTTATCTTTGGTGTCCAAATAGGCACAACGTAACATTTCATGTAGGGTATAGCCAGGCCCTAAAATTCCATCTAAATCGGCTTTCAAGACATCCGATAGATTTGGTTCACCAGGTAAGTTGGCAACTTTACTCTCTCCATTGGGATGAGCAGAGACTTCCCACCAAGAACCAATATCTTCTTGGTAGCCACGAACTTTACTAATTCGGTTGGCACCCCAAATAGTTTTACAGATAGCTGGTTTTAAAAACAAAGGTTTCATGCTTGCGCCTCGAATTCTTCTAGGATTTTTAAAGAAGAAGAAGTTCCGATTCTTTGTGCGCCTGCCTCCAACATTGCTTTACAAGTTTTCCAGTCACGGATTCCTCCAGCGGCTTTTACTTTTACTTCTCCTTGTACGGTTTCCACCATTAATTTTACATCCTCAACCGTGGCTCCACCAGTTCCAAATCCGGTTGAAGTTTTAATGAAATCAGGTTTTACTTCTTTGGCAATTTCGGCTAAGGCTTTGATTTCCTCTTTTTCTAAATAGCAGTTTTCAAAGATTACCTTACAAATTTTATTTGAAGCATGGCAAAGGCTGACCATTTCTTCCATTTCTTTTTTTAGATAATCCCAATCATGCATTTTGGCTTTTCCTATATGTATTACATAATCAATTTCATCGGCTCCATCTTCGATCGCATTGCGACATTCATCAAGCTTTGATTTTAGTCCAGATTGTCCGAGTGGGAAAGAGATGGCGGCACCTACATGCACATCGCTTCCTTTCAATTGTTCTTTACAGAATTTTGTCCATTCGGTATTTATCGCAACCATTGCTGCACCAATTTCTTTGGCTTGTTGGCAGAGTCTTTCTAAGTCTGCATTTGTGGCATACGCTTTTAAAAAGGTATGATCAAAGGTTTTCGCTAAGGTTTGTTTTGTATATGTCATTTTTATTTCCTCCTGATAGTATTATGAAAAAGAAAAGGAAGAAGCTCAATAGATATTTTTGGAAAAACCAAAAACAAAAAGAAAAAACAAGGTATAACGAAATTTATAGAAAAGGAATTTATGTTTTCAAAAAAAATTTAAAAAAATTAGGGATTTTGTTAAAATGGATGCAGAAATGGAGACTGTATGACTGTATTGGATAAAAGTGTGGAATATCGTCCTTTATTGATGATTATTCCAAGAAAAAGACAAGGGCAAGTAAAAGCCTTAGCCCAAGGCTATACATATTGTCCATGGGATGATTCGATGAAAGCGGCATGGGCTGAATTACAATTTAAAGCTGGTTTATATGATTCTTTGGAAGAAGCCAATCAAAGCTTAGATGAATTCCTGCAAGAAAAAGAACAATTTATTTCGCAATTTTTATTTGTGTGCAATGACCAAGGTGAATTAGTTGGTTCCGCTGGGTTATGGCAAGGCAATCACTTTGGCCAGAATCGTTTACGCGTTCATTATGTAGCCGTCAGTGAATCGGCGCAGCACCAAGGAATTGCCAGTGCAATGGTTTCAAAGTTGATTGCGATGTATGATCAAATTCCTTCAAAGTATCCGCTATATCTTGCAACCCAGACCAATAGTTATGGTGCTATCGCAATGTATTCTCATTTGGGTTTCACACCGTATTTAGGCGCTTGGAGAGATTGCAGTGAAGCACAATCGAAGGATAACTGGGAATTGGCAACGGAAATCTTACGTGAAAAGACAAAGGCTTAGCTTTTGTCTTTTATTTTGGCAGTCTTGTGTTGACACTGCTAAGGAACTGTTGTATGATTAGCAGGAAGTTAAACAGAGTGCTAAAAAGGAGGATGCCTTATGCCTAGAAAAAAACAATTTAAATCTGAATCAAAGCGTTTATTGGACTTGATGATCAACTCCATTTATACGCACAAAGAAATCTTTTTACGTGAATTAGTATCGAATGCCAGTGATGCCATCGATAAGTATTATTTTGAACATGCCGGACATGTAAATCCCGATGAATTAGAAATCCGTTTGGACCCCGATAAGGAAAATCGTTTATTGACGATTTCCGATAACGGAATTGGTATGGATAAAGATGAGTTGGAAGAAAACTTAGGTACCATTGCCAAATCTGGTTCTTTAGCTTTTAAGGAAGAAATGGATAAAAAAGAAGGCGAAAAGAATTCCGATGTCGACATCATTGGTCAATTTGGTGTTGGTTTCTATTCCGCATTTATGGTCGCAAAATCGGTTACTGTCGTCTCTAAAAAAGATGGAGCAGATACCGCTTATAAATGGGTTAGCCAAGGTGATGATGGCTACTATATTACGGAAACCGAAAAAGAAACGCGTGGTACAACGATTATCTTAGCTTTAAAAGATGATACCGATGAAGAAGATTATTCACAGTATTTGGAAACATATACGATTGAAAACTTAATTAAAAAGTATTCGGATTACATTCGTTATCCAATCCATATGCAAGTAGAAACTTCTAAACCAAAACCAGGAACGGAAGACCAGGAAAAACCTGAATATGAAACGGTTGTCGAAGATAAAACTTTAAACTCAATGGTTCCTTTATGGAAACGAGAAAAGAGTAAAATCAAACCAGAAGAATACAATCAATTCTATAAAGATCATTTCTATGATTATGAAGATCCAATGCGCGTGATTCATTTTAGTGTAGAAGGAAATGTAAGCTTTACTTCTTTACTATATATTCCAAGTCATGTACCACAAGGATTCTACAATCAAGACTATAAGAAGGGTCTACAATTGTATAGTCGTGGTGTCTTCATTATGGATCATGCCGAAGAGTTGTTGCCAGACTACTTACGCTTTGTCAAAGGATTAGTTGATAGCCAAGACTTATCTTTGAACATTTCTCGTGAAATGTTACAACACGATAACCAATTAAAATTGATTGCCAAACGTATTGAAAAGAAAGTCTTATCCGAGTTAACAACGATGTTGACAAAAGAGCGTGATGCCTATGAAAAATTCTGGAAAGCCTTTGGCTTAAACATCAAGTTCGGCGTTTACAACAACTGGGGTATGGACAAAGATAAGTTAGAAAACTTATTGATGTTCTATACAAGTAAAGAACAGAAACTTACTACATTGAACGAATATGTAGATCGTTGCAAAGAAGACCAGAAAGAAATCTATTATGTTTCTGGATCCGACTTGGAAATGATGAACAAGTTGCCAATTGTCCAAACTTTGAAGAAAAAAGATTTCGAAGTCATTTATCTATTAGATGATGTAGATGAATTTGTGATGCAGACTTTGCAACAATTCCGTGAAAAGACCTTTAAAAATGCTTCGCAAGGAAACTTGGACTTAGATACCGAAGAAGAAAAGAAAGAATTGGAACAAACGACAAGCGATAATAAAGACTTATTAGACTTTATGAAAGATGCTTTGAAAGATGAAGTAGCGGAAGTTAAGATTTCCAATCGTTTAAGCGATGATCCAGTTTGTTTAACAGCTGGTGAAGGTGTATCTTTTGAAATGGAAAAAGTCTTTGCGAATATGCCAGAAGGAAATGGTCCAATGGGTGGTATGAAAGCCGAACGTATTTTGGAATTGAATCCAAACCATCCAATTTTCCAAACTTTGAAGACTTTATTTACGAGCGATAAAGAAAAAGTAAAAGAAGTTGCGGAAGTTTTATATGATCAAGCCTTATTGATTGAAGGATTCCCAATTGAAGATCCAATTGCCTACAGTCGTAAGATTTGTGAATTACTTGTAAATACCAATAAGTAACAATAAGCCTCGCAAGAGGCTTTTTTCAAGAAAGGAGTTGCTATGAAAATTCTCGTATTAGGATCTGGTGGTGTTGGTGGCTGCATTGGTGCCTATTTGAGTAAAGCGGGTAAAGATGTTACCTTAATTGCACGTGGTCAACACTTAGAAAAGATGCAGGAACAGGGTTTAGTCATTGAATCCAGCCAAGGCCAAGAAATCATCCCCGTTCATGCGATGGAATTAAAGGATTATAAAGAGATTGCGGATGTCATCTTTGTCTGTTTTAAAGGCTATTCTTTAATGAATATGGTTGATGAAATCAAACGGGTAAGTGATGCGCATACGATTATTATTCCTATCTTAAATGTTTATGGTACAGGTGCCAGACTGCAAAAACTGGTCGATGCCAAAGTTTGCGATGGTTGCATTTATATTGCCTCGGAAATCAAAGAACCAGGTGTTATTTGGAAAAAAGGCGAAATCTTTAAGCTGGTATATGGGCGTAGAGATCATGTTGTTGATGAAAGCTTAGTGAAGATTCAAAAAGATCTGATGGATAGTGGCATTGAAGCCATTGTTTCACGAAACATCCAAGCCGAAGCTTTTGAAAAGTATTCCTATATCTCTGCTGCGGCTACTTGTGGACTGTATTATCATGCCACTGCAGAGGCTATGCAGAAACCTGGTAAAGAGCGGGAACTCTTTGCCCAGCTGGTGCATGAAATTGAAACTTTAGCCCACGCTATGGATATTCCTTTTCAAAAGAATATGGTGGAATATAACTTATCCATCTTGGATTCGTTAGATCCGCAAGCTTCCACTTCTATGCAAAGAGATATCATGCAAGGAAAACCCAGTGAGATTGATGGCTTGATCTATGAGGTCGGTCGTTTGGCGAAAAAGTATGGGGTCAAGCTTCCTTGTTATCAGAAAATCATTGCGCAATTTCAACAATTTTGTTAAAAGGACAGGCAACTGTTCTTTTTTTCTGTATAATGGAACTGCAGATTAGAATGAAAAGAGGCTAAAAAGTGAAGCAAGCAGTCGTTTTTGACTTAGGAAATGTTTTGGTTCGGTTTTCTCCAGACTTTTTCTTAAATAAAATCTTTACGGATCAAAAGGTCATCGAGGCCTGTAAAAAACTGTATTTTACCGATCTTTGGAATCAGTTTGATCAAGGCTTAGTCACCAAAGAAGACTTGATTGAAATTGGCTTAAAGACCTATCCAAACTATCGCTTAGAATTTGAAAAGATGTTTGCTTCCTGGTTTGCCTATGTGCAGCCGATTCCTTCTAGTATGGATGTATTAGAAACTTTAAAACAACGCGGTGTTTCCATCTATTTTCTTTCGAATATTCCGAAAGATTGTTTTGATTACTTTAAGAAGAACTATGCGTGGTTTAAAGCGGATAAAGGCGTTTTTTCCTTTGCGGAAAAGCTCTGTAAACCAGATTTGAAAATTTATCAATTATTAATCGATCGCTATCAATTAAAACCTGAGGATTGTGTCTTTGTGGATGATCGATTGGAAAACATAGAAGCAGCCAAACAATTAGGCTTTTCTGTTGTTCATTGTACGGATGTGACAAAATTGAGTGAGGAATTATATGAAAAAATTAAATAAAAAAGAGATGGTACAAAATTTAGCGGAACAATATGCCGTGAATGTAAAAGTTGGCGATGTAATTCGTGCCAAACAAGAAACGCACTATCGCAATAAAGTCATTGTCGCTTTTGGCAAAAGTAAAGGTAAAGTCTATGCCGGACAGTATGCTCCCCATAGTCATCGCGTAATCAAAGATTCTGGACGTTTGTTGCAACCGGAAATCATCAATCAGATCATTGATCGTATTACTGAACTTGTGCAGTCCATGAAAATCTATTTATATAATGATCAGAATGGAACTGGTGTCTTACGTCATGTGATGATTCGTCAAGCCCATGCGACGGGAGAAATTATGGTTGTGTTTGTGACGGGAACTTCAAAATTTCCTTCGCGCCATAATTTGATTCAAGTTTTAACAAGCGAATTCCCTCAAATTAAAACCATTGTTCAGACGATTAACTCACGTCAAACGAGTGTCGTTATTGAAAATAAACCCTTGGTTTTATATGGGGATGGCACCATTACGGACATTTTATGTGGAAAGAAAATTACCATTTCGGCAACGGCTTTCTATCAAATTCATTCCGAACAATGTGAAGTACTCTATGGCTTGGCAAAGAAGATGGTCAATTGTAAACCAACGGATACCCTGTTAGATACTTATTGTGGTGTCGGAACGATTGGTTTAACTTTAGCAGATAGCTGTAAGAGTGTTATGGGTGTAGAAATTAATTCTGATGCGATTCATAATGCGCGCCATAATGCGAAACAGAATCATGTTAAAAATATGAAATTTGTCGATATGGATTCGACCGAATTCATGATGGAGGCTAAGCGCTATAACCATCACTTTGATGTGATTGTTCTAGATCCACCTAGAGCTGGAACGACAAAGCCATTTATCGAAGCCGCAACAGCTTTAAATCCAAGAAAGATTTGTTACATCTCTTGTGATCCAAAAACCTTGATGCGTGATTTAAAGGGCTTTAAGAAGTGTGGATATACCACAAATAAAATTGAATTAGTCGACATGTTTCCAAAAACGGAACATATCGAATGTATTTGTGTCTTAGAAAAACATAGTTTTAATGTGGAAGCTTCTAAAAAGAAACAAGCTCAGAAGAAGCAATTCCAACATCAACAAATGGTAAAACGAAAGAAAAAAGGATATCGTTAATACGGTATCCAAAAGGAAAATACAATGAATCATAAAGGCAAAAATGGTCTGAATCTAGGCAGTAAAGATTCAAGGAAAAATGTCCAACCGGAAATGCTGATAAGCGCCCTAGAAAATATCCCCGGTGGCTTTCATCAATGTGCCTTAGAAGAAGGCTATCCGTTTCTGTATATGAACGAGCGTTTTTTGGAAATTTTAGGCTGGACAAAAGAAGAAATTGAAGAGCAATTTGATAATAAGTTTACGAATTTGATGGCAGACGAATACCGTGATCTTGTAGATAATTTTGTAGCGCGCATTTTAGAAGGTTCTTCCGCAAAGGAAGCCAAACGGCAAATTTATCGTTTAAAAAGTAAAAACGGTCTGATTTGGGTCAGTGATGCGACAAATTTAGTGCGCGAGGGGGATTATACGTTCTTACAAGGTATTATTACCGATATTAACGATTATGTTCTCGAACGCTTTGCATACGAAAAAGAACTGGCCAATAGTTATGCCATTATTGCCAACCGCGATAATATGTTATCGGCTTTATCGACCGATTATACGATGGTGTATTTATGCGACTTAGAAAAAGATACGATTCAAGTCATTAAACAAGAAGAAACAAATCCGGTCTTTTCTGTTGATGAAAAACTTGGCTGTTATACCACGGTCATTGCATATTTTCGTGATCACATCCTTTCGGAAAAATATGCACAAGATTTTTGGCAGCATTTTAAACGTGAAGCATTGATGGAAACATTGAAACATCAAGATATATGGGAATACCGCGGTCAAAATATCCCTGGGGTCATCCATTTTGAAAATTTTGCGTGTAAAGTGGCTAAATTGAATCCATTGGATGCCAATGATTTTCAAGTGATTTTTGGCCTACAGTCCATTGATTCGATTGTACAAAAAGACAATGCCCATCAACGAGAGCTAGAAGCAATGAATGAAAAATTAGGCCAAGCTTTAGTTGAGGAAGCAAGTAAAAATGAGATTATTTCAGCTTTAAGTAATCTCTATTTTGAAATTGCGGTAATTGATTTAGAGAAACAGACATATTCATCAGTTTCCGGACCGGACAAGAAGTTTATTCGTAATCCACGGACAGGAAAAATATCCGAAATGGTGCAGCTCCTTTTAGAGCACAATGTCTGTAAAGAAAACTGGGAACTTGCCAAACAATTCATGGATTTTTCCACGGTTCAAGAACGTTTGAAAAATAAAACGGTGACTTCTATCGAATTACGTACCAAACAATATATTTGGTATACCCTTTCCTTTATTGTCAAAAATCGCGATGAACAAGGAAATGTGACGCATATCTTAATGACGGCCAACGATATTAATGAACAAAAAGAACAAGAGTTAAACTACAAAGAACAAATGGAAATGGCAATCGTGAAGGCGAATCGGGCTAACCGGGAAAAGACTTTGTTTTTACGTCGGATGAGTCATGATATTCGTACGCCACTCAATGGTATTTTAGGTATGATTCATCTAGCAGATAAAAATAAAGATAATGTAGAGAAGTTTTATGACTATCGTCAAAAAACGATTCATTCGGCCGAATACTTAATGGATTTAGTGAATAATATTTTGGATATTAGTAAACTGGAATCCGGTTCAATGGTTTTAGATGATAAACCTTTTGATCTATTTGCACTATTAGAATGCCAAACCGAAATCATTGAGGCTTATGCCAATGATAATACGGTACAGTTAATCAATGCCATAGATCATCAAAAGATGAAACATCGCTATTTGATTGGAAGTAAAAATTATTTAAATCGTATTTTAATGAATCTTGCTTCCAATGCGGTAAAGTACAATCATGTTGGTGGTTGGGTTAAATTAAATTGTGAAGAAATCTTTGATGATGGGGATAGCTGTGTGTATGAATTTATTTGTCAAGACAATGGTCTTGGTATGAGTGAAGAGTTTCAAAGACATGCCTTTGAACCATTCTGTCGTGAAGGCAAAGAAAGTACCACAACATTAAGTGGAACTGGTCTTGGCTTATCCATCGTTAAAGAAATTGCGGAATTAATGCATGGAACAATTGAGTTGAAGAGTAAAGAAGGCGAAGGGACAACCTTTGTGGTTACGATTCCTTTTAAAATTGATCCGCATCCGCAACCAGAAAACAAGGAACTTGTCATACCTGAGAATATAAGTTTTAAAGGCCAGACAGCCATGTTGGTGGAAGATAACGATGTGAATATGGAAATCGCTCACTTCTTTTTAGAAGAACTTGGTTTTCAAATTATTTCGGCAAAGAATGGAAAGGAAGCGCTAGAGCTTTTCCAAAAAGAACCCGAAAATACATTTGATTTTATCTTTATGGATGTCATGATGCCAGTGATGGATGGATTGGAAGCAACAAAAAGAATTCGTGCTTTACCAAGTGCCTATGCCAAAAAGATTCCAATTTTAGCTATGACAGCCAATGCGTTCCAGGAAGATAGACAAAGTTGTCTGGAGGCAGGGATGAATGGGCATATAGCGAAACCTTTGAAAAAAGAGGATATCATAAAAGAACTTTTACGAAGTCAAGAAGCTAAATAAGACGATTTGATCCAATGGATTGAATCGTTTTTTTTACTTTGTCGAAAAAATTATATTTTTCTTTGAAAAACTATAGGCATTTTGTTTAAATTAAATTGTTATAACAAACAGGAGGATCTATGGAAAAGAATACAGAAATGAAAAACTTATTCCAATTGGATGGCCGCGTTCCGGTTTTAAAAGCCATCCCATTTGGCCTGCAACATATTCTAGCTATGTTTGTTGCGAACTTAACACCTATTACTTTAATCGGTGTGGCAAGTGGTCTTAGTCAAGATCAAATTGCTTTTTTGTTACAAAATGCGATGTTTGTGGCAGGTATCGCAACTTTAGTGCAACTCTATCCCGTATGGAAAGTCGGTTCTAAATTACCCATTGTCATGGGAGTTAGTTTTACCTTTGTTGCGATTCTAAGTTATGTTGGTGCTACCTACGGTTATCCAAGTGCAATTGGCGCTATTTTAGTGGGAGGAATCTTTGAAGGAGTCCTTGGTTTACTTGCTAAATACTGGAAAAAGATTATTACTCCAATTGTTGCAGCTTCCGTTGTAACATCCATTGGATTTTCTTTATTTTCCGTAGGAACTCGTTCTTTTGGTGGAGGTTATACCGACAGCTTTGGTTCGGCTGAAAACTTGATTCTAGGCACGGTTACTCTGGCTGCTTGTTTATTGTTTAATATTTTTGCCAAAGGTTATAAAAAACAGTTATCGGTTTTATTTGGCTTGTTTGTCGGCTATGTACTGGCAATTTTTATGGGCAAAGTCGATTTATCAGTGATTATGAGCGAAGGTTTGATTGCTTTACCACATCTTTTGCCTTTTAAACCTGAGTTCCATCTCGGCGCTATTATTGGCGTTGCTGTGATCTTTTTGGTTTCAGCGGCGGAAACCATTGGGGATACTTCTGCTCTAGTGAATTCTGGATTAAATCGGGAAGTCAGTGAAAAAGAAATTTCTGGTTCTTTGGCTTGCGATGGCTTCTGCAGTAGTATTTCCAGCTTGTTTGGATGTCCACCTATTACTTCTTTCTCACAAAATATTGGCTTGATCAATATGACCGGTGTTGTCAATCGTTTTACGATTGCGACAGGGGCAATCTGCATGATTCTAGCTGGTCTATTACCACCAATTGGTAATTTCTTTGCGACTTTACCAGAATCGGTATTAGGCGGATGTACAATTATGATGTTTGGAACTATTTTGACTTCTGGTATTCAGATGATTTCAAAGGCTGGTTTCAACCAAAGAAATGTAACCATTGTTGCTTTATCGCTTGCGGTAGGTATTGGTTTCACTTCTGGTACGGAAGCAGACATTTGGCATATTTTCCCTCAAATCGTTCAAGATGTTTTTGCGGGCAATTGTGTTGCGGTAGTCTTTGTGGTATCCATTGTCTTAAGTTTGATCTTACCGAAGGATATGGAAATTAAAAAAGAAGCGGAATAAAATGAATCACCGGCTAAGCCCGGTGATTTTTTTATCGGATTTAGGTCTTGCATTCGCTATCGTTGCTTACTAAACTATAGAGATAAGAGGGAAAATTATGTGTGAGATTTTTGCACTTTCTGCAAGTGAAGAAATAGAAATAAATCCTTGGCTTAAGACGTTTTTTTCGCATGCCAACCAACATCCGCATGGCTGGGGTTTGGCTAATTTAGACCAAGATACACCTATTATAGAAAAAGAACCAATCAATGCTTTAAAGAGTTCGTATTTGGCTAGTCGACTAAAGGCACCCTATCAAACATCTTGTGCTTTGGCGCATATTCGTTATGCCACGATTGGAAATATGGAATATTTAAATTGTCATCCTTTTACCAAAAAAGATCGGTATGGCCGTAATTGGACTTTGGTACATAATGGTACAATTTTTGATTTTTCTTTAATGAATCGCTATTTGGATCAACAAGCGGGACAGACGGATTCTGAACGTATTCTTTACTATATTGTGGGCCGTATCAATCAAGCCAGTCAAATCAAAAAGAGTCCGTTAACTTCTTCGGAACGCTTTCGGGTAATCAATCATGTTTTGATGCATATGGCACGGAAGAACAAATTAAATATCTTGTTGTATGATCAGGAAAACTTATATGTGCATACTAATTTTAAAAACAGCTTATATATGACATCTTTGGAACATGGCCGTTTGTTTTCAACAAAGCCTTTAAGTGAAACAGGATGGGAAACTGTTCCTTTTATGCAGGTTCTAGCCTATCATCAAGGTCAGCTTTTATATGAAGGTATGCCACATCCTTTTGAGTATTTAGAGGATAAAAAAGCCATGGAAATGTTGTATTTGGCGTATGCGAATTTGTAGATGGAGGAATCTATGGAAGATCGTTTAGAAAAACAAATTGCGTTTATTCGGGAAATCGACAAAGAAAAATTTATCCAGAGAATGACGCTATTAACGGATGGAAAAAGACGGGAAAATGATGCTGAACATGCTTGGCATTTAGCCATGATGTGCTTTTTGTTAGAAGAGTATGCCAATGAGGATATTGATGTTTTACATACTATGGAAATGGTCTTGATTCATGATATTGTGGAAATCGATGCCGGGGATACTTTTGCGTATGATTATAAGGCCCAGGAAACCCAGGCCGAACGCGAAATGGCTGCCGCAAAGCGCTTGTTTGGAATTTTACCAGAAGACCAGGGGAAAAAGCTGATGGATCTGTGGCAAGAATTTGAAGCGTATGAAACGCCAGAAGCTTGTTTTGCGCATACCTTAGATAACTTTCAACCGGTTATGTTAAATGCAGCTACAGAAGGAAAATCTTGGAAGAAGTGGGGCGCGACGAAAGCCAAAGTATTGAAACGAAATGAGAAATCACAACTAGGTTCCAAGACCTTGTGGGATTATTCTTACAAGCACTTTATTGAACCAAATATACAGAAGGGAAATATCAAGGAGGAAGAAGAATGATACTTCAAAAAGAAACAAAATCTTTACCTGTGGCACTGATTACAGGGTATTTAGGAGCTGGAAAGACAACCTTATTAAATGAATTGTTGAAACACCCCAACGGGCATAAAGTAGCGGTTATTGTCAACGATATTGGAGAAATCAATATTGATGCCAGCTTAATTGAAAAAGGTGGAACGGTGGCACAAGTCGATGATAGTTTAGTGCCTTTATCCAATGGTTGTATTTGCTGTACCCTGAAAAATGATTTAATTGATCAAATTGTTTCCTTAGCGAAAATGGATAAGTTTGATTACATCGTGATTGAAGCAAGTGGAATCTGTGAACCAATTCCGATTGCCCAAACTTTAACAATGATGCAAGAAAGTGCGGAAACAAGAGGTATTCCTGAAGTCTGCCATTTGGATAATATTATCTCTGTTGTGGATGCTTATCGTTTGGCCCAGGAATTTGATTGCGGTGTTGATTTTGAAGAAAACCGGGAAAAGTTCGAAGCGGAAGAAGATATTCAATCGCTCTTGATCCAGCAAATGGAATTTGCGAATATTGTCGTTTTAAATAAGGTAGAACTTGTCGATGACCAACAAAAAGAACAAATCAAAGCAGTGATTCATGCCTTATGTCCAGACTGCAAGATTATTGAGACAAACTATGGAAAAGTGGATCCAGACCAGTTGTTGGATACCGACAATTTTGATTTTGAGAAAGCCTATTATAGTGAAGGCTGGGTAAAAGCTTTAAGTGGGGAAGAACATGACCATGACCATGATCATCATGATCACGACCATGAACGTTTAGGTGAGGCTTTAGAGTATGGTATTTCAACCTTTGTCTATGCTTCAAGAAAACCATTCTCCCTAGATAAATTAAAAGCCTATACTGCAACGTGGCCACAAGGCATTATTCGGGTCAAAGGATATTTATGGGTTGATGAAGATCCGGATTATCTCTATGTTTTCGAACAAGCGGGAAGACAAATTAATACGGGTAGAGATTCTATGTGGATTTGTGCATGTGAACCGAAGATTCAAGAAAGAGAACTATCTTTACATCCGGAATTAAAAGATTTATGGGATGAAAAGTATGGAGATCGTGAAAATAAGATTGTCTTTATTGGTAAAGATTTAGATCAACAAGCCATTATTGATGGCATGAATGCTTGTACCGTAGAAGACTTTTAAAAAGGAAGGCTGAGTCCTTCCTTTTTAAATGGTAGCACCTGCTACATAGCCCGTGCTCCAGGCAATTTGTAGATTATAGCCACCCGTTTGTCCATCTAAATCTAAAACTTCGCCGGCAAATTTTAAGTTAGGGATTTTTTTAGAAGCCATGGTTTTAGGGTCTATCTCTTTAACAGAAATTCCTCCAACCGTAACCATTGCTTCATGGAAATCGCCATAACCATCTATCGAAAAAGGACAAGCCTTTAAGAGCTGGCAGAGTTCCAAACGCTTTTCTTTTGTGATTGTATTACATTTTTGTTTGGCATCAATAGCCACCCTTACTAATAAATATTGGACAAAGCGTTTTGGAAGCAAGTCTTCCAGGCTGTGTTGCACAGTTTTATTGGGGTGTTTCTGTAGGGCTTTTAATAGGAGTTGATTGCATTCTTCCAATGATTTTGATGGGACAAAATCAATTTGCAGGGATTTACAATCTTTTTTGATTAAAAAGTTACTCGCATTTAAAATCGTTGGTCCACTCAAGCCTTGATGGGTAAAGAGAATAGGTCCGGTTTCTTTATAGAGAACTTTCTTGCCTTGTTTGACTTGGATTTGAACTTTTTCTAAGGATAAACCAGCTAGATCAATAACATCCTTGGAATGAATGGAAACAAGCCCCGGTAAACACGGTTGGATGGTTAAACCAAAGTCTTTGGCAAATTGATAGCCATCACCGGTACTTCCGGTTGTAGGAAAACTCATTCCTCCGGTTGTAACGATGACACCATCACTTGGATAAAAGCCGTTTGGCGTAGTGATACCTTTTACTTTTTGGTTTTCTACTTGAATGGATAGACAAGGCTCGTTGGTTTTGATGGTGACATTTTGTTTCTTTAATACTTCAATAAAACAGAGTATGACATCAACCGCAGAGTTAGTCGAAGGGAAAACTCTGCCGTTTTCTTCTTGAATCGTTGGACAGCCATTTGCCTTGAGAAAGGCTAATAGATCCTGGTTGGAAAACTGGGCGAAAGAGCTGTATAAAAAGCGTGCGTTATGCACGATGTGGGTAAAGAATTCTTCTTTGGTGCATGCGTTGGTGATGTTGCATCGACCATGTCCGGTTAATTGAAGTTTTTTGCCTAGTTGAGTATTTTTTTCAAATAAAGTGACTGTGTGTCCTGCTAAGCTGGCACTATAGGCTGCCATTAAACCTGCGGGTCCGCCACCGATAATTTGTACATTTGCCATTTGTAAAACCTTTCTAAAGAAATTGTGTTATGCAAGACAGAGCATTTCCTGCGTGCTATACTACTTGTAATAGATAGTTTATCACACTCTTGGAGGATGAAGAGTGAATAAAAAAAATATTAGTAAAGAGGTGATTGAATTGTTTCGTAACGAATTTTTCGACCGTTTGAAACAGTACAATGCCTGGATTTTGGAAGATGAAGCTGGTCAAGAAGTGATTATTCAATCCGATTTGACGGTTCGTACTTCCGCTAAAGATTACAAATGTAAAAGTATTGAAGAAGTGTGTGCCGTACCAACATCCTCTGGTAAAACAATTGGCGAACTGATTAACAATTTACAGAGTCTAGAATTCAAGCATGTACCCGTTTCAACAGGTGCAAAACCAACTGTTGGATGTTAATCTATACAGAAGAAAGGACAAGATTTTGATTTTCTTGTCTTTTTTTTGTGTCAAATCGTGATTTTTTTGCTTTTTTTTATGAATAAGGTATGATGTTTAAAGAAAAAGGAGTGATTCAATGCTAGAATTTGTCCAATTGACAGACGAAGAATATGCCTCTTTTCAAGAAAATCATCCTTGTGGACAATTTTTAAATACCCCAGAAGCTATGCAACAGAAGCTGGTTGATGGATGGGATGTAGAATATGTAGGTGTTAAAAAAGATGGCCAATTGGTTTGTGCAACCAATTTAACTTCGATTCCTGTGATGAAAATTTATCGCTATTATAGAGCGCAACGTGGCTATTTAATGGATTATTCGGATACGGAAGTTTTAAAATTCTTTACCAAGGAGTTAAAGAGTTATCTACATGCGAAAAAGGGACTTTATTTGGAAATGGATCCCAATGTTTTTCATAAAGAAAGAGATATCGATGGCAATGTAGTGGAAGGTGGCTATGATCACAGTGATGTAGTCCGAAAGCTTCAAAAACTCGGTTATGAGCATGAAGGTTTTACGGTAGGTTACGAAGATCGTGAGCCGCGTTGGATTTTTACTTTGTTGATCAATGGTCGCAGTGAACAAGAATTATTGAAATCTTTCCACCAACAAACCCGTTGGTCTATTAATAAAACCATCAAACAAGGTATTAAAGTTCGTGAACTTGGCTTAGATGAAGTTTCCATCTTTTTAAATATGATGCATGAAACAGCAGAGCGCCGGGGTTTTGCGAAACGCGAAGATGAATGGTATGTTCGCCAAATCGAAGCTTTTAAAGATAAAGGAAAGCTCTTGTTGGCGTATTTAGATATTCCGGATTTCTTACAATCTCTTGACCAAGAGAAGGCGGATTTAGATAAAGAAATGGCAGATATCCAACAGAAATTGGAAGAGATTCCCAATAGTAAGAAATTTGTGAAGAAACAACGTGTCGTACAAGAAGCTTTAGATTTGAATTTGAAAAAGCGAAATGAAGCATTGGAGATGCAAGAACAATATGGACCTGTCATCAATATGGCGACTTCCTTATTCTTGATTGGAAATGGGGAAATTGTCTATATGCATAGTGCAACAGATGACACATTCCGTAAATACAATGCACCCTATGCGATTCATTGGTATATGATTCGTTATGCGATTGCGCATGGCTATAACCGCTATAATTTCTATGGTATCAGCGGAATCTTTGATAAAGAAGATGAAAGCTATGGAGTCTATGATTTTAAACGTGGCTTTACTGGTGTTGTGGAAGAGTATATTGGATACTTCACATTACCAATTAGCGATATGATGTATAAAATGTATAAAAAATTGAAAGGATAAGACCAGAGAGATCTGGTTTTTTCTTTTTTGTCCTGTGGTACAATGAATGCGGTGATTTGTATGATTAAGGGACTTTTATTTGATTTTGATGATACAATTGGCAATCGTGTACAGTATTCTTATCAAGCCTATGCCTATTTGTTGGATTCCTATTGCAGCTTTGATGATCCCTACGAAAGAGAGGCTGTCTTACAAGATTGTATGTTGTGGGATATGAAAGGTAATTTCAGCAAAGAATTCGTTTTAGAGAATTTGCGTAAGAAATACCACTTATCGCTTCCCATTCAGAGCTTATGGTCTTGGTGGGTCGAAAATCAATATCGTTTTACTTGCCCTTTGGATGATGCCAAAATGGTTTTAGAAACCCTGCACGCAAAATATCAGTTGGCATTGGTTACCAATGGGAATGATCAAGCGCAACGCAATAAAGTGGCACAAATTGGTTTTGAAAAATATTTTGATGTGATTGTTACTTCTGAACAAGCAGGCAAGAAAAAGCCAGCACCCAATGTTTATGCGTTGGCTTTAGAAAAACTCCATTTGAAAAAAGAAGAAGTGATATTTGTGGGGGATACCTTTTCTACGGATATTATTGGTGCCCATCGTTTTGGTATGGATGCCATTTGGTTGAACTCGCAATCGATGCCGTGTTCTTTAACGGATATTAAGATGATTCACGCATTGCGTGATTTATTAGAAATAGTATGAGGTGAATTATGGAAGGCTATACAAATGTTGAATTATTAGAAGGTTGTTTTACCGATGAGATGATTGATGCGTTTTTAGCAATGCACAACTATACCAAAGACAGCTTAAATGTACAGAAACCATCGGTGATGTCTGAACTGGTTCTTTCGATTGTCTTAGATGATGGGGCCAGTATGGACCAACAAAAACAATTGATGCAGATCAAGTTAGGTTTATTGCGCGAAATTGAAGACCATATTGAAAAAGTAGGGGATTTGGAAAACCCACGTTATGACTTCTAAAAAAGCCATTCGTAAAGAAATTGCTCAGCTTGTGAAGGCTATGGATCCGCAAGAAAAAAAGGTTTCCGATGCAAAGATCCTTCATCAAGTTCTAGGGCATCCGCTCTTTCAAGAAGCCAAGGTTCTATTTTGTTTTGTGAGTACCGAACGCGAAATTAATACGCATCCGATTATTCAAGAAGCTTTAGCACAAAAGAAAATTGTATGTGTGCCAAAGTGTTTTGCGTATGGGGTGATGAAAGCCTATGCGATTCAATCGATGGATGACTTAGAACCAGGCAAGTATGGCATTCTAGAACCGAAGATGGAAACGGAAATTACGCCAGAAAAGATTGATTTAGCCATTATTCCTTGTTGCGCGGCAACTACGGATGGCAAGCGTTTAGGCTATGGTGGAGGCTTCTATGATCGCTATTTAGCGAATACTTCCTTTAAAAAGATGGTTTTGTGTCGGCAAATTTGTACGAAAGCCGATTTGCCAACGGAAGCAACCGATATCAAAATGGATCTTCTTGTCCAAGAAGATGCCTGTTTTCCAATAAAAAACCACACCTGAGATGAATCGGTGTGGTTATTTTTTTAAAATGGTGCCGGTACGCGGAATTGAACCACGAGTTGATCCTTACCATGGACCCGTATTGCCATTATACTATACCGGCATATGCTTTATTTTGACAGATGGGTTTGGACTTTGTCAAGGAAATTCCTTGTGAATCGACCTATTATGTCCTCTTTTTTTTTGCTATAATGGGGAATGTAAACTAGGAGGCACGACAGTGACTTATAATAAAATATTAAAACAAAGACGACAAGCTTTACAGCTTTCTATTCAAGATATATCTTCGCAAACACGTTTAGCACCGAATTACATCCAAGCCCTTGAAGAGAATCATTTAGAGGTTTTCCAGGGAGATGTTTCTTTTATTCGCTATTTTGTGCAGGCGTATTGTGAAGCGATTGGAGTAAATTATGCTGCAATTTCCGATGAAGTGGAAACCGTTCTTGCAGCATATAGCCGGCAATATGCCGCTTATACGCAAACGCAAGAACCCCAAGCGGCGCCAAAGGCAGAAAAGGCAGCCCCTGCGGCACAAAAGAAGCGGACAACCACAAAGGCTAAGAGTAAAAAGAACAAGAATTTAAGCAAGAATAAACTTGTACGTTCGATTCAAAAAATGAATCGTTCGAAACATGCACATGTCTATCAGTTGATTGCTTGTGGTGTTGTAGTCGTTTTATTTCTCTCCATTGTGAATGCAGGTCTATCGTATCGTACCAATAAACGTTTAGCGCAAGAAGAAGCTCAACGACAAACGGAAATTAAACAAAAAGAAAAAGAAACAGCACAACTGGCAAATCAGAAGAAAACCAGTGATTCCGAAAGTTCAAAGACGGTGAAATTAAAAGCCAGCGATAAAGATAACAATGTATATGAAGTATCAGGTATTGTTGGTCATTCGGATGAAGTGACGGTTACGGTTACTTTACCAGAAGATAGTACAGTCGCTGTCTATAAAGATGATGAATTGATTACCGATGATGCGGATAAAGTGTATAGTGGTACTTTCAAACAGACTTTTAAAGTGGAAGATGCTTGTTTGATTCAAGTGGAAATTGGTACGTATTCGAACAATAAGATTCGTTTGAATGGTAAATCGGTTTCTTTCTCTAAAGCAAATTGGACCGAAGGTACTTCTGCTGTACTCTATTTTGATATTTTAGATAAAAATGGTAAGAGCTCAGAAAAAGATACCGATTCTTCTACAACGGACAGTTCACAAGATGAAAGTGCGGACACAAGCTATGATGCAAGTTATGATCAAAGCTATGATGCCAGCTATGGTACCGGTGAAGATTATACGGGTGAAACGTATTAGAAACGAGGCATTGTATGAATTTACCGAATAAATTAACGGTTTTACGAATTATTTTAGTTCCAGTTGTTGTATTGGTTTATCTTTGTATTCCAGAAACAGTTGGCATAATCCATGTACAATCTGGATTGGCACTACGAGATGTATTGGCTTTTATCCTGTTTGCCCTGGCTTCCATTACGGATATGTTAGATGGCAAAATTGCCCGGAAGTATAATTTAATCACTTCTTTTGGTAAATTTGCTGATCCTATTGCAGATAAGATGTTAGTAAATACTTGTTTGATTCTTATGGTTTATACGCATCAAGCCAATGTGATTGCGGTACTTTTAATGATTGCCCGGGATTTGATGGTCGATGGCTTGCGGATGGTTGCCAGTCAACATGGTCAAGTCGTTAGTGCGGGAATTTATGGAAAATGTAAAACGGTTCTACAGATGTTGGCCTTATGTTTCTTGCTTTTGAAGAATTGGCCGTTTGCCGTATTCCATATTCCTATGGCATCAATTTTATTGTGGTTAGCTACTTTCATGTCTTTATATAGTGGCTATGTGTATTTTATGAAATTGAAAAAATATGTATTGGAGAGCATGTAATGTCGACACAGGACGTAGTGAAACTTTGTACGCAGCAGCATAAAACCATTGCCAGTTGCGAAAGTTTAACAGCCGGTTTGTTTTCCAGTACCATTGCTTCCATCCCAGGTGCAAGTGCGGTATTAAAAGGTGGTTTAGTCACCTATTTTACCGAAATGAAAAAAGTACTGGCTCATGTAGATGCCGATTTAATTGATCAATATGGTGTTGTCAGTGAAGAATGCGCTTGTGCCATGGCAAAGAATACCCGCCAGATTATGGATGTAGATTATTGTGTTTCCTTTACCGGAAATGCAGGACCTTCCAGCATGGAAGGAAAACCAGCAGGCTGTGTCTATTGTGCGATTGCGACAAAAGAAAAGGTCTATCCTTTTCATTTTCAATACGATTGCCCTCGCAATGAAGTGCGAGCCAATGTGGTTAGGGAAATGATTACACAATTAGAAAACCTGCTTAAATAATAAGGAGATTTTATGGCAAAAGAGAAAACAGAAAATCAAGATAAATTGTTAGAAGATGTATTAAAACAAATTGAACGTGAATATGGTAAAGGTTCTATTATGAAATTGGGAGAAAGACCAGCCGTTGATGTTGAACCCATTCATTCTGGTTCCTTACTATTGGATCAGGCTTTAGGTATCGGAGGATATCCGAAAGGTCGTATTATTGAAATCTATGGACCAGAATCCAGTGGTAAAACGACCCTTGCTTTGCATGCGATTGCGGAAGTACAAAAGCAGGGAGGGCGTGCGGCTTTTATCGATGCAGAAAATGCCATCGATCCTGTCTATGCCCGTAATTTAGGCGTCGATATTGAAGAACTGATCTTATCGCAACCCGATTCTGGAGAACAAGGTTTAAACATCATGAATATGTTAGTCGATAGTGGTGCTGTAGATTTGGTCGTTATTGATAGTGTGGCTGCACTTGTTCCGCAAGCTGAATTAGATGGAGAAATGGGCGATTTACAAGTTGGTGCCCAAGCTCGTATGATGTCAAAAGCCATGCGTAAATTAGCAGGCATTATGAACCATAACGAATGTACGGCTATTTTCATTAACCAATTGCGTGAAAAAGTTGGAGTGATGTATGGAAACCCAGAAACAACACCTGGTGGTAGAGCCCTTAAGTTTTATGCTTCAGTTCGTCTAGATATTCGTAAAGCCGATGTCATTAAGAATGGTTCAGATATGATTGGAAATAAAGTTCGTGTTCGTGTTGTGAAAAACAAGGTGGCACCGCCATTTAAGACGGCAACTTTAGAAATTATCTATGGGGAAGGAATTTCCTATATTTCTGAATTGATTGATCTTTGTGTAGATGCCGATATCATCCATAAGAGTGGTTCATGGTTTAGCTACGAAGGTGAAAAGATTGGTCAAGGTCGTGATTCGGTAAAGAAATATTTGAAAGAACATCCAGAATTCCAGGGATTATTGGAACAACGTTATCAAGAATTTCAAAATCAACCAAAGGAAGTAGATGAATAATCTACTCCTTTTTAGAAAGAGGAAAATTATGCAATATAGTGATTGTAGAAAACCAGTCGTCTTTGTGATTGATATGGTAAATGGCTTTATTAAAGAAGGGGCTTTGCACGATGAAAGAATCGCCGACATCATTCCATCGATTCAAAAATTATTGGATGCTTTGGCTTGTCGCAATGTTTTTGTCTGTGATAATCATCCCCCTCATACGCGTGAATTTGAAACGTTTCCGAAGCATTGTGTGATTGGAAGTGAAGAAGCGGAAGTCGTTGATGAATTAAAACCTTATGTGAAATCATGGATTTCCAAGAACAGTACCAATACCTTCCATGCCCAAGCTTTCCAAGAATTTCTCCAAGAAGACTTGGATTATTATCAAGATATTGTTGTGGTGGGTTGTTGCACAGATTTATGCGTTTTACATTTTGTCTTAACTTTGCAGACTTGGTTAAATGAACATAATAAAAAAGAATATCGCATTATTGTTCCGAAAAATTGTACGGAAACGTACGATATTCCTGAGATTCATCCAGCATCTAAGTGGAACCAAGTGGCTTGGGATATGATGCAAATGAATGGGGTTTGTGTTGTAGATCAACTAGTTGACTAGTTTTCCTTCAATCATACATTCAATGATGGGAAAGATATTATTTTGAATGGTATTGTCGTAGAGCATACGGTGTTTTCCGCCATCAAAGAGAATTAATTGGTGCTTGCAAGAAAGTTTCTTGCAGGCATTTTTTGATGAGGAAATAGGAATCACTTCATCATCCAGACCATGCAGTAATAGAACCGGGCAACTTACTTCGGCAATTGATTCTTTATATGTGCTTACAATATTTGTAAATGCCAGAGTCTGCTGGCTGCTTGGTTTATTGGATTTGGTTTCCGTACTGGCCATTTTTTTAACCATCTTGATACCTTGATTGAGAACTTTTTGTACATTGAGATATTCAAAAGCAGGGGCAACGAGAATGAGCTTTTCGACAGGGAAAATCGTTGCCAGATAACTGGCGATGACTCCACCCATTGAAAAACCAATGAGAATGACTGGACCCCCTTGTTGGGTGATTTCTCTCATCTGTCTTTCACAACGGGCTATCCATTCTTTTTCGTTGGCATCGCTTGGATTATTGACATCATAGATATCAAATTGAACAACTTTGTATTTTTTATGGAAATAGTCTTTTAAAGGATCAAATTCAGTATGTAGTCTTTGTCCAAAGCCATGAATGGTCACAATGACAGGACGTTTTTTACGTTGCAGTAGAAACATAGAAATTCCTCTTTTCTTTCGCAAATATTATAACGAAAAGACCGATTAACTTCTATAAGATTGACGCGATTTAGTTTATAATGGAGGCATGAAGGCAACCCTGATTATAAAAAATATAGAAAATTTATACACCTGTGATAAAGATTTTACGGTTCTATCGCATTGTTTTATAGCTTTGCATCACGATAAAATCATTGATATTAGCACAGGTTCTTTTACGCAGTGGCTTGATCCAGCTACTGCGGTGATTGACGCACGTGGGGAATGTGTTGTCCCAGGCTTTATTGATTGCAGCTACAAGGGCTTTTTTCATGTCCGCTTGGGCGATCAATTGCGGGAGGATCATTCGGCTTTATATGCGATGAAAATGAATGGGATCTTAACTTTATGCACCGATCAATCCCGCCTGCAAAGACGTGATTTGACCCAAGATGTATTCTATTCGAAAAAGGTGACGAAGCTACCTGTTTTAGAAACGCAAATGTTTATGGAAAAGCCCCAACCACCTTTTTTAATGTCTTGTGGGTTCGGAAAGCCAAACTCTTATGTTTACAGTTTTCAACCCATGATCTATCAACTGTTTAATGGCTGGAATATGCCAAGCCAGCCTTTATTAGAAGCCATCACTTCGCTTGCGGCAAAAGAGTATGGATTAGCTGACCGTGGTAGTATTGAAGTTGGAAAATTGGGCGATTTATTAGTTCTTCAAGTTCCTACGATTGAACATTATTTTCAAACTTTAGGTCGTCCTTTGATTCATCGCATGATTAAAAATGGGATTCCTTTTTATCCGCATTGGATCGTATGTTAGAAAAAATCTATATGGGCTCTAAATTATCTGAATAAGGGGATGCATTGACTTTTCCTTGATTGATGCCGTATAATTTTAACTAAATTGACGAAGAAGAGTAGAGTATATATACCCGATCCTATTAGAGAGTTCTGCTGGTGGAAATGAACAGGAAGAAGGATATAGAAGATGGACTTGGAGTCGTGTGGCTGATAGGTAAGTCATGACGGATGCGCCCGTTATCGCGTTAGAGTATATTTGTACTTTCTGAGGTAAGATAAGTGATTATCTTATAAAAATAGGTGGTAACACGTTAGTTTCGCTTTCGTCCTATAGGTCGAAAGCTTTTTTTATGGAGAGGAGACTTTGACTATGATTCGTTTGGAACATGTATCAAAAACATTTCAAACCAAAACAAAAGAAGTACATGCGGTAAAAGATGTAAGCCTGGAAATCGAACAAGGCGAGATTTTTGGTATTATCGGTTTCTCTGGTGCCGGAAAATCGACGTTGGTTCGTTGTATTAACTTACTCGAACGACCTGAATCTGGTGCCGTATATCTAGAAGATAAGAATTTATTGGATTGTTCAAAAAGTGAGTTGCGTGTCGAACGTCAAAAGATGGGGATGATTTTTCAAAACTTTAATCTAATGCGTTCGCGTACAGTGTATGACAATATCGCTTTACCATTAAAACATTTAAAGTGGCCTAAGGAAGCTATTGAAAAACGGGTAAATGAATTGTTGGATCTTATTGATCTACAAGAACGAAGAGATTCTTACCCAAGTCAATTATCGGGTGGACAGAAACAGCGGGTTGCGATTGCGCGAGCTTTGGCTAATGAACCAAAGGTCTTATTATGTGATGAAGCAACCAGTGCTCTAGATCCTCAAACTACCCAAACCATTTTGGATTTGATTAAAGAAGTAAATAAGAAACTTGGTTTGACGGTTGTGATTATTACCCATGAAATGGCGGTTGTAAAAGAGGTTTGTGATCATGTGGCAGTTATGGAAGATGGTCGTGTTGTCGAACAGGGCGATATTGTTTCCGTATTTACCAATCCGCAACAAGAAGTGACGAAGAACTTTATTAATACGACAAACAATTCACGTAAAATCGATGAATTGATTGCCAATAACCATGCCCTTGTACAATTGAAAGAAAATCAAATGTTGGTGCACTTGCAGTACCAAAGTGCCAATACTTCGGATCCGGTTATTTCAACCGTGAGTCGCAAATACAATGTTGATATCAATTTAGTCTTTGCGAATGTTGAAATTGTGCATGATTGCCCAATTGGTCAAATTGAAGCAATCTTTACAGGTACAGATGCAGATATTAAGAGTGCTTTACAATTCTTCCGTGATGGAGGCGTGAAAGTAGAGGTGATGAAACGTGGCAAGTTTATTTCCTAATGCAGTGATGTATGCAGATGAATTTCCCAAAGCCATTATTGATACCTTATATATGTTGATTGTCAGTGGTTTTATTTCTGCTGTCATTGGTATCTTTTTAGGAGTGATTGTCGTGGTTACGCGCAAAGGTGGAATTTTAGAGAACAAGGTTGTTTTTTGGATTTTAGATAAAATTATCAACTTATTCCGTTCCATTCCTTTCATTATTTTGGTTCCAACTGTATCGGTTTTAACCCGTCTGATCTGTGGGTCAACTATTGGTATGCAGGCAGCCTTGGTACCTTTAGTCATTGGTACGGCCCCTTTTATTGCTCGTCAGATGGAAACCGCAATCATGGAAATTGATGCAGGTATTATTGAAGCAAGTTTATCAATGGGACTTAGCCCATGGGAAATTATCTTTAAAGTGTTATTACGGGAAAACATTCCTGGTATGATTCGCGGCATTACCATTTCAATGATTGCCTTAGTTGGACAAATTGCCATTGTTGGTACCATTGGAGCTGGTGGTCTTGGAGATATGGCAATTCGTTATGGTTTATATCGTTCTATGGGCGATGTTACCTTTGTGATCATTGTTTTGATTCTTTTAATCATTACGGTGATTCAAATTGCGGGCGATGCTATTGTTCGTAAGGTAACTCACTAGTTATAAAAAACATTTATAACTAATATTAAATTTATAAATTATTCAAATAGATTCGAACATGGTAGAGTATAGCCAAGTTAGAAAAGGAGATAAAGATTATGAAACTTAGTAAATTAGTCAAAGTAGTTGCTTCTGCAGGTTTGGCTTTGTCTTTAGTAGCAACAGGGACAGTGAATACATCTGCAAAAGAAACTAAAACATTGGTCGTAGGAGCTACGACAAGTCCACATGCAATTATCTTAAAGCATGTTAAGAAAGAATTTGAAAAACAAGGATACAAATTGGAAATCAAAGAATTCTCTGATTATCCACAAATTGACCCATCTACAACAGACGGATCTTTGGATGCCAACTATTTCCAACATCAACCTTATTTAACTTCTTATAATAAGGATGCAAAATTGAAAAAAGGTGACGATGGATATCTTGTATCCGCAGGAAAAATTCACTTTGAACCAATGGGAATCTATGCTGGAAAGAGCAATGATCTAGATAACATTCCAGATGGTGCACAAGTTGCGATTCCAAATGATGCTTCCAATGAAGCTCGTGCCTTATTGTTATTGAAAGACAAAGGTTTAATTACCTTAGATGACAGTGTAAAAGTCACTTCTACAAACGTTACTTTAAAACAAGTTACTTCAAACCCTCACAACTTAGATATCGTTGAAATGGACGGTGCGCAGATTGCTTCTAAATTGCCAGATGTTGATTTTGGAATCATCAATGGTAACTATGCATTGGATGCAAAAGTTACTGATAGCTTATTAGCTAGTGAAGCAAGTGATGGAGAAGTTGCTAATACATATGGTAATGTCATTGCAGTGAAAGAATCTAACAAGAACAACAAAGCCGTTAAAGCTTTAGTTAAAATCTTAAAATCTGATAAGACAAAAGAATGGATCAAGACAAAATTTAAAGGTTCTGTATTACCAGTTGAATAGAGTGTAGAAGATCTTCAGAAATGAAGGTCTTTTTCTATGGGTGTGTTATCATAAGAGTATGTCAAATATCACAAAATTAGCATTGGAAGATGCCTTAAAAAAACAATTGATGAAAAAGCCATTAGACAAGATCACAATCAAAGATCTTACTGAAGAGCTGGGAATTAGTCGTATGTCTTTTTACTACCATTTCAAAGATATTTATGACTTAGTAGAATATGCCTGTGTGCATGATGCCCAACAAGCCCTGCAGGAAAATCGTACTTACGATACCTGGCAAGAAGGTTTGACTTCTATTTTTGATGCGGTGCTTTTAAATAAACCATTTATTTTAAATGTTTATCATACCGTTCCCAGAGAAAATGTCGAACGATTCTTATTTGTGATGGTAAAAGATTTGTTGCTGAAGGTGATTGAAGAAAAAACGCAAGGGACAAAACTCACCCAAAATCAAATTGACTTTATAGCCAGCTTCTACAAATACAGCTTTGTAGGAATTATGTTGGACTGGATTGGCCAGGGAATGAGTGAAGATTACCATGAAATTGTCTATGATATGGCTTGTACATTGCATGGTTCGATTGATTTAGCTGTAAAAAACTTTACAAATGGGGTGAAATGATAAAATTCTTATCATTTCATTTTTTTTGTATATCGCAATATCTTTTGATTCTTTCTATGATGGAACCATCAAAGGAGGACATGAAAATGTCAAAGAGTTTAGTAAAAGTTGGCGTTGCGGCTTTAAGTGTTGCAGCTGGAGCAGCTTGTGTAGGCGCTAAGAAGTACAATGAAAAAAAGGATATCGAAAAGGAACCTGTAGTTAATGAATATCGTAATACCGAACGCGGAAAATACGCAAAAAATGCGAAAGGCATTTATTACAGCAATGGAAACTATGAAGCATTTGCACGTCCTGAAAAACCCGAAGGTGTTGACCATAAGAGTGCTTATATCGTAGGTAGTGGTTTAGCTAGTCTGGCAACAGCGTGTTTCTTAGTTCGTGATGGACAAATGCCAGGCAATCATATCCATATCTTAGAAGCTATGGATATTGCCGGTGGAGCTTGTGATGGAATTTATGATCCAACCCGTGGTTATGTTATGCGTGGGGGACGTGAAATGGAAAACCATTTTGAATGTCTTTGGGATTTATTCCGTTCGATTCCATCTTTGGAACAAGAAGGAGCCAGTGTTCTGGATGAATACTATTGGTTAAATAAACACGATCCAAACTATTCACTTTGCCGGGCAACGATTCATCAAGGGCAAGATGCGCATACCGATGGTAAATTTGATCTTAGCACAAAAGGTGCAATGGAAATCATGAAGTTGTTTATGACACCTGATGAAGACCTATACGACAAGACCATTGAAGATGTATTTGATGATGAAGTCTTTGATTCAACGTTCTGGATGTACTGGAGAAGTATGTTTGCCTTTGAAAACTGGCATTCTGCACTTGAAATGAAATTGTATTTCCAAAGATATATTCATCATATTTCTGGTCTACCTGATTTCAGTGCTTTAAAATTTACTCGTTATAACCAATATGAATCGTTGATTCTTCCTATGCAGAAATACTTGGAAAGCCATGGTGTAGACTTCCAGTTCAATACCGAGGTAACGAATGTAGAATTTGAATTTGTCGGAGACAAAAAGATTGCGAAAACGATTGAATGCAAAGTAAATGGCAAAGAACAAGGTATTGTTTTAACGGAAAATGATTTAGTCTTTGTGACGAACGGAAGTTGTACCGAAGGTACGATTTATGGAGACCAAGATCATGCACCAAATGGAGATGCCGAAGTACGTACGAGTGGTTGCTGGAGCTTATGGAAAAATATTGCGAAACAAGATCCAAGTTTTGGTCATCCTGAAAAGTTCTGTTCTGATATCTCAAAAACAAATTGGGAATCTGCTACAATCACAACCTTAGATGACAAAATCATTCCATATATCACAAATATTTGTAAACGTGATCCACGTAGTGGAAAAACAGTTACCGGTGGTATTGTTACATGTCGGGATTCGAGTTGGTTATTAAGTTGGACAATCAACCGTCAAGGCCAGTTTAAAAATCAAGATCCAGAAAAAGTCTGTGTATGGGTTTATGGTTTATTTACTGACAAGCCAGGCGATTATGTAAAGAAACCAATGAAAGATTGCACTGGTAAGGAAATCTGTGAAGAATGGTTATATCACTTGGGTGTACCGACAAGTGAAATTGAAGAACTGGCAGAAAATTCAGCACGTACGACACCTACCATGATGCCTTATATTACGGCTTTCTTCATGCCAAGAACCAAAGGCGACCGTCCGGATGTTATTCCTGATGGATGTGTGAACTTTGCCTTCTTAGGTCAATTTGCGGATACACCAAGAGATACGGTATTCACAACCGAATATTCCGTTCGTACCGCTATGGAAGCTGTCTATGGCTTACTAGGTGTAGATCGTGGTGTACCAGAAGTTTGGGGAAGTGTTTACGATATTCGTGAACTACTTGATTCAAGCGTGAAGTTAATGGATGGTAAATCACCACTTGAAATCAATTTAGGTCCTCTAAATGTTTTGAAAAAACCAGCTTTAAAACTTGTGAAAGGTACCGTTATTGAAAAACTGTTAAAAGATCATCAAGTGATCAAAGAAGATATGAAATATTAAAAAAGTAGGGCAAGCTTAGCTTGCCCTATCGTATGTTTATTTTGTCCAGCGTCCGAAAATACCACAAGGGAGTACGGAATCGTTATGTGAAACCGGAAGTAAGTTTTCACCTGTCTCAATGGTTCCACCATGGGTCTTCTGAATGGTTCTTTGTAGCGTTTCTTGTAAGGTTGAACAAGAAAAACCTGTGGTATAACAACTGATCAAGAAGAAGAGTGCATCATCACTTAAGAGTTTTTGACACTCATCAATGAGTTCAAAAAGGTTATCTTCTAGCTTCCATAACTCTTTTTTAGGTCCTCTTCCATAACTAGGTGGATCCATAATAATGCCATCGTATTTGCGCCCGCGTCTTTGTTCTCTTTTGACGAATTTCAAACAATCTTCGACAATGAAGCGAATTTTATGGTCTTCTAAATGAGAAAGTTCCATATTTTCTTTGGCCCATTGGACCATTCCTTTAGAAGCATCGACATGTACCACTTCTTGGGCACCGGCATGCGCAGCTGCCATGGTAGCTCCACCGGTATACGCAAAGAGATTTAAGATGCGAACATCTTTGCGTTGGGATTGTTGGATGGTATGCATAATAAAATCCCAGTTTGCGGCTTGCTCTGGGAATAAACCAGTGTGCTTAAAGCCGGTTGGGCTGATTTTAAAACGCAAGCCTTTATAGGCAATGGTCCAAAATTCCTTACATTCTTTTTTGTATTCCCAATAGCCTCCACCTTTATTGGAGCGGTGGTAGATGGCATCGGCTTTCTTCCAAGCCTTTTCATCTTCAATTGGCCAAATACATACGGGATCTGGACGGCGTAAGATAATGTGATTCCAACGTTCCAGCTTTTCTTTGTTTCCAGTATCGATTACTTCGTAATCTTTCCAATCTTTTGCGATTTGATTCATTTTTATCACCGAATCAATTATATCCTACTTGTGGAAAACTTTGAACATTTGTTTATAATAGAGACATGAATAATTTAATTTTTAGTTTACAAGCGACTGTTCCGATTTTTTTGTTGATTGTTTTGGGGTATTTTTTACATAAGATTCATTGGATTGATGATGATTTCGCAAAGAAGATGAATACCTTTGCCTTTCAGATGTGTTTGCCTGTACTGGTCTTTCAAGATTTAGCCCAACAGGATTTCTCGAAAGCATGGAATCCAAAATATGTTTTGTTCTGTTTTGTGGCAACTTTTCTTTCCATTGGTATTTCTTATGTTTTATCTCTATTTTTAAAAGATCGGAGCTTAAATGGGGAATTTATGCAGGCTACCTATCGTAGTAGTGCAGCGATTCTCGGTTTAGCTTTTATCAATAATATTTATGGCAATAGTGGTATGGCCCCTTTGATGATTATTGGTACAGTTCCACTTTATAATATTGCGGCTGTCGTGATTTTAACTGTAACTTCCCATACCCAGGAATCGGGTAATCTTTGGAAAAAGACAATCATTGGCATTTTAAAGAATCCAATTTTGGATGGTATTGTGATTGGCTTGGTCTGGTCAATTTTACAGATTCCATATCCTGTGATTTTTGGCAAAGTGGTTCAATCCATTGCCAATCTTGCGACGCCATTATCTTTAATGGCAATGGGAGCTTCCTTTCAGTTTAACCATGTCTCTAGCGTTATTAAGCCAGCTTTGGTCGCAACATTTATGAAATTAGTCGGTTTTGTCGCATTGTTTTTGCCATTGGCAATCTGGCTGGGTTTCCGACAAAGCTATTTAGTTGCCCTTTTAGTCATGTTAGGATCAGCTACAACGGTTTCTAGTTATGTCATGGCTAGAAACATGCATCATAAAGGGGATTTAACGGCCACGGTGGTTTCTTTTACCACAGTTTTATCTGCCTTTACTTTAACTATGTGGTTGTATATAATGAAGGCCAATGGATTGATTTAGGGGGTGTATTTATGTTTCTACGCATGACTTGTAAAGAATGCAATCAAAAACGAAAAGATGAACTCTATCAAATAATGGGCGCCCTTGCCAATCGGGAGAAAATGCAGATTGAAGAAAAAGGTGATGAAGTCTGTATTTATGCTTGCCCACAAGGAACTATTCATATTACCGAAGACGATGACTCTATTGTGATTGAGGCCAATACCCGGCATGGTGGGCCTGGATTTCATGCCTTTGCGGTGGAATTTTGTTGTGACCTGCAAGAAGAGTCGCCTGGAAAATATGAAGTGTTTGATGATTTAGAATACGAAACAGATCATGATTTTAATCGTTTATGTAAAATCTATGAAGACGAAATCACTTATTTAAAGGATACGCTATTAAAGAATCCCGAAGTTCGTCAAATGAATTATATGTATGAATCAACCTATATTCTTCCTTTAGAACAAGATGGGATGATTCCTACTGCACTAGGAAATCTGGATATCAAAGAATTTGCGAATATGTCGGAAGCAGAATTAATGGACTATTTCTTTGTCTGGAATGAATGGGATAAAAATGCGCGTTACTATAAAAATGCGGCTTTATTGCTCTTGGCAAAAGATCATTACACGAAATATCCATTGATGACAGAAGCAAGTATTAAAGTGGCAGATACCATTTGTGACTACATTGAATTAGCGTACCAATGGAATCCGGATACACCTTTACCAGTCGATGTATATCGTTATTTGTGTGAGCAGTTAGGTCGAGAAAATCAATTGAAACAACCGGTAGAGATGGAACAAGAACCAAGTCAATATCGCAGTAAGGATGTCTATCATCTATGGCAAGACTTTAAAGTGGTTGCCGATGGAGCAGCTTTGCGAAGCATTGATCCGGTCAATGAAGCGTTATGTTTAAGCTCTCCTTATTTGGAAGAAGATCAATGGGACTGGTTTATTATGGCAAGTCATAACGATACAATCCTGCAAGAAAAAGAAGCACTATTGGAAAGTGATGTGCTGACTTACGGATCTAAAAAGATTGCGTTTCATATATATTTCGATACGGTGGATACTCTGGAGGCTTATCTTCAGGAAGGCCAAAATGTCTTATACTTCCACTGTGTTATGAAAGATAAAAAAGATGAGAATTATTTAAAACAATGTATTAAAGAAAGTGGGTTTCTAAAATAACCTGCTTTTTTCATGGTAAAATAGAGCAAGGTGATAAAAATGGAACAATCAGTATTAGATACTTTAAATACCAATCAAAGAGAAGCAGCTACCAATGTCAGCCAACATATTCGTATTATTGCCGGAGCAGGTAGTGGTAAGACCCGTGTCTTGATGGCACGTATTGTATATTTGGTTAAAGAAATTGGCGTCTATCCGAGTCGTATCCTTGCGATTACTTTTACCAATAAAGCGACCAATGAAATGAAAGAGCGTTTGACGAACCTTTTAGGTGCCGATGCGCAAAATGTTCGTATTTCCACGATTCACTCTTTATGTGTACGCATTTTACGGGAAGATGCTGATCGTATCGGCTTTCCAAAATCTTTTACGATATTGGATTCGGATGATCAAAAATCCATCTTAAATCCGTTTTATAAAGAACTGGATATTGAAAAGAAAAGCTTTCCACAAGCGCGTGCTTTAGGCTTTATTTCTAGTAATAAGATGAATGGTGTTTCCCCGGATGAGGCTATGAACTATGCGGTAAATGAAGAACAAGAAGTCTATGCTTCTTTGTATGAAAAATATGAAAAGCGTAAAAAAGAAATGCGTGCTATGGATTTTGATGACTTGTTGCTCAATGGACATCATATTCTAAATTTTGATGAAACGGTTCGTACGAAATGGCAAAATCGTTTGGATTATATTCATGTAGATGAGTTCCAAGATGTGGACCCTATTCAATATGGCATCGTGCGTTTATTGACTGGAGATCATGCCTTATTATGTGTGGTAGGGGATCCAGACCAAACCATTTATACATGGCGTGGTGCAAGTGTTGATATCATTTTACAATTCAACAAGGATTTCAAAAATTGTAAGACCATCATATTAAATGAGAACTATCGGAGTACCCAACCTATTTTAGGGGCATCGAATGCGGTGATCCAACATAATAAAAAACGTATTGAAAAAGATTTATTTACCCATCTACCTGGTGATGAAAAGATTACCTTGCATGCATGTCAGGATGACAATGAGGAACCTTTATATATTGCTTCCTTAGTCAAAGCCCATCATAACCAAGGTGTGGCTTATTCGGATATGGCGGTATTGTATCGTTCCAATTATTCTTCACGAGCTTTTGAAAGACGCTTAAAAGAAGCTTCCATTCCGTATGTGATCTATGGGGGTATTCGTTTTTATGAACGTCAAGAAATTAAAGATGCCTTATCGTATTTAAAATTATGTTCGTATCCTGACCCGGATGATCCGCAACAATTTTCTTTGGACTTGGCTGTGCTTCGCGTGATTAATCAACCACGCCGTGGAATTGGCGCAAAATCCATTGAACAACTCACACAAGAAGGAAGAAATCGGCATATCAATTTATTGGATGTGATGCGTGATCCGCAAACGCTAAGTTCTGCAACGGAAAAGAAATGTCGCAAGTTTGTCGAACTGATTGATAATATTCGTGCCAAACGGGAAGCCTATTCTTTAGAAGATTATTTGGATTATATTTTAAATGAAACGGGATATATCCAAATGTTAGAAAGTGATCATGAAGATCAACGTTTGGAAAACTTAAAAGAGCTCCAACAAGATATTGCCCAAACCTTAATTGAAAATCCGGATTGTACCTTGGAAAGCTATTTACAGGATATCTCGCTTTTTACCGATAAAGTCTCGGAAGGCAATACGGATTCCTTACTTTTAATGACGGTGCATGCAGCCAAAGGCTTGGAGTTTGATACCGTCTATTTGGTGAACTTTAACGATGGAGTTTTCCCTAGCGCCAGATCTGTATCAGAAGGTGGACAATCAGCACTAGAAGAAGAACGACGTCTTTGTTACGTTGCGATGACGCGGGCTAAAAAGCACTTGGTGATTTCTTATAATTATGGCTTTAGTTACTTATTGGATGGACCGAAAGTGCCAAGTCGTTTTATCAAAGAAATTCCTAAGGAATTTATTCGAGATGATACCAAGCCTGCTTATCAGCCGGCTAAAAAAGCGGAACCAGTGATTCAATCAACCCCTACAAATCGTCCATCGGCAAAACTTCGCAAAGGCGATCTGGTAATTCATAAGGTTTATGGAGAAGGCGTTGTTTTGAAAGTGGAAGGACGCGTAGGTACGATTGCCTTTAATCGTAAAGTTGGTATCAAGAAATTGAATGTCTTGCATCCTTCGCTTAAAAAAGCGTAGTATAATAGGCATTGTTAGGTGAAAATATGGATGAAAGAAAACGAATTGAAGAACTACGCGAACTTTTAGAGAAGTATTCGCTTGAATATTATGTGAAAGATGATCCCAGTGTCAGTGATCAAGAATACGATCGACTACTCGAAGAATTGATTCACTTAGAAGATAAACATCCGGAAATGTATGATGCCAATTCCCCTAGTCAGCGGATTATTGGATCGGTTTTAGATGGATTTGAAAAGGTTCAACATACTTCTATGATGTTGTCCCTTTCGGATATTTTTAATTTGGAAGAAATTCAAGAATTTTGTAGCCGTATGGAAGAATTAAGTGACCATCCAGAATTTGTCGTAGAATGTAAATACGATGGATTAGCGATGTCATTAACCTATGAAAATGGCGAATTTATTCGTGCCGTAACCCGGGGTGATGGCTCTGTGGGTGAGGATGTATCCAATAATATTCGCACCATTGCTTCGATTCCTATGCATATTCCTACTAAAGAACATGTGGAAGTGCGTGGGGAAGTGTATATGCCTAAGGAAAGCTTTGAACGCTTGAATGAAATACAGGAAAAACAAGGCAAAAAACCTTTTGCGAATCCGCGAAATGCGGCAGCTGGTTCGATTCGACAATTGGACTCGGCCATTTGTGCTTCGCGAAAACTGGATGCGTATTGGTATTATTTTCAAAATGCGCAAGACTTTGGCATTTTAACCCAAGAAGAAGCTTTGGAGAAGATGGAAGCTCTACACTTCCGGGTCAATCCTATGCGTAAGATTTGTCAGAATGCCCAAGAGGTCTGGGACTTTATTCAAGAAATTGGCCAAAAGCGGGATTCGTTACCATATGAAATTGACGGTATGGTGCTGAAATTGAATTCTTTAGTGGATTCAAGACGAATTGGTACGACAGCCAAAGTGCCTCGTTATGCGATTGCCTATAAATTTCCTGCCCAAAGAGTCGAAACGCGATTGATTGATATTACCCTAACGGTAGGAAGAACCGGAAAAGTAACACCGAATGCGGTCTTAGAGCCAGTACGGGTTGCCGGAACAACAGTGCAAGCAGCTACTTTGCATAACGAAGATATGATTCGTAATAAAGACTTGCGCATTGGCGATATGGTTGTGATTCATAAGGCTGGAGAAATTATTCCAGAAGTCGTGGAAGCTTTGCCGGAACGTCGAGATGGCCGTCAAAAACCTTATGTATTTCCCCAGACTTGTCCGGTCTGTCATGCCAAACTCGTACGCCTGGAAAATGAATCCAGTCATTATTGTATCAATCAAGATTGCCCTGCCAGGGTTGTTGAGAGTATGATTCATTTTGCCTCAAGGGATGCGATGAATATTGAAACGCTGGGAGATAAGAAGATTGAACAGCTGCATGAATGGGGGTATTTAAACTCCATTGAAGATATTTATTTCTTGTACCAACATCGCGAAGCTTTGATTGGTAAACCAGGGTACCAAGAAAAATCGGTTGATAAACTCTTGGAACAAATTGAAGCTAGTAAGAAAAATGAATTAGGTTTGCTTCTATTTGCCCTTGGCATTCGTCAGGTTGGCAAGAAAGCAGCGATGATTTTAGCGGATCATTTCTTAAGTATGGATGCTTTGATGCAGGCGTCTTTAGAAGAATTGACAGGTTTAAAAGATATTGGTCAAATTACTGCCGAGAGTATTCTTTCCTTCTTTGCTGAAGAAAAAAATCAACATTTAATTAATGTCCTACAAAGCTGTGGCTTGTGTATGGAACAGACAAAAAAAGAACAGAAGGTCTCTCGCTTTACGAATAAAACTTGTGTTTTAACGGGAACTTTGGAACATTACACAAGAAAAGAAGCTAAAGCGATTTTGGAATCGCTGGGGGCTAATGTAGCTGGGTCGGTTTCTAAGAAAACGGATTTTGTGATTTATGGAAGTGCTGCAGGTTCCAAATTAACGAAAGCGCAACAGCTTGGCGTTGCGACGATGACAGAAGAAGAATTTATGCAGGAGGTCGAAAATGCTTAAAAGAAAAGTAGTATGTTTTTTTACAATTTTAGCGTTAGGGATTACAGGATGTTCTTCTTTTGGTTCCAATAATGCGGACTCAAGTGATGCGGATGAATACCAGGCTGTGATGCCCTATAATACTTCGGATACACGGGTAAAACATGTTGGCTTGATTTCTGATCAAAACACTCGTGTGCAAATTGAAGATGGATTGATGGATCTTTCCAAACAATATTTTTCACCGAATCAAGTGAAATATAAAACACATGCTTTTTTAGATTACGATACCTTAGATGCAACCGATGGTTCGCGTGGATTGTTAGGAACATTGCGTGATGATAATCCCAATGGTTTAAATCCTGGTAGTGAAGAAGAATTTAATACCGGAAATGGAAAAGTAAAAGGAGCTATCCTACTTGCGGATATCTATGAATTAGACTGGTATAAAGGCAAGGATCTAAAAGGTATTTCGATTGCCCTTGTGGTCAATGGAACGGTTGGAGAACATAATACCAAAGTAAAAAAAGCGAAAATGCGAAATTATTTAAAAGTCACTTCGACCAAACTCGTGAATTATATGCGTTCTCGCTATAATGAGATTACGGATTCGATTCCTATCTATGTAGCGAGTTATCAATTAAGCGAGAGTGAAGATGATAATCTGGGCGGCTATATCTATTCTTTGTATTTAAATAAAAATGATCAGGATTTTGAAAACTTGTCGGAACATTGGTATCGTGTTCCAAGCAATGAAATTGCGAAGAAAGATCCAACCTTATCCGATCAATTCTTAGCTTATCAAAATAAGGTCGCAAAGGTATTAGCGGATAATACGTATTGTATTGCCCAGGCAAAATACGATGGGGATACCTTAGAAAAGTTAAATATTACTATTACGGCTCATGGCAAGACATCTGGCGAAATGCTGGCGGTTTCGCAAGTTGCCAAAAAACAATTATCCAAGTTTAAAAGTGTTGATTGTGAGTATTCTGTAAAAGTGATTGATAATGAAGAAACGTATTGTATGATGAAGCGAAATAAAAATGAAACTGCGGTGAATTCCGTGACTTCCTTCTAAGCTAGCATTGGGAAATGCGCAGGGGATATGGTATAATACGTTCTAGGAGAAAAATGTAGTATGGCAAATGTGAAGAAATCAACACCTCGTAAGGTGAGTACAAAGCGTAAACAAGGTCATAAATTGATTTGGTTTACAGTAATAGTTATTGCGATTCCAGTGATCTTTGTAGCATACGTTCTTTTGACGAGTGCGGTTGGTCAAGATAAACCGGTAGTAGGGAATCGTTTTGGTTCCAATGATTTGAACCCTAAAATTACCCAAGATAATTTGGATCAAATACAATCGGCATTAACTTCCATTGATGGTGTACAAAATGCAGAAGTAACTTTAAAGAGTGCTACATTGCGTATTAGTGTAGACTGTGCCGATGATGCAGGACAAGATACGGTGCAATCCATTGCCGATCAAAGCTATGATGCGGTTGCGGGTGTCCTTCCTATTGAAACGTATTTCACGAATCCACAAGATAAAGATGGAAAGAATTATGACCTCGAAGTTGGAGCTTATAACTTTATTCCGAAAGATGGAAATACCGATGGATACGTTTATATTAAAGAGACCAAAACTGGTAATGGAGAGAAGACGACCGATGTTGAAACTTCAGCGAAAAACCAAAATGTAGTAAATGCGATTACACGTTAGTGTATCGCTTTTTTTTAGGAGGATCTATGAAACTGATATCTTGTTCGAATCATTGTACTTTAGAAGATGAGAAGTGTTATAGCGAAAACTCATATTACTTATCTGGACTTGAGCCAAAAGATGTCTTTGAAGAAAATCAAGTACAGGTAACCTGGAAAACAGAGAAAGGTATTCGGTTTCCTTATGTTAGTGGAACGTTGGTTCATCCCAAAGCTTATGTAGAAAGACCAACGACACATATTCTTATGAATACTAGTGAAATCGATGCAAAATGGTGTTTTCCTATCTTACGGAAATACATTCATGCAACGGATCGGGTTTGTGTTTTTGCATTTAGCTTTTTTGATGACACCAAAAATAGTTCGGACTGGAATAAACAATATGCGCCGGGTCAGGGGATTTGGTATCGCGCGAATACAGATGTATTTTTCAAGTATGGCATAAAGAAAGAACAAATTGTATGGGTCAATTATTTTCAAGATTCCAGACAAGAAATTGAATCCAAGATTTTAAACAGCTCGATTCTATTGATTACGGGTGGTGCCCCAGATCTAATGATGAAACGAATTAAAGAATTTCGTCTAAAGAAGCTCTTAAAAAACTATAAAGGCTTGATGTTGGGCTATAGTGTAGGGGCTATGATTCAACTGGATCAATATCATATAACACCAGACCAAGATTATCCGACTTTTGGCTATTATTCGGGTTTAGCTACCTTATCTGGCTTTTCAATCGAACCCCATTATCAAAATAGCTCTAATCAAAAAGCTTCTATTGAACAGGTTTTAGCAGATAAAAAGCATCCGGTCTATGCGATTGGAGAACTTGGTGGTCTTATTGTACAAGATGGGAATATCACTTGTTTTGGGGATGTAGAATTGTTTGAATCTTGTTGACAGAGGATAGTTCGATGCATATAATGAAATCAAATAGATGAACGATTGTTCAAGTGTTCATAAAAGGAGAAAGTATGAAAAAGACGTATAAAATTGATGTGGATTGTGCGAACTGCGCCAACAAGATGGAAGAAGCAGCCAATAAGACCGAAGGTGTAAAAAAAGCGGTTGTAAACTTCATGACATTGAAGATGAATGTTGAATTTGAAGATGGTGTAGAACCAAAAGCTGTCATGGAAGATGTATTGAAAAATTGTAAAATCGTTGAAGACGATTGTGAAATTTTCTTCTAAGAACCAGTTTTGGTTCTTTTTTTTCGCAAGAAAAAAAGTAGGCTTTTCCTACTTTTCTTGAATATGATTAATGGACATCGCTAAGATTTCTTCGATATGTTCATCGTCGAGTGAGTAATAGACTGTTTTTCCATCTTTTCTAGATTTAACCAGCTTGGAAAGACGTAGTGCTTTTAATTGATGGGATACGGCTGATTTTGTCATATTTAAGACATTCGCAAGATCAGATACACACATCTCACTTTGTTGCAAGGACATCAATAGTTGAAGCCGTGTGCTATCGGCCATGACTTTTAAAAAGTCGGATAATTCCATAATGGTATTGAAATCAGGAAGTTGATCTTTCACCTTTTGAATTAAATCCTCATTTTTAGCTTTACAATCGCAACGGTTTTCTAACATATCGATTCCTCCTACCTTTTGTATTATAAGGGAAAAGAAGATAAATTTCCAATTGACAGTTGAATGAATCGTACACTATAATGATTTTGTAAGTTGAATATATGTTCAACTATAAAAATGAGGTGTGATTATGAATAAGAAACAAAAGAAAGTTTTTAAAAGAATTTTGGTAGCAGCCTTTCTTTTTATCCTTTGTAAAGTCATTCACTTTTCCACAATCGTGAATGCAGTGCTTTCTTTAACCGCCTATTTTGTGATTGGATATGACATTTTATTGAAAGCATGGAAGGGAATTAAGCATCATCAAGTTTTTGATGAAAACTTCTTAATGGCTGTGGCAACCGTTGGGGCAATTGCTCTCGGTGATTACAGTGAAGGTACAGCCGTTATGTTGTTCTATCAAATTGGGGAACTCTTCCAAAGCTATGCGGTTGGAAAGAGTCGTAGAAACATTACTGAACTTATGGATATTCGCCCTGATTATGCGAATATTGAAAATGCCCAAGGTGACTTAGAACAAGTTGATCCGGATGAAGTTGAAATTGGTTCTGTAATTGTTGTAAAACCGGGCGAAAAAGTACCCATTGATGGGGTTGTAGTTGAAGGAAGTTCTACTTTGAATACAAGTGCTTTAACGGGTGAAAGTTTGCCACGTGAAGTCAATGAAAACGATGAAGTTATTAGTGGTTGTATTAACTTGACTGGGTTGATTAAAGTAAAGACGACTAAAGAATTTGGTGAATCAACGGTATCGAAAATCTTGGATATGGTTGAAAATGCCAGTTCGAAGAAATCCCGTTCCGAAGCCTTTATCTCACGCTTTGCACATTACTATACACCAGCAGTATGTTATGGAGCACTGGCTTTAGTCTTACTCCCTCCGATTGTGAATCTTTTGATGGGAAATCCTGCTGACTGGTCGGTTTGGTTATATCGTGCTTTGACTTTCTTAGTTATCAGTTGTCCTTGTGCTTTGGTTATTAGTATTCCGTTAACTTTCTTTGCCGGAATTGGTGGTGCCAGCAATGCTGGTGTCCTTGTCAAAGGATCAAATTATTTGGAAGCTCTAGCTTCGACAAAGATTGTTGTATTTGATAAAACCGGTACCATGACACAAGGTGTCTTTGAAGTAAATGGTATCCATCATGCACAAATCGATGAAAGTCAACTTTTGGAATATGCGGCTTATGCCGAGAGTTATTCGACACATCCAATTTCTAAGAGTTTATTAAAAGCGTATGGCAAAGAAATTGATAAAAAACGTATTTCCAATGTAGAAGAAATCAGTGGTCATGGTGTTTGTGCTACTGTAGATGGTCATGAAGTATTAGCAGGAAATGGTAAATTGATGGATCAATATCAAATCCCTTACCAGGCTTGTCATGAAGTAGGAACGATTGTGCATGTAGCCATCGATGGAAAATACATGGGACACATCTTGATTTCCGATGTGATGAAACCAAATGCGAAAGCTTCAATTCAAGCTTTAAAAGCCTTACATATTAAAAAGACGGTTATGTTGACCGGAGATATGAAATCAGTTGCGGATCAAGTCGCCAAAGATTTAGGTATTGATGAAGTCTATAGCGAGTTATTGCCACAAGATAAAGTTGCTCAAGTGGAAGCTTTATTGGATGCCAAACAAGAAAAAGAGAAGTTAGCCTTCGTTGGAGATGGCATCAATGATGCACCGGTTCTCTCGCGTGCGGATGTAGGTATTGCGATGGGAGCTTTAGGTAGTGATGCAGCGATTGAAGCCGCAGATATCGTATTAATGGATGATGATCCACTCAGTATTTCTAAAGCCATTAAAATTGCCAAGAAATGTTTACGTATCGTTTATGAAAATATCTATTTTGCGATTGGCGTAAAACTAGTTTGTCTATTACTTGGTGCTTTAGGTATTGCCAATATGTGGGTTGCCATCTTTGCGGATGTCGGTGTCATGATTATTGCTGTATTAAATGCGATTCGTGCTCTGCAAATAAAGAATTTATAAAAGAAAAGAGAACTCCAATTTTCGAATTGAAGTTCTCCTTTTTTTATTCCATTTCAAAGGCACCCGTATAGAGTTGATAATAAATTCCTTTTTGTTCGAGTAGATCTTCGTGATTTCCTCTTTCAATAATACGTCCTTGGTCTAAGACCATAATCGCATTGGCATTTTGAATGGTTGATAAACGGTGAGCAATGACGAATACGGTTCGTCCATGCATTAATTTATCCATACCATCTTGTACGATTTTTTCGGTTCTTGTATCAATGCTGGAAGTTGCTTCATCCAAAATCAAGACTGGTGGATTGGCTACTGCAGCTCGGGCAATCGAAATCAATTGACGTTGCCCTTGACTGAGGCTTTCACCGCTTCCATCAATTTGGGTTTGATAGCCGTGTTCCAAGTGTTTGATAAAATCATGCGCATTGGCAAGTTTTGCGGCTGCGATGCACTCTTCATCACTGGCTTCAAGATTTCCATAACGGATGTTATCCATAATCGTTCCGGTAAATAAGTTTACATCTTGTAGAACGATACCTAATGAGCGACGTAGATCTTCTTTTTTAATCAACTTAACATCAATGCCATCATACGTAATCGAACCACTTTGGATATCATAGAAACGGTTGATTAAGTTGGTGATGGTTGTTTTACCAGCTCCGGTTGCCCCGACAAAGGCAATTTTTTGGCCTGGCTTGGCAAAGAGGTTGATGTGGTGGAGGATGGTCTTTTTCGGCGTATAGCTAAAATTTACATCTTCAAAGCGTACATCCCCTTTTAATTCTACATAGGCAACACCATCTTTTCTTGGATGTTTCCAGAACCAATGACCGGTATTTTCATGACATTCGATCCATTCTCCATTGAATTGTTTCATATTGACTAAGGTAACTCGACCTTCATTGACTTCGCATACTTCATCTTTTAAACGGCAAATTCTTTCTGCTCCGGCCTGGGCCATGACAATCGCATTTAACTGCATGGAGATTTGACCAATTGGTCCATTAAAAGAACGGTTCAATTGTACAAAGGCAGCAATCGTTCCTAAGGTTAATCCGGCAATATGATTCATAGCTAAAATGGTTCCAAATAAGGCATTGAAAACCAAAGAAATGTATCCCATATTTCCTAGGATTGGCATTAAGACATTGGCATATTTATTGGCGTTGCTGGAAGCATGACTTAATTCTTCATTGAGTGTATTGAAATCTTCAATCGAAATTTTTTCATGATTGAAGACTTTAATGACTTTACTTCCTTCCATCATCTCTTCAATATATCCATTAACTTTACCTAAGCTGTTTTGTTGCATCTTAAAGTATTTACCAGATTTCATAGAAACTTTCTTGCTGACATAGATCATACAAAAGCCAATAAAGAAAGTGACACATGCCATTGGTAAGTTTAAGACAATCATAGATATGGATACCGAAAGGATAGTGATAAAGGAACTTAAAGCCATCGGAATACTTTCGGATAAGACTTGGCGTAAGGTATCGATATCGTTTGTATAAACGGACATGATATCGCCATGGGCATGGGTATCAAAGTACTTAATTGGCAAGGTTTCCATATGTTCGAATAAATCATCACGAATCGTTTTTAAGGCACCAACAGAAATTGTTACACAAAAGAAGCGATAGAGCCATGTCGCAAGGACACCCGTTAGGAAAATACCCATAAGTTGAAAGAGGGCTTTCAGCAATGGGGTAAAGTCGGGGTTTGTTTGCGTGCTAAGTGGAGTGATATAATCATCGACTAGCTTCTGCATAAAAAGCGATCCATAGACACTGGCAAAAGCGGAAAAGATTATCAACAATAAAACCAGAGCACTTAATATCTTATGGCTGGCAATGGCTTCTTTTAAGATGCGCATTAAACTGTTTTTACGCTTCATCAAAATCACCACCTTTCTGTTGGGCAAGATACGTTTCCCGATATTGTGGGGAAGTCTTTAAAAGCGTTTCGTGGGTTCCAATGGCACTGACCTTTCCATTGTCTAAGACTAAGATTTGGTCTGCATCTTGTATGGAACTAATTCTTTGACTAATAATGATACGCGTTGTATTCGGAATTTTTTTCAGGAAGGCTTGACGAATCAAGGCATCGGTTTTGGTATCAACGGCACTAGTTGAATCATCTAGAATTAATATCTTTGGTTTTTTTAGTAGAGCTCTGGCAATACATAAACGCTGTCTTTGTCCACCCGATACATTACTTCCACCGCGTTCAATATAGGTATCATATTTATCGGGCATTAATTGAATGAATTCATCGGCTTGGGCAAGTTTGCAGGCTTCCATGATTTCTTCATCACTGGCTTCGGCATTTCCCCAACGCATGTTTTCTTTGATAGTTCCAGAGAACAATACGTTTTTTTGTAGCACCATTGCGACATTGTCACGCAATACTTCTAAGTCATAATCTTTGACATTGTGCTGGGCTACTTCAACGCTTCCTTCACTGACATCATATAACCGGGGGATTAACTGGACTAAGCTGGATTTGGAGCTTCCGGTTGCGCCTAAGATTCCTAGTGTAGAGCCGCTGGGAATATGTAAATTGATGTCTTCTAAAACATGTTGGTTTTCATCATCGTTTTTTCCATAGTCAAAGGTTACATGGTTGAAGCGAATGTCTCCATTGGCAACGGTAGTAAGTCCGTTTTCTGGAGAAGTTAGGGAGCTTTTTTGGTTGATGACTTCACTGATACGTGACCCACTGGCAATGGACATGGAAACCATAACGACAACCATCGACAACATCATCAACGACATTAAGATATTCATGACATAGGTAAATAAGCTCATCAATTGACCGGTTGTCATAGTATGGGAAACAATCATATGGGCTCCGGTCCAAGAGATTAAAAGAATCAAGGCATAGGCACTAAATTGCATGGCAGGGGCATTAATGGTTAAGATATTTTCGGCTAATCTTTGGGTAGAGAACAGAGCTTTACTTCTTTTATGAAATTGTGTGATTTCATAGTCTTCTCGCACAAAGGATTTTACTACGCGAATACCAGAAACATTTTCTTGTACGCCTTGGTTTAAGCGGTCATATTCTTTAAATAAACGGTTAAAGATGGGACGTACGATAAAGATTACGCCAAATAATACGATGCCTAATAAAATGATGGTTGCGACAAAATACATGGCAATTTTCTTATTTAAAAGTGATGTCATAAAAAGCGTGGCAACTAACATCATTGGAGCACGTACACAAGTACGAATGATCATCATATAGGCATTTTGTACATTGGTTACATCGGTTGTCATACGTGTGATTAAGGAACTTGTGGAATATTTATCAATTTCCTTAAAAGAGAAGTCTTCAATCTTTTCATATTGGGCTTTACGCAAGTTTTTGGCAAAACCCGCGGAAGCATAGGCGGCGTATTTTCCACTTTGGAAACCGGAAAAGAGAGAACATGTAGCGGCAATGAGCATAATAATGGCTGTAATGATGACGACTTGCATATTACCGCCGGGGGCATTTAAGCCTTTATCGATCATGATGGATAACATGAAGGGAATAAAGACTTCCAAAACAACTTCCATCGCAACCCATAAAGGGGCTAATATCGAAGCTTTTTTGTACTCTTTGACTTGAGCCAGTAAAGTTTTTAACATGGTTGATCCTCGCTTTCTATATTTTGAATCATTTGTTCCAATAAGTTGACAAGTTCTTCTTGTTTGTCAGGGGCAATATGGGCCATCATCTTTTGTTCCAGATTGTATATCGTTGTGAGAAAAAGATCTTTGATTTGGTTGGCTTTCTCGGTCGGATGAATGGAAACCATTCGTTTATCTTCGCTATTGGTGATGCGATAGATATAGCCGTTTTGTTCCAAACGATTGACTAAGCCGTTGATTGTGGCATTAGATACATGTAAATAGTTTTGTAGATCTTTTTGACAAGTCATCTGATCGGGATGTTGATCGAGATAGTTTAAGATATCCAATTGGCTTTTGGTAAGATTGTAGGCGCTCAACTTAGTATGTATTTCTTTTTCGATATCTAAGTGAATGCGTTTAAAGTACATTCCATACCGGTGGATTTTTTTCATAGTTCCTCCTTTTCGTTAGCATGTTAATTATTAGCTAGTTATGTATTTATACAATACTTATCCACAATAGTCAATATGGATTTTTTTTGATACACTAGGAACATGAAAAAGAATGAAATATATACAGTAGATATTATAGATGATACCAATCTTGGCTATGGGATTGCGAAAATTGATGCCATGGTTGTTTTTATACCGGCTGTCTTAGTTGGTGAGAAGGTAGAAATTGCGATTACCAAAGTACAAAAGAAATATGCTTATGCCAGAGTTTTAAAGATTATAAAAAAAAGTCCTGCTCGTATAGAACCATCTTGTTCGGTAGCGGGTCGCTGTGGAGGTTGTCAGCTGCAACATTTAAGCTATGCCGCCCAATTGGACTTTAAATATAAACATTTAAAGGCTTTGATGAAAGGCCAAAATGTGCTTTTTCCTTTAGGGGCAAAAGAACCTCTTTATTATCGCAACAAAGCTCAGTTTCCGGTTCAAATAAAGAATGGGAAAGTTGTGATGGGCTTTTATCGCAGTCATTCCAATGATATTGTTCCTTGTTCTTCTTGCCAGATTCAATCGCATGAGATCAATGCACTATATCAATTTTTTCAAGAACATTTAACGGTGGAATTAGCCGAAGGTTTACGGCATCTTTTTATTCGTTATTTTGATAAAACGAAGGAAGCGCAAATTGTCTTCATTGGTCAGCAAAAGAATGCCTGGGATTCCTTGATCAAAGAATGTGTTAGAACGTTTCCTTCTATAAAAAGTATTGTCTTTAATACCAACAAGCGCAACGACAATGTGATCTTAGGTGAGCATTATGAAGTCTTATATGGAAAAGATTCAATCTATGCAGATTGTTTATCGAACACAATTGAATTGCATTTTAAATCCTTTTTCCAAGTGAATTCCCAACAGATGGAAGTTTTATATAAGGAAGCTATAAAAGCTGCAGAACTGGATGCATCTATGACGGTTGTCGATATGTATGCCGGAACCGGAACCATTGGTTTATCGGTAGCCAAATATGTCAAAGAAGTCTTAGGGGTAGAAATTGTAGAAGAAGCGGTAGAGAACGCAAAGAAGAATTGTCGTTTAAATGACATCACAAATTGTACCTATCTTTGTCAGGACGCCAGCTTGTTCGCGCATGATTTAATGATGCAAAAAAAAGCCATTGATGTAGCTTTTGTGGATCCACCGCGAAAAGGTATGAATGAACAAGGTCTGCAAGATCTTATGACCATCAATCCGAAACGAATCGTGTATGTTTCTTGTAATCCTAGAACTTTATATCGGGATTTACAATGGATGGAAAAAGCGGGATATAAATGCCAGTATATTCAACCGGTTGATATGTTTTGTCAAACAACTGGTGTAGAGTGTGTAGCCAAAATCGAAAAAATGCGGTAGAATATAACCATGCGGCCGTGGTGGAACCGGTAGACACGCAGCTTTGAGGGGGCTGTGGAAGCAATTCCGTGTGCGTTCAAGTCGCATCGGCCGCACCATTTCGATTCTAAGAGCAGAAATGCTCTTTTTTATTGCGATAAACCCCTAATTCCTATATACTTACTATGCAATGGAGGATTTATGCATCGTTGGACTTTATTTAAACGAGGAATGAAAGATGGAATTCCGGTTATTTTAGGTTATATTCCGATTGGAATTGCGTATGGCATGATGGCTGTGAATGCCCATGTCAGTATCCCGGCTACTTTATCTTTATCCTTATTTGTTTATACGGGAGCTGGACAAATGGCCGGCATTAATATGATGGGGCAACATGCCACAATTTTAGCGATTGTCTGTACGACATTCATTATGAATTTGCGGCATATTATTTTGTCGACTTGTGTAATGGATAAATTACATGATGGCAAGCGTTGGCAAAGAGTTTTATTGTCGTTCTTTATTACCGATGAAGTCTTTGCTCTCTATACTTCAAAGCCTAAACCAATCGATAATATCAGCTACTTTTTTGGCTTAGGACTTACGTGCTGGTTAAGTTGGTTTGTCGGCTCTTGGCTTGGTGCTGTATCCACAAATCTTTTACCGCCGGTTTTATCCAGTGCTTTAGGTATTTCGCTTTATGCGATGTTCATTGCCTTGGTGATTCCCGGGGCAAAAAAAAGTTCTCGCTTATTGATGGTAGTTGGCTGCACTGCTATACTTTCCACAATCTTTTCCCAATTCTTATCTAGTAATTGGGCGATGATTTGTGCCACCCTTCTTTCGGCTTTTATTGGTCTATGGATTGTCAAAGAGGAGGATGTGCTATGAGAATGGTTGTTTTGATCAGCTTGATGGGATTAGTCACTTTTATCCCACGAGCTATTCCTGCTTTTTGTCTTGATCGTTTTCATTTATCCAAACGCTTTGAGATGTTTTTAAAGCTTATTCCGTATACGGCTTTAACCGCAATGGTCTTTCCTGCTATCCTATCGGTTGGAGATACACCTTGGATTGGTGTATTGGGCGGATTGTTTGCGATTGTTTGTGCATGGAAAGATTGTCCTACGATTCTTGTCGTGATTGCTACGATCGCCTTTGTCTTTGTACTTTATAGTTTCGGCTTATAAAAAAGGAAGATTGCTCATCTTCCTATTTCAATAATTCTTGTAGAATTTGTACAGCGTTTGTGGCAGCACCTTTACGAATCTGGTCACCACAACAGAATAAGCTTAAGCTATGACCGCTTGGGTCGGCAATATCTTTTCTAAAACGTCCGACAAAGACGTCGTCTTGATTTGTGGTATCAAGTGGCATTGGATAAATCTTATTTTGTGGATCATCCTTTAATTGACAACCAGCTGCTTTTTCAATACATGCACGGGCTTTGGCAACATCAACTTCTTTTTCACATTCGATGAAAATAGATTCACTATGACTTCTTAGAATGGGGACCCGAACACAAGTACAAGATACCAGCAAGTTCTCATCGTGCCAGATCTTTCTTCCTTCATTCTGCATTTTCCATTCTTCTTTAGAAATACCTTGGTCATCAAAGTCACCAATTTGCGGAATCAAGTTATACGCAATTTGGTAAGGGAAAGCGGTAGAAGGAATGCTTGGATCTTTAGCTTGTGCTTCTAGATCATGAATTCCTTTGACACCAGCTCCGGATACGGCTTGGTAGGTAGAAACGATCATTCGTTTAATGCCAAATTCTTTCTTTAATTCATTTAATGCTACTAAGGCAATAATGGTTGCGCAGTTTGGATTGGCAATAATGCCATGGTGTTTTTGAATATCTTCAGGATTGATTTCTGGAATAACTAAGGGAACATCTTTATCCAAACGATAGGCACTGGAGTTATCTACAACGACAACATGATTCTTTTGGGCCCATGGCATCCACATCTTTGTGATGTCATTTTCCGTTGCACCCAGGGCATAATCCACATCGTTAAAAGAATCTTCACATAATTCTTCAATGACAAGATCTTTTCCTTTATAAGAAACAACTTTGCCTTTTGAACGACTTGAAGCTAGTAATTTCACTTCACCTTCGACATTTCTTTCTTCTAAACATTGAAGCATTTGTTGGCCAACCGCACCGGTGGCTCCTACAATCGCAATTTTCATATCTATTTTTTCTCCTTTGTGACAAATGTATCATAAATGACTTGAACAGTTTTATTGAAGTCTTCTTCTTTAACTCCTACAGTAATATTCATTTCATCGCTACCTTGGGCAATCATACTGATATTGATATGGTTTGAGCCAAGGGCACCAAAGAGTTTTCCGGAAGTACCAGGTTTGGCACTCATATTTCGACCAACGGTAGAAATAAGGGCTAAGCCTGATTTTGTCTTAACGTAGTCGGGCTTGATTTCATTTTTGATGCGAGCCACCATCTCATAGAGAATGTCTTCTACATCACTGTCCGCAACGACAATACTGAAAGAGTCGATTGAACTTGGAATATGTTCGATTGGTACATTGTAGTCTTCTACAATAGATAAGACTTTTCGAATGTAACCAACTTCATTGGACATGTGTTTCTTATAGACAAGAATACTTGTGAAACCACGTTTTCCAGCAATTCCGGTAATCGCATAAGGTTGTTCGCCTTCAATGCTTTCCTGGATAATCGTTCCTTTATCTTGGGGACGATTGGTATTTAAGATATGAATTGGAATATTTTTTTCTTTTGCTGGGAAGATAGCATCTTCATGTAACACGCTAGCTCCCATATAAGATAATTCACGTAATTCAGAATAGGTGATATGCGTAATTTGTTCTGGGTTTTTGACGATGCGTGGATCGGCCATTAAGAAACCGGAAACATCGGTCCAATTTTCATAAATGTCAGCGTTGATACAACGGGCTAAAATAGCTCCGGAAATATCGCCACCGCCACGTGGGAAGGTTTGAATCTGCCCATTGGCATTACTTCCGTAGAAACCTGGGAATACAAAATGATCGTATTTTGCACATTTGGCTTGAACTTTTTTTGTGGTTGCATCCCAGTCAATGGTTTTATCCATGCGGAAACGAATCACATCGGCTGCATCCACAAAGGCATAGCCTAAATATTCGGCCATTAATTTAGCACAGAAATATTCGCCTCGTGAGACGATTTCTGCTTGATTCATCTTGGCAAGATTCGCAAAGAATTCATCTAAGTCTTTTTCTAAGTTTTGTTTAAGACCGAGTTCGTTTTTAATGCTTAAGAAACGATCCCGAATGATTTTTGTGACGTTAGATGCATCTACATGGTATTGACGATGGGCATCTAATAAATATAGAAGATCGGTAATTTTATTATCGCTGGCTGTGCGTTTACCTGGTGCACTGACAACTACATATTGTCGGGAAGGATCGGATTCGACGATTCCTTTAACTTTTTTAAACTGGGTTGCGTTGGCAACGCTACTTCCACCAAATTTAGTGATTTTTAACATGAAATGTTCCCCCTAGGATTTTGTATATACAATAGAACAAATCTTAAAAAAAGGTACAGGCTCTATGTACATTCTTTCATAAAAACAAAAAAATAGATTCAGTTTGAAAACACTTGTTTTTATAATGTGGACATTGTATCATAGGATATATGCAATTTCAAGGAGGATTTACCATGCAAAACGTATATGAATCAACTCGAAATAAAGGAAACAGAATTTCTAGTAAACAAGCGATTCTAGAAGGAATTTCTAGTGATGGTGGCCTATATGTTTGGCCTGAACTTTCCAGTGTTCAATTAGACCTGGAAACGATTTGTCATCAATCGTATAAAGAAAATGCGGTATATATCTTAAAACAGCTATTAAGCGATTTTACCGAAGAAGAATTAAAGATGTGCGTAGAAAATGCCTATGGCAATACCTTTGCCAGCCAGGCAATTACACCCGTACGTAAAGTTGGGGATGTTTATGTCTTAGAACTTTTCCATGGACCAACATCGGCTTTTAAAGATGTTGCCTTAACTTTATTGCCGCAATTGATGTCCGTAGCTTTACAGACGACGAAGGAAAAAGCTTTGATCTTAACGGCAACTAGTGGGGATACGGGAAAAGCTGCCTTATCGGGCTTTCAAGATGTAAAAGATACCGGTATTGTGGTTTTTTATCCAGATCAAAAAGTCTCACAAATTCAATATCGTCAAATGGTTACCCAACGAGGAAACAATGTGAAGGTATTCGGGGTTAAAGGAAACTTTGATGATGCCCAAAGTAAAGTGAAAGAACTATTCTTAGATGAAGAATTAAAAGCTGTTGCAAAAAAACATGCGGTTCGTTTGACGAGTGCTAACAGCATTAACATTGGGCGTTTGGTTCCACAGATCGTTTATTATTTTGAAGCATATAAACAATTGGTGAACCAAGGCGTGATTGAATTAGGCAAAAAGGTTTCCTATAGTGTACCAACGGGTAACTTTGGGGATGTTCTTGCCGGATACTATGGGTATCTAATGGGTTTACCGGTAGAAAAATTCTATGTCGCAAGTAATGAAAACCATGTCTTAACAGATTTCTTGAGAACGGGTGTCTATGATCGTAACCGTCCGTTTATTCAAACGATTTCTCCAAGTATGGATATTTTGATCAGCTCTAACTTGGAACGCTTATTGTATTACATGTCAGATTGTGATGCGGCTTTTGTGAAAGGCTGCATGGATGATTTGAAAAATACGGGTCGTTATGAAATCCCTAAAGCTTTATTAGCTAAGATTCAAGCTTTATTTGATTGTGGCTATGTTTCTGATACCGAAACAAAGCAAATTATTGGGCAAACTTATGCAGACAAACAAGTGATCTTAGATCCTCATTCAGCGATTGGCTATGACATTGCTGATAAAGCCAGCCAAAGACCGATGGTTTCTCTAGCTACAGCTTCACCATATAAATTCTCGCAAGATGTCTTAGATGCCATTGGAAAAACAAGTCAGGATGAACTTGATGCGATGCATCAATTGGAAAAGGTTTGCCAAGATCCAATTCCAAAAGGTCTAGCTGAACTTGAAACATTACCAGTTTTACATAAAGATGTCATTGCTATTGACGCTATGAAGGAAAATGTAGCTCATACCATTGAGGAGTTTTTCAATGATTAAGGTTGTTGTTCCTGCAACCACGGCCAATTGTTGTGTCGGATTTGATTGTTTGGGAATGGCTTTGGATTGGTGGTCAACGTTTATCTTTGAACCAGCCGATCAATGGTTGATTACCGGTTGTCCGAAAGAATTTTCCGGTCCTGACAATTTAGTTTTACAAGCATTTAAAATTACCTGTGAAAAACTGAAAAAAGAATGTCCTTCTTTTCATTTGCATATTGATTCAAGCCTGCCATCGAGTCGCGGGTTTGGATCAAGTGCAATGTGTATTGTTGCGGGAATTGAAGGGGCCAATGCCTGGTTTGGCAGCCCTTTGACGAAATTAGAGATGTTGGATATCGCTACGCGTTTTGAAGGGCATCCCGATAATGTTGGACCTGCTTTAATGGGAAATGTATCGGTTTCTTTTATGGAGGGTGACCAAATTTATTCAACTCCTATGCCATGTGCAGATTGGAAGTTATTGGCCATGGTTCCGGATCAAGAAGTACCTACTGCCCAAGCACGCAAAGTCTTACCAAAGTCTTTATCTTTGGACCATACAAAGAAACAGGTTGCTTACGCATTGAGTTTTATGCAGGCGCTACAGACCGGTGACTTAACTTTATTAGAAGCAAGTTGTCATGATTTTATTCATGAACCCTATCGGAAACATTTGATATCGGCTTATGAACCCATTCACCAATATTGCCAGGATCATGGCATTCCGATGTGGATTTCTGGCTCCGGTAGTACGATGATTGCGATTCATCATACATCCGAACCTTTGGCTGCATTGCAGTCTTTTGCAGATGGGTTACATCTTTTCTGTAAAGAAGTTCATATTTCAAAGAAAGGAGCTTATGTCGTTTATGAGTAAGTTTTTCGTAGTATCGAGTGATATTTTACCTGATGTTCTCGAGAAGGTTATTGAAGCTAGAAATCTTCTTCAATCGGGTAAAGTAAAGCGAATCAGTGAAGCGGTAAAAGCGGTTGGCGTTTCGCGCGGAACCTATTATAAATATAAAGATGCGGTCTTCTCTTTTAATCAAGAAGAATCAAGACGCAAAGCTGTAATCACCATGGTTATCAGTGAAGAGGCCGGTTCTTTATCCCAGGTTTTAAACCTGGTTGCCCAACGGAAAGGAAATATCCTTGCGATTAATCAAACCATTCCGATCAATGGTATTCATACGCTTTCTTTAACTTTAGATATTCATAATATGGAAGTCAGTATTGAAGCGCTTTTATCGGAATTGGATGCTCTGTCTGTGATTGATAAATTGGATTTAATTGCGGTTGAATAAAAAAAGTCTTTTAAGTTTTTTATTTGGATGGTGTGTCATTGTATCGGCTTTAATGTTTTCGATTAAAGCCTGGGCACTCAATCCAAATTTTTATATTTCGCTTTATGATCGAATGGATTTGGCAGAGGATCTTTCGGTTTCTAAAGCGGATTTAAATGCCTCGATAATTTTGTTGCTGGATTATTTAGACGGTAAGGCTTCTTCGATTGACCGTACAATGAAAATTGCGGGGAAAGAACAAGCGGTTTTTGATGCCAAAGAAAAACGCCATATGGTGGATGTCAAAGCTTTATATCAACATGCACTATGGACCGGAAGAATAGCTGGTGGTATCGGTATTCTTTTATTTGTACTTTTGATGCATTCTAAGAATGGCTTAGCTTTTTTAACGAAGGGACTCTTAGGTGCCTCATTTTGTTTCTTTATTTTTGTATCTTTTTTAGCACTATGGATGGCTACAGATTTTACCGATTTTTGGATTCATTTTCATGGTATCTTCTTTCAGAATCAAGACTGGCTGTTAACGCCAGGCAAAGATTTTATGATTGATATGTTACCGGAAATGGTATTTGAGAAGTTGGTTGTCTCGATTGTGCTAAGCTTTCTTGTCATACTTATCGTATTAAATTTGTTTTGCGTTTTTTATCAGATTCGCAAAGCACCAATTGGATTTGAGGTGGAAGAATGAAATTGTTACTGGCATCCCAATCGCCAAGAAGAAAAGAATTATTGGAACAGGCAAGATATACTTTTGAAGTACATCCCGCTAAAGCGGAAGAAACATTTGATTTGAATTGCAGCTTGGATGAAGCTTTAGAAAAAGTGGCAATGCATAAGGCTTTGGAGGTCTATGATCTCTATCCGGAATATCTAACTTTAGCTGCCGATACGATTGTTGTATATGATCAACAAATCTTGGGTAAACCTAAATCGGAACAAGATGCGTGGGATTGTTTAAAAATGCTTTCTGGGCAAACGCATCAAGTGAAAACTGGGGTTTGTCTTCTGTATCAGAATCAGAAGAAATGTTTTGTACAAACTAGTGAAGTGCACTTTCGCGACTTATCGGACTTAGATATTTATCATTATGTTTCCAGTGGAAAATGCATGGATAAAGCGGGTGCGTATGGCATTCAAGAGTGTGACTTTGTCGAGTGGCTGGATGGCTCGTATTCGAATGTTGTAGGATTACCAATGGAAGCTTTACAGGAAGTCCTTACCCGGTTTATGAAAACAGGAAATTTACAATAACAGAGTCTTTTGGCTCTTTTTTTTTCACTTATGAATGAAAACACTTACACAAGTGATGGGCTTTTCTGTTATACTTATTTAATAGAAGCCAGGAGGTAGGAAGTATGGCATTACCTGTTTATGTAATTGGACATAAACATCCGGATACTGATTCAATTTGTTCAGCCATTGCCTTAGCTGAGTTGAAACAAAAACAAGGAATTGATGCGGTTGCTGCTCGATTGGGACACTTGAATTCTGAAACCAATTTTGTGATTGAAAAATTGGGCTTGGATTATCCTCTATATATGAATACGGCCAAGTGTACGTTGGAAGAAATTCAAATTGATAAAGCCGTTACTATTAATCAAAAAGAGACGATTCGTCATGGATGGGATCTTTGTGTAGAAAATCATGTGAAGACTTTATACGCTGTGGATGATGTCGGCGAATACATGGGTGTAGTAACCATCAATGATATTTCAACAATTAGTATGCAAGATGTGAATATTACCAAAGATTTATTAAAAAAGACACCTTTAAGCAATATCGTAAAAGCTTTAAAAGGCGAATTCCTTTATGAAGGTCACCAGGAACGCAGTGGTTATGTGCGTATTAGTGATAAGCGTTTAATGGAACGTGACTTAAAAGGGGCAATCATGGTCTTGGATGATCATGAAGATGATATGTTGAAGAGTATGGCTCATGGTTGTGCGGTGATTATTTGTACCGAGAACTATACGCCAACCGACTTTATGTTGGATATGGCAAAGACCAAAGGGGTAACCCTCATTAAGACCAGCTACAACATCATGAAAGTTATTCAGATGATTTATCGTTCGATTCCCGTTTCTTTAGTTATGACCGATAAGAGTAAGATCGTTTCGTTTAATAAAACGGAATTTATCGAGGATGTCGAACATGAGATGTTAAAAACCCGTCATTCCAATTATCCGGTTGTTTTCCAAAATCGTTTAGTTGGTTCGGTTGCTCGTTATCACTTGTTGAAGAGTGAAAAACGTAAGATTATTTTGGTTGACCATAATGAAGTGGATCAAGCCATCAATGATATTGAAACTGCGGAAATCGTTGAAATCGTAGACCACCATCGCATTGGAAATATTGAAACCAGTCATCCAATTTCATTCCGTAATATGAGTGTTGGTAGTACATGTACGATTGTGGAAATGATGTATCGCGAAAATGGTATTAAAATGAGTCCAACGGTAGCTAAACTTGTAGCATATGGAGTCATCAGTGATACGATGAACTTCCATTCTCCAACATGTACACCAGTGGATCGTTTATTAAAAGAACGTTTGGAAAAAGAATACGGTCTGGATTTTGATGCGATGGCAAAAGAACTCTTTGAGAATACGGCTACGATTCGGGGCAAAGAGTTTAAAGATATTCTTTATAATGACACCAAAGAGTATCTATTGAGTGGATATCGCATCAGTATTTCGCAAGTCTTTACCTACACTTTGGAAGATGTAGATAAGATTGAAAAACAGTTTGTCCAGTTTATGGAAGAACAAAATAAAGCGCGAAATTATGATTTGATGATGATGGTCTTTACCAATGTCGAAGGAAATGGTTCACGTTTTCTATATGTGGGAAAACTTTCACAATCGGTTTCGGCTGCTATTTCGAAGTTCTCCGATAATGGTTATGTTTCAAGAAAGAAGCAAATTGTGCCTTCTTTAGCGGCAGCATTGATATGATTTTAGAACGCTTTTTAAAATATGTTAGTTATGATACCCAATCGGATGAGAATTCAACAACTACTCCAAGTACGGATAAACAAATGACTTTTGCGAAAGTTTTAGAACAAGAATGCAGAGAACTCTTTGATTCAGTTATCTTGGATTCAACCGGGATTCTTTATTGTCAATTGGATGGAGATTCCCAAAAAGATACGATTGGTTTATGTGCACATATGGATACCGCAGCAGAATGTAGTGGTGCCAATGTACATCCACGCGTAATCAAAGAATACGGTGGATCGACGATTCAATTAAATGACAAAATTTCTATGCATCCAGATGCCTATCCGAAACTTGCGGCATGTATTGGTGATGATTTAGTTGTGACGGATGGTTCAACTTTACTAGGTGGCGATGATAAAGCTGGTATTGCGATTATTTTAGAAGCTATTGAACAGCTGAAAGCATCCAATCTATCGCATGCACCAATCTGTGTAGCGTTTACGGTGGATGAAGAAATTGGTCGTGGAGCGGATCAATTTGATTTAACGAAGTTTCCTTGTGCCTATGCCTATACCGTTGATGGGGATCGTATCGATAATGTAGAATGGGAAAACTTTAATGCGGCACAAGCTATTGTGCATATTCAAGGTACGGCTATTCATCCTGGAGAAGGGAAGGGCAAACTTGTCAATGCATCTTTACTGGCAATGGATTTTGCGAAATGTTTGCCGAATGATCAAACACCTGCAACGACTTGTGACCGACAAGGTTTCTACCATTTGGTTTCAATGCAAGGTGCGGTTGAACACGCGCAATTGGTGTACTTGTTGCGAGATCATGACAAGACAAAATTTGCCCGGAAAAAGCTGGTTCTCCAACAGATCTGTGATGCCTTAAATGATAAATATGGACCTCGTTTTAGTGTTGAAATCAAAGACCAGTATTATAATATGGCTGATTTTATGCAAGATAAAAAACCAGTTGAAAAAGCGAAAGCGGCTCTACTATCTTTAGGGATTGAGCCGGTTTCGATTCCGGTACGCGGTGGTACCGATGGAGCTCGCTTGACGGAAATGGGTCTGGCTTGTCCGAATTTGGGAACGGGCACCTTCCATCATCATGGAGTTTATGAATTTGCATCTATTACGAAGATGGAAAAGATGGTAGAAGTTGTGAAAACTATTGTTACGCAATAACGAAGCTGAAAAGTTGATTAGATTCAACTTATCAGCTTTTCTTTTTGGAATTTAGGAAAAGAAAGCGAAAGAATTTTTCTAAAACTAGGTAAAAAGAAAGTTTTAGCTATTTTCTATCGTTTCAATTCCATGTATAATGTCTATCGATTGTGAGGAATTACTATGTTTGAGAAAATGGGATTGGTTGTCGAAGGCGGCGGAACCAAAGCAGCTTATTCGGCTGGGGTTTTAAAAGCTTTCTTGGAAGAAAAAATATATATACCGTATACCGTAGGAATTAGTGCTGGTTGTGAAATCTTGACTTCTTATGTGGCTAGACAAATTCCTCGATTGGAATTAACGGGAATTCAAGCACCTTGTCAACCGGGTGTTGTTGGTTTAAAACCTCTTTTTAAAGAAAAGAGTATATATGGGATCGAATCCACCAATGCGTTTATTGAAAGTCGGGAAAAATTGGATATGCAGGCGTTTCAATCTAGTTCTTCGAAGATGGATTTTGGTCTTTATAATATGAGAACGCATGCGGTCGAATATTATGGCAAAGAGTATTTGGATGAATCACAAACGCTTGTGAAAGCGAGTTGTGCCTTGTTGCTTCTAACGCATCCTTATATGTTTCAAGGACAGAAATATATGGATGCTGGTTTAGTGGATATGATTAGTATTGTACAGAGTATTCGCCAAGGCAACCAGAAACATATTGTGATTTCAACCAAAGAAGTAGGTTATGTACGCAAACCCGCACCAAATTGGCAATTGCGTTTGGCCAAACTGGTTTATAAAGATGATGTGATTGTTCAAGATTTAAAGAAACGTCATGAACGTTATAACCAACAATGGGGTCTTGTCGATCAATTGGAAAAAGACGGAAAAGCCTTGGTTTTACGTCCCCATAAAGATTTAGGGATTACCCGTTATACAACTGATCCAAAAAAATTACATCCTTGGTTTCAACTTGGCTATGATGAAACGATGGAACGTATGGATCAGATTAAAGAATTTTGTGAGGTTAAGTAGTATTGCTTAATCTTTTTTGTTACTATTAGAGCATGAAAGCAGGCTATTTTTTTGATGTAGATGGAACCTTATACGATCATAAATTCCATGAATGCTCACCCAATACACTCAAGGCTTTAGAAGCCTTACATGCGGATGGCAATGTCGTCATTGCTGCAACTTCCAGAGCCCAAGCTGAATGGCAACATTTGCCTGGTAAACTACGTAATTTTGCCTTTGATGCAAAAATATTTGATGGTGGTCCTCTGATTGTAGATGGTCATCAAAAGGTTTTAAAAGAAAGCTGTTTTGCCTCAGACTTTGTAGAAGAGATTTCTGCTTTTTGTCAAAGGGAAGGTATGGCTTGGAAGTATTCTACTATGAATTCGGTGCATTGGGGTTCTTTGGAAAGGCGTCAGAAAATGCGGGAAGTTTGTTGGCATTGTTATTTGACCATTCCTTCGTATAAGCCTTATCAAAATGAAGATGTTTATAATATGCTTATTTATTTTGATAAGCCACAGCAGAAACAAAAGCTGGCACAGTTTTTAAGCAACTGTAGTGTTGTTTATTATAGTGATTGTATAGAAATCCGTCCGAAACATTGTGATAAAAGTGATGCGATTGCTTACGTGAAAACGCTATTTCATTTACAGCGAATTGTATGTTTCGGGGATGGAGATAACGATGTGGCTATGTTGAAAATGGCAGATTTAGGAATTGCGATGGGTAACGCCCAAAAAGCCTGCAAAGAAAGTGCAGATTGTGTGATTGGATCGATTCAAGAAGATGGAATCTATCACTACCTTAGGAGGATGAAAAAATGTGCTATGTACTAGAAAATGAATTTTGTCGTTTGGAATGTATTGAAGATGGAGGGCAGATTCAACATTTTATTGATAAAGAAAACGATGTTGAATTGATGTACCAGGGAGATCAAGGCTGGTCCGGAAAGAATCCGACGCTCTTTCCTTTGGTTGGAAATACCTATTCCAAAGAATATGCGATTGATGGTAAAACGTATGCCATGAAAAACCATGGCTTGATTCGTTATGCGACTTGTGTTGGTCTGATGCAGGATGATTGTTTGACTTTTACGTATGATTCAAATGCAGAAACTTTAGCGCAATATCCTTTTGAATTCCATTATGAAATTCAATATCGTTTAGAAAAGAAAACTTTAAAGATCAACTATGTGATTGAAAATACGGGTTCTAGAGATATGCCATTTAGTTTTGGCTTGCATCCGGCTTTCCGCGTTCCTGAAAGAGCTGGGGAAGCTTTTACGGATTATACCTTAACTTTTGAAAAACAAGAACCTGCCAAACAATTGTTGTTTGATGAAACTTTCGTTAAACCTTCTAAATGGGTAGATACGGAATTGGATGTTTGGCATTTAAACTATGAAGATATTGATGAATATAAAACAATTATTTATAAAGACTTCCAATCAAACTATGTGACTTTGGCGTATAAAGACCAAGATCGTTTACGTGTGCATTTTAAGGATTTCCCTTACTTGGCTATTTGGACGCATCCAAAACATTCAGAATTCTTATGTATTGAACCTTGGTATGGTCATGCGGATTTTGATGTCAATCACACTTCTTTCTATCAAAGAGAAGGAACACAGATTTTAGCACCAAACGAAAAGTTTACGCCTTCTTACCAAATCGAAATTTGTTGATAAGAGTGCTTCGGCACTCTTTTTAAGTGCAAGTTAAGGTATAATCCTGTCTTTAACACTTACAGGATTAAAAAAGTGGCTTAGGCCCTTATTTCAAGGGTTTTGAGCCACTTTTTAGCTTTGTACCTGTTCTGCGTAGATTATTTTGTAGACTTAATAATCGAGCGGACTTTCTTCTTTAGAAGGATCTGATAATCGGTTCTGAAGCAAATGTTTCGTGTAGATCATCGGTCAGAGCTGTTCTTGTGTAACTTGGAAGATATGAACCCTGGTCTGTATCGGTCAGTTCCATGGTTCTTAATGTTTCAAGTAATTCACCAATTGTATATTTATTATCCAGTTTATTGGATAATAAACGAATGACTAGTAAAGAACAGAAACATGTTAAGAAGTGTGCATCGATTCGGTCTTCTAATTGAAGATAGATGGGTCTGGCTTTGCATTCTGTTTTTAGAATGCGGAAACATTCCTCTATCTGCCATCTTCTTTCTTTAGTTTCTTGATGGATTGCGTAATGACATAGGCTCTGTCATGAACAGAATTAAACTTCTTAGCTGTTCATTTTGATTTCCAGAGAATAGAGAATATGTCAAAGGAATGCCGTCTCTATCCATAAACAGTCCCATACCGATAATAGGATTCGGCCGGTTTTCTTTACTCTTTCCGTATCGTATACTTCCATCCTCTTCTTCAATTTCAAATCCATTTTCTATTTACAATTTGGATTTGACTTTTCCCAAATAGAAAAATATAATGCTTAAAAACGAGTAGCAAACTAGCGTAAATCCAGTTTTGTTGCTCGTTTTTTTGTGCACTTGCTGTCGCACATGATGAAAATATATAACGCAGTTAAAAGTGTGTAGCTTATCAGCGTAAGTCCAGCTTATGAGGTAAGTACACACTTTTTTTGCAGAAAGGAAGGATTAAGTTAAGATGGCAGAAAGTAACAAGATGAAGGAGATGCCGGTAAATAAGCTTATGGTTCAGATGGGAATACCAATGATCTTATCTATGGCATTGCAGGCGGTTTACAACATTGTAGACAGTGCCTTTGTTGGAAACATGAGATCAGGAAGTGAGGCGGCACTAAATGCGCTGACACTGGTGTTTCCAGTTCAGATGCTCATGGTAGCAGTTGGAATCGGAACAGGTGTGGGAACAAATGCGCTTCTTGCAAGAACACTGGGACAGGGCAATGTTAAAAAAGCTGCAAAAGTTGCAGGAAACAGTTTATTTCTTGGAGTAATTATTTATGTGGTGTGTCTAGTGTTTGGAATCTTGGGAGTAAAAGCATATATCTCATCACAGACCGTTGATCCGAAAGTTATTTCAATGGGAACAAGCTACTTAAGAATATGCTGTGTAATTTCTTTTGGAATTACCTTCTTTTCACTGTTTGAAAAACTGTTACAGGCAACAGGTCGTTCACTTTATTCAACACTCGGTCAGATTGTAGGTGCAGTGGTGAATATTATCTTTGATCCGATTATGATCTATGGTATCGGACCAGTTCCCGAAATGGGAGTGAAAGGTGCTGCATATGCAACAGTAATCGGACAGATAGTATCTGCAGTACTTTTGTTTATATTCCATATAAAGTTAAATAAAGAATTTGAGCATGGCGTAAAGTATATGAAACCGGATAGTAGAATTATCAGGGAAATCTATGCGATTGGACTCCCTGCAATTATTGCACAGGCACTTATGTCTATTATGGTATATGTGATGAATCTGATTTTGAAGTTCAGTCCGTCGGCACAGACTGCATATGGATTATTCTATAAAGTGCAGCAGTTTGTATTGTTCCTCGCCTTTGGACTTAGGGATGCAATCACACCGATTATTGCTTTTGCATACGGAATGCATAGCAAAAAGAGGATTCAAGATGGAATCAAATACGGATTGATCTATACGTTGGTACTTATGATTGTTGGTGTAGCAATTACAGAAATTTTCCCTGGGGCTTTTGCAACTTTATTTAATGCGGGACAGTCAAGAGAATATTTTATTGGAGCCATGAGAATTATCTCCATCAGCTTTATTTTTGCGGGAATCAATGTAGCATATCAGGGGATTTATCAGGCATTGGATGGTGGTATGGAATCACTTGTGATTTCATTGCTCAGACAACTAATAGTCATATTACCACTGGCGGGCATTTTTTCCGTTTTTGTTAGAAATGGACAGATGGGTGTTTCATTGATTTGGTGGGCATTTCCAATTACTGAGATTATTGCTTGTCTGGTTGGATATTTATTTTTAAAGAGAATCCGAAAGAAAAAAGTGGAAAGTTTAAGCTAAGGAGGAAGCGGTTATGACAAAGAGAATCATTACGATCAGCAGAGAATTTGGAAGCGGTGGTCGATTTATCGGTGAAGAAGTGGCAAAGAAACTTGGTGTTGCATATTATGACAAGGATATCATTGGGCAAATTGCAGAACAGTCTGGATTATCGCCTGAGTATATTCAGGAAAATACTGAATTATCTCCAAAGAAAGGACTGTTTTCCTATGCTTTTTCAGGACGTGATATTACAGGAAAATCAGTCGAAGATATGGTGTATGAAGCACAAAGAAAAGTAATTAGAGAAATCGCTGAAAAAGAAAGTTGTGTAATAATAGGAAGAAATGCAGATTTTATCTTAAGGGACAGAGATGATGTGCTGAATGTGTTTATACATGGAAACATGCCAGAAAAAGTACAGCGCATCTGCAAGTTATACAATGTTACAGAAGCTGATGCTGTAAAAATGATCAATGATACAGATAAAAGACGCGGGACAAATTATAATTTTTATACCGAACAGAAGTGGGGAATGGCAGGCAATTATACATTGTCTTTGAACAGCTCTATGTTAGGATATGATATGTGCCAGAAAATCATAATGGCTTGTGCCAAAATATAAGAATAATAGGGAGAAATAAGTCTAAAGGGGTTATTTCTCCCTTATTTATCTTTGAATTAAATTTCTAAAGAATCCTCTGCGTCTACCCATACTTGCATCATTCCTTCAAGATATAACCTTGCATATTCAAGCAGTTCATCAATGCACAATCTGATCCGGGTGTAGTCTTTAAATTCTTTTCTGCTTCCCAACAGTCCATGCGGAGCATATAGCCAGCACTGGTATATATATCAATACTGTTTTGGTGTGGATTGTATTCTGCAAATATCGTTCTCATCGTATCAAATTTCCTTATCGTTCAATCAATCATTGGTTACAAAAATCAGAAGCATTTCAATCAATTCACTATGTCATTTTCATTTTGTGTTAGAATGTGTTATCAGAGTTCGTAAACACTGATAGGATGATATAACACAAGGGAAAGCTCACCTGCGACAAATCCAGTGTTTTCAAGGGTTTGCACAGAATTTAATAACAAAACATAACAGTTATTAAATTTCTTAAAACATGTGAAATCTCAATCGTAATTTGTTAGTAAGAGTGCTTCGGCACGCTTTTTAAGTGCAAGTTAGGGCATAATAGTGTAAAATATCGGTATGAAAAAATGGATTATGCGAATACTATTAATCGTATTTGTAGGAATTTTTGCCTATAGTGCGTTTAATATTTTTGAAATTTATTCAGCGAAAAACAAAATTGAAAAAGAAACCCAAAATTATAAGCAATATGCCGAGGATTCTTCTAAGAATGTTTTGAATCCAGACTGGGATGCTTTGCGCCAACAGAATCCGGATATTGTCGCTTGGGTCTATGTGCCTGGATGTGATATTTCTTTCCCAGTTGTACAAGGTAGCGATAATTCGTATTACTTATCACATACGACGGATAAACAAGAGAGTATCTATGGTTCGGTATTTTTAGATTCTGCAGCCAATTCCCAATTCTTGGATGATAACTCGATTATCTATGGTCACTCGGTTGAAGGTGGAGGCATGTTTACAAATTTGAAAGATTTTGCAGATCAAAGTTTCTTTGATGCCCATAAAGTCTTTTATTTATTGACACCGAGTGTGAACTATCGTTGTTCGATTTTAACATTTGCCAAAACTACAGATTCTTCTGTATACTATACAACGAGCTTTGGCGACTTCCGCGATGATACCATTTCACAATGGTATGCGAATGCGATGTATGCCAATAGCTATGATACATCTACTTGTAATTTTGTTTCGTTATCAACTTGTAATTTGGATTATGGATTTAATTCGGACCAACGCTATGTCTTAGTGGGGGCTTTGGAAGTAGAAAATAATCCAATTAAAATAGAATAAGAAGGTCTTATGAAAATTTGTTTAGTGACAGGAGGAACGGGCGGTCATATTTATCCGGCTATTGCGCTGGCGGATAAATTTACGCATTTGCTTCCAAACTGTGAAATATTATTTATCGGTAACGATGATCGCATGGAAGCTAAAGTGATTCCTGCGCATGGTTATCGTTTTCAATCGTTACATACATCTGGTTTAGTGGGCAATGTTTTCCAAAAGGGGCGTGCTGTGGGCCAGATGTTTTCGGCGCGTAAAAAAGCCAAAAAATATCTTCGTGATTTCCAACCGGATATTGTCATTGGCTTTGGTGGATATGTGAGTGCACCAGTGATGATGGCATCGACTTCTTTAGGCATTCCAACGATGATTCATGAACAGAATTCCATTGTTGGTAAGTCGAACCAATTGGTTATGCATAAAGTTGATGCGATTGTGACTTGTTATGAAAAATGTTCAGAAGTTTTCCCTAAAGATAAGATTCATCTTTTGGGAAATCCGCGTGCTACCATTGCCAAAGAGGCAAAATTGGATAAAGCCTATTATGCTTCTTTACAGCTAGATCCAAATAAGAAGACGATTTTGATCATGATGGGATCGCTTGGTTCCAGCAGTGTGAATAAATTAATGAAATCAGCTTTGAAGGATATGGATTCTTCTTTACAGTTCTTATATGTATGTGGCCGCAATAATGCATCGGATTTACATATGTTTGATGATAAAAAAGATATTCATGTAGTGGATTATGTGGATACCTTAAAGATTTATCCGAAAGTGGACGGCTTGATTTGTCGGGCTGGGGCAACAACGATTGCTGAATTAACGGCTTTAGGTATTCCTTCGATTTTGGTACCTTCTCCGTATGTTGCCAACAATCATCAGTATTATAATGCGATGCAATTGGTGCAAAAAAATGCTGCGCATATGATTGAAGAAAAAGATTTAAATGCCGAAAATTTACAGCGTGAAATTCAAGGATTATTTTTGAATGACAAAGAGATGGAAGAAGTGTCAAAACAGGCGCGTTTATTAGGTAAACCAAATGCGGCTTATGACATGATTTCTTTGTGTGAATCAATAATCAAATAAGGTGGGAATAGTATGTCTATAAAAGATAAATTAGCTATATATGCACAAGTCTTAGAAGAAGAACCAATGGGAAAACATACCACCTATCATGTAGGTGGAGATGTGGATTATTATATCTATCCCAATAATGGAACTTCTTTGATGCGTATTATTAATATTTTGGAGAGTGAGAATATACCTTTTTTCATTATGGGAAGAGGTTCAAATATATTATTTAGTGACAAGCCTTTTCATGGTGCCATCATCAATTTAGATCGTACGATGAATGACTTTTATATTGAAGAAGATGGAACGGTTATTGCCCAAGCAGGATGCTCTATTATCAATTTATCGGTACAAGCGATGAAGAATAATTTGACGGGCTTAGAATGGGCAAGTGGAATTCCTGGCTCTGTTGGTGGGGCATTGTATATGAATGCCGGTGCGTATAAGTCCAACATGGAAGCAATCGTAGAAGAAGTATGTGTCTTAAAAAATCATTCGATTGTTTGGATGAAAGCGGAAGATTTAGATTTTGGTTATCGTCATTCGATTTTTCAAACCCATAAGGATTGGGTGATTTTAGCTTGTAAATTACATTTGGAATTAGGTAAATACGAAGATATTGCTGATTTAATGGATTCACGTAGAGCACGAAGAATGGCTTCTCAACCTTTGGATAAACCTTGTGCAGGTAGTGTTTTTCGTAATCCTGAACAGATGCCGGCTTGGAAATTGATTGATGAAATGGGTTTCCGTGGCTTTCAAATTGGCGGTGCCAAAGTGAGTGAAAAACACAGTAATTTTATTGTGAATGAAAACAATACGGCCAGTGCCAGTGATATTCGTGATTTAATTGATTTGATTCGTCGACAGGCGAAAGAAAAATATGGTATTCACTTAATTACAGAAGTGGAGCAATTAAATTGGTAAAAAAACTTCGTCGCTGGATAAAAAGACTTTCGTTGAAGTCGGCCATTGTGCTTTGTGCAGTTGTGATGGTGCTTACGACTTGTACGGTTTATGTCTTTTCCTTTGATTCCAAAGCCCATGTTTTGGTTTGTACGGGAAATTATTATTTAAGCGATTCACAAATCTATGATTTAGCGAAAGCATCCAGAGATTCTCATTATCGCTTGATTCCTGGGTTTGTTTATGAGAATCGGGTAAAACAAATGCCTTTGGTGGATTCTGTGGATGTACAGAAAGCGAATGGTCGTTTGAAATTTGATGTAAAAGAAAAAGATGTCATTGGCTATTATGTCAAAGGGGATAAGAACTACATGTTGACGATTGATAATGAGTCTATCCCTTTAGACCAAGAATATTTGAAGTTGATTATTCATTTTCCTTTGTTGAATGGATTTACGGCTAAACAGCGAAAAGATATCTGTGTGCAATTTAAAAAACATAAGAAAGTTTTAAATCGTTCGATTATTGAAAAGATTGCTGAGATGGTACCCTATAAAACATCGTATGATAAAAACATGATCAAGATGACGATGCAAGATGGAAATGTGGTTTATACTTCGCTATCTTCTTTAGTGATGATGGCTAAATACCAGGCCATGTTGACCCAACTGCAAGGGGAAAATGTCTGTCTTCTATTAGATGCGAACAATTCGGCTATTGAAAAAATTGATTGTGGCGATTTAAAAGTAACGAAGAAAAAGAAGAAGACGACCAAGAAAAAAGCCGATGAAGAAAAACCAGCAACCGAATCGCAAGATAATCAAAATCAAAGCGAAGATGGTTGGACTATGGATGAAGAAACGGGATTAGAATATAATGCCATGACTGGCTTATATCGCGATCCTACGACAAAAGAAGAATATATTTGGAATGAACAAACCCAAACCTTTGATGCCGTTAATTCGCAAGATCAATCGTATGATCAGGATCCATCCCAAGACTGGACGAATCAAAATGGCTATGATACGGGCTACGATGATTATGGCTATACAGATTATTACGATCCCAGCCAGTATGATCCAAGCATCTATGGGTATGGCTACGAATAAGAATATTTGTTTTAAGGATACGAAAAAGGTATAATATTTAAGATGGTAGGAGGAACTTTTATGCCTATTAATAAGTCTACAGAATATGGAAATATCTCAATTTCATTGGATGCGATTGCCAGTCTTGCTGGTGGAACGATTACCGAATGTTACGGTGTTGTTGGTATGTCTAGCCAAAAAGTCGTTCGTGATGGTTGGGCTGAACTACTAAAGAAAGAAAACTATGCGCGTGGTGTCATTGTGCGCCAACAAGAAGATGGTTTGATTTTAGATTTATATATTATTGCTTTACAAGGAATTAAATTGAGCGAAGTTGTGCAAGAAGCACAAAAACGCGTGAAATATGTATTGGAGAAAACCTTAGAACTTAAAGTTGTTGCTGTTAACATCTGTGTTCAAGGGGTACGTGCTGCGAAGTAGGAGAAATTATGGATCAGATTAATGGACAATTATTGAAACAAATGTTGGAATCTGGAATGAATAATTTAGGTAATCATTCTGGAGAAATTGATGCACTAAATGTCTTCCCAGTACCTGATGGGGACACGGGAACCAATATGTTCCTTACTTTTTCCAACGGTGCCAAAGCCGCATTAGATTGTAAGGAAGACCATGTAGGAAAGATTTTAAAAGCTTTATCCCGTGGTTTATTGATGGGAGCAAGAGGAAACTCAGGTGTTATTACTTCACAGATTTTCCGGGGAATCTTCCAGGCATTAGAAGATAATGAAACTGTCGATGCTTTGCAATTGGCGCATGCATTGGTTAATGGATCAAGAGTAGCGTATCGTGCGGTTATGCGTCCGGTTGAGGGAACGATTTTAACCGTCGTTCGTGAAGCGGCTGATTATACTTATGCTTATACAGTTACGGAAGAAATCAAAGACTGTACAGAAGTAATTCAAAAGATGGTTGAAGAAGCCAATGAATCTTTGAAAAGAACACCAGAATTACTTCCTGTCTTAGCAGAAGTTGGCGTTGTCGATAGTGGTGGAAAAGGGCTATGTGTTATTTTTGAAGGCTTCCTATCTGCTTTAAAGGGAACGGTTGTGCAAAAAGCTGACCAGGAAGCAGTGGAAGATCATGCCCAAACGAAAGTTGAAGGCGGCGAAGATGAATATGGTTTCTGTACGGAATTTGTTATTCAATTAAACGAAATTGGTATGAAGAACTTCTCGGAAGAAGGTTTCCGTGATGAATTAGCCAGCATTGGTAATTCCTTAGTTTGTGTACAGGATGAAGATTTGGTTAAAGTGCATGTACATACTTTAAAGCCATATGTTGCATTAAAGATGGGACGTCGTCAGGGACGTTTTGTGAAAATCAAAGTGGAAAACATGCAGCAACAACATGATCATATTGTTGAATTAGAAGATGCTAAAGCTGCTGTGGAAGAACCGGTAGAACATAAAAAATATGCCATTATTACGGTTGCTCCGGGTAAAGGTATTGATGAAATGTTCAAAGAATATCGTGCCGATATTGTGATTGGTGGCGGACAGACAATGAATCCTAGTACAGAAGATTTTGTCAGTGCCATTGAAAAAGTAAATGCGGATCACATCTTTATCTTGCCAAATAACTCCAATATTATTTTAGCGGCAAATCAAGCTAAAGATGTTTGTGAAGATGCAGATATTCATGTCTTAGAAACTAAGACAGTTCCACAAGGATTAAGTGCTTGTGTTATGTTCAATCCAGATGCTGATCTTGAATCAAATTTGAATGAAATGAATGAAGCGATTGCCCATGTAAAATCGGGTGAAGTAACATATGCAATCAAAGATACGACATACGAAGGTCAAGAAATCAAAAAAGGCGAATACATGGGAATTAGTGGCAAGAAGATTGCTGCCAGTGTTCCAGATTGTATGGAAGCCAGCAAGACTTTGGTTTCTTCGATGTTAGATGAAGATAGCGAATTAGTTACTTTAATCTATGGGGTTGATGCAACGGAAGAACAAGCCCAAGAATTAGCTGACTACATTGAAGAAAATAGTGATGCTGAAGTTGAAATCCATAATGGACAACAACCGGTATATCCATTTATCATTGGTGTTGAATAAGAATGCTGAAGCCTTTAAGCGAAATGCTTAGAGGCTTTTTTAATGGTATTCAATTTGAGTTCTTAAAGTAGTAAGATTTCAAAGAAAGAGGATTTTTATGATTACGTATGCAGAAGAAAAGAAATTTGATAATAAATCGGTTGTAGATTTATTTTCATCGGTTGGTTGGGTGTCCGCACAATATCCCACTAGACTTTATAAGGCATTGATGCACTCATCTACAGTAATAACTGCCTGGGATGGGGATAGACTTGTCGGATTGGTCCGTGTCTTAGATGATTCTGAACTGGTTGCATATATGCATTATGTATTGGTTCATCCGGATTATCATGGGCAGGGAATCGCTGGAACCATGGTAGAAATGGTTAAAGAAAAATATAAAGATTACCTTTATATTGAGCTTATGCCAGAGGAAAGAAAAAATGCGGCATTCTATGAAAAACATGGTTTTCAAATCATGGAAGATGGTGTGGCAATGCAACTATGTAACTTTTCAAATAAGATTTAATTTAGAAGGCATTTATCAACAACGATAAATGTCTTCTTATCTTTATAGGTAGTGTAGTCAATATTGTTCATTCTTTTCCTTTGACTTTTACGATATATTAAAGCTAGTAACTTATCCAATGTTGTATTTAAAAGGAGGTCTGAGCTTATGAAAAAGATTCCTATAGGTATATCGAATTTTCGCGAATTAGGAGAAAATGAATATGTTTTTTTGATAAAACTTTAATGATTCAAGATTTTTTGATAGAAAAAGTAAAGTTACGCTTATCACTCGGCCTCGTCGATTTGGAAAGACTTTAAATTTATCGATGTTATCAGAATTTCTTGATATCACGAAAGATTCTAAAAAACTGTTTGAGGGCACCAAAATACTTTCAACTCCGTATACATGCGAAATGAATCAGTACCCTACTATTTTTATTACTTTTGCGGATGCCAAAAGGGAAAAGAGATCTGTAATATCTACGATAAAAAAACAGATTTTAAAAGAATGGGCAAAATACGATTTTATGTTTGAATATTCAAATAAATATGATCAGATTCAACATGATTTGATTGAATCTGTCCTTGTTGATTTTCAAAGCGATAGTTTGGAAGGAATGGATGATGCACTTATTTTTTTGAGGGATTGCTTGAAAAATTATTATCACAAAGAAGTCATGGTCATTATCGATGAATATGATACGCCTTTCATTGAAGGACATGTAAATGGTTTTTATCTTGATATTCGAAATGGCTTATCTGCTTTGTTGCATAACTCTTTAAAAACGTCCAATAGTTTAGGTTTGGCATTGCTTTCGGGTATACAAAGAGTGGCAGAAGAGAATATTTTTAGCGATTTGAATAATCTTGTGGTTTGCGATGTTGTAGATTCGAGATATTCTCATTATTTTGGTTTTGATCCTGACGAAGTAAAAGGATTATTAAAAAATCGAGGTTTAGAATTAAATGCGGAAGTAAAAAATATATATGATGGATATCGTATGGGAAGTGTCGAAATTTACAATCCATGGTCCATTTTGAATTATATAGATACGAAGAAATTGATCCCTTTTTGGGTCAATACCAGTTCAAATACAATGATCAAATCGGCAATAAAACAAGCTGATTTGGATTTCAAAGAGCAATATGAAAATTTGATTCAGAATGGTTATTTAGAAACTGAAGTGAATTTACAGACAAGTTTTTATGAAGGTACTAATACTTCCACATTATGGGGCTTATTTGTGAATGCAGTTTATTTAACCATCTCAAAAGTCTTGGATTACTTAAGAAGTAAATGTCGCATAGAAATTCCAAATAATGAAGTAGAAAGAGAATTCGTTCAGTTATTAAAGTCAATCTAAAAAAGGTAGGTTCAGTAAAAACAAACCTACTTTTTATTTTTTTGCACCATCTCTAAAAATAACTGGGTTGGTCTAGATACATAGGAATCTTTATTTTTAATTAAACAGATTTGACTGGAAAATTCAGTTTGGTCAATTTGGGTATAAGGGATATCTAGCGACAGATACGATAAAGAAGATTCTGGTGTGATCGCTAAACCTAATCCGGCTTCGGCCCAGCGAATACTGGTTCTTGTATCATCGCAAATACAGGCATAGTTGACTTTACATTGATGTTTTTCAAAGTATTCATCAAATAGATTTTTCCAGCGGCGGTAAATAACTAAAGGTTGATTGGCCAGTTCTTTTAATGAGATGGGTTCATCTTTTTTTAAACCGATGCAGTAAAGAGCTTCGGTTTCAAAAGGAATGGCTTCCATGGTATTTGGAATCGAAAAAGGGGTACGTACAAAGGCGCATTCGATTTTATGATTGTTGACTTCTTCAATCAGGTTATAAGTATTGGCTTCGGTGATTTCATATTGTATCTTGGGATACTTCTTCGCAAAAGTTTGAATCCAGTTTTTTAATGCGTATTCATGGCAACTGGAAACAATCCCAATATGGAGTTTTCCTAATTCACCATTTTGTTGCTCTTTGATTTCTAACTTGGTACGATTCATAAGTTGCAGAATGGTCGTAGCTCGATGATAGAGGTATTCACCTTCTTGGGTACAGGTGATTTTTCTAGCCCCACGATAGAATAGTGGACAACCTACTTCCTGCTCTAATTGATGCATTTGTAGACTGAGTGGAGGTTGACTCATATGTAAAACTTGTGCAGCTTTAGAGATCGTACCTTGTTCAACAATTGTTTTAAAATAAAGAAGTTGTTTTGTATCCATATAAAAACCATATACTTTCTATATAATAATAATCTTTTTTATATATTTTAACACATGCTATAGTGGACATGGTGATAGTATGAAAATAGTTTTTACTTATTTAAAAGATTATGCGAAAGAATCTATTCTGGCACCAACTTTTAAAATGTTGGAAGCCTTTTTTGATTTGCTGGTACCACTGATGGTGGCGCGATGCATCAACCAAGGAATTCAAACGGGAAATTGGACGATTATTTGGAAGTATGTCCTGCTTTTAATTATGCTTGCTCTTGTTGGAATGGCTTGTAGTTTTACGGCCCAATTCTTTGCGGCAAAAGCAGCGGTTGGTGTAACGACCAAGTTGCGCCAACGATTATTTGATCATATTCAATCTTTGTCGTTTAAAGAACTGGATACCTTAGGTGTTGATACCCTTATTACCCGGATGACCAGTGATATGAACCAGGTACAAAATGGGATTAATATGACTTTACGTCTCCTTTTGCGTTCTCCCTTTATTGTCTTTGGGTCTTTATTGATGGCTTTTTTTATCAATCAAAAAGTTTCTATTGTCTTTTTGGTTGCGATTGTTTTACTGACGATTGTGGTTGTAGGAATTATGGCATTTTGTATCCCGTTGTTCAAAAAAGTACAAAGTCGTTTAGATGCTTTATTAGGCATTACGCGTGATCAAATTACGGGGGTTCGCGTGATTCGGGCTTTTTGTAAAGAAGAAGACGAAGTTCAAGAATTTGATTCGGTGAACCAGGATTATACGTCTTTTAATGAGTTTCTTGGTAAGATCAATGCCTTGATGAATCCTTTAACCTACATCATTATTAATGTCGCAACGATTGTCTTGATTCAAGTTGGGGCGGTTCAAGTTCAATTGGGAAATCTGTTACAAGGGGATGTAGTTGCGCTTTATAACTATATGGCACAGATCATTATTGAATTAGTGAAGCTGGCTTCTTTAATTGTAACTATCAATAAATCCATTGCCTGCAGTCAACGTATTGAAACGATATTAGCTCAAAAAGGTTCATTAAGATATGGTCGGGATGTATTAGATACAAAGTGTAATCTTGCATATGAATGTAAGGATTTGACTTTTACGTATCCGGGAGCTTCTTCTCCTGCTTTAGAAGATGTGAATTTTACGATTGAAAAAGGCACGGTTGTAGGTGTTACAGGTGGAACGGGATCGGGAAAATCTACTTTGATGCAGCTGTTGGCACACTACTATGATATGGATTCGGGGTCATTGAATTTGTTTGGTCATCCGATTGAGAAGTATTCGCAAGCGCAATTGAATGATCAAATTGGTTTTGTTTCCCAGAATGTTGTGCTCTTTCATGGCAGTATTCGTGACAATATGAAATGGGGAAAAGAAGATGCCAGTGATCAAGAAATCTGGCAGGCTTTAGAACTTGCTCAAGCAAGAGATGTCGTAGAAGGAAAGTTAGGACAATTGGATTTTGTCTTGGAACAAAATGGAAAGAATTTATCTGGTGGGCAAAGACAACGACTTACCATTGCCAGAGCTTTAATGAAACAACCCGATATCTTGATTTTGGATGATAGTGCCAGTGCCCTGGATTTTGCGACGGATGCACGTTTGCGTCAGGCCTTGCGCTCGCTATCGAAAATGATGACAATTTTTATTGTATCGCAAAGAATCAGCAGTATTAGCCAAGCTCAAACGATTCTTGTCTTAGATGATGGAAAGTTAGTTGGACAAGGAAATCATGCCCAGTTGTTAGAATCTTGTTCGGTCTACCAAGAGATTTATGCTTCCCAATACGCTAAGGAGGAATGTTAGATGAAAAGTTCAGAAACTTTTAAAAAAGTGTTTGCGTACATCAAAAAGTATCACTTTTTCTTGCTTCTTTCCTTTGTCTTATCCTTTGTGGCAGTTGTGACACAGCTTTATATTCCTAAATGTTTTGGTAAGGAAATTGATTTTCTGTTGGGAAAAGGAAAAGTAGATTTTCTTTCTTTAAAAAGTATGAGTCTGCAGATTCTTTTATGGATTGGTATTTCCGCTATTTCAACTTGGGTGATGAATTTAATCAACAATCATATTACGTATTATGTCGTACGTGATATACGCAGTCAGGCCATACGGAAACTCCAACACTTGCCTCTAGCGTATTTAGATCATCATGGGGTTGGGGAAATTCTTTCTTGTATGATAGCCGATGTGGAACAAGTATCGGATGGTTTATTACTTGGTTTTACGCAATTATTCTCAGGGGTTGTGACGATTCTGGTGACTTTGTATTTTATGTTTTGTTACAACGTATGGATTTCTTTATTTGTGCTTTGTTTAACGCCAGTGAGTTTCTTTGTTGCCAAATGGATTTCGCAACACTCGTATCGTTTGTTTCAAAAGCAGAGTGAAACGCGTGATTTACAGACAGCCTATATAGAAGAAATGATTGGCAATGAGAAGATTGTTAAAATGTTTGGTTATGAAAAACATGCCAGCGAACAATTTTCTAAGTTAAATGAAGCCTTGCAAGACTATTCACAAAAAGCCGTCTTTGTTAGCAGTTTAACCAATCCCTCTACGCGTTTTGTGAATAACATTATTTATGCCTTTGTGGCATTATTGGGCGCATTATTTATTTTAAAAGGGAATTTAACCGTTGGTTCCTTAATGGTTTTACTGAGTTATTCAAACCAGTATATGAAACCATTTAATGATATTAGTTCGGTTATTACTGAACTACAAAATGCCCTGGCTTGTGCGGATCGTTTATTCCAATTGATTGATGCCCCATTGGAAAGCCAAGAAGGTACAGAAGTTTTAGATACCGTCCAAGGCAATGTCGATATCAATGATGTGAGCTTTGCGTATACCAAAGACCAACATCTTATTGAAGACTTTAACCTGCATGTAAAGGCAGGCTCAAAAATTGCGATAGTAGGTCCTACGGGTTGTGGAAAGACGACATTGATTAATCTATTGATGCGTTTTTATGATGTAGATCAAGGGCAAATTTTTGTGGATGGAAAAGATATCTATGACCAAACGCGATATTCTTTACGAAAGAGTTTTGGAATGGTTTTACAGGATTCCTGGATTAAACATGATACGGTTCGGGAAAATATTCGTCTTGGGAAAAAAGATGCGACGGACCAAGAAATCTTAGAAGCGGCAAAAGCGAGCTTTGCGTATAGTTTTATTAAACGTTTGCCACAAGGTTTAGATACGGTTATTTCTTTGGAAAGTCTATCCAAGGGCCAGCAACAATTGCTTTGTATTGCACGTATAATGTTGGCATCACCGCCAATGTTGATTTTGGATGAGGCTACTTCCAATATTGATACGCGTACCGAAATTTATATACAAAAGGCTTTTGATCAATTGATGAAAGGACGGACGTCCTTTGTGATTGCGCATCGTTTATCAACGATTCAGAATGCTGATTTAATTGTTGTTATGAAAGATGGCAAGATTATTGAAACGGGTACGCATCATTCCTTATTGGCTCAAAACGGCTTCTATTCTCAGCTTTATCAGAGTCAATTTCAACAAGTGCTTTGATTTTGTAAAAATGTAAACGCTTAAAGTACTAAACTTCTTAATACAATTAAAAAGAAGTATGTTACAATATTAATGATTTTGGAGTTTTACAAATGATATATTTTACTGGAGATACACATCGTGAACAAGATGTTGCCAAAATAAATCCCGATGATAAGTTTCCTAAAGGAAAAGAATTAACGAGTGATGACTACCTCATTGTCATGGGAGATTTTGGTTTTGTTTATGATGGTGGGAAAGGCGATAAGTTCTGGCTTGACTGGTTGGAGTCGCTGCCTTGGACAACATGTTTTATCGATGGAAATCATGAAAATTTTGATTTATTGAATCAATATCCGCAAGAACAGTGGCATGGTGGACAAATTCATCGCATTCGTTCGAACATTGTACATTTGATGCGTGGAGAGATTTTTGATATTGATCACGTTCGTTGCTTTTGTTTCGGTGGAGCACCAAGCCATGATGCACAATATCGTGTATCAAATGTTAACTGGTGGCAAGAAGAGCTTCCTACGATGGAGCAGATGAAACATGCTATGCATACTTTAGATAAAGTGGGTTGGAAAGTGGATATGGTTTTAACCCATGAAGTATTTGAATCGCATGAATTAGCTACTAAATATACGACCAATATGGATAATTATGGTCCGGAATACTTTGACTGTAAGCTTTTCTTAGATGAGATTGAAAAGAAGTTAGATTATAAGGTTTGGCTGCATGGCCATTATCATACCGATCAAGTCTATCAGTCTCCATCAAACAAGCCTTGCATATCTTTGTTTAATCGTGTTATAACTTTAGAAGAGATAGAGAAAATAAAGGGAGAGTAATCTCTCTTTTTTTGTAAGGAGAAGCACCTATGCGTTTATTACTAGCCGAAGATGAAAAATCTTTATCCCATGCCTTAGTAACGATTTTAGAAAAATCGCATTATTCAGTCGATGCGGTTTATGATGGCCAGGAAGCTTTAGAGTATTTAGAAAGTGAAGCCTATGATGGTTTGATTTTAGATATTATGATGCCTAAAGTAGATGGTATTACGGTCTTAAAAACAATTCGGAAACAAGGCAATAAAATTCCTGTATTAATTTTAAGTGCGAAAAGTGAAATAGAAGATAAAGTGGATGGCTTGGATGCTGGGGCCAATGATTATTTGGCAAAGCCTTTTGATGCGCGTGAGCTTTTGGCGCGAATTCGAGTGATTACACGCGTAAATACCGAATCGAACGATTCATTGATTCGCTTTGGCCATGTGACATTGAATCGCAAAACCTATGTGTTAAAAGGAGAAAAGGCGGAATTTAAGTTGGCCAATAAAGAATTTCAAATGATGGAATTATTGATGGCCAATCCCCATCAAGTCTTATCAACCGATCGAATTTTTGAGAAGATTTGGGGATATGAATCGGATACGGAAATCAATATTGTTTGGGTCTATATAGCTTATTTACGCAAAAAGCTGGTAAAGATGCATGCGGATATTGAAATCAAAGCGCATCGTAATGTCGGCTATTCTGTGGAGTTGAAAGAAAATGATTCGTAAATTACGCTTAAAGTTTACTGCCTCGGCACTGGCTTCTGTCTTAATTACGCTCGTGCTTCTAATGGGAGCCATTAATATTTATAATTACCGAACCATTGCGCATAATGCCGATCAAATCTTATATATCTTAAAAGAGAACCATGGGGTTTTTCCGGATCTGGATGATCCTTTTGGAACCATGCATAAACCCGATGATTATTCTAAAGAAACAAGGTTTGAGTCAAGGTATTTTATGGTTGAAATGGATACCGATGGTTCGATTCTTATGACCAATACTTCAAAAATTCAAGCTATTGGGATTGCGCAGGTTATTCGTTATGCGCAAAAGGTATATTCTAGCGATGAACAAAGTGGGTATGTCAATAATTACCGCTACCTGCAATATCATGATGGCAGTACGACTTGTTTATTATTTTTGGATTGTAATCGAAGTCTGCATAATTTTTATAATTTCTTTATCACCAGTATTGTGGTTTCTTTGATTGGTTTTATTCTAGTAGCAATCTTAATTATCTTATTGTCATCGCGAGCGGTAAAACCTTTGGTGGAAAGTTATGAGAAACAGAAACGCTTTATTACCGATGCTGGACATGAAATCAAGACGCCATTATCTACTATTCAAGCCGATCTTACGGTCTTAGAAATGGATGGTTTACAGAATGAATGGACCGATGATATCAAATATCAAACCAAGCGCTTAAGTAAGTTGACCAATGATTTGATTTATCTATCCAAGATGGAAGAAACACCGGTTGATGAGATGTTGGAATTTCCATTAAGTGATGTGGTCAGTGAAACGGCAGCTTCTTTTGAAGCACGAGCTATTACGGAGAACAAAACGGTTCAAACGGATATCGAAAAAAATATCACTTATAAAGGAGATCAGGCGAAAATCGAGCAGTTGGTGACGATTCTTTTAGATAATGCGTGCAAGTATTCCAATCCGAATGGAAAAATCTTACTTTCTTTGCATCGTAAGAGTAAAGGCATTCAATTGATGGTCTACAATACCTGTGATTCAATTGATAAGGAAAATATCAATCATTTCTTCGATCGTTTTTATCGACAGGATGCTAGTCATAATTCCCAAACGGGTGGTTATGGTATTGGCTTATCGATTGCCCAGGCAATCGTACAAGCGCATAAGGGAAAAATTGTTGCGACAACTTCGGATGAGAAATCTTTAGAAATTGATGTGACATTATAAAAGGCTGGGAAATTCCCAGCCTTTCTTGTTTTTACAGAATGTCAGTTAATTCATCTTTGATGGTTTTCTTTAAAGTATTGAAAGAACGATCGAATAAAGCTTGATCTTGGTCTGTCATTGGAAGTTTTATAACTTCTTCAACACCATTTGATCCTACAATGGATGGCGTACCAATGTAGTATCCTTCTTGACCATATTCACCTTGTTGATAACTAGATACAGGAAGAATGGCTCGTTCGTTATTTAATACACAAGTAACGATACGTTTCAAAGCTAAACCAATTCCGTAATATGTTGCACGTTTCAACTCGATAATCTTATAGGCTTTATCACGTACATCTAAGTACAATTCTTGTAGTTCGGCTAAAGAAACATCGCCTTTTTCATCCAAATATTCCAATAGGTTTTTACATCCTACATAGGTATTAGCCCAAGATACGAAACTTGAATCACCATGTTCACCCAAGATGTATGCATGCACGTTTGCAGGGGCAACATTTAATTTTTGACTGATTGCGAAACGTAAACGAGCAGAGTCAAGTACGTCTCCAGATCCAAATACATGGTTGGTTTTTAAACCAGATGTTTTATATGCGACATAAGTCATGATATCTACAGGGTTTCCAGCACAAATCAAGATTCCATCAAAATGATTTGCTTTTAAGTTTTCACAGCAATCTTTTGTGATTTTTGCGTTGATCTTTACCAACTCTAAACGGGTTTGACCAGGTTTTTGTGCCATACCTGCGGTTAATACAACGATGTTTGTGTCAGCGGCATCTTCGTAGCTACCAGCTCGGATCTTCATTTTGGTATCAGCATAAACCAAACCATCACTTAAATCCATTTCTTCCCCTTTTGCTTTATCGGCATTGACATCCACTAAAACTAATTCATCAATCCCACGTTCGCTTAAAAGGGAATACGCAAAGCTCATACCAACAAATCCTGTTCCAATTAACATGATTTTACGCTTTGAAATTTTTTCTACTGCCATTTTTTATTTCTCCTCCTGAGATGTAAATCTCTAAATAAATTATAAACAAATATGGTCTTTAAAACAATGTAAACGCAAACAAAAGTCATAACTAACTTTTTTATGGTATAATCGATTCCCAGATTATGCGAGGTAGAAGGATGAATGAATTTTCTAGAACGGAATTATTAATTGGTCAAGCGGCCTTAGAGAAGCTACAAAACAGTCGTGTTGCGATTTTTGGTGTTGGGGGTGTCGGTGGCTATGTTTGTGAAGCCTTAGTTCGTAGCGGAGTTGGTCATTTTGATCTGATTGATAATGATACTGTTTCCCTGACCAATATCAATCGCCAGATTATTGCACTGCACAGTACCATCGGAAAGTTGAAAGTAGATGTCATGAAAGAAAGAATGCTGGATATTAATCCGGATGTAGATGTTTCGGTTCATCCATGCTTTTACTTGCCAGAAACAGCGGATCAATTTGATTTTTCCAACTATGATTATGTTGTTGATGCCATTGATACCGTTACTGGTAAAATTGAAATCATCGTCCAAGCTGATGCGCATCAAGTACCTGTCATCAGTTCGATGGGAGCTGGAAATAAGTTGAATCCAGCCATGATGGAAGTCAGTGATATTTATAAAACTTCGGTTTGTCCTTTAGCCCGCGTGATGCGTAGAGAACTAAAAAAGCGCCATATTAAACACTGTAAAGTCGTTTACTCCAAAGAAAAAGCCATTCAGCCTTCCCAAGCTTCGCTAGAAAAATATGTAGCAGATAGTGAAGAAAACTTCACAAAAAAATCAATCCCGGGATCAACGGCATTTGTGCCATCGGTGGCAGGATTGATTTTGGCAAGTGAAGTCATCAAAGATTTAATAACTTTGTAGCTTTTCGACTTCTTCGCTACTTAATTCTCGAACTTCTCCCGTAGGTAGACCATCTAGATTTAGAAAGCCAAATTCGACGCGTTTTAAAAAAGTTACTGGACAACCAATTCTTTCAAACATCCGTTTTACTTGATGGTATTTTCCTTCGACAATGGTGAGATAGGCATGGGTGTCATCAATGGCTTGGTACGTTGCTGGAAGAGAAGTAAATTCTTCAAATTCCATGGGTTGACTAAAGCGTTCCTTGGCATCACCAGGTAGCTTGTTTTCTACTTCAACATAATATTTTTTCGGTACATGATGTTTTGCCGATAAGAGTTTATGGCTGAGCTTTCCATCATTGGTAATTAATAAAGCCCCTTCGGTATCGAGATCTAAACGTCCTACAGGTGCACAATCATTACGGATAGGAAAGACAAAGTCCATGACCGTTGGATAATTGGCATCCTGGGTTGCACTGATGCATCCTTGGGGTTTATTTAATAAATAATATTCGTATTGGACATAGTTTAGTGGGATACCTTCTACATATACGGTTGTATCATCTGCTACTTTTGTTTCAGGTTTTTTTATCGGCTTGCCGTCTATTTCGACCAAGCCTTTTTTTATGAGATCTTTTACTTCTTTGCGGGTTCCATAACCCATATGGGATAAAAATTTATCGAGTCGCATTATTGCCATCGCCATCCTTTCTTATATTTGTTTTTTACAATTCCATTAGAAATCTTTCCAAAACCAAGACTATAGCCGTCAACACCAATTAAGACATAGCCTTTCCATTTTGTGTTGAAATCAGAAACATCAATGGTTTCACCTTTTAGGTATTTGATGATGCGCTCATCCTGCCTAGATAATGAAATACTTTGATCAAATTCATCAAGTTTTAGATGACTGGCTAAAGCTTGACTTGGTTCGAAACGGTTCTTTTTACAATCGCCGATATATAAACCAGAACGTAATAGGCGAATTGATGGAATCTTGGTATCAATGTTTGGTTCAAAAATGAGTTTTTCTTTATGTTCTACAAAACTTCCATAGGCCCATGTTTTATGGATATGGCTTAAGAATTCCTGGGCTTCTTTATTATTGGGTAAGTTACTTTTTTTCTTCATTGGATTTGGTGTAGATGTGCCGGCTTTTTTTACTAAAGCCACAAAATGCCCTTCGCCTTTGATACGATGGGGATAGAGGCGTACACACTCTTTTAAACCAATGCCATCTTCAAAGCCTTCGTTATGCGGAATCGAAACAAGTTCTAAACTGACATCTTTTTCTAAGACGGTTTGTAGGACTTGTTCATCTTCTAAGGGTGAAAATGTACAAGTTGAATAGACTAACATGCCACCTGGTTTTAATAGTTTTGTGGCAGCTTCGAGGATGCCTTTTTGAATGGGTGCATAATAGGCATTGCCTTTTTCTTCCCAGCTTTGAATCAAGGAGTGATCTTTACGGAACATACCTTCGCCGCTACAAGGGGCATCAATTAAAATCTTATCAAAGAAACAAGGTAGTTTTTGGGCAAGGTTGACTAAGTCTTCACTACAGACATAGGCATTCGCAACGCCTTGGCGTTCTAAGTTTTTTAATAAAGCCTGGCAGCGGGAAGTAGAGATATCATTACTAAAAAGTAAGCCAGTTCCATTTAATTTATTGGCAAGTTCACTGCTTTTTCCGCCTGGTGCAGCACAGGTATCAAGTACAAAGTCACCGGGTTCAATGGGTAAAACTTGGGCTGGTAACATAGCTGATGGCTCTTGGATATAATAGAGACCGGCATAGTAATAGGGGTGTTTACCAGGATGATCTTCTGGCAAGGTATAAAAGCCATTGCTGGTCCAGGGAATCGGTTTTAATGTAAAGGGGGATATCTTTAAGAAATCCGCTACCGATATTTTATTTGTGTTAATGCGAATGCTTTGATAAGCAGGTTGATCAAAGCTTTCAAAATAAGCTTGGGCTTGCTCACCTAAGAGTTCTTGCATCGCTGTTCTATAAGATTGAGGAAGTTTCATGCGTATTCTCCTTCAGCTCGCATTATATCATGATACAATAGGGCTATGAAAGATTTAGAAATATATGGAACTTTTGGACCAAATTGCCAGTCTAAAGATAGGCTTTTACAGCTTATTGAGGTTGGTATGACAGGAATCCGTTTGAATTTATCACACAGTAATTTAGAAGATCATCCCGATTGGCTGGAAGCTTTTTATCAAGCGCAAAACGTAACGCAAAAAAAGGCTGATTTATTAATTGATATGAAAGGACCAGAATTGCGAATCGGGGCGATTCAACCGATAAACTGTGAAGTTGATACGCTTTTAGATCTCGATACTTTGAAACTACCAGCTTGTATCTTTCCCCTTGTACCAAAAGAAAAACTCTTATTGGATGATGGAAAGATTGAACTGGAAGTTTTGTCGGATGTACAAGCGAGAGTCTTACGCGGTGGACTTTTAACGGCACATAAAAGTATTGCCTTAGAAAATCGTGAAGTAACAACCCCAGTTCTTACGGAAAGTGATCTCCATAACTTGGCTTGTGCCAAAGAATATGGGGTAACGGGAATCATGCAACCCTTTGTACGGGGAAAAGAAGATTTATTGGCGATTCATCGTAGCTTAGAATCTATCCATTTTCCTTGTAAGATCTATGCGAAGATTGAAAATACACAAGGTTTAGAAAACTTAGATGAAATTTTACCGTATTGTGATTGTGTTGTCATTGCGCGTGGTGATCTAGCCAATGCGGTCGGTTTATGTGAGATTGCCAGCGTCCAACATCGCATCGAACAGATTTGTAAAGAAAGAAACCATCCTTATATGGTCGTAACCCAAATGTTAAATTCAATGATCGATAACCCATTACCAACTCGGGCGGAAATTAATGACATTTATCATTCGGTTTTAGATGGAGCCAGCGGTATTATGTTAACTGCAGAAACAGCGGTCGGCAACTATCCCGTGCAAGCTATGTCTACTTTTGTACAAGTAGCGAAAATTGCGAAAAGAGATGCAAAAAAAGCTAAGGAGGAGAGAAAATGTCTATTTTAAAATTAAAACCAGCAACAAAAGATTATTTATGGGGAGGCCATCGTTTAGCCGATGAATATGGCGTTGACTTTGATGGACCTGTTCTAGCTGAAGCTTGGGAATTGTCTTGTCATCCCGATGGACCAAGTACCATTGTCAATGGCGCTTTTGCCGGTAAAACTTTAAAACAATATATTGATGAACAAGGCTTTGATGTTCTAGGAAAGAATTGTGCCCGCTTCCGGGAATTTCCTATTTTAACCAAATTTATTGATGCCAAAGAAAATTTATCGATTCAAGTACATCCCGATAATGCCTATGCCTTAAAGAATGAAAACCAATATGGCAAAACCGAGATGTGGTATATCATCGATGCCGAACCAGGGGCTTTCTTGTATTATGGATTTACTCATGAGATTTCTAAAGAAGAGTTCGAAGAACGCATTAAAAACAATACGTTATTAGAAGTATTAAATGCGGTTCCTGTTCATAAAGGAGATGCATTCTTAATTAAAGCTGGTACCCTTCATGCCATTGGAAAAGGTATTTTAATTGCCGAGATCCAACAAAACTCTAATGTTACGTATCGTATTTACGATTATGGTCGAATTGGAAAAGATGGTAAACCAAGAGATCTGCACATCCAACAATCCCTAGATGTTACGAAACGTGAACCTGTTCAACCAGATACGGAAGGCTATCCGCATATCTTTGATACAGATTACTTTACCGTAGATAAATTAAACCTGGATGGAAAAGTAACCAAAGAAATGCAAGGTCATGTTGATGATGCGTCTTTCTTATCGGTACTTATCTTAGATGGACAAGGGGTTATTTCTAGTGGAAATGATCGTATTGGTTATGGAAAAGGCGATAGTTTCTTCTTGCCAGCTGATTCCGGAGACTGGAAAATGGAAGGAAGCTGTGATGCGCTTTTAACTACGATCCGTGCAAAAGAAAATCCAATTGTTGCACATCTTAGTTTTGCCGAAGGTAAAATTGATTTAGTTGATGAAAATCAAGCTGTTCTTGCTTCTAAAGAAGTAGCAGATAGCGACTGTAAAACAGTTGGACAAGCCGTAATGGATTTCTTTGTAGAAAAAGATATTACGATTGAACAAGTTGTCGATGTAAAGGTTAGCTTACAAGAAGGCATGGATGCCAATCAGAGTTTAGCTGAATTAAAAGAAGTTATTCCTTGTCCTGTACATATTGGATAAAGGCTTGAAGCGGAGAAAATCAATTCTTCGCTTCTTTTTCGTTGAATAGATTGTGCTAAAATAGAGGACAGTGTGGAGGATTAAGAAAATGCGTTATTTTATGCCAGTGGATGTATATGAAGAAAACGATTGTATAAAAACTCATGCGGATTGTTGGACCAAGTTTGGTAAAAAAGCTTTGGTTGTGACAGGTAGTCATTCCGCTTTTAAAAATGGAGCCTATAAAGATTTAGAAGAAGTTGCTCACACAAAAGGTGTAGATCTTGTACTTTTTAAGGAAGTGGAAGAAAACCCTTCGGTGGATACAGTTATGAAAGCTAGAGACTTCGGTCTAGCTGAAAAAGTGGATTTTGTGATTGGTTTAGGTGGTGGTTCTGCAATGGATGCAGCTAAAGCCATTGCCTTGATGTTAGCGCACCCTAAAGCGGATGCCAGTTATTTATATGCCAAAGGAGATTCTACAACCCTACCAATTGTCTGTATTCCTACTACTTGTGGAACGGGTAGTGAAGTGACAGGTGTCTCGGTTTTAACGCGCAAAGATTTACAGGTAAAAGGATCGATTCCACATAAGATTTTTGCTCAGGTTGCCTTAATTGATGGAAAATATTTATTAAATGCACCGCTACAAATGCTTCGCAATACAGCTATTGATGCTTTAGCGCATTTATGGGAAAGTTATCTAAATCCGAATGCGAGCGATTATAGTCGTATGTGTGTTGTGGCAGGTTTAGAAGTATGGAAACAAAATAAGGATGTGCTTTTAGGCCAACAAGCCTTAGAACTGGGTCAGGCTTTTGCCATGATGCGGGCAGCTTGTTTTGGAGGAATGGCTATTGCCCAAACTGGTACTAGTTTGCCTCATGGACTTTCTTATTCTTTAACGGTTCATCAAGGGTTGGCCCATGGTTTGGCTTGTGGGTATTTTCTAGCGGGATACTTGTTGCAGGCCGAGGCAAAAGAGCGGGATTACTTATTGCATCTAGCTGGTTTCACTTCTTTAGAGCAGTGGCAAGATTTCTATAAAGCAGTTTGTTTAAAAATACCTTTAGATAAAGTGGCTTTAGAAAAGGCAAAAAACAGCCTTTTGGCTAATCCGGCAAAATTAAAGAATGCGCCATTTAAAGTAGATGAAAAAGTCTTGGAAGCCATTATATACGAAGGAAATCACTATGAATAAAGAAGCTTTATATTATATCAATCCCGATTGTTTTTCCTTGAGTGCGGAAGTTCTTTCATGTACCCAAACAAAAGATGGGTATGTCCTTACTTTAAGTGAAGATGGCTTTTATCCAGAAGGGGGAGGCCAGCCCAGTGATAGAGGTTTTATTTACTTAGGTGAAGAAAAAATTCAAGTTTTTGATGTCCAAGAAGGAAACCCTAATACAGTCTTTGTTTCAAAGCCCATGCCAGTTGGTGCACAAGTACAATGTGAAATAGATAAAAAACGCCGCTTTCGTTTATCCCAAAATCATAGTGGGGAACATATTGTTTCGGGTTTGATTCATCAACAATTTGGCTATGAAAATGTGGGTTTCCATATGGAAAGTAAAGGCGAAGTCCAAGGCCTTATGACTATTGATTTTAATGGGAAATTGACTTGGCAAGATTGTTTAGACATAGAAGCCAAAGCCAATGAAGTTATTTGGCAAGATTTACCCATTGAAATCATCTGGAATCCAGATGAATCGATTGCCTACCGTAGTAAGAAGGCTTTAGCTGGGGATATTCGTTTAGTAAAAATTGGAAATGTGGATTGTTGCGCTTGTTGTGGTACGCATGTACATACAACCGGACAAATTGGTTTGATTCAATTTTGTTCCTGCCAACCTCATCGTTCGGGTACACGTTGTACCTTGCTGTGTGGGATGGATGCCCTAAAAGACAGTCGAAAAAAAGCCGATGTTCTCTTAGCGATGAGTCAGGCTTTATCGGTGCACTCGTATAAAGGTTTTACAGCTTTACAAAAACTACAAGCAGAATCTTTGCAGAAAACGCATCGGATTGCGCAACTCGAAGAAGAACTTATCGCATGTAAAGCGCAATCCATTCCAGCTTGCACCTATTGGTTTGAATGGGTCGAAGCCAGCCAGAAAAGTTCTGTGCGTAAAGCTTGCGATTACTTGATGCATCATAGTCAGGTGCAAATCGTATTTGTCGGAGCTTGTAAAGAAAAGGAAATTCAGTTCGCGCTTGGTAGTGCTGAAAAAGATGTTCGTCCGCTTTTTGAAATCTTAAAAACAAAGGCTAATATACGTGGTGGGGGACAAAAAGAAATGGTTCAAGGTTCTATCCAAATAGATAAAGCAGCTTGTATACAGCTTTTAGAGGAATTAGGTTTTCATGGAAACGAATGAGTTGTTAGAAATCCTTGTACAAGCAGGAAAATTAAAACAAGCCAAACGCCATTGTTTTGTGGAAAAAGATCGGCAAGAAAGTGTTGCGGATCATAGTTACCGGGTTGCCCTTATGGCTTTTCTTTTGAAAAATAATTTTACAGACGTGGATACTAGTAAAGTCATTGAAATGTGTTTGATTCATGATTTGGGAGAATCTTTTACGGGAGATATTCCTACTTTTGAAAAGAAACAAGAAGATGGCAAGAAAGAATCGCAACTTATGGTCGATTGGATTTCTACTTTTTCGGAACCGACAAGATCGCAATGGCTTGCCTTGTGGCAAGAGATGGAAGCCCAAGAAAGTCTAGAGGCAAAGCTTTATAAGGCTTTGGATAAATGTGAAGCGATTATCAGTCATAATGAATCGGACCTTTCTACGTGGTTGGATTTAGAATATGACTTACAATACAGCTATGGAAAAAAAGAAGTTGCATTTTCGGATTTCTTAGTCCAACTGCATGCGGCAATTGATGCTTGGACGACCCAGAAAATACAACAGGGAAAATAAAAAAAACGTTGGATAACTAAGTTTTGTTTGTTTAGTTTTAGAGAAAGGGCGTTATCCAACTAGAATAGTTTACAAAGTTTTTATAAAGAAGTAAAGGTTTATTTTTATATGCATAAATGTGAATTTTATTCAACAGACATGAATTCATTTATGCATAGATAAATATGGTAAAATACAACTATGGAAATTGAAATTAAGGAAATAAAAAAATGGGAGAAGGATGCGTATACTCTTGTGGATATGCGTGATTTAGAACAAGCGCAAAAGAATCCAATCGAAGATGCACTGGTTTTATCCGAGGCAGAAATCGCATCGTATCCTTTTGATAAAGATAAAAAAATTGTCCTTGTATGTGAACAAGGGAAACGCTCTATTTCTTGTGCTCTTGAATTAGAAGCAAAAGGGTTTCAAGCTTATAGTCTAATTGGGGGCTATGTTTCTTTTGTCATGGATAAAATGAAAGAAAGTAAAGGCCATGCCTATTGCCAACAAGTAGAACGCAGTATTATTAAAACGTATCGTAAGAAAATCTGGTCAAAGTTTACTAAGGCCATAAAAGAATATGAATTAGTAAAGCCAGGTGATTCCATTGCGGTATGTATCTCTGGTGGTAAAGATTCGATGTTGATGGCAAAATGTTTTCAAGAATTGCACCGACACACCGATGTTCCTTTTACTGTGAAATACATTGTGATGGATCCAGGTTATTCCCAAGCAAATCGTCAAGTAATTGAAGAAAATGCGAAGAAGTTAGATATTCCGATTGAGATCTTTACGAGTGATATCTTTGAGAATGTTTTTAATATTAAAAAGAATCCTTGTTACATCTGTGCAAGAATGCGCCGTGGGCATTTATACAATTATGCCAAACAATTGGGTTGCAACAAGATTGCCTTAGGTCACCATTTTGATGATGTGATTGAAACAATCCTCATGTCCATGCTTTATGGCGGACAAATCCAAACGATGATGCCAAAGCTTCATTCGAATCACTTTGAAGGCATGGAAGTGATTCGTCCTCTTTATTTGATTCATGAAGATGATATTAAAGCCTGGGCAAAGTTTAATGATCTTTATTTCATTCAATGTGCATGTAAGTTTACGGATACTTGTTCTTCCGAAGCCTGCAAAACGCAACCAAAATCAAAGCGCATGGAAATGAAATATTTGATTCGAGATCTTAAGAAAACCAATCCATTTGTGGAACAAAACATCTTTAAAAGTGTAGAGAACGTTAGTTTAAAAACCATCATTGCTTATAAAGATGATGAACACAAACATCACTTCTTAGATGATTATGATGAATGGGGTGAGTAGAGAAGTTTCTTGATTTGAAAATGTGAATGTGTATTTATGCAGCCCATTTTTTCTATTATAGAGTGATTTATGGGAAGGGTATAAAGGGGGTTTTATGGCAACGGAAGAATTATTGAAATTGATTCAAGAAGATCCTATGGGGTATGAAGGGTATCTTGCCTATGCAAAATACTTAGAAACGATCAATTTGAAACAAGCCTATTTGACATATAACAAGAATTAGATACCGCCGTTGATGCTTGTTGCCAGGCAGCATTAGAGAATGGAGCAATTGATTGTGCCATTGCCGATACTCCAGAAAGAGCCGCTTCTGTTTGGGGTGTTCGTGGTGCCATTCTTGAAGGTATGAAAGCTGATTCTGTCAGTCAGGAAGAATGTGATGTCGTGGTTCCTCGCAGTTGTATTGCCGAATATGTTAAACAAGCCAAAAAGATTGCTTCAAAATACGGTTTACGGGTAGAACCATGTGGGCATTGTGGTGATGGAAATATTCATACCGAATTGCTGCGTGGTCCGGAACAAAGTGATTTGGAATGGAAACATGCTACGCATGCTGCTTTAACGGAACTTTATGTTTTAGCTAAAGAATTAGGTGGACAAATGTCCGGAGAACATGGTACGGGAAATGGAAGACTTTCTTTCTTAAAGGACTTTGTCGGTGATCGTATGATTGATTTGTATAAACAAATTAAAATAGCTTTTGATCCGAACTTGATTTTAAATCCTGGAAAGATGATTGAATTTAACGAGGAGGATACAAATGAAAAATAAGCAGTCGGCATTGATTCAAACAAGTAAGATGCCTTTGACAATGGGACTTGCCTTTGTTGCTTTTACTACGCAGTTTGGTGGTGGTTTTGCCTCCGGGGCACAGATTTACCAATACTTTATTAATTATGGACTTTGGTGTTTATTGCTTCCACTAGTAACCCAGGGTCTCTATGCCTTCTTTTTCTGGTATGGGATGCGTTATTCGTATCGGCATAAGGTCTATGACTATCGGGCCGTAAGTAATTCTATGTATGGTAAGTTTAAACCCCTTATGTCCAATCTTTATGAACTGTGTTACTTGATTATGATTGGTACAGCCAGTGCTGCAGCTTTTGCGACCGGTGGTTCGACTTTAAATACTTTACTGGGAATTCCTTACTGGTTGTGTACTTTTTTTGTGGCAGCTTTCATTTTTGTGATTGCTCTTTTTGGAACAAAACTGGTACGAAAAGCTGCTTCTACATTAAGTGTCTGTATTTTAGTTGGTTTATTATTGGTACTACTTCCAAATATCCTGGTGCAATTTCCAACCATCATTTACAATATCTCTTTGATGGCAGGTGGACAGGTTTCGGTTTTAGCCAGCAAGACGCCAAGTTTTCTAGGGGCCTTATGGATGGCTATCTTGTATTTCTTTTTCCAATTGCCTTCGGTATCGGTTATGTACCAACATATGGAAGATGTTCGTTCTGTCAAAGAAATCAATCGTGCAGTCATTCTAATTTTTGTTTGTAACTTCTTTGCGATGGAATTATCAATTTTCGGCTTATTAGCTGTTGCCTTTGTGCCAGCACTAAAAGATGCTTCTGTGCCAATGTTGGTTATGGTACAATATGGGGTTGGTTCCTTGCTTCTAACGCCAATTATTTCTATTTTGATTATCTTGGGTTCGATTTCGACACCTGTAAATATGATTTCCGGCATCGTTACCCGCTGTGTAAATCTAATGGAACATGGTAAAAAAGTTTCCGAAGATACACATTTAGTACACAATGCGATCTTTACCTTACTTTTTACTTTCATCGCTTTTGCGATTGCTCAATTTGGCTTGATGGCCGTAGTTGTGAAAGGGTATGCATACCTAGGCTATGCAGGTTTAATTACCTTGTTCATTCCAATGCTGGTACGTTTGATTCGTTATCGCTGCAAGGATATTTAATCGAGGCTGTTTATTCAGCCTTTTTCTTTTGTGCTCGTTTGTATCTGGCTGTTATTTCGTGTATAATTATTTTTGGCTTAGATTAGGAGGAATAGTATGGAACCATACTTATACATCTCTTTATCTGGGATTGCAGGACTTGTCGTTGGAATGGGCGGAATGATTGCTTATTCTAAAGCAGGTTTAAATAAGAATCAGCAAAATGCAGAACGAATTTTAAAAGATGCAGAAAATGAAGCACAAGCGCGTATTAAACAAGCTGTGCTAGATGGTAAAACGCAAGCTCATGATTTGCGTGTTGAAGCTGAAAAGGAAATTAAAGATCGTAGACAAGAAGCGACAAACTTGGAAAATAAGTTATTACGTCGCGAAGACAATTTGAATTTTCGAGAGGAAGCTTTAGGCCAAAAAGAACATCATATTGATGAAAAAATGCAGAAAGTAACTGATAAGTTGGCATCTCTAGATGAAAAAGAGAAAGTTTTACAAGAACAAATTGACAAACAAATTGACGTCTTAGAAGGCGTGGCAAAGATGTCCAGCCAAGATGCAAAAAAAGAATTATTTGCCAAAGTTGAAAAGAAAATGCAACGTGAAACGGTTGCTTACATCAAAGATAAGGAAGATGAAGCAAAAGAAACCGCAACGCGTAAATCGCAAGAAATCATTGCCTTATCCATTGAAAGAATGGCTCAAATGGAAACCCAAGAACGTACGGTTAGTGTCGTAAGTTTACCTGGGGAAGAGATGAAGGGTCGTATTATCGGTCGTGAAGGACGGAATATCCGTGCCTTTGAACAAATGACTGGTGTTGAATTAAATATCGATGACACCCCAGATGTCATTACGATTACATGTTTTAACCCCGTTCGTCGAGAAGTGGCTCGTCTTGCTTTGGAACATTTGATTCGTGATGGTCGTATTCAACCAGGTCGTATTGAAGATGTGGTTAAAAAGTACCAAAAAGAAGTGAATCAAGAAATTATTAAAGCTGGAGAAGAAGCCGTTTATAAATTAGGCATCGGACGTATTGATCGCGAAATCATTAAACAAATCGGTGTATTACGTTACCGTTATTCGTATGGTCAAAATGCCTTACAACATTCTATGGAAGTAGCTTATTTAGCTGGTTCTATGGCTGCTGAACTTGGCTTGAACCAACAAATTGCTAAACGTGCAGGCTTGTTACACGATATTGGTAAAGGGTTAAATGTTGAAGAACACGATGGTTCTCATGTGGAATTAGGTTATAAATTCTGTAAGAAACATGGGGAAAAAGACATTGTTTTAAATGCCATTCAATCGCATCATGGCGATGTAGAACCTAAGTACTTAACGAGTCATCTGGTTATTGCCGCTGATACAATCAGTGCAGCTCGTCCTGGAGCTCGTAAAGAAAGTGCCCAAGCTTATATTGATCGCTTAGAAAACTTGGAAAAGATTGCCAAAGAACATGGTGGCGTTAAAAACGCATTTGCGATTCAAGCTGGACGTGAAATTCGTATTATGGTCAATCCAGAAGATGTGGATGATTTGAGCTGTGTTCAATTAGCTCGTGATATTCGTGATGAAATTGAAGAGCAATTGACATATCCTGGTCAAATCAAAGTCAATGTCATTCGTGAAATTCGCGCGCAAGAATTAGCTAAATAGTTCGTAAAATTTGTAAAAGGCATAATGGATGTTATGTAAGTTTCGACTTACTATTTTAACTTGAAACCTTCTTGAATTCTAATATACTAATAGGTAGTTAAAGTTAGAAACAAAAGGAGGACATTGTTATGGCTGTAACTATTGATAAAGATGCTTGCATCGGATGTGCTGCATGTGTTGGAGGTTGCCCAGTTGGAGCTCTTTCAATGGATGGAGACGGTAAATCTGAATGTGATGCTGGAAGTTGTATTGATTGTGGATCATGTGTAGGTACATGTCCAGTTGGTGCAATTACTCAATAATTTATCTTTAGGGAGTCAGGTAAAAGCTTGACTCCTTATTTTTTTTTTGAAAGGATATACTATGAAAATAAAAGCAGATTGGATTTTGCCTGATTTAAAACAAGCGCAAAAACGTACCAAAAAAGAAGTAGAAAGAATTGATCATTTTGAAATTCCGGAAAATGCGCGTTTTATTGGACAAGGGAAGAAGTATTATATTTCTACCTTTGGTTGTCAGGCCAATGAACGTGATTCCGAAACGCTAGCTGGTATTTTGGATATGATGGAATTTGTCCCATGCGATGATCCCAGCCAGGCCGATCTTGTTTTAATTAATACCTGTGCAGTTCGTCAAAATGCGGAAGAAAAGGTGTTAGGCGAAGTAGGAAATTTAAAACGTTTCTATCGCGATAATAAAGATTTTGTCATTGGTATTTGTGGCTGTATGGCCCAAGAAGAAGCTTTGGTACAAAAGATCATCACGACTTATCCTCAAGTTCGCTTGATGTTTGGAACCCATAATATTCAAGATCTTCCAAATATGTTGTATCGCGTAATGTTCCAACATGAACGATTGATTCAAGTTTACTCTAAAGAAGGGGAAGTCTATGAAAACCTCCCAGTACATCGCTTTGGTAACTATAAAGCCTGGGTCAATATCATGTATGGATGTGATAAGTTCTGTACTTATTGCATTGTTCCTTATACTAGAGGAAAAGAACGCTCCAGAACCATGGATCAAGTCTTAAAAGAAGTGCAGGAATTAAAAGATGAAGGCTATCAAGAAATTACTTTATTGGGACAAAATGTAAATGCGTATGGAAAAGATCTTCATACCGATTATGATTTTGCGACCTTGTTAGAAGAAACCGCAAAAATCGGTATTCCTCGGATTCGTTTTACAACGAGTCATCCATGGGATTTTTCGGATGCGATGATTGACATTATCGCAAAATACGATAACATCATGCCATTTGTTCATCTTCCCATGCAGTCCGGGGACAGCGATGTATTAAAACGAATGGGACGGCGTTATACGGCAGAATCTTATAAAGAACTCTTCGATAAGATTTCCAGTCGCATACCGAATGTTGCTATTAGTACCGATATTATTGTAGGTTTCCCAAATGAAACGGATGAACAATTCCAACATACTTTAGATATGGTGAAGTATTGTAAATTTGATAATGCGTTTACCTTTATCTATTCACCTCGTGAAGGAACGCCTGCAGCACGTATGGAAGATTCTATCTCAAAAGAGACGAAGTCCAAACGTTTGGCCATCTTAAATAAGACATGGAATGATTTTGCCTTAGAAAAGAATCAAGCCTATGTCGGTCGTACCGTAAAAGTTTTAGTGGATGGACCAAGCAAAAAGAATGAAAACGTCTATACAGGCTATACCGACACCAATAAAATTGTAAACTTTACGGGAGAAAATATTGCGGTAGGTCAAATTGTCGATGTGAAGATCGAATGTGCAAAAACCTTCTCTTTAGATGGAAAAGCAGTGTGATATAATAAAAACAAATAATAGAAAGAACGGAGGACTTATGCCAAATACTTCCCGTAAACCAGTTTCAAAGAAAGAAAAAATTCGTATTTTCACACTTGGTGGGCAAGATGAAGATGGAAAAAATATGATCTGTGTCGAAATTGACCAGGAAATTTATATCATTGAAGCTGGAATTAAATTCCCAGATCCGAAAGATTCTTTGGGTATTGAATTTATCATTCAAGATTTCACATATTTAGAAGAAAATAAAGATCGTGTCGTTGGGGTATTTATCACTCATGGACACGATGATGTAATGAGTGCCTTACCTTATTTATTAAATGTAGTTCCAACTACCGTTTATACTTCACCATTGGCTGCAAAAGAAATTCAAAAGAAGATTCGCCGGATGAAGATTAAAAATTGTCGTGTTACTACGGTAAAACGCCAAGAAACACGTAAAGTTGGTTCTCATAAAGTGGTTTTCTATCCGATTACGCATGCGTATCCTGGAACGTTTGGATTGGCCATTTCAACCAAACAAGGATACATTGTCTATTCGGGTGAATTTATTGAAGACTATGATGACTTAGATCTTGCGTATTGTGGCGACTTAGCTACTTTATCCAAACTTGGTACCGAAGGGGTCTTCTTGTTGATGCAAGAAAGTAAAGGAGCTGATCGTTCTGGTCATACTTCACCAAATCATCGTTTAGCTCCGCATTTTGCGGAAGTACTGCAACACAATGAAAAGAAACGTATCTTTGTCAGTGTTTATCTGCAAAGTGTCTATCGGCTTCAGGAAATCATTGAGACTTGTATTGCTTTTAATCGCAAGATGTTATTCTATACCCCAGAATCCAAACGTTTGTTGCAATCCTTAACAAACATTGGTTACGAGGTAGATGAAAAATATATTCTTGATGAAAAACACTTTGATAATAAGATGAAAAATGTAGTTGTGATCATTTCGCAACAAGGACCATCTTTATTTAAAACCATCAACAATATTGCCAATAATGAAGTCGATCATATTGACTTTACCCACGATGACATTATCTGTATTGCCAGTCCGGTTGTACCTGGTGCGGAAAAAGACTATAGCTCTATGGAGAATGATATCTGTAAAGAAGGCGGGGAAATTGTTAACCTTGCTTCGAAAATTGTCAGCATGCATCCTTCCATTGAAGATTTAAAGATGATGTTATTCATGCTTCGTCCAAAATACTATATTCCGGTCAAAGGACAATATCGTTTATTGTATGCGAATGCCAAATTGGCAACCGATATGGGATATAATCCGAATCACATTCTTATTTTGGATAATGGCCAGGTGGCTCAATTTGAAAATGGTAAGTTAGTGAGTTGCCGTCAGGAATTTGAATTAAAAGATACCCTGATTGATGGAAAAGAAAACTGGGATATGGCCGGTGTGGTTTTAAAGGATCGTGAGATTCTTTCTACCGATGGTGTTCTGATCTTAGCGATTGGAATTGATGCCAAAACTAAGAAAGTTATCAATGGACCCGATGTGCAAACCCGTGGTTTGATCTATTTAAAAGATGCCGATTATATTACCAAAGATGTCGCAAAAATCATGGAAGATACCATTGAAGAAGATGTTAGCAAGAAAAAATATGACAACATGGAAACGCGCGGCCGGATCCGTGATAAAGTCAGTCGCTATCTGTATAAACAAACCGCAAAACGACCAATGATTTTACCGGTCATTATGGAAATTAATCGTAATAAAGCTTAGAAAGTGGTGATTTTATGGCAGCTGCCAAACGTAAAAAGAAAAGTACGAAACGTAAAACCACCAAAAAGAAAACAACTACACAGACACAATCGAATTTAGTTCGAGTGTGTCTGTTACTTTTTGGCATTGCATTATCTATTATCACAATTATGCAACTTGGCATTGTAGGTGAACTTCTCTATGGATTCGTAAACTATCTATTTGGAGTTTTGACGATTCCTTTATTGATTCTAGCCATGGCCTTCAGCATTGTATCTTTAGTGAAACGCGATGGTCTTAAAATTCCTGCTCGCTATAGTGTCGGTGTTGGCTTATTGTTAGTTGCCTGGTTATTGTTTGAATCTATTGGAGAGTTTAAATATGCACCGGAGATTTCTAAATTTGGCAATTTCATAAAAACATTGAGCAACTTTAGCGATATTGTGATTCATGGCAGGGCAACGCCAGCTGGTTTATTGGGCGCTTTACTCTATTGTGTATTTGTTTCACTTTTTGATGTCATCGGCTCATATGTCTTTGTCTTCTTGTTTGTATTAATTGGTTTGCTATTGATCAGCTATGATGTTTTATTGGATGCCTTGCGGAATCGAAAAGCAAAACCAAAGGCAAAAGAAGTCAAAAAAGTGGTTAAGAAAAAAGCAAAAAAAGAAGTGGAAATGGATGATCTATTGCTTGATATGGATCAAGCCGAAGAAATCAATCCTTTTCAAGAAGTTCATGTTCCAGAACCCATTGATTCCAGTCAAGATGAACCAGTTGTAAAAAAGCCTAAGAAAAAGGTGGTAAAGGAAAAGAAAAAGGAACCGACTCCAGTTTATATGCCATTTAAAGAAGAAGTGTATAAAGACTATAAATTACCTTCTTTATCGGTTCTTGATCCAGTTGAAAAGAAGTCGAAGAACAGTGTAAATGCCACGGCTGCAAAAGAGCAAGGACGCAAGTTGATTGAAATTCTAAATGAATTTGGTGTGGAAGCGCAACTTGTTAAGATTCATATTGGACCAAGTGTCACAAAGTTTGAAATCAAACCAGAACTTGGGGTTCGGGTGAATAAGATTTCGAATCTTCAATACGATATTAAAATGGGCTTAGCTGCTACCGATATTCGTATCGAAGCACCGATTCCAGGCAAAAATGCCGTTGGTATTGAAATTCCCAATGTGGAAAACAGCATGGTGCAAATGAAAGATTTAATGCGTTCGATTCCTAGTAGTGATGCCAATAAAAAGCTTTTATTCTGCTTGGGAAAAGATTTGATGGGAACCAATGTTTATGGGGTTTTAAATAAAATGCCCCATCTATTGATTGCCGGAGCAACGGGCTCTGGTAAATCGGTTTGTGTCAATTCGATCATTTGTTCGCTTTTAATGCGTACGCGACCAGATGAAGTGAAGTTGATCTTAATTGATCCAAAAAAAGTGGAATTCACGCCTTATAAAAATGTGCCGCATTTGATTGCACCAGTCATTACCGATGGGGATATGGCCAACAAGGCTTTAAAAGTTGTCGTCAGCATGATGGATCATCGCTATGACTTGTTTGGAGAACTTGGGGTGCGAAATATTACGGCTTACAATAAGTATATTCAATCGCATCCCGATGAAAATTTAAAACCGTTGCCAAGTCTAGTCGTTATTATTGATGAGTTAGCTGACTTAATGCTTGTAGCCGCAAAAGAAGTAGAAGCCAGTATTCAACGTATTACCCAATTGGCACGTGCGGCTGGTATCCATTTGATTGTCGCAACCCAAAGACCAAGTGTTGATGTCATTACGGGTGTCATTAAAGCTAATATTCCAAGCCGAATTGCCTTTGCGGTTTCGCAAGCGGTTGATTCACGTACGATTTTAGACCAAGCGGGGGCAGAGCGTTTACTAGGTAATGGAGACATGCTCTATTTACCTAATGGCAAGACCAGTCCGGATCGTATTCAAGGTGTCTTTATTAAAGATGAGGAAGTGAATCGAATTTGTGACTATGTGAAAGAACAGGCCAAACCACAATACGATGATGCTTTTATTCAATTAAGAGAAATTGCTTCGCAAGGGGGCCAGGTCCAAGAGATTTCCAGTGATCCACTCTATGAAGATGTGAAACATTTTGTGATTCAATCACGGAAAGCCAGTACTTCTTTAATTCAGCGAAGATTCTCAGTAGGTTATTCACGTGCGGCGCGTTTAATCGATTGTTTAGAGTTGGAAGGCATTATTGGTCCAAGTCAGGGAAGCAAGCCACGTGAGATTCTTGTGCAAAATACTTTGGAAGACCAAGACCAAGACGTATAATACAGTTGAGGTGGTCCTATGAATGTATTTTTAAAAGCGAAAAGTCATAATGCGGATGGGTTTTCGAATATTGTTGCGTTAGGAGATTTTGTCTTTGTGTCTGGACAACTCGGACAAGGAAAGACATTTGATGAACAATGTCGTTCGGTATTTGAAAAGATGGAAGATTTGTTGGCATGTTATAATTTGGCTTGTCGGCATATTGTAAAGATGACTGTTTACTTATCGAATTTGGATAATAAAGGAAAGTTTCTTGATATGTTTAAAGAAAGGTTTGAAGCACCTTATCCAGTATATTCGATTGTGGAAGTGAATCGCCTTGATGAAGATGCATTAGTGATGTTTGATGCGTGTGCCATCGATACTTTGCGTTATGAAAAGAATTTAAAAGAGTCTTCCTGTCAAGGATGCAAGGGATGTTAGAACCGTTGCACATATTGACCGATGGATTGAAGAATATGTTTAATTCGTTTTGAATTAGCACAATGTAAAGCTGTATGATCTAGAAAAAAGATGGTACAGCTTTTTTTTCGATAGTTGACATAATCAATCGAGTAGTAGTTGATCCAAATGCATTCAGGATCAGCAACGGCTTTGGTGGGGAAATAAATCAAACTGGAATGAATACGAATGGGAATGAATTTAGACTGATGCATGATGTACTTGTAGGCATCTTTGCGGCCTTGCAGACTCGATCCATTTTCCAAACACAATTGATTGAGATAACTGGGAATGTTGCTGGCTTTCACAAAATCGGCTTGATCTTCTTGGACTTTGCATACCGAGCTGCTGGCATAGTCATAGTAAATAAAATTGTTCATAAAAAAACACCTCCATTTGCATTCTAACAAACAGAAGTGTCAAAGTTCTTACAACCACTTAATCGTATTTTCATTTCCGTCACGAATTTTTTGGATATTGGAATGGTGGCGATTGATGACTAATAAGGTCATACACCAGCTGGCAATCAAGATAAAACATTGATTCACATCCATGATTTGACTGGTTCCAGTAATATATAAGCTGGATGTAATTAAGGCGGTAATACTTGCCAATGAAACAAACTTAAATAAATACAGGATAATCAAAAACATGATCAACGGTAAAATGAAATAAAAGGGCGAGCGGAAGATAAAGATAGAAATAGCTAAGAGAAAACCATAGGTACTAGCTACACCTTTTCCGCCTTTAAAGTGCGCAAACACTGGCCAACAATGACCAACCACACAGATAAGTCCTGTCCATGTCGCAATGGCACTTCCACTTACGAGCTGGGCAATTCCAACGGCTAAGACAACTTTTAAAGCATCTAAGACAATGACCAAGGCGCCGACTTTTTTGCCTAAGACGCGACCGGCATTGGTTCCTCCTAGATTACCTGAACCATATTTTCTTACATCGGTATGATAAAAGACTTTTCCTATGACTAGGGCAAAAGGAATCGATCCTAATAGATAGCCAAGGACAAGACAGACGATATTTGTAACCATATATTCACCTCGCAACCATTTTAACATAAAAGTAGTTAAGTGTAGTTGCCAGTGCGGAAAAATTTGAGAAATGTGCTTTTTTCCCGTATAATTTTAGCTTGGATGAAAGGGTGATGACATGCCAAATAATGCATACAATGAACAAAGTATTGTGATTTTAGAAGGCTTGGATGCGGTCAGAAAAAGACCCGGAATGTATATTGGGTCAACCGATTCAAAAGGTCTTCATTATTTAGTATGGGAAATATTAGACAATGCGATTGATGAAGCATTGAATGGATACGGAAATGAAATCCATATTACCTTAAATAAAGATCAAAGTGTAACCATTGAAGATCATGGTCGTGGAATGCCAGTTGGTAAACACGCCAGTGGGGTTTCTACTTTACAAGTTATATTTACTGTTTTACATGCAGGAGGAAAGTTTACCAGCCAAGGTGGCTATCGGAATGCAGGTGGTCTACATGGCGTTGGTGCCAGTGTTGTAAACGCCTTAAGCCAATGGTGTAAGGTTACTGTCTATGACGGAAAAGATGTCTGGTCGATGACCTTTGAGCATGGAGATAAGAAAATCAGTCCTTTAAAACATGAAGGAAAAACCAACCGAACCGGAAGTACGGTTACGTTCTTACCGGATTTTTCCTTGTTTAAAGCGGATCGTTTTTCTTTTTCCAAGATTTGTGAAAGAGCCCAAGAAGATGCGTTCTTACTAAATGGTTTAAAAATTGTGGTTACTGATGAGCGCAAAGAAAAGCGTCAAGAAGTGTATCAATACGAAAAAGGTCTACAGGCCTTTATTGAAGAAATCAACAAAGACCGTACAGCTATGCATGATCCGGTGAACTTTGATGGAGTTTGCAATGATATTCGAGTAGAAGGTTCTTTTCAATATACCGATCAATACCAGGAAAATATCTTTTCTTTTACCAACATGGTACGAACGCACGATGGAGGTTCGCATGAAACGGGTGCGAAACAAGCTTTTACGAAAGTCTTTAACGAATATGCTCGTAAAAATGGTTTCTTAAAAGAAAAAGATAAGGGCTTTGATGGTTCAGATGTCCGAGAAGGTTTGACCTTGATTATCAACTTAACGATTCCAGAAGATTATCTACAATTTGAAGGCCAAACCAAAGAAAAACTGGGAACACCTGAAGCCCGTCAGGCTACGGATACGGTTGTCAGTGAAAATTTACGGTATTTTCTAGAAGAGAATAAAGAAGTGGCGGATGCTTTGGTTCGCAAAATTATCTCCGCTGCCAATGCCCGTCAGGCTGCACGTAAAGCCCGTTTGGATGCCCGCAAAGGCAAAGGTAAACAACGTACTGAACGAATCTTGTCGGGAAAACTAGCTAGTGCCCAATCGAAGGATGCTAGAAGAAAAGAATTGTATCTCGTCGAAGGGGATTCTGCTGGTGGTTCGGCAAAACAAGGTCGTGACTCAAAATACCAGGCGATTTTGCCACTCAGAGGAAAGGTCTTAAATACCGAAAAGGCAAAATTGGATGCCGTAGAAAAAAATGAAGAGTTAAATACAATTATTCATTGTCTGGGAGCTGGGGTAGGAAAAGAATTTTCAGCAGAAGATTCCAACTATCATAAAGTCATTATTATGACCGATGCCGATGATGATGGGGCACATATTCAAAACTTATTGTTGACGTTCTTTTGGCGCTATATGCGAGATTTGATTTATAAGGGCATGCTTTATATTGCCTTACCACCTTTATATCGAATTGTCAAAGGAAAAGAAGAATACTATTTATACAGCGATGATGAACTGGATCAAAAGCGAAAAGAATTAAAGAGTGGCTATACGCTTACCCGTTATAAAGGGTTGGGTGAGATGAACGCCAATCAATTATGGGATACGACAATGAATCCAGAAACCCGAACGCTGCTTTGTGTATCCATTGATAATGCCGCTTTAGCCGAACGTCGTGTGTCCGAATTTATGGGAGATCGGGCTGATCTCCGTCGTGCCTGGATTGAAGATAATGTAGAGTTTACTCTGGAAGATGATTATGTACAGGAGGTGGATTAATGGCAAAGAAACAAACGATAGAAGAACATATCCTGCACGATAATTTAGAAGATATCATGTCGGATCGCTTTGCGCGTTATTCCAAGTATATTATTCAAGAGCGTGCACTTCCTGATGCCAGAGATGGTTTGAAGCCCGTACAAAGACGTATTTTATATGCGATGTATGAGGATGGAAATACCTTCAATAAACCATATCGAAAATCGGCTAAAACCGTAGGTAATGTAATTGGTAACTATCACCCTCATGGGGATATTTCGGTCTATGAAGCCATGGTGCGTTTATCGCAAAACTGGAAAATTACCAATCCTTTAGTGGATATGCAAGGAAACAATGGATCTATTGATGATGACCCAGCTGCTGCCATGCGTTATACCGAAGCGCGTTTAAGCGAAATTTCGAGTTATTTATTAGAGGATATTGATAAGGATACCGTAGAGTGGGCACCAAACTTTTCTGATGAAAAGTTAGAACCAACGGTTTTACCGGCTCGCTATCCTAATTTATTAACCAATGGAATTACCGGAATTGCTTCCGGGTATGCGACCAATATTCCACCCCATAATCTCAATGAAGTCGTGGATGCCTGTATTTATCGAATTCAACATGCCAATTGTACTTTAGAAGAATTGATGCAATTTGTGAAAGGTCCGGATTTTCCTACCGGTGGTATTGTCATGGGTCTGGATGGTATTAAACAAGCTTTTCAAACCGGTCGTGGCAAGGTAATGGTGCGTTCGAAAGTTCGGATTGAACAAACGCGTACCATTCAACAGATTGTGATTTATGAGATTCCTTATGATGTTGTGAAATCACAGATGGTTAAGAAAATCGATGAAATTCGTTTGAATAAAAAAATTGATGGCCTGTTAGATGTTCGTGATGAAAGTGATCGTACCGGATTGCGCGTTGTGATCGATGTTAAAAAGGACATTGATACCGAACAAATATTGAATTATTTGTATAAGAATACCGACTTACAAGTTTCTTATAACTACAACATGATTGCCATTGTGGATAAAGCCCCTGTGCAGATGTCACTGGCAGATTCTTTGGATGCCTTTATTAAACACCGGGAAGATGTTGTATTAAAGCGCAGTAAGTTTGATTATGAACAAAAATCAAAACGTGCGCATATTGTCGATGGCTTGATTCGTGCGGTTTCGATTATGGATGAAATCATTCATTTGATTCGTCAATCTAAAAATAAAGCCGATGCGAAAAAGAATTTGATTGAGCGTTTTGACTTTTCCGAACAACAAGCCGAAGCCATTGTGACAATGCGTTTATATCGTTTAACGAATACGGATGTAAAAGAATTGAAGCAGGAACAAAGCTTGTTGAAAAAAGAGATGAAACGTCTGCATGCGATTTTAACGGATGTGAATACTTTACATCAAGTCTTGATTGAAGAATTAGAAGAAATCAATGCGAAGATTCATACGCCACGTTTGTCAGAAATTCAGGCAAAAGTGCAAGAAATCGTTATCGATAAGCGTGCGATGGTAGCGGATGAAATGGTTATGGTTCCCATTACGCGTGATGGCTATATTAAAAAAGTATCCATGCGTAGCTACAATGCTTCTAATACCGATCCAACGGGTATGAAGGATTCGGATTCAGTATTGGCGTATGGTTCTTGTAGTACTTTGGATACTTTGTTGTTCTTTACCAATCGAGGTACATATGGATATCTTCCGGTTTATGAAATCGAAGAAGGTAAGTGGAAAGATCTAGGCTCTCATTTAGGTAACTACATCAAGATGGATTCGAATGAAAAAATCATTCAAGCTTATTTCTTACGTTCTTTTAATCCAAATGTACAGGTCATTATGGCAAGTCAATTTGGCATGATTAAACGTTCTCGTCTCAGTGATTTTGAAGTCAGCCGCAACAATAAGTCGATGGTTTGTATGAAGATTGGTTCTATGGATCAAGTTGTGAGTGTTACTTTGTCGTATTCACCAGAAGATAGTATTGCGGTAGTCAGCCAACAAGGCTATGCCTTACAATATAGTGCGCAAGAAGTTGCGATGATGACTTTACGTACGAAAGGGGTAAAGGCTATGAATCTGGGAAAAGAGGATTGCATTGCGGATGTGACAATTCTTCAAGCCGATAAACAAGTTCTCTTAGTTGGGGATAAGGCGCAGATGAAACGGTTGAAAGTTGAAGAAATTGCCCAATTAAAGCGTCCAGCTAAAGGAAATCGCTTGTATAAGTGGGTAAAATCCAATCCGGTATATGTAAAATCTATTTATGCGGTTGAAGCAAATCAAGGCTTTGATTTAATGAGTGAAGATCCAATACATTTTGAAGCCAAAGATATTTCTTTAATGAATGCCTCGGCTACATTCTCAACACCATTTGGAAAGCTGAATGAGTTCACGATTCAAAGTCCATTAACGCATATTCAAGAAGGTTTTTGGCCCGAAGAAGAACAAGAAGCCTATAAACAAGGAACCTTATTTGAATGATTTTCACACATTATCACATAGTTCTTTAAATAGTTGATAAAGCCAAAAAAAGATAGTAAAATAATCAAGTAGATAGCGAGGATGAGTTTTTTATGTCGGGATTAAGTTCAATTTTATTTACATTAGTAGGCGTTATTATTGGAGCTTTTTTAGGTTTCTATTTCACGAAAAAGAAGTTTGAAAAAGAAATTAAAGAAAACCCACCTATCAATGAAAAAATGATTCGTGCAATGTTTCTACAGATGGGACGTAAACCTAGTGAAGCACAGATTCGTCAAATTATGAAATCTGTGAATCAAAACCGATAATGGATGATAGAGTGCGAAGGCACTCTTCTTTTTTTAAGGAGGTTCTATGAAAAAAATTGGCCGCATACTATTTATCCTTGTGATGGTTTGTGTGTTTGCCCTGGCCGGTATTGCTTTATATGGCTATAAAGAATATAGAAGCTATTCAACGCAAGCACCTATCACAACCCTTGTTGATCAAGTCGAATCCGATCCAACTTTTGTTTCGTATGGGGAATTGCCAAAAACCTTAGTTCGGGCTACGGTTTCGATTGAAGACCGACGCTTCTTTGAACACGATGGAGTGGATTATAAAGGCTTAGCTCGTGCTTTGGCCAGCCAGGTATTACCAGGATTATTAAAATCCGGTGGCTCAACCATTACTCAGCAACTGGCAAAGAATCTTTATGGAACGTATGATTCGAATCTGCAATGGAAAACGGCGGAATTCTATTTTGCGAAGGAACTAGAAGGACGTTACTCCAAAGAGGAAATCTTTGCGTTATATGTGAATGTAATCAATTATGGAAATGGGTATTCTGGTATTTATGAAGCCAGTCAAGGCTATTTTGGTCAAGTACCAGAAGATTTAACAGATGCACAATGTACGATTTTAGCAGGCATTCCACAATCACCTGCTACTTATGAATTAACTTCGGCGGAAAATGTACAGAAAGCTAAAGCTCGGCAAAAACTGGTCTTGGAAGCTATGATGGATAAGAAATATTTAAATCAGCCCCAAGTGGATAAAATATATAGTACGACGATCTGGGATAATTATGCAGACTAAAAGGCACCGAATTCGGTGCCTATTTTTTCAGCATATCAAGTAATGAGGTTTGACGTATGTGCTTTTGTTTAATCTGGATACTATTTTCAAAGAGTCTTTTTTGGCCAATGATAAAGAGCTCTTTTTTGGCGCGCGAGATGGCTGTATATAAAATTCTTTGATTGTACATATGGGTCGCACTTTGATCGACGATGCAACAAACCACTGGATATTCACTACCTTGAGATTTATGAATGGAAATACAGTAGGCATGTTTTAAATAATATAAGAGGTCCATTGTAAAGTCGACCATACAGTGACCAAAGTCTACACTGACACAATAGTCTTGTTTATTCTTTTCGATGGATACAATGGTTCCCATATCTCCATTGTATACTTCTTCATCCGCTAGATTTTTTAATAACATGATCTTATCTTTTTCCCGAAAGGTGGTAGCACCAATCGTGATTTCTTTTTTATCTACACTTTTGGGATTGTAGATTGCTTGCATTGCCTGGTTGATTTGGTCAATACCCGCAGCACCGCTATATTTTGGGGCTAATACTTGCAGGGTATCTGCATCGTAATTTTGTGCAATACGTAAAACGGTGGGAAGAATTTCATTGGTGTAGTTTTCGATGAATTGTACACCGTCCTGGTATTGACATGTTTGATTATGGCGAATTTGCGAAGCTAGTTCGACAATTCCACTCCCATGACTCTGTCGATAGATCTTTTCTAAATGGACAATTGGACAAACATTTGCAGCAATGATATCTTGGAAAACTTTTCCTGGACCTACGCTTTCTAACTGATTTTCATCACCAATTAAAAGGATTCGACAGCGACTTGGCAAGGCCAGTAAAAGATTGGCAAAGAGATGGGTATCTACCATACTGAATTCATCGACGATTAAAAAATCTGCGGTTAATGGATTGTCTTCGTTATAGCCAAAGGTATTATCTTCCATATTCCACTTTAATAAAGAATGGATGGTCTTACTGTTACAACCTGATAATTGGGCTAGACGTTTAGAGGCTCGTCCGGTTGGGGCACAACATTGAATGATGGCTTCCGGATAAATGCTTTTACACATTTGAAGAATCCCTTTCACAATCGTTGTCTTTCCAGTTCCAGGACCACCATTTAGAATCATACAGGATTTTTTGAAGAAGGTATTAATTGCTTCTTTTTGAATCGGATCGTATGCGATCACATTCGCAAATTCGATTTCTTTAATGTATTGATCCAAGGTTTCTTGATCTACGGGATCCACTTTGAATTGATGGGCTTTTAATAGATCTGCAATGGCTTTTTCTTCCTCATACAAATGAAATGGATAATACTTTTGTTCCTTCTGGGTGATCACATCCATATCCACTAAATGATCTAAAGAATCCATAATTTGTTGCGGATTGACTTGCGGGAATTGGGCAAAGAGCGTAGAAGCTAATATATAGGTATTGCCTGAACGCATCGAAAGGTTGCGTAAAGTTTCATAGATAAATGCATCTTGGCGTTTTGTGTCTTTGGCATCTACTTGCATACCATCGGCTATTTTACAGGCACTTTTATAGCCAAACCCATAGACTTCATAATACGGACGAAAACAATTCTCCTTTAGCGTTGTGAGAACATCTTCATAATTTTGTTCTAATAAGGAAATTTTAGCTGGTTCAAGGCCATAAGCAATCAGTTCGGAATAGGTTTTAGAAAAACCATCATAGGATTGAATGCCTTCCACTAAAATATCGATACGTTTTTGTGTGAGTTTGGGTACCTTATACAGATTTTTAGGATGTTCTTTGATCTGCATGAGACAATCTTCCCCTAGCGTTTCAACAATCGATTCTGCGGTTTTCTTACCAATGGTAGGAAAGGTATCGCTACAAAGAAAGCGCACGATTGCTTCATTACTAGAAGGTAATTCGTGTTCGGCTTTGATGAATTGAAATTGTTTGCCATATCTTGGGTGAACGGCATAGTTACCAGTTAAGGTATAGACTTGATCTTCTTTGGCTTCAAACATCGTGCCAGTTGCGGTAAATATATGATAGGTATCGGTATCGGAAAACTGGCCAACCATATAATGATTGACCGGATTTTCAAATATGATATAAGTGAGTTTTGCGTGAATGACTTCATCCATTGTTTTTAGCCTCATATGTTTGCAGAATGGTTTGGTTTAAATCTTTGTGATCGCGATAGACTTCTTCAATCACGCCACCACCTAAACAGATATTTCCATCATAGAATACGGCTTCTTGTCCACAAGTGACGGAAGCAATTTTTTGCGGATAATAAACCATTGCGGTCGTTTCATCGATGATTTCTAATTGAATATCTTGATCTTTTTGGCGATAGCGGAATTTAGCTGTACATTCTTTTGGAATCGTATAGGCATCATCCACTAACCAGTTAATATTTTTTACTAAACAAGAATCGGAATATAACCAGTCTTGGTGATCGGTATGACAGACAAATAAAATATTCTTTTGTACATCTTTTCCAATCACAAACCAAGGACCACGTACCGTTGAAATGTTTAGGCCTTTTCTTTGTCCAATTGTGTAATATAAGACACCTACATGTTCTCCAACAACTTTTCCGGTATCAATATCGACAATCTTTCCTGTTTTACTTGGAAGATAGTTGGATAAAAATTGACGGAAATTTCTTTCACCAATAAAACAGATACCTGTACTGTCTTTTTTTGTGGAAACCGAATCTAATTCTAATTCTTTGGCAATTTTACGAACTTCGGGCTTTTCCAGATTTCCCAATGGGAAAAGGGTATGTTGAAAAGCATCTTTATCCACTTGACATAAAAAGTAGGTTTGATCTTTATTTTGATCCAAGGCTCTAGATAAATAGTTAAAATTATTTTGATAGGTTGTCGATGCATAGTGGCCAGTAGCTACCATGTCAAAACCAAGATCCATGGCTCTTTTATAAAAAGAATCAAATTTTATATATTTGTTACAAAGAATATCAGGATTTGGTGTACGTCCTTTTTTGTATTCTTCTAGGAAAGTCGTGAATACATGATCCCAGTATTCTTTAATGTAATCGACACGTTGTAAGGGAAGATCTAATTTTTTCGCAACGGCTAAGGCATCCATATAGTCTTGTTCTTGAGGACAAGTATCATCCTGAATGGTGGGATTTCCGGCAATGTCGTTATTGGCAAAACTATCCCAATTACGCATAAAACAACACGTTACATCGTGTCCTTGTTTTTTTAATAGATAAGCTGCTACAGCTGAATCTACACCACCACTTAATCCGACAAGTACTTTCATAATAAATCCTCCTGGCTTGTGAGCTTATTATACAATTATAATAAAAAAATTCCAATTTATACTTGCATTGTAGGACTATTTACGTTAAGATAATTGAGCAACGCCCGGGTGGTGAAACTGGTAGACGCAGTGGACTCAAAATCCACCGGTAGCGATACCGTGCCGGTTCGAGTCCGGCCCTGGGCACCATTTGCGTAGAAACGAGCGTTGGCTCGTTTTTTTTATGAATTGTTTTACCTTTCCTATGCTAAAATAATACCGTTAAGAGGTTCAGAATGGATAAAGATACAAAAAATGAAATAGATGATTATACAAAAGCTCTTTTGGATTCCCAAAAAGAAAGCCATTCTTCTACAAAAGAGGAAAAAGATCTACCTTTGAGTCCAGAAGAGAAAATGGCTGCCGAAGGTCGCTTAGAAAATGCTTTAGATCAATTACGTAAACAAAGAGGACAGAAACCGATTCGTCAGGAAGAAAAAGATTATCGTAAGAAACATTCTTTGGATATTCCGGATTTTACAACCCGTTCGATTCAATACGATAGCGATGATGATTCTTTGAAATCTATTCAAAAAGAATTGGATCAAAAACAAAATCGCGATCGTCATACGATTACGCGTACGCGTTTGATTCGTGTGGATGAAAAAGATCGTCCATTATCGAGACAAAGAAAAAATACCCATGACTTGTCTTTGACGGATACTTTGATTCGTACTACACAAACCGGTCGAATAAAATTAGAGCGTCTGCAAAGAACGTTAACTGATCCTGATGATGTAGAAACGCATGGTGTTTTAACCGAATCCGAAAAACGCCGTTTCCGTTTTAAGACACGTTTGATTTCTATTCTTGTCTGTGTCTGTGTTTTAGCTCTTTTATTAACAGGCTATGCATATAAAACATTGGTTTATGATCCAGCGCATACCATTACGCCATCTATGCAAGAAACATATAATAAGTTGCAAGAATATGCGGATGAATGGGATATGTCCAGTGATACGGAGAAGAGTGAGTTATTGGGCTATAAGACAAAATACAATCGCTTATTGGATTCACAAAAGCAGGATATCAATGCGTATTTTAAAGAACAAACTGGTTCTAAGCTAACGAAGATCTTTAAAGAATTGAAAGTGAAAAACCAACAATCGAAGCAGGAAGCTTTGACCCGTCTTCAAGATTATATTTCTAATTGGCTCAGTTATACTGATCAAGAAAAAGAGATGATTTTAAATTATGTGGATGTGTATCAATCTCTATCCGATGCGGATAAACAGACGATTGATAACTTGGCTACAGAAATCACGGGAACAAATTTCTCGGATTTAGTTGATCAGGAACAAGCTTTGGCAAATAGCTATGAAGATGAAATTGCGGATTTAAAAGCCCAATTAAAAACATATAAGGAATACGGAGAATCTTTATTGAGCTATCAAAGTGATCCGGAATCGTATGGTTTTACTGAAGAAGAGCTACAAAAAGAAATTGATTCGAACAATGATATGATTTCATCAATCAAACAATCCATTAAAGATTATCAAGCCAAAGAAGATGCTAAAAACTAAATGATCAAAGCTGAAATGAGGAAACTTGTTTCAGTTTTTTTGTTTCTGAAGTAATCATAAACGAACATAATGTGATTGAAAATGCTTGTTTAGGATGCTATAGTGAAGAAAAGGAGAACTTTATGCGAGATTATTTGATTCTTTCACCAAAAGAGTTAGACCGGGAAAGACTTGCTCGACTACAAAAACGGATGCAGAACCGTAAAGCCAGCATTTGTTCGCAAAGAGCTTTATTGTATACCGAATCTTTTCAACAAACTGAACAAGACCCTTATATCCTTCGTAAAGCCAAAGCTTTTGCGCATACGCTAACACATATGGATATTTATTTGGAAGAAGATTCTCTGATTTTTGGAAATCAGGCAAGTCGGAATTTTGCCGCACCGATTTTTCCTGAATATTCTATTGATTGGGTCATTGATGAACTGGATACTTTTGAAAAACGGGAAGGTGATGTCTTTGCGATTGATGACCAAACTAAAGCAGATCTTTTATCCATTGCGCCTTATTGGCATAGGCATACCCATGAAGATGCTGTGAATGCTGCAATGCCTGAAGAAATTCTATTGGCAGAAAAACAAGGGGTCATTCACCGCGGTGGTATCAGCATGAGTGGGGATGGGCATATTGTTCCGGATTATCCAACATTATTAAAAAGAGGTTTTCGTTCGCTGATCAATGAGGCAAAAGAAAAATTATTGAATTCACAACTTTCAGCGCATCAAATCGATTTTTATAAAGCGGTCATAATTAGCTTAGAAGCAGCTCTGTGCTATTTTAAACGCTATGGCCTTTTGGCTCAAAAAGAAGCACATACTTGTCAAGATCCTAAGCGGAAACAAGAATTGCTTGAAATGGCAGAGATGGCAGCAACGATGATGGAACAAGGAGCCAGAAGCTTTTATGAAGCTGTTGAAGTGTGCTATATGGTTCATGTTCTTCAAATGATTGAAAGTAATGGACATTCGTTTTGTTACGGGCGCTTTGATCAATATATCTATCCGTACTATCAAAAAGATCTAGCGGAAGGAAAAATCTCGGAAGATAAAGCTTTAGAAATTATTACCCATATGTTTTTGATGAATTCAAGTTGTAATAAGGTACGACCTTATGGGCATACCAAGTTTTCTCAAGGATACCCTTTGTATTCCAACCTTGTGGTAGGTGGTTTGAAACCGAATGGACAAGATGGAACGAACGAAATATCGTATCTTTGCATCGAAGCAATGAATTTAACTGCTTTGGCAGAACCAAATTTTTCTGCAAGAATTCATGCCCATACTCCAAGAAGATTTTTGGAAGCCTGTGCAAAATTAATTCGTACTGGTTGTGGTATGCCAAGTCTTTTTAATGATGAGGTGGCCGCAAAAGGATTAGAAGATCTAGGCATTTCCCATGCAGATGCACTCGATTATTGTCCGATTGGATGTGTAGAAACTGGGGTTCCGGGAAAATACGGGCATCGAGCAACAGGCATGACGTATGTGAACTGGGGAAAGGTCTTAGAAATTGTCTTACATAATGGCTTTGATCCCAATACAAAGATTCGCTTATTGAAGCTGGATGTATCTGATTCCATGCATTCCCATTTTGAAAGTTATCAAGAACTTTGGTCAGCTTGGAAAAAGTATCTTAAGTATTATTCTGATTTATCGGTTGCTTGTGATAAGATTTGTGATTCTTTTTTAGTTCAATATGATGCATCACCATTGGCAAGTTGTTTTATTCAAAATGCGATGCAATTAGGAAAGACGCTAAAAGAGGGAGGCTGCAAATATGATGTCATCAGTCAATCCAATATTGGACCAAGTGTAGTAGGAAATAGTTTAGAAGCCATCAAACAATTGGTCTTTGATCAAAAGAAAGTATCCTTAAAAGCTTTATTGGATGCGATGGATGAAAACTGGGCGAGTATCGAAGCCCAAATGATTCGCAAACTTTGTTTAAAGGCACCAAAATTTGGCAATGATATCGATGAAGTTGATGAACTTGTGAAAGATGTCTTTGACTCTTATTTAGAACTATTACCTAACTATACAACCTTGCGAACGGGAAAAGGACCAGAAGTCAGCTGTTATACGATGTCTACTTCGAATATTACTTCGTATGTACCAAATGGCTTTGTGGTAGGTGCAACGCCAGATGGAAGAATGGCTGGTTCTCCATTAAATGAAGGTTGTTCTCCAACCCAGGGTACAGATAAACATGGACCAACGGCAGTTATTAATTCGGTGGCTAAACTGCCAAATGCGAAAGTAGCTGCAGGACAACTCTTAAATATGCGCTTTTTACCAGATTCTTTAGATGGGCAACAACAATTAGACAAGTTTATTGATTTTCTAATCGTTTCGCAAAAGAAAGGTATTTATCATAATCAATTTAATGTCATTCAAACCGAGACTTTATTAGATGCGCAAAAACATCCCGATAAGTATACAGATCTAATTGTTCGCGTGGCAGGATATTGTGCCCAATTTATTTCTTTGATGCCACAAGCCCAAGATGCGATTATTGCCCGAACGCAAAATTCACTTTAGATTACACGATGCAAGTAGAATTCTACTTGCATTGTTTTTTTACTTGTTTTAAAATAATATGCGTACGCCGAAGTAGCACAGTTGGTAGTGCAACGCACTCGTAACGCGTAGGTCGTAGGTTCAAGTCCTATCTTCGGCACCATGAAAACAATGCCTTTAGAAAACCCTATGTTTTTTAAAGGCTTTTTTCTTTTTGTATGGTAAACTGAATAACGTTAGGAGGAACGCTTATGAAAATAGGTTTTATTGGTTGTGGAAATATGGCAAATGCGATGATTCATGGTATGATTGCTTCCCATAATTTTGATAAAGAATCTTTTCTTGTGTCCAATCGTTCGCAAGAAAAGTTGGATAAAATTCATTCTGATTTAGGCATCGCAACAACAACTTCGAATGAAGACGTTGCGAAAGTAAGCGATGTGCTTGTCTTGAGTGTAAAACCGCAAGTTTATGAAAAAGTTATTGCGCAAATTAAAGATCTTGTGAAAGATACGGTTTTGATTCTAACGATTGCTCCAGGTTTTACCCTTGATCGATTAGAAAAGGCTTTTGGCAGAACTTTGAAAATTGTGCGTTGTATGCCCAATACACCAGCACAGGTTTCTGAGGGTATGACAGCTTATGTATGCAATGGTGCTTGTAGGCAAGAAGAGATGACCCTTGTAGAAAAAATCTTAAATAGTTTTGGAAAATGTGCTTCGGTGCAAGAAAATCAAATGGATGCCGTCACTGCTGTATCTGGCTCAAGTCCTGCCTATGTTTATGTGTTTATTGAAACAATGGCTAATGCAGCTGTTAAAGAAGGTATGCCTATGGACATGGCTATTCAGTTTGCGGCACAGGCAGTTCTAGGTTCGGCAAAAATGGTCCTTGACACCAATCTTCATCCGGCAGTTTTAAAAGATAGGGTCTGTTCGCCAGCTGGAACGACAATTGAAGCCGTTTCCGTATTAGAAAAGACGGGATTTCGTTCTTCAATTTTAGAAGCCATGGATGCTTGCGCAAAGAAGTCTAGGGGTATGTAATGGAAACAATAAAAAATGATGTAAAGAGTTTTACCCCAGTAGACTGGATGTTGATTATTGGAGCTGCTTCCTTGTTCTTACCGCATGTGATATCTGTTGTACTATTGAGTGTGATTTGTTTTATTGCTTTTTTAAAGTATGACATTCTAAAAGATATCTTTGCCCAAAAAGGTAAGGCTGTTACGTATAGCTTCTTTTTGTTAGAAGTTATTGTTTCTCTTGTCTATAAGAACTGGATAGGTGCTGGCATTATGATGTCTTTCTTTTTATTGGTTATATATATCGCATTTTATCGCGAGCATATTAGCCAGAAAGTCTTTGCCTATATTTTAGATATCAGTTTGATTTTATCTTGTGTGGTTTGTGTATATGCCTTGTTCCAATTCAATCAGATTTCGGTGACAAATGGATATAAGTTTACGGATTTTCATATCTTTAACAGTCCGAAGCGAAGAATTTATGGAACCTTTCAAAATGCCAATATCTTTGCCCTAATGTTGGAATTTATGTTGGCAGTTTGTTTGTATCGTTTTCTACAAACTAAACAATTCCTTTTAAAAGTCTGGTATGTAGTGATTGCTTTATTTCAATTTTCGGTTTTATTCTTAACTGGATGCCGTGCAGCTTTAGTGCCATTAATCTTTGTGATTCCGATTCTTTTGGGCATGAATGGATTTAAGAAGCTGTTGGGCTTGTATTTGGTTTGTATTGTGGCTTTATTGGTTGTGGTATTTAATTATCCCAAATTGATTCCACGGTTCAATGATTTTTCTACGATTGCCAATCGTGTCAAAATATGGCGTACGGCGATCAAAGGCATTAAGCTTTATCCTTTATTTGGAAATGGACCATGGACCTATTTTCATATCTATCAACGCTTCCATGGACATAAAGCGGTATTCTGCCACAATATCTATTTGGATTGTATCTCTTGTTTTGGACTTGTAGGTACAGCTCTATTTTTGGGTTATGTGAAAACGCTAATTGATCATGTGCGCAGTGTACGCAAAGAAAATCGCTTTTTCTATTCATTGGTCTTAAGTATTTTAGCTATTGTTTTGATTCATGGTTTCGTTGACGGAACCATCAATCCTTTAAAAACCAATGTATTTTTACTGATGATTTTATCAAGTGATAAAATGTTTTTAAAAAAATGATCCTTTTTTAACAATTTATTCGTATTTATATATAGAGACAGACAGTTGGAGGAGAAGTATGAACGTTCTTAATCCAATCCTCTGTCTTTTTTTAATGGGAGCACAAATCCAACCGACTTCGGTTGAAACACAAATCAGCCAATGGGAAGAACAAGTAGAGATGGTTGATGCCAATCATGTGTCCCAGCTATCAAAAGAAGTGGCAGAGTTTATCCAAGACATGGATGTAGAAGCAGCAGATTTACAGAAAGAAATAAAAAACAATCAAGCTTTATTAAAGGATTTTCAAAGAAGTGAAAAAATCGTAGATAAGAAAATAGGCTGGGAAAAGTCTCAAAAAAATTCGTTTTGGATCTGGAAACGCTATCGAGCTGGTAAACAATTAAACAGATTGGAAAACCAAAAGATCCGCTTAAAGAAACAAATCAAACAGAGTCAGAAAAAGATTACCCATGCCAAAAAACTTATCCAGAAAATCAAGGGATGGCAAAAGCGTTTAGAAGCGATTCAGAATAAATTGGGCTTACGCTTTCAAGATGCGTTTCAAACCATTCAAGATCAGGGCAAAGCTCATAGTGATCGAAGTATTCAAGGTCAATCCAACTTGCCGAGCTATGGTTCGGTGCAGGCGCCTTCGTATAAGAAGGGATTCTCGTGTCTTTGGGATGGAAACTATCAATTTGATGGCGCAAGTGGCATGTGGATGCCTTTTATAAAAAATGGTACAATCAGTGCAGGTACTTGGAGCTATCCTTCGGGTGGTATGCATTTGGGCCTAGATGTAGCAGCCAGCATGTATTCACCCATTCAAGCCGGGGCGAATGGAATTGTTCTCTATGCGGATGCCCCTGTTCCAAGTAATTGTGGTTATTTAGGAAATTATTGTGGTTGGCCGTATGGTGGAGGAAATACAATTTGTACGATTATGGCTGTACAAGATCAGTTGTATGCCGTGACGCTTTGCCATCTGTCCAATCAAATTTATGTCTATCCTGGACAACAATTTTCCCAAGGCGATATTCTGGCAAAGTCCGGAAATAGTGGGAATTCTACTGGTCCTCATACCCATATTGAAGTCTTTTCTTTACGGGTTTCTTTAGCCGAAGCGATTGCGTATTTTCGTAAGGGATCGGATTTTTCGTTTGGTTGTGGATGGAGTGCCCCAGCAACTTGTTCAGCAATTGCTTGTCGCGTTCGTCCAGAACAAGTATTTTAGGAGGTTTATCTGATGAAAGAACAATTTTTAGCGCGGATGAAGATGTATCTACAAGATGAATATCCCGCATTTATCCAATCGTATGAAAAGCCTTTGTTGCGTGCTTTGCGGTATAATCCGAAAAAACCTATGACTAAACTTCCTAATCTTGTACAAAGTCCGTTTTGTGAAGAAAGTTATTACGTAAATGAAACATTAGGCAATCATGCCGGACATATCTCAGGTTGTTTTTATTTACAAGAACCAAGCGCAGCTAGTGCGGTAACGATTTTAGATGTACAGAAATCCGATGTAGTTTTGGATCTATGTGCGGCTCCAGGTGGGAAAAGCACTCAGATTGCCAGTCGTTTAGAAGATGGGTTTCTTGTGACCAATGAAATTGATAAAAAAAGAGCACAGATTCTCCTTTCCAATCTAGAACGTTATGGGGTAGAGAATTTCTTATTGACATCAATGGATACCAAGAAACTTTGTTCAGCGTATAAAAACTGTTTTGATAAAATCTTAGTCGATGCTCCTTGTAGTGGAGAAGGGATGATGAAAAAACACGATGCAGCGAGTCAAAGATGGTCGCAAGAAAATGTCGATTTTTGTGCGAAACGGCAAAAAGAAATTTTAGCCAATGCCTATATGGCTTTGAAAAAGGATGGATATCTGGTTTATTCGACTTGTACCTATGCCAAAGAAGAAAACGAAGAAGTTGTCACATGGTTTTTAGAAAACTATCCGGATATGCAACTATGTCCTCCAAATGTATCTTTTGGTCGTCCGGGTTATCTTAAAGATACCTTACGAGTATTTCCGATGGATGGTGGTGAAGGGCATTTTGTAGCCAAGTTTAAAAAGAGAGAAGGTAGCGTTGCCAATTTGCCTGTCTTAAAGGATAAAGCTGTGCCTGGTTTTGTAGAAACATTTTTTAAAGAACAATTGGGTTTTGTTCCAAAGCATCTGTATATGCAAAAAGATCAAGTCTATGTCATGGATCATCCTTTTGTAGATACCAAGAAGGTGAATGATATACGTCAGGGAATTTTAGCTGGGGAATGTAAAAAGAATCGTTTTGAACCAGCCCATGCTTTCTATATGAATGCAGCTTGGATTGATACTTTTCAGAAAAAATGGGATGTATCCTTAGAAGAAATGGATGCCTATATGCATGGCAATACCATTCCGTGTACTTTAGAAAAAGGTTATTATGCGCTTTGTTTCCAGGATATTCCATTTGGCTTTGGGAAATGCGATGGCCAAATGATGAAGAATAAGATTCCCAAAGGTTTGCGTTTACTTCCAAATTCGCATGTTTTTGCCGAAAGAAAACCTATCTAGCTTAAATCTAGATAGGCTTTTTTTTAACAATCTTTGGCAATTTCTTGAGCAATTTGATAGTAGTTTTCTAATTGATCTTGGCTTGGGCTGAAGGCCTGGGCAATTGCTTCATGGCAAGAAGTTAAGCCACTATCAACTAAGGCTTGATCAATGTTGGATGGAACTTTAGGGAACCAACCAAAGGCACCAAATCCAAGACCTTTTTTACCTTTGACTTTGGCTGCTTTTAAGTGAGTTAAGAAAGCTCCTACACTATAAGAAATCTCATTGTTGTAGGTACCAGATCCTACACATACAACTTCCGCATCCATTAGTTCACGGAAGACAATCGAAGATCGAGTATTAGAAAGTTTATAAACTTTTACTTCCATTCCGGCATCTCCAAAGCCTTCGGCTAAAGCTTCTGCCATATCTTGGGTATGTTTCCAAACGGATTCATATACAATAACGGCTTTTCGTTTACATTTTGAATCCGCAAAGCCTTGATATGCTTCTAAGATATCTGGAATATACTTACGCCAGATGATTCCGTGAGCTGGCATAATATCTTCGATTTCTAGATTCATCGAAAGAATCAAGTTAAGTTTTGCTTTTACTTGAGTTGTATAGGAAAGTACGATATTCGCAAAGTATTCTTTGGCTTGTTCGATGCAATAGTTTTTATCTAAGTTTTCATCGGTCAATTGATAGTTGACGATATGTTGACCAAAGGCATCATTTGAGAATACGGTTTTAAGTTCTGGACAGTACGTTAACATATTGTCTGGCCAGTGAATCATTTGCATTTCGACAAAAGTGAAATTGTATTTTCCGGTACATAATGTGTCGTTGGTCTTTAGGGGATTCATTGGAAAATCGGGATGAAATTGTGTCGTTACATTACGTACACAACCTTGACTGGCATAGACTGTTGCGTTTGGATAAGCAGCTTTTATTTTCATCAAACCACCGGAATGATCTGGTTCGGCATGCTGCAAGATGATATTATCTAGCGGTTGATCTTTTAATACGGATTGAATTCGCTCTAGACAATCTGAAGTGAATTCTTCTTCTACTGTATCAATTAAAGTTGTTTGCTCATCTAGAATTAGATAGGCATTATAGGTTGTTCCTTCTTCAATAGGGTATAGCTCACCATGAAAGTTTCGACAGTTTAAATCACGGGCACCAACCCAATAAACGTTTTCTTTAAGTTTTGTTGCTTTTTTCATTTTATTCGCCTCTCTTACAGTTCTGAGTGTATGCGGTTTTGGTTTAAAAGTCCACTTGAAAGTATCTTCAAAAAAAGAATTTTTTATATTTATTTGAGAATAATAAAAAACAATAAAAAATAATAAAAAATACTTGAATTCGTGATTGGAGGGATTATAATACTCATAGAGAACAAGGAGGATTCATTGTGGAACTAATTATCGATACAGCTGATGTACAAGCTATTAAAGAAATCAATGAATTATTAACGGTTACAGGAGTTACGACAAACCCAACGATTATTACTAAATCAAATAAAGAACCAGAAGTAGTTATCAAAGAAATTGCGGATGTTTTGGATGAAGATCAATTGTTTTTTATTCAAGCTGTTGCCACGGATTTTGATGGCATTATGAAAGAAGCTAAAGAGATTTCGCAAATTCGTCCGAAAAATATGTATGTGAAAATTCCGGTTACACGAGATGGTTTAAAAGCTATTAAAGAATGTAAAAAATTAGGTATTCATACCTTGGCTACGGCTATTTATTCAGCAGATGAAGCGTTCTTAGCGGCAATGAATGGAGCAGAATATCTTGCCCCTTATGTCAATCGTATGTGCAATTATGGGGATGGTGTACAAGAAGTTAAAGATTTAATCGAGATGTTAAAAGTGAACAACTTACCTAGTAAGATTGTTGCCGCAAGTTTTAAAAATACCTACCAAGCCCATGAATTGATTAAAGCCGGTATTCAAGCGGAAACGCTACCACCGGATGTGATTATGAATATGGTGGATCATCCAGGTACGAAAATTGCGGTTGGTGAATTCACGATGAACTGGCAAAAAGCCTATCATCGTACCACTTTATTTAAATAAGAAAAGAAGTTAGCACAAGGCTAACTTCTTTTTTGTTGGATAATATCAATAAAACGCAAGACATCCTTAGATGCATGTAGGCTATAGAGTAGACCATAGGGGATGCTGTAATCCCAGTCAACAGGAATGGTGACCAGAGCTGGATGTACATCTTTCCAGCATTCAATGGTTAATAAGACATTTTTAGTTTCTGCACAGTGATTAAAAACGGATAAGTCATAAAAATGTGGTGTGTCTTCAATATGAATTTGAGGATGATTGGTTTTTAAATCGTTGCGTAAAAAATCATTTACACCAGAGTCTCCTTGTTAAACCATCATAAGCGTTTGGCCATATAAATCTGATATTTGCAGTTTTTTATGTTTTGCGAGCGGATGATCTTTGGATACCGCAACCATTTTCTTGTAGCGTCCTAGTGGCGTAAATTGACATTTCGATAACCATAGTTTGGAGTCACATACTCCAATTAAAAAATCAAATTTATGCCCTAATTTTTCGATTTCGGAAACAATACCTTCGTGATTGTCTTCAAAAGGAACTAAGTGCAATTTATAGTTTGGGAAGTTTTTGTTGACTTGATACCATAGATCTATAAATGGTTTTGCGGGATTTAACAGTGAGGTACCAATACAAAAAGTTGCGTGATTGGATTGTTCAGTCGTTTTCGCTTCTACTAAGGCTTTTTGTGCCATTTCCTGCATTTCCTGGGTATAGCGATAGATGATCTCGCCTGCTGAAGTTAAAGTAATTCCATTTGGGGAACGCTGGATTAATTGAAGTTGTAAATGGGCTTCTAGGGTATTCATTTGTTTCATGATCGCTGTTGCAGAAATAAAGAGTTTTTCACTGGCTTTGGTGAAACTTCCACAATCGGCTACGGTTAGAAAAGTTCGTAGAAGGGGATTGATCATAAGAGCCTCCATTAGTATCAACAAATAGTTAATACAATACTAACTATTCCGAAATTCTCTGTCAATAAAAAGCGTGGTATGTTTTGATCAGGAGGAATACTATGAACAAGATATTAATTGCTTATTTTTCTCGAGCTGATGAAAATTATGTAGATGGTCAGTTGAAGTACTTAGAAAAAGGAAATACGCAAGTTGTTGCGGAAAAAATTCAAAGTCTTACAGGTGGCGAACTGTTTAAAATCGAAGCCGAAAAGTCGTATGCGAAAGACTATACCACTTGTGTGGAACAAGCCCATCAAGATCAAGTGGCCAATGTTTTTCCAAAATTGAAACAAACCTTAAAAGATATTTCGCAATATGATGAAATCTATTTAGGATATCCGAATTATTGGTCTACGATGCCGATGGCTGTATTTACCTTTCTTACATCCATGGATACATCTGGTAAGTTGATTCATCCTTTTTGTACGCATGAAGGAAGTGGCTTTGGACAGAGTTTAAAGGATTTAGAAAAACTTTGCCCTCAGGCAAGAATTACTTCAGGCTTATCTTTGTATGGAAGTAAAGTAGCTCAATCAGAAAAAGACATAGAGCAATGGGTTCAATCGAAAGGAGAATAATATGAAAAAGATTGTACAAACAGCAGGTAGAGATGCCTTAAAAGATTTTGCACCGGATTTTGCCCATTATAATGACGATGTTTTATTTGGGGAAAACTGGAATAATTTAGATTTGGATGTAAAAATCCGCAGTATTATTACCGTTGTTGCCTTGATGGCACAAGGTATTACCGATTCTTCCTTAAAGTATCATTTGGAAAATGCCAAAAACCATGGCGTAAGCCAAAAAGAAATTGCGGCTATTGTTACCCATGTGGCTTTTTATGCGGGATGGCCGAAAGCCTGGGCAGTTATGAATCTAGCCAAAGAAGTTTGGGCTGTCAATGAAATGGATCTACCTTATGCGGATGCGAAAATGCGTGCCCATGCCAAATCAATGATTTTCCCAATTGGTGAATCCAATGATGGCTTTAGCCAATACTTTTCTGGGAAAAGTTATTTGGCACCAGTTTCGCCAAAACAAATTCCCATTTATAATGTGACTTTTGAACCGGGTTGTCGGAATAACTGGCACATCCATCATGCTTCCAATGGTGGCGGACAAATTTTGATTTGTGTAGGTGGTCGCGGCTACTATCAAGCTTGGGGTTCAGATGCCATTGAAATGAATCCAGGAGACTGTATTACGATTCCAGCTGGGGTAAAACATTGGCATGGAGCTGCTGCGGATAGTTGGTTTTCGCATCTTGCCATAGAAGTTCCTGGAGAAGATACATCCAATGAATGGTGTGAACCAGTCAGTGATGATCTTTATCATAAGTTGAAATAATGTATTTGGCAGATCTTATGGATCTGCTTTTTTTAGAATTTGTTTAGATTTGAGCTAGATGATTCATGATAGGATGGATTTGACATAGAATGGATGATGGATATGAATAAAAATAGTGTAAAACAACGTATTTTTCTATCAAATACTTTGATGATGTTTGCGCTTCTAGCAATTTTTCTTGGCTTTAGCGGATAGTGTACCAGGGGTATCTGGGGGAATGATTGCTTTTGTCATGGGTTTTTACGATGACTTTATTGGTGCAATTCATGATGTGTTGTTTGCATCTGTCGCAAAGAAAAAAAGCGCTTTATACTTAGTAAAACTAGGTTGTGGCTGGATTGTTGGAATGGGGCTGGCTGCATGTATTCTTAGCTCGCTTTTTGAAAGGCATATTTATTTAGTAAGTTCTTTATTTATAGGTTTTATTCTTGGTTCTATTCCATTTGTCATAGGAGATGAATTTACAGCTTTAAAAAACATTGCCAAAGGTTGGCTCTTCCTTTTATTAGGCGTTTTATTTGTGATAGGTATAACGTACTTGAATCGAAAAGTTGGTTCGCAACGGATTGATTTGAATCAACTATCTTTGCCTTTAATCGTACGTTTATTTTTGGTTGGAATGATTGCGATTAGTGCGATGTTTTTACCCGGTATTTCGGGCTCCACGATTTTATTGATTTTTGGTTGTTATATTCCGGTTATTCATGCGATTAAAAACGTTCTTACTCTGCATTTTAACACCTTACCAGCCTTAATGATTATTGGTATAGGAATTCTATTTGGTGCAATAAGTGTAGTGAAACTGATTCAATTCTGTTTGGCGAAATATCGCACACAAACAATGTATCTGATTTTAGACATGATGCTTGGATCTCATGTAGCTATTTGGCAGGACCCATGCACTTTGGTGTTAACTCAACCAGCTTTAAGCCTTCAAAGCTTTCATCTTTTATCTGCATTGTTTGGCATGGCACTTGTTCTTGGTTTACATAAATTACAGAAAGACTGTGATTGAAGATGGAGCTTCAAATCTTATTTTGGTTTCAATCGCTTCATACGCCAATCTTAGATAGAATTATGGTTTTCATTACGCATTTAGGAGATGGTGGCATTCTATGGCTTTTGTTGATTGGAATATTCCTCATTCAACCAAGAACAAGATTTTTAGGTATTGTAATGTTTGTTTGTATCGTGATTGATTTTCTTTTATGCAATGGCCTGTTAAAAAATGTCTTTGAGCGTCTTCGTCCTTGCCAAGTCATACATAATGTTAAATTATTAATTCCGCAACCATCGGGTGCATCCTTTCCTTCGGGACATACTTCGATTTCTTTTGCGGCAGTTGGTGCCTTATATTATTCCCATGCGAAAAAGTATGCAACGTATTGTTTTATTCCCGCTAGTTTGATTGCGATATCCCGTTTATATCTTTTTGTTCATTATCCAACGGATATTTTAGGCGGTATTTTCGTTGGTATTCTTTCTGGCTATTTGGGAATTCGATTGGTTCATTATATTGAAAATTGGCGCTTAAAAAATCTTAAAAATATAGCACTCACCTCTTGACAGTGCTAAAGGAAGTGCTATACTACAGTTAGCAGTTAGAATATAAGAGTGCTAAAGGAGGGCTGACTTATGAACAATGATAAAATTTCGGAAAGACTTCAAACTGTATTAATGAATGCAGTGAATAGTGCACAATCCCGTCAACATCCAAGTGTTGATACGATTGATGTCTTAGAAGCAATTTTTAAAGACGATATCTTAAATGGTTTGTTTGAACGAGTCAACGTGGATAAACAAAGAGCGCTTTCTATTATCGAAGAAGAGAATCGACATATTTCCCGGGCTAGTAGTTCGCAGTTGAACTTATCGAATGAAGTACAGAAATCCTTAGAAAAAGCCCAACAATGGGCCGCTAATCATCAAGAGACATATCTTTCAGTTGCCAGTGTTTGGTTAGCTTTAATGTTTAATGGTTCCTATATTTCTAAACGTTTGGTGAAAGAATTTAATTTAAATGAAAAACAGTGTGAACAAGCTGAATTGGAAAGACGAAACGGAAAAGCTTACGATACGCCAAATTCCGAAGATAATGTGGAATCTCTAAAAAAATATGGACGAGATTTAGTGGAAGAAGTTCGTTCTGGTAAGATTGATCCAATTATCGGTCGTGATGATGAGATTCGTCGGGTTATGCAGATTCTTTCGCGTAAGACCAAAAATAACCCTGTTTTGATTGGTGAACCTGGTGTAGGTAAAACAGCCGTTGTCGAAGGTTTGGCATGGCGTATTATGAAAGGCGATGTGCCAGAATCTTTAAAAGAAAAACGTTTGATTGAATTGGATATGGGTTCTTTGATTGCCGGGGCTAAATACCGTGGTGAATTTGAGGAACGTTTGAAATCTATTTTGGATGAAGTGAAGAAGAGTAATGGACAAATTATCTTGTTCATCGATGAAATTCATAACTTAGTTGGAGCTGGTAAAACCGAAGGTAGTATGGATGCAGCCAACTTGTTAAAACCAATGTTAGCGCGTGGTGAACTACATTGTATTGGTGCTACGACTTTTAATGAATATCGTAAATATATCGAAAAAGATGCCGCATTGGAACGTCGTTTCCAAAAGGTTATGGTTCAAGAACCAACCGTTGTGCAAACGATTAGTATCTTGCGTGGTTTAAAGGATCGTTTTGAATCCTACCATGGTGTGCGTATTCTAGATGAAGCTTTGGTTAGTGCTGCCACTTTATCCGATCGTTATATTACGGATCGTTTCTTGCCAGATAAAGCCATTGACTTAGTCGATGAAGCTTGTGCAACTTTAAAAGTAGAAATGGAAAGTATGCCACAAGAGTTGGATGAGCTCGAACGTAAGATTCTTCAGTTACAAATTGAAAAGACTTCTCTACAAAAAGAAACCGAAAAGAAATCGGTTGAAAGACGCGAAGAAATCGAAGATGAATTAGCTCGTTATCAATCTCAACGTGATGAAATGCGCAGTCAATGGGAAGATGAAAAGAATGCATTATCGCATGCCCAAGAAGATAAAAAAGCTTTAGAGAAAGCCCGTTTGGATTTGCAACAAGCCCAAAATGAAGCTCGTTATGAAGATGCTGCGCGTCTACAATATGGCGTGATTCCCGAATTGGAAGCGAAGATTGCCAAAGTCAATACAACCGACAAAGAAGGCGCTTTGATCCAAGAGACGGTTGATGAAGAAATGATTGCGAAAATCGTTTCGCGCTGGACTGGTGTAGAAGTCAATCGTTTGGTAGAAAGCGAACGAACAAAATTACTTCATCTGGAACAAGTTTTGGCAAAACGAGTTGTTGGTCAAGACCAAGCGCTAGAATTAGTCACGGATGCGATTTTACGTTCAAAAGCACAAATCCAAGATGAAAATCGACCAATTGGTTCCTTTATGTTCTTAGGACCAACTGGAGTTGGTAAAACCGAAGTTGCCAAAGCTTTGGCTGAACAACTATTCGATGATGAACGACACATTGTACGTATTGATATGTCTGAATACATGGAAAAACACAGTGTTTCCCGTTTAATTGGTGCGCCTCCTGGATATGTAGGATACGATGAAGGTGGTCAATTGACCGAAGCCGTACGTCGAAATCCATATAGTATTGTCTTATTTGATGAAATTGAAAAAGCCCATCCAGATGTCTTTAACGTATTGTTACAGATCTTGGATGATGGACGAATTACCGATTCAAAAGGGGTAACGGTTGACTTTAAGAATACCATTATCATTTTGACAAGTAATTTAGGTTCGCAATATGCGTTTGAAAACATTTCTAATGAAGAAAGACAAACGAAGTATATGGATGAAGTAAAGCGTCATTTCAAGCCGGAATTTATCAACCGTATTGATGAAATAATTGTCTTCAATGCCCTGGATGATGCTGCCTTTATCAAGATTGCCCACAAGTTCATTGGTGAGCTACAACATCGTTTAGCCCAAAGAGATATCAACTTACATGTCAGTGATGCAGTATTTAGTCAGATTGCGAAAATGGGTGTTGATCCAGTCTTTGGTGCCCGTCCAATGAAACGATACATTCAAAGAAACATCGAAACGCAAATTGCCAAAAAGATGATTGAAGAAGGCGTTGTCAAGGAAGCAGAAATCTTTGTGGATTTTGTGGATGGACAATATACATTCTCCGTCAGTGAATAGAGGGACTCATTCCCTCTATTTTTGCGTTATAATAGGTGCAGGAGATGATTTCTATGTCAGATATTCAAACGTTAAAGGATTGGATTCAAGAATCGGATAATATTGTATTTTTTGGGGGAGCTGGCGTTTCTACCGAAAGTAATATTCCTGATTTTCGTAGCGATAATGGATTGTACAAAAAACAATATCGCTATCCCGCTGAACAGATGATCAGCCATAGCTTCTTTGTATCAAATCCCAAAGAATTTTATGAATTCTATTTTAATCAAATGATTTTTCCCGATGCCAAGCCAAATAAAGCACATTTAGCCTTGGCCAAGTTAGAAAAAATGGGAAAACTAAAAGCTGTTGTTACACAAAATATTGATGGCCTTCATCAAAAAGCAGGTTCGAAAAACGTCTTTGAACTACATGGTTCGGTTTTAAAGAATACTTGTGTGAAATGTCATTCACACTATACGCTAGAAGAGACGATGGCCAGTCGCAATGCGGATGGCATACCTGTTTGTCCTATGTGTCAGGGTATTATCAAACCGGATGTTGTTTTATATGAAGAAGGCTTAGATGAAGCGACTATCTATGGCGCTGTACAAGCTATTGAACAAGCGGACTTATTGATTGTCGGGGGAACAAGTTTAGTGGTTTATCCGGCTGCAGGTTTATTACAGTACTTTCATGGGAAGCATCTTGTCTTAATCAATCGTGATGCAACGAGTATGGATCATCAAGCAGATCTTGTGATTCATGATTCGATTGGTCAAGTTTTTTCCCAAGTCGTTGATTTAGACTAAATTGACAATTCGAAAAGGGTTGTGTATGATGAAATGGCTTGGAGCCGTATCGAAGTGGTCATAACGGGCTCGATTGGAATTCGAGTAGGCTTAACGGCCCCGTGGGTTCGAATCCCACCGGCTCCGCCATTTGTCTTGTACGTCCCTAGGGACGTTTTTTTATTTTTGAGGAAGAGGAAGAATGAATTTAGCTTTTTTTGATATTGATGGAACAGTTTATTCATCAGAAATAGGTGTTGTACGACCAGCTGTAGCACAAGCCATTGCCAATGCCCAGGCACATGGTACGCTGTGTTGTGTGGCTAGTGGGCGTTCTTTTGGTTTTTTACCACAGGCTATCAAAGATTTAAACTTTGATGCGTATCTTTGTTGCAATGGAGCCGTTTTATATGTCCAGAATCAATTGTGGATTCATGATACGATGCAGGAAGAAGATGTTTTAAATCTAGTCAAAGAATTAGAACAAGCGCATATTGAATACGACTTACAAAAATGGGATCACAGTATTGTGAAAAAAGACTATCATAAATTACGCTCCTATTTTAAAAGCTCGGGAATTTCCGAAGCTGTTTTATGGGAGCAAGTAGACGCGTATGATGATTGCGTGAAAATTGAAATGTGGATGGATTCCCAAAAGGACTTTGATACCGCATTACGCTTTGCGAAACCTTTTTCGTATGAGGTGCATCGTGAAACTTCGCATTTGGAATTCTTTAGTCCCAAACATACCAAAGCCAGTGCTGCCCAAGTATTAATGGATCATTTCAAACCAGACAAAACCATTAGTTTTGGGGATTCCTTAAATGATTTGCCGCTGGCAAAAGTTGTCGATTGTTCGGTGGCAATGGGAAATGCGATTGATGCATTAAAAGCACAAGCGGATATTATTGCACCAAGTATTGAAGAAGATGGTGTAGCCGTTGTTTTAAATCAATGGATAGAAGGGTGTTTATGAAAATTGAAATTTTAGAATGTATAGAAGGCGCCAAAAAGGCCGAAGGATTAACCGTTATCATTGATGTTTTTCGAGCGTTTAGTTTAGAGGCTTATTTGTTCTCTAAAGGGGCTTTGCGAATTATTCCTGTGGGGCAATTAGAAAGTGCTTTTGCCTTAAAAAAAGAACATCCAGACTGGCCTTTATTTGGGGAAAGAAAAGGAGCTCAAGTCGAGGGTTGTGATTTTGGCAACAGTCCCAGTCAAATCAAAGATTTAGATTTTACTGGTAAAACTTGTATTCATACAACCAGCGCTGGTACGCAGGGTATTGTCAATGCGACAAAAGCCGATGCGATTATTACCGGATCTCTAGTCAATGCTGCAGCGATTGCACGTTATATCGAAGCGAAAAATCCCGAACAAGTATCTCTTGTGGCAATGGGCAATCAAGGAGTAAGTCGCGCGGATGAAGATGTGCTTTGTGCCCGCTATATTAAAAGCCTTCTAGAACATAGCGATTTTGATTTAGCTAGTGGGATTGAGGCTTTAAAAGAAACCGATGGCAAGAAGTTTTTAGACCCGAACAATTTAATTTTTCCCAGAGATGATTTCTTCTTTGCGACCCAAGTCAATCAGTTTGATTTTGTGATTGAAGTAAAGGATGATGGGAACCAAAAAGTCTTTTGTTGAAAAGGCTTTTTTTGTATAATTGAGATATGGAATACATAATTTTTCAGGATGTTAAAAAAGTCTATCATGTCGGTGAAGTAGACATTTATGCTTTGGATGGCGTCTCTTTTACAATTTCCAAAGGGGAGTTTGTCGTGATTGCCGGTGCTTCGGGTGCTGGTAAGAGTACGATTCTAAATATTCTTGGTGGCATGGATATGGCTAGTGAAGGGCAGATTGAAGTAGATGGCTCACGTATTGATTTGATGCAAGAAAATGAACTGACAGACTATCGGCGTTTTGATATTGGCTTTGTCTTTCAATTTTATAATTTGGTGCAAAATCTAACGGCTTTAGAAAATGTTGAACTCGCTTGTGAAATCAGCAAGGATCCTTTGGACTCTAAGGAAGTACTAAAGCAGGTAGGACTGGCCGAGCGTATGCATAATTTTCCTAGTCAGTTAAGTGGTGGCGAACAACAACGTGTGGCAATTGCGCGCGCTTTGGCTAAGAATCCGAAATTGTTACTTTGTGATGAACCAACGGGTGCCTTAGATTATAAAACGGGTAAACAAATTCTCAAGTTGCTTCAGACTATGTCGAAAACGCAGCATATGACGATTGTCGTGATTACGCATAATTTAGCTTTATGTCCAATGGGAGATAAGGTCATTCATGTAAAAAGTGGAAAAATTGAATCAATCGAAGTCAATGAACATCCGCAAGATATAGATACAATCGAGTGGTAATTATGAATAAAACTTGGTTAAAAAACGTACTACGTTTAATTAAACAGACAAAAGGGCGATTTATTTCTTTGATGGCAATTGTAGCAATTGGTGTCGCTTTTTTTGTTGGGGTATCTGGCTCGAGTCCTATTATGGGCTATAGTGTAGATGCCTATGATGACAAAGAAAATTTAAAAGACTTAACCCTTTATTCCAACCTGGGTTTTGACAAGGAGGATCTTCAGGCTATTGCTTCAGTCAAAGGGGTTAAAAAAGTAGAAGGGACCTATTTTGCCGATGTCTTAGCAGCTTGTAAGAATTCGACTTATGTCACGCGAATTCACGCCTACAATCCCAATCAGACTATCAATCGTGTTGTTTTAAAAAAGGGGCGGATGCCTAAAAATGAACATGAGGCTCTAGCTGAAAATGGTAGTGAACTCGAATCTGGTTTTGCCCTTGGCAGTACCGTTTCTTTTTATAATGACCAGTTGAAAATTAAGAAAGTTAAAATCGTTGGTACGGTTGATACGCCGTTATATTTAAATCAAACCAAAGAAAACAGTACACTATCGGATCAACCAATTCGTACGTATTTATATGTACCAGAAGCTGCTTTTTCAAGTGCAGCGTATACGGAGGTAAATGTCTTAACCAATCATGGTAAAGAGCTGTATGCCTTTTCGGATGCCTATCAAAAAGATTGTGAAAAGGTAAAAAAACGGATTGAGAAATTAGCTAAGACGCAAGCCAAGAAACGCTATGATAGCCTGCAACGTGATGCTTTGCGACAAATAGAAGAACAAGAACAGAATTTATTGGATGGAAAGGCCCAACTGGATCAAGGCCAAAATGACTTAAATGAAAACCAGAGAAAACTGGATCAAGAAGCTTCGCAGCAAAAAGCGAATTTAGAAAACAATTGGGTCTTATTGGAACAGAAACAAGCCGAATTAAATCAAGCGTATGCCCAGTTAAATACCCAAAAACAAGCCTTATCCCAAGCTCTTAGCCATAAAGCGGAGATGGAAAATGGCTTAACTACGATTTCTTCTTCCTTAACAGAATTAAATCAATCACTCAGTGCTTATCAGACCATTACTTCGGCAATCGAAAAAATGGATGCTTCTATTCAAGCGTTAGATGTTTCGATTCCTTATCCTGATGAGAGTTTATTAAAAGATTGTCCCGGATTAGAGTCTTTCATGGAACAATTTGGCTTAACTGAAGAGAATACCATCGCTGATTTAAAACAAAAAGTTTCTGCTCAAAAAGCTACGTTAATAGAACAGAAGCAAGATCTTGAAATACAGAAAGAAGCCATTGAGAAAGCTTGGCAAGAGAAGGGGATTACGGATCCTGTGGCAATGATCTCTACCTTACAAGCGCAACAAGCCCAATTAGAAGGACAGTTGGCTGGTTTAAACCAATTCCAAAATCAAATGGATCAAGCCCAAGTTCTATTGGATACTTCGGCCAATCAATTAGCTAGTGCCAAGGTGCAATGGCAACAGGGTTCAAATACTTTGGCGCAAACCCTAGCGGAAAGTCAAAAAGCTTTAGATGAGGCAAAAACGGTATTAACCCAAAAAGCCCAAGAACTCCAAGATGGAACGTCACAAATTGATCAGGCCAAAGAGAAAATCTATCAGATGGAGCCTGGTAAATGGACGGTCTTAGATCGAGAAAGTCATTATGCTTCCGTCACTTATAAAGCGACTGTTGATCAAATGGCTGCCATTGGTAAAATCTTTCCCGTCTTCTTTATTCTGGTTGCTGCCTTAGTTTGTATGACAACGATGAAGCGAATGGTTGATGAACAACGGGGGGAAATTGGTACATTGCGAGCCTTAGGTTATACGCGTATGCAATGTGCGATGAAATACTTACTCTATGCCAGCCTTGCGACCCTTCTTGGTGAAGTCATTGGTTCGATTCTAGGTTTACTAACGTTCCCTAGCATTATTTATAATACGTGGCGGATGATGTACATCTTACCGGATATGGTGCACTTCATTCCTTGGAATTTGATTGTCATTTCTTGTGTGGCTTTCTTAGTTGGCATGTTGGCTACTTGTTATGGCGCATGTCGAAGTGATATGAAAGAAGTTCCTTCACAATTGATGCGACCAAAAGCACCAAAACTTGGTAAGAATACGCTTTTAGAAAAGATTCCTTTCTTATGGAAACGTTTTAGCTTTAATACGAAGGTAACCGTGCGAAATATTTTCCGTTATAAACATCGCTTTGTTCTAACGGTCATTGGGGTAGCGGGCTGTTCGGCCTTACTTGTTACAGGCTTTGGTATTCGTGATTCAATCAAAGATCTTGTGGATCTACAATTCCATGAGATTTATAAGTATGATGGCTATGCCCAGGTTGAAAATACGGCAACAAATACCCAAGCTGAACAATTGTTAGAAAAGATACAAAGTCAAAAACAAGTGAAGTCTGCGCATATGATTTATATGTATAACAGCCAACTTAAAACAAGTAAAGGGAAAGAAAATTTAAATGTACAAGTTTTTAAGAATCAAAAACAAGCCGATGAATGTGTTACCTTGCGGAAAAGAAAAGATAAAAAAGCTTTGAAATTAACGGATAAAGGCATTTTACTTTCAGAAAAACTGGCCGAAAACATGCATGTGAAAGTCGGTGATTCGATTACGGTAGAAGCGGAGAATGGAGTTAAGAAAAAGATTCCGGTTGTTGGACTTACAGAAATGTATGTGCATCATTCCATCTTTATGACTGAAGCTTGTTATGAAAACTATTTTGGCAATCTACCAGAAACAAAAACGATTTTAATCAAAATCAAGGGAAGTCAGAAAGTAAATGAAGACTTCCAAAAAGCTTTAGTGGACTATCCGAATGTTGAAGGTATTACCTTCTATGATGCAACGTTAAGCAATTTTGAAAATATGGTCGAAGGCTTAGATGTGATTGTATGGGCTATTATCATTTCAAGTATGTTGTTAGCATTTGTGGTCTTAAGCAATTTAATTCAAGTGAATATTTCCGAACGCCAGCGTGAAATCGCAACTTTAAAAGTATTAGGTTTCCGTAAAAAGGAAGTCAAATCGTATATTTTTAGAGAAAACAATGTACTTGTTTTCTTAGGTGCTGTTTGTGGCATTCCGATTGGTTGTGCCCTTCATCACTTTATTATGAATATGGTGGAGATGGATTATGTCATGTTTGGTCGGCAACTCTCTCTCTATAGTTTTGGACTGGCAATCGTATTGACGATGTTGTTTGGTTTTTTGGTGGAATTGTTTATGACAAAACGTCTACAAAATATTCAGATGGTTGATAGTTTAAAGAGTGTAGAATAAGGTCGCATTTCTTGCATTTTATTGCGAAATAACATACACTTGCTTTATGAATAAATTTTCGTATTTTAAAAGTATTCAATATGATATACAAAGAACGATGGAATGTGATCCTGCCGCAAAATCGAAAATTGAAGTATATTTTCTCTATCCGCATATGATTGCGTTACGGGCTTATCGAAAAGCTCATTGGCTTTGGATTCACAACCATCGTTTTTGCGCTCGCTGGCTCTCGCAAAGAGCACGACGTAAAACCGGAATTGAAATTCATCCAGGTGCTCAAATTGGTCGTGGACTGTTTATTGATCATGGTATGGGTGTTGTGATTGGAGAAACAGCGATAATTGGTGACGATTGTCAACTCTATCATGGTGTAACATTAGGTGGGGTAGGCAGCCAGGAAGTCAAAAGACATCCTACTTTAGAAGATGGGGTGTATGTTGGTTCCGGTGCAAAATGCTTAGGCAATATTACCTTGGGACAAAATTGTCGCGTTGGAGCCAATGCGGTTGTCCTAAAAGATGTACCGAAATATGCGACGGCGGTAGGTGTACCTGCGCGTATAATTCGTAAAAATAAAGAAGGTCGGAGATTGTAATGTGGAAATATCGGAGTAAGTCACATTTATTAGCTTTATTGATATCCTTTTTCGTAGGATGTGGGCTAGGTTATTTATCTTTGCAGAGTGGAACAGATATCTATGAAGATGTCTATCCTGCAGAGGTAATCCAGTTTATTCAACAAAATCATTTGATAGTGTGTTTGGCCAGTGGCCTGTCTATTGCAGGAATTATTAATATTATACGTTTAACAGAATATTTTGCTACCCGATGGAACTTTAGTCCAATCCTTGTCATCTTACTTGTCTTTTTATTACCTGATGCTCTTTTGATGATTGGGGTTGTGACCATACTTCCTGCAGCGATTGCTTCCCTTATCGGAATCTATCAGCTGCATAAGGAAAAGGGTTCGTATGGATCGAATCATGCAAGTAGTGATGAGGAAATTGTTCGTCTCTATCAATTGCATCATCCTTTACAAGAAGATATGCGTCTGCTTGGACAAGCTTGTCGTAAGAATGCCATCAAGATTCGTTGCATTTATGCCCTTGGCGTTGTAGCTGCGATTTGTGTGATTTTCTTTATTCAAAGTATTACTTTGATTATTGCGGCTTTTTTACTATTCGTCTTTGCCTTTAATATTATTTTGCGTTATAAATCGACCAATGAATTACCCATTCTTTCTTTATTGGTACAGAAATGTGATCCTGTGGCATGTGCCAGCGCGATTTTGTATTATTCGCAAGGGAAACGCAAAACGAAAATTCAAATGCACATACCTTTGGCGCAGTGTTTAATTTATATGGATGATCCTGCTTTGGCCCAAGATGTTCTAGCATTAATGCCAAGAAAAGATCGAATGAGTAATATTCAATATTGGACCATTATGTCTTATATTTATTATTTACTAAAAGATGAAAAATCTTTGGAACGCTGTAAAGAAGAATTAGGCAAGATGAATAAGTCGATGGGCTTTTCGAATGTCTTTGTGCCAAGTGAAGAAATGGGCGTTGTCCAAAACAAGATTGACTTGATGAATGGAGAATTGAATGTTTGTCGCAAGTATTATTTAAATTCTTTAAAACGGGCACGTTTTCCTTTCCAACAAGTCGAAGCATCTTACTTTATTGGCTTGATCTCTTTTGTCGAAGAAGATTATCCGGTTGCGGAATTGTATTTTAATAAAGTGGTTTCGATGGGAAATCGCATGTGTTTTGTCGAAAAAGCACAGAAGTATTTAGATAAGTTAAATCAAATGGATCTTAGTGAGCAGAGTGTGGAATAAGCACTCTGTTTTTTGTCCACGCATATAAGACATAATTGACTGCAACACTGGTAAGAATTTCCGTAAAAGCACTCATATGGCCAATGAGAAAGAAAGTAAATAGGAGAATGGAAAGCAGGATGCCTAAGCTTTTTAATCCATGTTGATACTCATGGTTGCCATAGGGAATCGTTTGTATCCAATTTAGGACGTATAAACTGAAACAAAGAATGAATAGCCATACGTGAAGATTATTTAAGCAGGCATTACCGTTATTGGCGTATGGAATAAAAACAATCACTAGCATTCCCAGACATGCAATGGCATGTCTTTTTTTATGGATGGGGATGTTATAGAACTTCCATATTTCTTTGGCATATGTATAAAAACCAAAAATGGTACTTAAGCCCCAAGCTAGAACAAAGAAGAAGTGATGTCCACTATTGGCTAAATAGGTGTAGTTGTCATAAAACACATCAATCCAGAAAAAAGGCAAAATATTAAGAATAATCTGGAAAAAATAGATGTGAATTGGGAAAAATCGCATTTTCATAAAAAAAATTTAACAAATTTTATCCTTTTTTTCAAAAGATTCGTATTAATAATTAGACAACACAAAGAGGTGATACTATGCAAGATTGGATTCAGTTGGTGCAGCGTGATACGCGCCAGGTACAAATTCAGTTAAAACACAAGGAATGGCTTGATACTTCCGTGTTCGCAAAGATGAAAAGGGATGAACTTTGTGTTCCTTGTGTTTTATTGGATGAAAAAGAGGGAATTCTTTCCTACAAGATGGATGATCTACTCACGTTAGAAGAAGTATTAGAACAACACAGCTTTGAAGAACAGGAGGGATATTATTTTTTACGACAGTTGTTCGAAGATCTTATTGCGGCCAATCGCAACAAAACAATTTTGATGGATCCTGAATATGTGTTTGTCGGTGTATATGGAGATGTCTTTCGCTTTATTGCGCTTCCCATTGATTCTTTAGATAAACCTTTAGAAAAAGAAATGTTGAAGAAATGGATTCACTTCATTTCGGCGCGTTTTAAAACTAAAACGGCTTTTGAACTTCCGGGGTATCTAACGACTTTTTTACAAGCGGATGAGTTTACTTTGACGAATTTGTTGTTAGGCATTGAAGCAATTCAGAAAAAGTATTATCCGAAAAAATTTAGTGATGTCTTAAAACGGAAACCAAAGTCTTTTCGCGTCAACGAACCGATGCATCGAATTTTGGAACAAGCCATAGTGGTGAACCAAGAACCTTTGGAAATCAATTCAGCGGGTACGATGTTATTGGGTCAGATGAATGGAAGTGATGCATATTTAGAAATCAATGGACAAAGATACGATTTAATTCATGAAGTGAATTTGATTGGACGTTCGATGGCTTGTGATATTCGCCTGCCGTATTCAGATGTATCGCAAAAACACGCAAAGATCACCTGCCAGGATTTGCGATACTACATTACGGATTTAAAGTCCCGCAATGGAACTTATCTGGAAGGAAAGAAAGTCATTCGTCGCATGCGTTTAAAGAATGGAATGAAATTACGATTCGCTAGTGTAGAAGCAACCTTTTATCAATTATGAAGCAAAGATATCAAAAGCTTAAGCGTCTAAAAATTGATCCCAATTCATGTGTGGATCTAGTCTGTGATGACTATACAGGAAAACAATATATTTCCAAAAAAGTTTTTAAAGACGCTAGTCCTTTAGTGATTCACCAATTCCGCACGGAAGTCGATGTTTTATCCTCACTCCATACTCCTTATATTCCTGAATTAGTCGATGTGCAGGAAAGTGAATCAGAAATGACTTTGATTGAAACTTGGATTGATGGTGTGCAACTCGATCAATGGGTCAAGATGCATTGCTTCTTAAAGCTGGGATTTCGTAAACGCTGGATTTTAGCAATCTATAAATGTTTAGAACAGGTTCACCAGTTGGATTATGTCTATGTGGATCTAAAACCGCAAAATCTATTGGTTGGTCAAGGGCAGATCTTTTTGATTGATTTTAATTCTTGTATTCATTCTGATGCGACACATATTGCCAGTGCCTCAAGCTTTAATTATTTACAGCGCGAAAATGATGTATCCTTCCGCCTGGATACTTTGGCTATGTATCGCTTGATTCGATGGTTGTATCCCAAAAATATTCTCTTGTGCCTCATGCGGAAAACTTCTTTTGAAAAGAGTAGAAAATCTTTTTGTCGTCTTATTTGGTTTGAAAGACTTGTATTTATATTCTTATTTATTTGTCTGTCTCTTTCTATCATTACTACATGTACTTTAAACCAAAAAGATCCTTTAGAAAGATATCTAAAAAACCATAGAAAAGAAGATTTTCCTGCGGCTTATCAATTTTGCAAGAACGAAAATCCCGAAGATGCCATATACCTTTGGATTGAAAATGAATGGCTGGATACAAGCTTACTTAAAGATAAGAAGATGGCTGCATTCTTTATGCAAGAAGCAGTCGATTCCAACAATCCTGAAATCTGTGCTTATTTATTAGAACATATTCCCAGCTCTATTCTTAACCAGCAGATGAATTTAACTTTTACTTTGTATCAGAAAAGTGGCAAAGTACCAGAATCGAAGTGGCTACAGGCCTATGCGAACACCTTGCGAAAGACAAATGATTTAAATCATTGTGACCAGCTTGTTGCGTATTTATTTCATCAAGAAATTGTAATCAGTGCTGAGCAATATAAGGTGTTAGGACAAATCTATATACATCATTTAGAAGCTGTGAAAGCGAGTATGGCTTCGCAGTATTTAGAATATGGCTTATTTTTGAAATCTAGACATATAGAGAATTTAACGATTCCTAGCTCACTTGCAGAAAAATTTTCCCAGGATGAACAATGGAAATCGCTATATGCATTTTGGAGGGCTTGATAATGAAAAGTTACATATTGTTACCTTTGGTGGTAAACCCTTTACTCAATGTAGATATCAATCAACCACCGGATATTCAAGTTCGGTGTGATACCGAAAAAGTGGAGGATCAGCTAGTTTTAAGCAAGGATTGTATTTTATCTGTTGATATTGAAGATAGTGATTTTGATCGGGCATATTTTGATATAGATGGACTACAAACCAGTCTAGATCAAAAAGGGGAAGTAGAGGTGCAAAAGAACAATCGCATTTTAACGATTGTAGCTTTTGATAAGGCCGGTAATGAATCAATGAAAACCATTCGCTTTACGCCTTTAGAGATTCCCAAGCTTTCTGCTTCCGTCAATCAAGATGCTTATATTACCAGTCCTAACATTGATTTCAGCCTTGATTCCATGAATCTGGAAGATTGGGATCTAGTTGTTTCTTTAGATGGAAAGAAAGATGTGATGGAAGTAAAAGAACATTTGGAACTAACACGTTCAGGAAAATACGAAATGTATTATGCCTATAAAAAGGATCCCAGCATTACTTCCAATCACCTCTCTTTTCACTTTACCAATGAAAAGCCAAGTTGTTTGATTGTTCCTTCTGCTACGGAAAGTAGCCAAGATGTGCTTTTACAGGCAAGTTGGAATGGTATGGAAATCACAAAGAAAACTTGTATTATTCGTTCAGATCATCGCGAAGAAATACTTCCTTTAGAAGCGGAATATCTCTTAAAAGGGGAAGCGGGACAAGATCTTACCTACGAAATAGAGGGCGTTGTAGAAGATGCCTTTGGTCAAAGTAATTCGTATCATACAACGGTTCGCATTGATAAAAAAGCCCCTACGATATCGCTTTTGAAAAATGGGAAAGTCATACAAAATAATCATTTTACCGTGCGTAAATCGGACCAGTATGAAATACAGAGTGATGGATCTTTACAAATTTCCTATTTGATGAATCAACTGCCGCTTAGCTGTCAAAGCATGGAAGAAGCTTTTCAACTTTTGCAGCAAGGCGATACGCTTACGATTCGTGCGAACAGTTTTGATGACTTAGGAAATCAGACAAGTCTTTCATGGACATGTGAAAAGGCACAAGCTGCCTTGCCAACTATTTCGCATACAAAAATTGCAGCAGAAACTGAAAATGACAGCCAAGCCAAGCTAGAACCAACAATCCAGTCTTCGCTATTAAGTGGGCAAGTTTTAAGTAATCGTACATGGAGTCTTGATCAGAATCAACAAGTTCATTTAGAGAAAAAAGATCAAGCACTTCCGCGTTATTTTAAACCACGTCTTTCGATTCAATCCAGTCGTCAGGGAAAGAAAAATAAAATTCGTGTGGTTTTATATCGCAGCATAGATGGAAAAGAGAAGTTTTCTTATATTCGCATCAATAAGAAAAAGATTTCCTTAAGCGATTGTAAAAAAGATCAATTTGGCAATTTGTACTATGAGTTCACTAGTAAAAAAACGTGTTTGATTCAGGCCAAAGCTAGAAATGCCCAAGGCAATACCAAAGTAGTTAAGAAAAAGATTTTGAAACAAAAAGCGGAACAACCGTTAGGATGGTTGGAGCAAATCCTTTGGAAATTAAAACATGCTTAGTTTGTTTGTCTATCAAGAAACAAATTGTCAATGCATCCGACTCGATGGACCAATCCAACTAGATCAGATATCCATTTTTCAAAGACAAGAACATTGGATCGTACAAGCCGGTTCCATCACAAGACGACTAGGACTGTCTCAACCTGTATCTATAGAAGGGAGGATTTTCATTCTACAGAAAGAGACTTGGTCAATGGTTTTTTTACAGGAAGGTTTTATTGGACGGAATCAAGCGGCGCAATACTGCTGGAATTCTACGCTTTTATCCAATGTGCATGCCAAGTTGATACAAGATGTAAAGGGATGGTCTTTAGAGGATTGTCAAAGTAAGAATGGGACGTATGTGAATGGCAAACGCATCCAGCGGGTTTCTTTAAAAGATGGGGATCAAGTATGTATGGCAACCGTTCGCTTTTTCTTCTTTTCAAGTTTTCTCTATTTGAATCATGAAATAGAAACAAAGGCTGAGATTCCCTATGTGAATAGAAGAGGGCTTATCCCATGGACTAAGCATTCGTTGACTTTAAAGGATGATCCAGAGCTATTTGAGATGGAAGTAGAATTGCCTATACCAACATTTCCAATGCGTAAAGCCAGCTTATTTGCCACACTAGGTTCGTCTTTAACCATTGTATGCAGCTCTTGTTCCATGGCCTTGTTGCTGTATCTTACTAAACCAGAGCAGATTGAACAAGTTCAAACGATGTTATATACATCGGCTTCGATGTTCTTTGCCTTTGCGCTCTTTGGTTTATTAAATCGCCGTAGTCAGAATAAAGACAATGCCAAAGAGCAACAAGAAGCTAAAGAAAAATATCTGCTGTATCTACAAGATAAAAGTGCGGAAGTATGGGCTATGCGTGAAGCTGTATTGAAATCCATGCATGCAACGAAAAATGCCTGTACGACTTTTCATGAAGCCAGCTTTGGAAGAAACTATCCCATTTGGATAGGAAGCGTTAGCCAACCCTGGCTTGCCATCAAACATTCATCCATTTCTTATTTACAAAAAAACGATGAACTGATTGTAGCCTTAGAACAACAATCCCAGCATTGGCAACAAGCTATTTTAAAGAACCAGTTTCTTGAAGAAAATGCTTGTAATGTCTTTGATGGAAGGGATGGATTTTTACTCTTTACCCAATGGCTTTGGACCCATCCCGATTCCCAACATAAATGGATTTGGCTAAGCAATCGTTTATCAAAAGAGCATCGTGTATTCGCTTTTCCGTATTGTCAGATAGGCAATCAAAGACTATTAGCATGTAGTAAAGAAGAGTGGGAAAGACTGGAAAAAAATCTGGATCGAAAATATTCTTATACGATCTTTTCTACTTTAGCCATCAATCCCTGGTCGAAGCCTTGTACCTGGATAGATGCCCAAAATGCAAAATTTTCTCAAACGACAGTTGACTTTCGCAGTCTTTTAGAACATACCCAAGCGAGTGTGCGCCCTAACTTTTTGGTTTGTACGCCTTTCAAGCCCTGGGATACCAATACATGTACTTTAAAGGTTCCAATTGGCTGGGATGAGAAGAATCATTTAATCCATTTAGATTTTCATGATGGAAAACAAGGGCCGCATGGCATTATTGCCGGTATGACTGGTTCCGGTAAATCGGAATGGCTCACAAGTGTTCTAATGCATTTGATCTTACGAAATAGTCCAGAGCGTTTCCAATACCTTTTAGTAGATTTTAAAGGTGGTGCATTTGGTCAAGCTTTTTATGCATTTCCTCATTGTGCCGGGATGGTTACAAATTTAGATCGTCAATCCATTGAACGATGGATGCTCAGTATGGAAGCAGAACTGTTAAGCCGTCAGGAAAAGTTGCAGAACTTTCTTAAAGAAGCTCCAAGTCACATTGCCCATATAGATGCGTACAATGCCGTACATACAAAGGCAATTTCACATCTTTTTGTGATCTTTGATGAATATGCGGAATTTAAGAGTCAATTTCCAGGTTGTGCGATGCGGGTTAAAGAAATGGCACGCATCGGACGATCCTTAGGGATTCATTTATTAATATCTACGCAAAAACCGCTTGGTGTTATTGATGAACAAATTTGGGCGAATTCGAACTTTCAAGTTTGTCTAAAAGTGAACAGTGAAGCTGACAGCAAGGAAGTAATTCATGATCCTAGAGCCGCACATTTAAAACAAGTTGGTGCTTTTATCCTGCACAACAATCAGAGCTGGCAAGAAGGACAGGGCTTTTGGTTACAAGAGAAACTCTTAGATAAAGCCCATCCGGATGTCTATGAATTAGATGATAACGACCAGATCATCTTTGCACATAAGGTTCCCCAAAAGAATCTTTTAGAAGTTTGTTCGGCTTGGATTGGCCAACAACACGCAAAAAGACATTGGGTCTTGCAGCCAAATCTAGATGAAACAACTAAGGTGGATCAATTGCTGATTGTAGATGATCCCCAGCATCAAAAACAATGTGAATTTACGCTGGAAAAAGGCAAAGTCGCTTTTATCTATTGGGAAAATCAAAACGATTTAGAAGTATTTGTTCATAGTTGTATGGCGTATTTTAAAAATGAGGTCCTCTTATGTATGGGAGATTCCAGTTTTGATATGTATGTCGATGCAAGGATCGATGCGTTTTCGGAAATTGGCCAAGAAGAAGGTACCTTGTTTGTCTTTACACCTTCTAAAGATTTGTACAAACCCTATCGCAATCCACGCATGCGCATTCTCTATTTTATTTCTCAGCCTTGGTTAAATATCCATACGCTTGCGGATTGTTTTTTGGCTTTGGCATGGAATGACTTGAATCAAGTACGAACCTTCTTTAATCAAATGAAAATCCCAAAAATCGATAAGCCCCAATATGGTTTATTTCAGTGCAAAGCTGATTTATTGACTTTCTATATTCCAAAGCGAAAACCACGAAAGCGAAAAGTTTCGCATAAAAAAGCGGAAGCCTTTGTGTTAGGACGCAGCGTTGATGCCCAAGAGCGTGTGGAATGGAAAAGGGAGAATCCGCTTTTGATTCTTTATGTACAAAAGTCTTGCGGTGCTTGGATTGAGAAGCTTCTCCAGCAATGGTTAACCATCCATCCTTTATTGGATGTGCAATATGACTTTTCGCAATTGGCCGATATTACCATTTGTTCCTTACCTGAGTCATTGAATCACATACAGACTAGTGCTTTATATCAAGCCAATCAGTACGATTATGACATTCTCTGGGTAGGACTTGGTTTAGCGGACTATACGTACTTGATCAAACGAAAATGTCCATATACCCAAAATGGTCAATTTGTCTATTGGACCAATCAAACAATGGTTGAGGGAAATTATGTCTGAGATGCGCATTTCAATACGTTTATTTGATGCTTCAAAGAGTCATTCCATTCTTATTGATGATGAAACAATCGTGGATGGCTTTCTTGCAGCAATTGTACAAACATGGAATTTAGATTCCACTGAACAATATCTTTTATATTCTCTAGATCTCCAGGGAATTTTATACAATGAAAAAACATGGAAAGAAAATGGAGTAGTGAGTGGAGATTCTTTTGTCCTACTCGAATGGGAGGAAAAATGAAAATAACAGTAAGTATGGAAGATGTGCGCCAAAGCGCATCGTATTTGAAACAAAAAGCGAATGAATATGATGCAGTAGTCCAAAAAATCTATACAACGATGCATCAATTAGAAGCCATTTGGAAAGGAAAAGATAACGAAGCATTTATTCGTCAATTAGATGCGTTTCAACCACAGTTAAAACGTATGACGACCCTTGTCGAACAATATGGCAATTACTTACAATCTTGTGCTGCCCAATATGAACAACTACAAGCAGAACGAACGATGGCAGCTAGTCGTTTAGCTTAAGGAGAAAATATGTACGGATTAATTATTTCCAGTGAAGATGTTTTATCTTACAGTCAACAGATGAAAAGTTTAGAGCATGAAGTACAGACGATCTTTCAAGAAGTGAATCAACGTATGTCCCAGATGAGCTCTGTTTGGGATTCACCAGCTTCACAATCTTTACTATCGCAATTTCAATCGTTACGACCTGTGTTTGATTCGTATGTACAAGCTTTAGAGGAATATGCGATGTATTTAAATCAAACCGCAGTATCTTATCAGGAAAATGAACAGTTATTAAGTAATGGTTTACGATGAATCCGATGACCTATTATCAAGGTCTGATTCAATATCTTTCCTCACTGAAAAGCCAAATACCCAGTACGGCTATGAATGCGAGTGAAGCGAATAGTTTGATAGCCAGCATTGATAAGACCATTCAGCTTGCCCAAATTCAATTAAACGATTTAGCTCGCAATGAAAATTGATACCAATACCTACCGCGACATTGCCTATCAATTAGCTCGCTATAGCCAAATGAATCCAGCATTGAAAAAAAGAGAAACCCTCTATCGCCAGGGAACGATTCAAAGTCGTTTATATGCGCTTTCTAATTATTTTCTAAACAGTAGTAATCTTGTGGAAATCCAAGAGCAGAAAATGCGCGATGGAATATTTAAACCAGGTTATTCGAATGTTTCCTCTTGGATGAAACCAAATGTCTCAAATCTAATCAAGAAAGAGGGCACGGTAGCCAATGGGGTTATTTCTATTAATGCCGCCTATCGCCAGTGTCGTTTATCCCATGCCAACCGTTTGGCAAGTGCGTATCTCGATGCAGATGTAGGAAAGTTTAAAGCACGTGGAGAAACAAAATTTTCGCTCTATAAAGATCAAAAGCTAGATCCCCAAGCGGCCATAAAAGCTGAAGCGTCGCTTTCTTTATTAAGTGGGACTATCGGGGCCCGTTTAGGAAATAGCCAAATCTATGGAAAAGCAGTTGCCCGTGGTACGGTTGGAACGGCCTATGCGAAATGCAAGGCAGTCTTATCCAGCCATGATCAAACCTTAGATATCGGGGTTGGTGCCAGCGCCTTAAAAGGGGAAGTCGAAGCATCATTTAACTTCTTTAGGGCAAAAGTATCCCTGACTGGTTCGGGTTCGATAGGTAGTGCAGAGGCAAATTTAACGTATCATCATAGTGCAAAGGAATGGGAATTTGGCAGCAAGCTTGGCTTTATTGCCGGCCTGGGTTTTAAAGTGAAAGTAGAGTATTAAAGGAGGGTGTATGAAAGAGTATTTACCATTAGGCTCAGTCATTACTTTAAAGAATGGATCAAAACGATTAATGATTGTGGGACGTCTTCAGAATCAAATAGGTTCAAACGACATATATGATTATGCGGCTGTACTATGGCCTGAGGGTCTTGTCGACAGCAAGCATTTCTATCTTTTCAATCACGAAGACCTTGATAAACTGTATTACATTGGTTTACAGGATATGGAAGAATTTCAATTTCGTCCCGTTTTAGAAAGTAAATTAAACGAAACTGTTCATAAGAAAAAGGCGTGAATCACGCCTTTTTACTTGTCTGAATCTTTTTGAAGTTCCGGATGGTTGACTAAGAATTCCGGATTGTTGTTGCGCATATAATCAAAGATAGTTTGATCATGAATTTCAAAGTTGTATTTCTTTAAATAATACTGCATACATTCGGTAGCTAAATCACTATCGCTTGATAAGTTATCTTTTAAAGAACTCTTTACATCTTTGTATTTGTTTGTTTTTAGAATCGCGATGAAACATTGACTGGAATCATCGTCATCACTTTCAAATATCTCATCTACCAAACCAGTTTTCTTTTGTTTGGCTAGAGTATTGACTAAGCGGGTAGGAACACCCGTAGATTTTGTCGTAATCAAAGTATCGCTATCTGAGAAGTTCGCATTGCTGCTGGCATATTGGCTAAATACTTCGCTTTCACTTGTACCGCTCTTTAAAGCTTTTAAAGCTTTTTTAGCGGTTTTCTTATCATCCGTTTGTAAAACAACGGCCATACAAGGTTTGTATTCCTTCTTGATCGCTTTCTTATTCGCATCAAAGTATTTATCTAATAGCTTTTCTGCTTGTAGAGAAGGCATGATATATTTCTTGATATATGTCTTCTTGGTATAACCTTCTGCTTTTAAACTTTTTTCAAATTGTTCGCTGCTGTTCTTATAACTTTCGTATTGTTTATCTGCTTCTTCTTTTAGAGCTTTAGTCTGTTTGACTTCTTTGTCATAGATGACAGATTGAATTTCTGAAATGGCTTCGGCAGCACCCTTAGATGATTTTAAAAGGGAATATACATCTTGATTGGTATAAGATGTATCACCAATTGTCATAAGTTTCTTGTCACCGTTTGAAATCGAAGTGGTATGACCCGAACATCCACTTAATAAGAGAGCACTACTTAAAAGGAGAATACTAATTTTCTTCATTGTTCTCATCTCCTTCGTTGTTTCCATTTTTGATATAGTTATCAATTTTCGCTTTCGTTTCTTTATCGTTGAATTTTACTTTTAACTTCTTCGCGTTGGTCTTAAGGATCTTACCTTCTAGACCATCGTTATTATGTAAGATCGCATTTAATAAAGAATCAGTTACACTGCTGTTTTTAGACTTGTGTAATTTATGTACGTCAGTTTCATTGACATACACTTTGTACAATTTGTTGTTTCCGCTGGAATCGCTTGCGCTAACCCAGTCTGAAGTTTGTCCTTTATCGAGTTTAAGAGCGGCATTAATAACATCGGCACTTAAGGTGCTGTTTGAGCTTTCGGCATCATCGGCATCTACATATCCATAGAAGCCTTTATCACTTGCCGTACTATCATCGGAAAAAGCGGTTGCGGTTTTCGCAAAGCTTTGTTTACCAAGACTTGCATCTATATCATCTTTTTTCTTTTGTTCATCTTCGGTTAAATTATTTGCATCTTTGACCGATATAGAAATAATTGAAATCGTTCTTGGTTTCTTTGCTTCTAAATTCGTGATTAAGGAATCAAAATGTTTGTCGACATAGGTCTCATTCATTTTGGCTTCTTTGACACTTAATAGACAATATTGTTTCAAATCATCATAGCTGGAAAAACCGTATTGGGCTAATTCCTGGGTTAAGATGGTTTGATAATTATTTGCATCTTGTTGTTTGGCATAAGCTTCCAAATTAGATTGGAAAGTCTTTGCTTTCTTTTCTAATTTATCGGTTGTTTTAACGGTTTGATCAACGACCGCATTACGATATAAATAATAGAGGAGCTCTCCATCATCTTTGGAAATATTTTTGTATAATCCATCTGCTGTAACCGATCCACCATCCACGCTCATTACAACATCTTTATCTCCATCTTTACTGGAAGAAACATTGTATTTATTGCTGTCATATACGAAATAGGAAATGAATCCAATAATGACGATGGCAATGATGACTACAAACCAATTATCACGTAGTAATTGTCGCATAAGAACCTCCTTAAAAAGTCTTCTAAATTATACGAAATACTCCTTTAAAATGCAATGTGTGTATTAATTGAGATTTACTTTAAACTTTGATATGATATCCGGGTGAAAAGAGGAATATTATATGGCAGAGTTAGTTATTCATGACCTACATGTTTCAGTAGAAGATAAAGAGATATTAAAAGGCTTAGACTTAACCATTCAAGAAGGACAACGTCATGCTTTGATGGGTCCTAACGGAAATGGAAAAAGTACCTTATTAGCCGCAATTATGGGAAATCCCAAATATACGGTAACCCAGGGAAGTATTACCTTAGATGGACAAGATGTTCTTGCAATGTCGGTTGATCAACGTAGTAAAGCTGGACTTTTCTTAGGAATGCAATATCCAGCTGAAATCTCAGGTGTAACCAATTCCGATTTCTTGCGTAGTGCAATCAATGCCCGCCAAGAAAAACCAATTAGCTTATTTAAATTCATCAAACAAATGGAAAGTGCCATTTCTAATTTGGAAATGAAATCCGATTTAGCCCACCGTTTTGTCAATGACGGTTTCTCAGGTGGTGAGAAAAAGCGTAACGAAATTGTACAAATGTTGATGTTGAAACCACGTTTTGCGATGTTAGATGAAATCGACAGTGGATTGGATGTAGATGCTTTGCGCATTGTTAGTGATGCCGTTTTAAAAGCCCAGGAAGAATCAAATATGGGTTTATTGATCGTCAGTCACTATGCGCGTTTCTATGAATATTTAAAACCAACCCATGCCCATATTTTAGTGGATGGAAGAATCGTCGTAAGCGGTGGACCAGAATTGATTGAACGCGTCGATACCCAAGGATATGAATGGATTGAAGAAGAATATGGCATTAGCGCTAAACAAGAAGCGAAAAAACAACCTGTTTCATTAGGCGTTTGTGCCGTGAAACAAGGAGTTTAGTATGGAAACGGTATGGAAAGAAACATTTAAAGAAACCATCTCAGCCCAAGCTTCACAAACGTTTGTGTTTGCCCCTCAATCGCAAGGGGTACTCTTTGTGCGTTTAGAAAATCAAGCCAGCTATGACTTAAACTTTGTCTGCCAACAAGACAGTCAAGTGACGGTGTTTATCCATAATTGTAAAGAAGCCGCTACGCATTTACATGTTCAAGTGGAAATGTACAAAGATGCTACTTGTAAGATGGGTGTTTTAGATATGGAAAATGCACCATTAGATTGGAAGCACTTTGTGGATTTAAAAGAATCTGGTGCCAATTATGAAATCTTAAGTGGACAATTCTGTATGGCCCATCAAGATAAAATCTGTGATATGGAAGTTCGCCACAGTGCCCCTCATACCTATGGGGAAATTAAGAACTTTGCGGTTATCATGGACCATGGCCATTATGAAATGGTTGCCAATGGAAATATCACCAAAGGCTGCTTTGATGCTCACTCGCATCAAGCAACTCGCGTTCTAACCTTAGGAAAAGATCACTATACAAAATGTATTCCTTTATTATTAATTGATGAAAACGATGTAAAGGCTTCGCATGCCTTAACAGTTGGACAACCCGATGAAGAACAAATGTATTATTTACAATCCCGTGGTTTGACCAAAGAACAAGCCATTGGTCTATTAAGTGTTGGTTATTTATTACCAGTTATTCAGATGGTTGATGATGAAAAGGCACAAGAACAACTACAAGTTGAAATGGAAAGTAAGGTAGGTTTATATGGATGTAAATAAAATTCGGAATGATTTTCCTATCTTAAAACGGACAATGTCAGATTGCCCATTAATCTATATGGATAATGGAGCTACTACGTTAAAACCTCAAGTAGTTATAGATGCTGTAATGAACTACTATACCTATTTAGGAGCCAATGCGCATCGTGGGGATTATGAAATGAGTGCCCAAGTGGATGCAGCCTTTGAACATGCCCGTAAAATTGCGGCTGAATTTATTCATGCTCCAAGTGCAGAACAAGTTGCCTTTACTTCTGGATCAACTGAGGGCTTAAATGAAATTGCCTTAATGTTGATTCATCAAGTCCTAAAAGATGGCGATACGATTCTTACCGATGAGGCCGAACATGCTTCCAGTATTTTGCCATGGATGAAAGCCGAAAAGAAATTAAACCTTGGCTATATTCCTTTAGATGAAGAAGGAAAGATTACCCTTGAGAACTTTAAGAAAGTTTTAAATCCATCGGTAAAAGTTGTCTGTGTAGCTCAAGTTTCCAATGTTTTGGGTTTTGAAGCACCTATTAAAGAAATGGCAAAACTCTGTCATGAACAAGGGACGATTTTAATTGTCGATGGTGCGCAAAGCAGTCCGCATTTAGCTATTGATGTACAAGATATGGATGTCGACTTCTTTGTCTTATCTGGCCATAAATTATGTGGTCCAAGTGGAATTGGCATCTTTTATGGAAAGAAAGAATGGATGGATACATTAGAACCTGTCTTCTTTGGTGGGGAATCCAATGCGCGTTTCTATAAAGATGGCACCGTCAGTTTAAAAGCCAGCCCTCTAAAGTTTGAAAGTGGAACCCAACCGATTGAAGGGGCCATTGGAATGGGTGCTGCGATGGAATACTTGATGGGAATTGGTAAAGAAGAAATTCATGCCCATGAATGGCAATTGAAACAACGTTTCTTAGAGGGAATCAAAGCGTTGGATAATGTGATTGTCTATAATGCCCATGCCGAAAATGGCATCTGTACCTTTAATGTGACCGATCATGGCAAATTAGTTCCTGCCCAGGATGTGGCAAGTTATTTGAATACCAAAGGCATTGCGGTTCGTTCTGGACAACATTGTGCCAAATTGCTTCCGGATGTCATTGATGCATTTGGAACGGTACGAGCTAGTTTTTACCTTTACAATACATTAGAAGAAGTTGATACCTTAGTCGAAAACTTAAAAACAGCGACTTTAGAGAATTGTGTCAACATCTTCTTTTAAGGAGGATGGAAGAAATGGAAATTGATGCACAGCTAATGCGCGAGATCATCATGGATCATTATGAATATCCGCGAAATCATAGTTTGGTCGAAGATTCTAACTATATTTCTAAACATATGGATAGTGATTCTTGTATTGATGATATTACAGTACAAGCGGATGTAGAAGATGGCAAAATTAAAGATATCCGTTTTGATGGAGTTGCATGTACGATTTCTACGGCTTCAACTTCGATCATGACCGAACTTGTACAGGGTAAATCTTTAGATGAGGCAAAGCAGATTATCGATAATTATTTTGCGATGATCAATGAAAAGGACTATGATGCAGACCTTTTAGAAGAAGCGATTGCCTTTAAAAATGTAGGAAAACAAGCCAACCGAATCAATTGTGCCACAATTGGTTGGAAAGCTTTAAAACAGATCATTGATGAAAGCGAGGCGAAAGCATGAGTGAGAAAAAAGAATTTAACCTTTCTACCGATTATGAATATGGCTTTCACGATGAAGATGTCAGCGTTTTTAATACCGGTCGTGGAATTAATGAAGAAGTCGTACGTACCATTTCAGCAGCTAAGCATGAACCGGAATGGATGTTAGACATTCGTTTGAAGGCCTATCACTATTTTGCGCAAGAACCTAATCCGGATTGGGGACCAGATTTAAGTGAAATTAACTTTGATGACTATATTTACTATATTAAGCCAGCCGAAAAGGAAGAACACGACTGGAAGGAAGTTCCTGAAACGATTCGAAATACCTTTAATAAATTAGGTATTCCAGAAGCGGAACAAAAATATTTGGCAGGGGTTTCTACCCAATATGAAAGTGAAGTTGTCTATCACAACATGTTAGAAGAAGTCCAGGAAAATGGCGTTATTTTCTTGGATACCGATACGGCTGTGAAGACTTGTCCGGAACTTGTCAAAGAATACTTTGGAAAAGTTGTTCCGTATACCGACAACAAATACGCTGCTTTGAATACCGCTGTTTGGTCCGGAGGTGTCTTTATTTATGTACCACCTGGAGTACATCTAGAAAAACCATTACAATCGTATTTCCGTATTAATACGATGCAGATGGGACAATTTGAACGGACGTTGATTATTGTCGACGAAGGTGCCGATATCAACTATGTGGAAGGATGTACAGCACCAGTCTATTCGAAAGATTCACTGCATGCTGCCGTTGTAGAAATCTTTGTGAAGAAGAATGCGCATTGTCGTTATTCGACGATTCAAAACTGGTCCAGCAACATTCTGAACTTAGTTACCCAACGAGCAAAAGTTTTAGAAAATGGCCATATGGAATGGGTTGATGGAAACGTCGGTAGTCATATTAATATGAAGTATCCATGTACCGTTCTAGCTGAACCATATGCCAAAGGAACAACCATCTCTATTGCGGTTGGTTCAAAGAATCAAAAACAAGATACGGGTAGTAAGATGATTCACTTAGCACCTCATACCAAAGGTACGATGATTTCTAAATCCGTAGCCAGAAATGGTGGGGAAGTCAACTTCCGTGGTTGGGTTCGTATGAATAAAAATGCAGATTATTCCAAGTGTAAAGTGGAATGTGATACTCTGATTTTGGATAAAGAATCACGCAGTGATACGATTCCATTGAATATTTTAAGCAATGAAACTTCCCAAATTGAACACGAAGCAACGGTTTCCAATATTAATGAAGAACAATTGTTCTATTTAATGTCCCGTGGTTTATCCGAAAAACAAGCAACTGAAATGATCGTTATGGGATTCTTGGAACCATTTACGCGTGAATTACCAATGGAATATGCGGTGGAATTAAATCAATTATTGAAATTAGATATGACCGATTCGATTGGTTAAAGACTTCGCATTGCGAAGCCTTTTTTAAGGAGATCAAATATGAGTGTTTATACCAATGTATTAGCTTTTTGGAAAGAATTTGAAGAAAAGGATGCCACTTTACGTCAAAATTTGGTAGAAGACCAAGATCAAGCATTTGCGATGATGGAAAAATACGATGAAAAGATCAATCAGATCTGTGGGAGTCACTTCTTTTGTGAATTTACCTATGATGCTTTTGAAATGACGTTTGATACGGGGCCAAATAAAACCAGTCAATACTTAGCCTGGTATTGTGCCCAATTGGCTCCCCAATCGATTCAAAAGAACTGGATCATCAATTCTTGTCTTCCACCTATGTCTCAAAAAGCAATTCAAGCAGATTTGAAGATTAAAGAAGATGATTATTATTTAAACGATTTTACGGTTTTTTATACCGTAGATCAAAAGAATCAAACCATTGATTGTAAATTGTATTGTCCTGGCTATTCACAAATTGGCAACGATGAACGAAAAAAAGAAATGAGTATGTACTTGATTGAGTTAGCCCTTGGTCAATGTGCTTATGAAGCGTATTTATCGAGTGTGGATTGTTTAGATACACCGGATGAAACAATGAAGTTTTGTAACCTGATTGATTTTTATGAAACGATTATGGAAACCGTAGAAAAGCACAATTGGCATACCTATAATCATCCAACTGAAATTTATTCGATGTATCAACCATATAAGGATTTTGCGGATGATTCCCTAAGAAAAGATATGAAGATGATCTTTACTACCCATCCCTTACTTGTGGAAGAAACCATTGAACAGAAACAAGATGTGCTTTCGGATTTGTTGGTAAAAGATGGGGAATTTGGGTATATGTACTTCATGAATCTTTATAACAACAAAGAAGATGCCTTGTTCCGTCAAGAGCTTTCCAAGAAACTGGATAAAGAGATGACCAAGATCCATGCGGCAAAAGTCATCGGTGGGGCAATTGGCAAAAGCTATTGCTATATCGATTGGATCGTGTTTGATAAACATCGTTTTATCCAAGCCTTCAATGACATAAAAAAACAGCTTGATATCAAGCTGTATTATCAAAAGTTCTAACGAGCTAAATCAGCGCACGCATCCAGCAAGCGCTGTTTTTTTGTGCCGGATAATTCCATCTTTGGATCAACAAAGAAACGCGCCATCAAGTCGGCATCTTTTAAACATTCGCAAAGCGGTGGATCATTATAGGCTTCTTTATGGGAATGTTGGCCAATCGCATAAGCAATATGATCCATTTCTTCCTGGGTGAATAAACCTGTTTCTTCTAAGTATTTAGAAGCGACAATGCTACTAATGCGGGCATGTTCGGCATGACTGCAATTTTTGGTGAATTGGGCAAAGTCGTGAAGGAGGGCACAGATTTTAGCCGTTTCGATATCGATGTCTCTAGCCATAGCCAATTGGGTGATACAAAGATCTACTTGCGAAGTATGGCTGATTGCTTCGATACGAAGACTTTCTAAATTGATTTTTGCGTATTGACTATATACATAGTCTTTCACTGTTTCATATTTGTTCATACTTTTAGTATAGTCCTTTTTTTAGCATGTGACCTTTTTTGTTGACGAAAATTTTTAAAGCTTTTGTAAAAAAACAGGTTATTATGGTACTTCGGACAAGATTTTTATATAATAAGCTTATAAAAAGGAGGTCTTATCATGCTTATTAAAGATGAGGCTTTGCGTACAGCAGTTGCACAAGCATTACGTGTTAAAGAAGACGAAATCACTCCCGATAATATGAAAGAGTTGATTAATTTACAAGTACCTGGTAAAGAAATAGAATGTTTAGATGGTTTGGAATATGCCGAAAACTTGGAAAGATTAAATGCATCCAATAATAAATTGGAAACGCTAGATCCAATTCGTGATTTACGAAATTTAGAGTATTTGGATGTTAGTATTAACCAGTTACGCGATATTCAGGCATTACATGGCTATCGTCAGTTAAAGCATTTGGATATTTCCCGTAATAATTTATATACGATGGATGTTTCCAGTATTGCTGCAATGATTGACTTGAAGTATTTGAATATGGAAAATTCCAAGATTGACAGTATTGAATACTTGGAACATTGTAAGAAATTGGAAGAAGTTAGTATCAATACCGAAAATGTGCAATATAGTTTTGCGATTTTAGGTACGTTAAAACAATTGAAGAAATTGAAGATGGCGCGCATGCGTTTGTTTAATGTCGAAGATTTAACGTATCTATCTTCGGTAGAAGAATTGGATCTTTCAACAAACTTAATGGATGACTTGAGTCCACTTCTTTCAATGACCGAATTAAAGAAGTTAAATATTTCTAATTGTCCATATATTAAAGATTACAGTATATTGAAGCAATTTGCGCATTTACGTATTTTGGATATTTCCCAAAATCATCCCGATTCTTTTGCGTTCTTAAAAGATTTAAAGAATTTGGAAGAACTCTATATGGAACAAAGTGGATTTACGGATATGTCTTTATTAAACAATTTGGCAAACTTGCGTCGTTTGAATATCAGTAAGAACGAAGTCAAAGGTTTAAATAAATTTACGAATGTAAAACATTTAACCGCTTTTAGTGCTCGTTTCTGTCAGATTGAAAACATTGATTTCTTAAAAGATGCCAAAGAATTGATTCACTTAGATCTTTATACCAACCATATCACGGATATGAGTGTCTTAAAGAATTGTAAAAATGTGGTGGATTTAAACATTGCCAGAAACCATGTCAAGGACATTTCTTGTTTAAATCAGATGAAACAGTTGTCCATCTTATCTTTGGAAGATAACGATGTCAAAGATATTTCGGTATTATCTAACTTAGAGAACTTATGTAATGTCGATTTGTATAATAATGTCATCGAAGATTTAACACCTTTAAGCAAATTGAAATACATTTCGTATCTTCGTCTAGATCATAATGCGATTCATGATTTAAAACCATTATCGCATTTAAAGTTCTTACGTTCTTTAACATTAAAGGCCAACTATATTACCGATGTTTCACCTTTAAAAGATTTAGAGCTATTGGAAGCTTTACGTTTGGATGATAATCCAATCGAAGATACTTCGGTTCTAGAGAGTATGCAGTTCTACGATAAATTTACGGATTAACGATACCCCTCCTAAGAGGGGTTTTTCTTTTCAAATATTGCGGAATTTGGATAGATAAGGGTGTAAATATGCTCACAACTTATTAAATTCTTGAATTTTAACAAGTTACAATGGTAAAACATCAGAAAACTTATTAAAAACGAGAAATATTTATATCATGAGTATTTGGAATTTCTTGCTCAGCTACATAGTTAAAAAGCTCGAGTTTTTTTCGCAAATAGTATTAGAAAAATGTTTCCTCTTTTCTATAAAGGGGATTTTTTTCTTTTTGTCGAGTCTGTGTTAAAATACCCCTAGGTGAAAAGGATGGCAAATTCGCAAGCAAGTGGAGCTCGTTTTATCGAGATTTTATCTATATTAAAAAAACATAAAATTCAAAAGGGAATGGACCCTGTTAAGTTCCGTGAAATCTTAGAAGACCTCGGTCCAACTTTTGTCAAAATCGGACAAATCATGTCAACCCGACAAGATATGTTCTCACAACGTTATACCGTTGAACTGGAAAAATTACGCAGTAGTGTCAAACCAATGCCTTTTGAGGAAGTTGAATCGGTTTTAGTTCAAGCCTTTGGGGACAACTGGCGTTCCATCTTTGTGAACTTTGATACGACACCCCTTGGTTCTGCTTCGATTGCGCAAGTGCATCGAGCTACATTAAATACCGGACAAGAAGTTGTTGTGAAGGTACAAAGACCAAACATCTACGAAACAATGAAGCGAGATATTCGCTTAGTTCGTAAAGCCGCAAAGTTTTTAAATTTGTCGGATATCATTAGTTCCGTCGTTGATTTGGATATGGTCTTAGATGAATTCTGGGCAACCAGCCAGGAAGAAATGGATTTTACCATTGAAGCGCGTTTTGCCAAACGCTTTAAAGAAACCTATAAAGATGATAAAACCGTAGATGCACCATTGATCTATGACGAGTATACTTCGAAATATGTCTTAGTTATGGAATATGTCGATGGGCTGGATGTGAATCAATTGGATCTATTGGAATCCCATGGCTATGATCCTTCAAAAATTGCCCATGATTTAGCTTGTAATTATATTTCACAGATCATTGAAAATGGCTTTTTCCATGCCGACCCACATTCGGGTAATATCCGAGTTCGCGATGATAAAATTGTCTGGATTGATTTTGGTATGATGGGAACACTAAATGTCCATGAACGTGAAATCATGAAAAAAGCGGTACGGGGGATTGCTTTAAGAGATACTATGACCGTTGTTGATTCCATTCTTGCCTTAGGAAAGCCAAAACAAGAAATCGACTATACGAAGTTTACCGGTGAGATGGAACAGTTTATGGCCACGTATCTAGATATGCCTTTTGGAGAAATTGATGTAGCGCAAATGCTGCAAGATGTTTTTTCCATTTGTCATGCGTATCGAATTCAATTGCCAAAAGGGGTTTCGATGTTAGCACGTTCTTTAACCGTTATGGAAGCAACGCTCTTACATTTGGATCCATCAACGAATATTTTGGAAATTGCGACCAGCCATAAGGCAACGATGGAGCAATTGCACTTACATACTCAAGTGAAGAAAGTGATTCGCCGTTCCTTTGAATCGTACAATCGAATTTTAGATGTACCCGTTCAAACCAGCGATTTATTAAAACTTGTCCAACGTGGCCAAGTGAAGATGAATTTAAATTTAATGGGCAGTGATCAACCCATTGCCAAACTCGATCGGATGGTCAATCGAATGATTATCTGTATTTTGATTTCGGCTATTTTACTTGGCTCAAGTTTGCTTTGTCTGACCAATATGTCACCAAAAATTTTGGGGATTCCTGCCATTGGTTTTGTAGGATTTATGTTGGCCTTGTTGATGGGGTTATGGTTGTTTATTAAGATGTTAGTCTTGCACCGCCATAACAAGATGTTCTAAAAGGGGAATTATGAAAGTAAGAAAAAGTAGTATTTTATTAGCAATTTTAATTATCATCGCTAGTCTTGCCCTCGATCAGACAACCAAGTGGGCCGTTGTACAAGCGATTCCTTTATATGGAAAAATTGAATTGATTCCACATTTTTTTGATTTGACCTATATTCAAAATATCGGTGCTGGTTTTTCTATTATGGAGGGCTATGGCGTTGCCTTTTTTAGCCTTATTACCCTCATTGCCTGTTCCGTTATCGTTTATTATTTTTGTACCACCGAAGATCGTCGTATCCAAAGTGCTTTGAGTTTTGTCTTTGCGGGCGCTTTAGGCAATTGGATCGATCGTCTACGTTTTGGCTATGTACGTGATTTTTTTAGTTTCCGTATCTTTGGACAAAGTTTTCCTGTCTTTAATGTTGCGGATGTATGCATCACGATGGGCTTTTTTTCTATCCTGCTGATTTTATGGATAGATGATTTTAAGGAGAAGAGAAAATGGAAACAAAACAAATTACAATAGATTCGTCCCTGGCTTCCACACGTTTAGATAAAGCCATTTCTAAAGAATTAGACTTTTCGCGAAAACGGGTTAAAGATCTCTTAGACCAAAAGAAGATCTTGGTCAATCAAAAAAGCGAAAAAGCCAGTTATATTTTAAAAGAAGGCGATCAGGTAGAGATTGAAATTCCAGAATTGGAATCTTTAGAAATCCAAGCCGAAGATCTACCTTTAGATATAATTTATGAAGACCAAGATGTCTTAGTTATTAATAAAGCCAAAGGGATGGTTGTTCATCCTGCACCGGGGCATCTACATGGTACCTTAGTCAATGCGCTTTTATCTCACTGCAAAGATCTAAGTGGCATCAATGGCATTATGCGACCCGGTATTGTGCATCGTATTGATAAAGATACCTCAGGGCTTTTAGTCGTTGCCAAAAACGATGCTGCCCATTTAGCTTTAAGTGAACAATTAGCGGATAAGACTTGTCATCGGGAATATCTTGCGATTGTGCATCATCCGTTCTCGCATACCTATGGAACTATCAATGCACCAATTGGACGCGATGAAAAAGACCGCCAAAAGATGGCCGTTACCGCAAAGAATTCCAAAGAAGCCATTACCCATTTCCAAGTCATTGAAAACTTTAAAGATTTTGCCTATATCCGCTGTCAATTGGAAACGGGAAGAACTCATCAAATTCGTGTGCATATGGCTTATATCGATCATCCGATTGCCGGGGATCCAAAATATGGACCAAGAAAAACCATTGAAGCCAATGGACAGTTATTGCATGCATGTACCTTGGAATTTATCCATCCAACGACAAAAGAAAAGATGCATTTTGAAGCACCTTTAGATCCAACTTTTAAAAGCATTTTAGAAGATCTAGAAAGGGATAATCTATGAAACGAAAAAATGTTTTAAGCTGGGATGAATACTTTATGAGTATGGCTCACTTAAGTGCTCTGCGCAGTAAAGATCCCAACACCCAAGTTGGGGCATGTATCGTTAATCCCGAAAAGCGGGTTGTAGGTCTTGGCTACAATGGCTTTCCCAAGGGCTGTAATGACGATGATTTTCCCTGGGATCGCAAAGGGGAATTTTTAGAAACCAAATATCCCTACGTTGTCCATGCCGAATTAAATGCCATCTTAAACAGCATTCAAGACTTAAAGAATTGTACGATCTATGTTTCTTTATTTCCTTGTAATGAATGTGCCAAAGCTATTATTCAATCCGGAATTACTTGCGTTGTTTATGAAAGTGATAAATACAATGGAACCGAAGGCAATATCGCCAGCAAGAAGATGTTTCGCGATGCCGGTGTAGAACTGGTTCAATTGACTTATCAAACCAAAATTGAAGTACATACCGAAAAAAACTAAGCCGTTAATAGCTTAGTTTTTTTGTATTCGCAAAATGTATTTTGGCCACCTTTTCTAAAGCTGAAAAACCAAATTGATCAATAAAGCTTTGGGCGCATACGTCGACTTTTTTACCAGCACCTTTTTCAAAGTGAAACTGGTATTTACTCTCCATCGCATCCCAGGTTTCTAAAAAAGCATTTCTTGCCAAAATGCTGCCACAGGCAACCGATAAGTATTTATTCTCGGCTTTGGTTTCAAAATGAATATCTTGAATTACTTCGGGACTTGTTTGTAAGTAGTGATAGTAACTTTTCTTTTGGACAAACTGGTCAATGATTTTAAACTCAGGCAGAGTATAGCCTTTATGAACCAAATTGATATAGGCCTGGTTATGCAGTAAACATTTGATATCCACCATATTATGATTCAAATGGATTTGATTATATTTGAATGGCGTAACAATCAAAATCGTATGGGGACAAAGCTCCTTGATTTTGGGGGCCAGTTCTTGAATTTTCTCATCGTTAATTTGTTTGGAATCTTGAATTCCTAACTTTTGTAGCGTAGGAACAACATCTTCTGTAACAATAGTCGCACTGACCACAACCGGACCAAAATAATCGCCGGTCCCTACTTCATCACTACCAGCTTGGGGATAGGTACTCTTTACAATGGGCTTTTCCGGTTCTAACCAGGAAAGGTCCTTGCCTTGAAAGACTACTTTACCCGAGGTATAAGCCGTAATGGTACATTCCCTGGTTTTGATTTGATAGTAGGCATACTCTGGCTTTTTTTCGCTGAGAATCTGACCTTTACAGCGGGTCTTTAAAGCCTGTATTTCTTCTTTACTTAAGGTTTTTGTGAGTGTTGTCATAGCCCTAGTGTAACACATTTTTCATTCCCACAAAATTATGTTAAGATTTACCCGATGAACTTACAGACCAATTATTTTATCTTATACGATGCCATTTTCTTTGTGGTATCGTTACTCATATGCATCCATGCCTATCGTAAGGGATTGTTTGCGCAGATCTTTGGGATCGTAGCCTTTGTGGCATCTTTTATTGTTGCCTGGTTATCGTATGATCATTTTGCGCAAATGACTACTTTAGTTCCTAGTCGTTATTTTACGAGTGCTTTGAATCAGCTGGCATGGTTCTTTCTATGTTTTATTGGCTGCCGCATACTTTTATCCATCTTTCGGCATATTCTTTTTATCGATAAAAAGAAGAAACATGGGCCTTTATCTTTTATCAATCATTTAGGTGGTTTATGTATTGGCCTGCTTGAAGTATGTGTCGTTTTACAATGCTGGTTTGCCTTTGTCGAATTACCTTTTGTCGAAAATGGTAAAGCCTATGAAGCACAAAGTATGGTCTTAAAAGGGAAAAATGTTCTCCAAGAGGAAGTGAAATTATTATGGAATACAAAGATTCGTCCTTCTATAACGAATTAAGTCAAGCAATTGATTATGATAAAGTCTTGAAGCAAATTGCCAGTTTTGCTTCTTTTTCTTGTTCCAAACAAGCTATTCAAGAAGCCTTGCCTTTAAAGAATTTGATTGAAATTCAAAGGTTGTTAAAACTATCAAAAGAAGCGATGGAGTTAGAACGCCAAGGTAGTTTATTAAACTTTGCCGGCGTCAGTGATATTTCTCTCTCCTTACAAAAAGCGACCAAACAGATGACCTTAAATGGACAAGAGCTCTATGCGATTGTCTTATTTCTGCATGCCTGTCGCAATGTTGCACAAACCCTGGATAAAACGGAAGCCCAGTCCATGAAAGAAATTGCCCAGAGTATGGATTTTTGTGGTTCTTTAGTGCGCTTTATTGAAGAAAAGATTGATTTATCCGGAAATGTAAAAGATAATGCTTCTCCTTTTTTAAAACAGGCTCATAAAGAATTGCTGCAAGCACGCTCTAGTTTAAATCAAAGAGCTAAAATCTTTCTGAAAAAACATAATTCTCAGTTGATGGAAAATATGACAACAACGATTCAAGGTCGTTTGTGTGTATTAGTTCGGGCTCAAGATAAGCATGCCTTTGGTGGCATGGTGCATGGACAGAGCCAAAGTTGCTTGGCTTACTATATTGAACCTTCGGCCTTTGTCGAAGCCAATAATGCGATTCAATCTTTACTTTCGGATATCGAAAGTGAAAAACAACGCATTGTCAAAGAATGTACCAAACAAGTCGCAAAAAATACCACGGCTCTTTTATCCAATTTAGATTCAATGACTCAATTGGATGTAGCCTATGCCAAGGGTTGTTGGGCATATAAAAAAGATGGTTGTATTCCTTTACTTCAGACCAAAAATCATGCCTTTAGTTTTGAACATGCCTGCCATCCGTTAATTGATGCTAAGAAGGTGGTTGCCAATACCTATCGTTGCTCGGCTAAACAAGCGTGTCTTATGATATCGGGACCAAATATGGGTGGAAAGAGTGTAACCTTAAAGACCATTGGTTTATTTATGGTTTTAGCTCATGCCGGTTTTCCGGTACTGTGTCATAGTGCTCATGTACCATATTATGATTCTTTCTACTTTGATATTGGAGACCAACAATCTATTGAAAATAATCTATCTACTTTCTCCAGCCATATTTCCAAGATTGCCCGCATTACTTCATTAAGTACGTCTAACTCATTTATCTTAGTTGATGAGTTGGGTAATGGAACTGATCCAAGTGAAGGAGAAAGTTTAGCTATTGCGATTTTAGAAGCCTTGATACAAAAAGGTTGCACGATTGTTACCAGTACTCACTTTAACCAAGTGAAATCCTTTGGGAAGACCCATCCGAATGTTTTGGTTTCCAGTGTTGAATTTGACCGCGAAACTTTAAAACCAACCTACCGGTATATTGAAGGGGTATCGGGTTCTTCGTATGCCTTTTATATTGCGGCGCAATATCATTTAAATCCGGCTATTTTAGAGAAAGCCGAAGCCATCAAAGCCCAAAACACCAAAGATGTAGACTTACAGTTAGAAAAACTGGAAAAGATGCAAAATGAAGTACGGCAAGAAAAAGAAAAGTTTAATCAACTGATTGCCAATGCCCATGACCTGCAAAGACAAGCCGAAGCTGATCGTGAAAAGATGGATAAGAAAAAGGCTAAGTTAGAGGAAGAATACCGTGAACAGCTGCAAGTCATGTTGGATGAGAAACAAGCTGAAGCGAAAGCCATTATTCGTTCGTTACGCCAAGAGAAAAGCGGTCCAGTACATAAACAGACGGAACTCTTACATAGTTTAAATACGATGAATCCAAGTGCACCGGTCAGTCAAAAAGCCGAACCTTTAAAAGTAGGCGATTATGTGCAAATTAAAGATGTAAACAGTCATGGAGAAATCGTGGAGTTACGTAAAAAAGAAGCAACGATTTTAAGCAATGGAATGAAGATGAAAATCAAAACGAATCGTTTGACTAAAATCAAACGGCCGAATGTACCTTTGCCAACGATTAAACAACATACGGCCGATAAAGTCTTTAAAAAAGTCCCTACGGAAATCAATGTGATTGGTATGCGCGTAGAAGAAGGTTTAGATGCCGTTGACCACTTCTTAGATCAAGCCGTAGCCCATCGTTTAAAACAAGTAAGGATCATTCATGGTATGGGAACGGGTAAACTGCGTTCTGCCATTTGGCAATACTTAGATAAACATCCGAATGTCAAAAGTAAGATGAGTGGGGGACCTTCGGATGGAGGACTAGGGGCAACGATTGTCCTATTAAAGTAGCTTATGATCTCGAAACATTTACAAGATAAACTGGCTTTATTACCGGATTCGCCTGGTTGTTACATCATGAAAGATGAAAACCAGGAGATTCTCTATGTCGGAAAAGCCAAAGTATTAAAAAATCGCGTGCGTAGTTATTTTCATGGAACCCACAATGGAAAAACAGCACGCTTGGTTTCCCATATTGCCGATTTTGAATTTATTGAAACCCAATCCGAAAAAGAGTCTTTCTTATTGGAAATCAATCTGATTAAAAAACATCGGCCACCTTACAATATCATGTTGATGGATGATTCCAGTTATCCGTATATTGTGATGACTCATGATAAAAACTTTGCGGTGCGAAAAACTCGTTCTGTGACGCATAAAAAAGATGAGTATTTTGGACCCTATCCCAGTAGTACAGCAGCTAGTGAAATTGTGCGTTTGATCAATACTTATTGGCCAATTCGAAAGTGTAAACATATTCCGAAGCAGCCTTGTCTTTACTACCATATGCACCAGTGTCTAGCCCCTTGTGTACAAGAAGTAGATGCCCAAGAGATGGATCAGTATCGCAATGAGATCCGTCAGTTTTTAAAAGGGGATGGCTCTTTGATCTTAAAAGAGTTGGAAGCCAAGATGCAGGAAGCCAGCGAACAGTTAGCTTTTGAAAGAGCGCAGGAAATCAAAGAGATGATTGAAGCGGTACATCATGTGTTAGACAAACAGATTATTGATTTTAAAGACCGGAAAGATCGTGATGTCTTTGGCTATTATGAAGCCAATGGTTATATTTCCATTCAAGGTTTCTTTATTCGGGATGGTAAACTCTTAGGAAGAAACTTTACCGTTAGTCCGATTTATGAAGATACAATGGATGCCTTTTTAAGTTTTATCTTGCAGTACTATCAAAAAAACTTGATTCCCAAGGAGATCCTTTTACCAGAAGGAACACCTTTAGAAGGTCTAGAGGATTCCTTACAGACCAAGATTTTCATTCCGCAAAGAGGGGATAAAAAGAAATTGGTTGATTTAGTGATGAAAAATGCCCAAACGGCCCATGAACAGAAATTTGAAATGGTTTTCCGGAAAGAGAAAGATCTGGATTTAGCCAATCAAATGTTAGAACGTATCTTTCATGCCCCGATTCATCGCATTGAGTGTTTTGATAACTCGCATATTTCAGGATCTTATAATGTCAGTGGCTTGGTTGTCTTTATAGATGGAAAACCAGATAAAAGCTCGTATCGTCACTATAAGTTAGATGGGTATCGTTCGGATATCGATAGTATGAAAGAAGTCCTATACCGGCGGTATTTCCGCTTATTAAAAGAAGGTAAATCGATGCCAGATTTATTGATTGTCGATGGTGGTGCGCAACAGATTGCTGCAGCCAAAGAGATTCGTGAGATGTTGGAACTGGATTTACGCATTGTAGGTTTGGTCAAAGATGACAAACATACCACTCGTGCTTTAATGAATGATGCCTTTGAAGAGATTCCTTTGGAAAGAGAATCGAGTTTATTCTTTTTATTAACCCGGATACAAGATGAAGTGCATCGTTTTGCGATTAGCTACCATAGGAAATTACGGGATAAAGGCATGACGAAATCGATGTTGGATGATATTGAAGGCATTGGTCTAAGTCGGAAGAAAAAGCTTTTAAATCACTTTAAGAGTATGAAACGGATTCGCAGTGCTTCGATTGAAGAATTAGAGAGCCTTTTGCCAAAAGAGGTAGCCCAATCTTTATATGACCGATGTCACCAAAAAGATATGCTATAATATCCGAGAGGTGTTTTTGTGGAAAACAATGTTTTATTTGCACGTATTCTCATGTTGGTGCTTTGTGCCTGTATTACCATTGGCTGTTTTTGGAAGTTAAACCAATCTTATGATCCACTAGCCAGATATCCCTATGGGACCGAGCAACAAAGAAAAGTGATTTTAGATAAACTCGACAACAAAGAAATTGATTATTTGATTTCGCAACATATTTGTCCTAAGACCTTTATGAAATTCATTCATGTTGATGGCTTTGATGTTTATCATTGTCAGGAATATAGTATTGCCAAAAAGGTTCAGGAAGAATCCAATGATTATATTGTCAATTTTGTAAATAAATATACGAAGTATTTTTCACGGGATGATTTAAGTGAATTATTGAAACATTATTCTTATGCGGAACTGACTTCCTTTTATGAAAATGATTTAGGAAATAACGAAGACTTAAGTTTAATGGATGATCCGAGTCAAAAGTATTTGATTCTAAATGGATCCCAATCGGTATACCGTTATGAACCGGGGTACCTTGTAGATACAAATGGAGTAACGGTTTGTCAGGAAATGCAAAGTGATCTAGAAAATATGATCAATACTTATGCAACGATGATGGATGGTCGTACTTTACAAGTTAGTAATGGCTATATGTCTTATGATGCCATCAATGAAATGGTTACCCAATTGATTCAAACCTATGGTCAAGATAGTGTGAGTCATTTCTATTTGCCAGCTGGGCAAAATGAATGGCAGTTAGGTTATACGGTTTCCTTTTTTGATACGGCCACATGGATTCGTACGTGTTTAGATTATGAAAAAGTACATGGCCAATTGGATTATCCAAGTATTATTCAATCCTTACCGCAAGAAAGTCAGGATTTAATTGTATGGTTGGAAGAAAATGCCTATCATTATGGATTTGTGATTCGTTATCCAAGTGATAAACGTGATCAAACCAAGATGGAATACCAGCCTTTTGTACTTCGATATGTTGGTAAGTCTTGTGCCAAAAAGATGCAGACCAGTAACCAATGTATGGAAGAAATGGATTTTTCTAACTATGAAGAATAGGAGTACTTATGCGTATTGTAGTAGCTAGTGATTCTCATGCCAATAATGAGATTCTTGATTTAATTCAACATCATCATCCCGAAGCGGATTTATTTTTACACTGTGGCGATCTTTGCGAAGATCCGGAATACTATCCGGATTGGATCGTTGTTCAAGGAAACAATGACTATTGGCTGGATCTGCCTCCACGCAGAATCCTTCGGGTAGGGGATCATCGTCTCTTAATGGAACACTCGCATCGTTGTTCTTATTTTAACCGGGAAAAGAATTTAGTTTCTTCGGCTAAAAATCTGGCCTGTGACATTGTCTGTTTTGGGCATACCCATGCTTCTATGATTCGCAAAATGGATGGGGTCTTTTTATTGAATCCAGGATCAGTTACTTTCCCAAGGGATGGTAAACCTAGAAGTTATGCGATTTTGGATGTGGATAAAGAGATTCACGCAAAAATTATTTTTATGGATGAAAACTGGTAAGCATTCTATTAGGTAGTTTGTACTGTCTTCCTTTATAATAAAAATAGAAGGAGGGCTTAGTTATGAAAGTCTATAGAAATACAAAAACAAAATCTGTGATTGAAATTGTTTTCGGTGAAGCTGTTCCGGAAGGTTATGTGGAATGTTTTGCGGGTGAAGTAGATGCAGCACAAGAAAAACATGTCCCTCATTTAGAAAAAGATGGAACGACCTTAAAGGTACAGGTTGGTAGTGTGGAACATCCAATGCTCCCAGAACATTACATTACAGCTATCTGGGTAGAGTTAAAAGATGGTACGCTTTATAAACAAACGCTCCACGCAAATCAAAAACCAGAAGCACATTTTGATCTAGGTTCTTATACGGGAGAGCTTACCGTATATGAATATTGTAATTTGCATGGTCTTTGGAAGGCCACAATTGAATTTTAGACTGTTAAAAGAGGCAAAAAAATTGAATATTTTGCCTCTTTTTTTTTGGCATAAATTATTTTGATTTTTGCATTTTTTGCCAATACATTTTAAAAGAAAATCTTTACATAGTATACGTTTACATAGTAAAATATAGGAGTTTATGGATGTTGTGTTTGTCCAAAATGAACTATGTAAAATAATATGTTTCAAAAAGTACAATATTCTAACAAATCCATGAAGGTTTAGGTACAGGATACGTCAAGATGAAGGAAAGTAGAAAGATTCAATCAAAGAAACGGAATGTGAATGGTAAATCTTTAGCTAAAAAACTTTTTCTTGGCATGGTTATGTTCTTGGTTTTATTCATGGTTTTTTGCGTGCCTGTTTTAAAGATTTATGGTTCATCGATGGAACCCACTTTAGAGCCAGGTCAAATTGTTCTAAGCATGCCTAAACAAGAAGTAAAAAATGGAGATGTCATTGCCTTTTGGCACGGTAAGAAATTGTTGGTGCGTCGTGTCATTGCCCAAGGTGGTCAAGAAGTGGATATGGACGAAAATGGCAAACTCTCTGTGGATGGACAAGTCTTGAAAGAACCCTATCTAAAGAAAGATGAAATAGGGAACTCGAACATTGACTATCTGCATAAAGTAAAAGCCTCACATTATTTTTGTGTAGGGGATAAAAGAAAATCATCCATTGATTCAAGGAATACGGTGATTGGTGATGTTGCGAAAGAAAAGATCAAATATCATTTAGTATTTCGGATTTGGCCATTGCATCAAATTGGATGGATTGAATAGATTGGAGGGAGTATTGTGCACAACAAAAGAAAAGCTCTGATAGGGAAGTTATTTAAAACCGTACTTTCTTGTTTTATTGTTCTATGTACTTGTTTTACTTTGCTTCCATCTAGTGCAGTACAAAGTAAAACACTGTATCAAGAAGAACCGGTTCAAACAACAAACGAAGATCAAACCCAAAACGAACAACCGGTTGTAGAAGAAGAACCATCTACTAATACAGAAGATTCTTCCACGCAAAATGAACCTTCCACAAATAATGAAGAACAAACAACCCAACCTTCAGAACAGACAGAAGATGAAACAGAAGATGAGAGTCAATCTGATGAAACGGTAAGTTCGGATGGTTTCGATTTAAGTGATCCTAAGAATAAAGATAAGTTGCAATCTGTTACTTTGCAGTATAATACGGATCCAAATGCAACAACAAAGACTTGGGTAGATATAACGGGAGATGAATCACAAAAGATACCTGGAGATGCTGAAATTAAATTAGCGGTTAGTTTTAAAAACATAACTACAGAAATGTTAAAGAATAAATTTAATTGCACTTTGACATATGATCTTCCAGATTTTCTTCGTCATGTGGCTGGTGAAGCAAAAGAAGTTCTGTATGATGGTGGAACTGCAGTAGGAACCGTATCTGTTGATGAAAATACAAAAAAAATACGCGTAACCTTTAACGAATCGTATCTTCAACAATTACTAGATACGCAACATACGACAATCACAGGAAATTTTTCCGTATCTGGACAAGTTAATTTAAGTAAGTTGCCTGCTAATGGGAAGACGAATTTAACGCTTGCTGATAAAAACTACACTTTGAATTTTGGTGAAGATCCGATTTCCAAGTATGGAAAAGTTGATATTAAGAAAGATCATGGAACGAAAGTCGTTTCAACAAAAGATGGTGATTTTCTTCAGTATACTGTTACGGTTACAGCTGGAGAAGATGGATGTCCCGATGTTTCTGTAGTGGATGCATTTACTAGTGATTCAGACCAAGTAACATATATGAATGTTACTAATACAGCTCAGAAATTAAATAGTAGAGCAAATGGTCAAAACCCATATCAAACAGGTGGTACAGATACAGGTTTTATTTATTTAGAAAATAAAACTTCTGATACAGAAGTGCCTAAAGAAGGATCAACAATTAACAATAGTTTGGTCTGGAAAATCGGAGATATGGCTGCAAGAGAAACTAGAACACTGACTTATTTTGTGAAATTGAAGAATGGTATAAGTTCGGAAACGAAATCTATGATTAATAATGCCGTAGTTTTTTCTAAGGAGAATAAGAGATCATATGCTACTTCAAAATTTACACCAAGTGTCAACTATTCAATGAATAAGTCGAATGGAACGAGCACGGAGATCAAAAAGAATTCGGATGGTTCATATACCATTAAATATCAATTGAATTTTTCTCTAAATAAAGATAACAGTAATTATTCTTTAAAAGATTTTAAATTCTATGATTTTTTAAACTATAACGATAACTACAGAGTAGATTCTAGAGCTCTACCATATGTAAACTATGATAAATCGAGTTTTAATTTATCTATTAAACGTGATGGAGATAAAGATTTTACTGAAGTAGATTCATCAGAGTATCAAATAGACTGGAAGGGTTCAGATTTAACAGGTTTTGAATTATCTGGTATAAACGAAGGCTTTATGGTAAATCCGGGTGATTCTTATAAAGTTACATACAGTCTTACTGTTCAGCCAGAAGCTTTTGCGGCCATTCAATCAGATCAAATTTATATTGGAAACCGTTTCTTGGTTTCGGCATCTAATGGTGAGAAGCGATTTGATGAAACATATATAGATAGAGTTTATGCTAAGAATACTATTGGAGATTATCATTGGAATAACAAATCACGTGGAGAGAAAATTACATCTGACCAAACATTTAAGATGTCGGATGATCGTTATGTAGTAAAAGATGGCACAGTAAAAAAAGATACTTCTTCAGATTCATCATTTGATGTGCCAGAAGGTAGTTATCCTTATGTAGTTAATGTGAATCAATCTTTGGGTGCATTTGACGCAACAGAACTTACCATGCAGGATAAACTAAGTCCTGAAAATATGCAGTATGTTGGATATGCTCGAATTGATGCAACTTCCTATAATGCAGAAACGAATAAGTATGAAATCAAAGATACGAAATGGCTAAAGATTGATGGTTTAACTACTTTTAAGTTGATACCTAGCAAATTGGGTTGGGAAGATAAAAATTATGCATACCAGCTAACATATTACGCAAAACCTGTTAATCAAGATACTTATGGAACGACAACCGTCAATAATACTTTCACGATTAATGGAAATGTTACTAATGGAAATAATACTTTCCCTATAAATAATTTGAATTCTTCAACGAGTGTAAACATTACAGGAAATTACAAGTTAGATGTTTCAAAAGCATATTGGTATTATCAAGAGCCTAAAGAAAATGCAACATCATGGCAAAAAGGAAAACTGTATTGGGTTATTGATGTAAGTGGTACCGCTATTAAAGAAAATATTTCTTTTAAAGATGCGATTTCTAACGATTTGAATCTAACAGATTCATTGATCCATGATGATTCACTTGTAGGAGTTTATCAAGGAAATCTTCCTAAAGATAAAACTGTTAGTAGTTACCAAGACTTTGATGAATTGCAGAGTAGTGTAAAACTAAATGAGATAACTGATAAATTTGAGAAATCATTTTCGAATAGTAAAAATTTTAGTGGAAATAACCAATATAGTGAGTTGACATTGAAAGCGAAAGAAACGATTAAACTAGGTGATGCTGGACATGTATATATTGTACTTTGTACAGAGCCTCAGTCTTTACCAAAAAATTATCGTGATCAGTATCAGTTTAAAAATGAAATCTATACGAGAGATGATGATGCAAATTATATTAAACGAGGTGATGCACGAGAATATTTATGTGGTGGAGGAGATATTTTAAAAGAGCTTGGGCAAACCTTTACATATGATGGAAAGACAGTTACAACAACTGTAAGCGGAACAGGAGAAAATGCTTCTACAATATATCAAGATGGTTTAAAAGATACTGGAGCCGGTCAATATGCTGCTTGGGCATTTAAATTAAACTATGCGGGTGACCTTTCAGGTACTTATCGAGTACTAGAAAATATTCCAGATGGAATGGAGCTAGCCTATATTCGAGTTAAATGGGTAGGAGACAACCAGGGAACTATTGAGTCTAAAACTATTGATGGTTTAGAGAATGATGGTTGGTCGAAAAAAACAATTACAGCTTCTTCGGATAAAGGTGTTTCTCGAACTACAACATATTATGTTAAAGGGAAAAAAGCGTATATTGCGTTAGGAGACTTTAAAAAATCAGGGGCAGATGAAGAACCTGATAAATATGCGGTTGACGTTCAAGTAGTTTGTAAAGTAGTTGATCGAGATGCTTTGCTATCGGGTCAAGATAAAACATTTGAAAATAAAGTTACTCTTCAAGACAATGAGGGAAATGAGATAAATAATGCAACATCTCAGGCAACAATCAAAGATAAAAATCTCTTAAAAAGTGTCAGTAAAAAGAATGCTGAAAAGGTGACATTTACTATTAAGAGTAATCCATTAGGACAACAACTATCAAAAGATGGAGCAAAGCTTAAATTAATTGATAAACTTAGCGATACATTGATTTTAGATTCGAAATCAATTAAAGCAGTTGATTCTAATAATAATGATGTTACAAATGAAATTACGCCTTCATTAAATAAAGATAAGAATATTTTAGAAATTTTGGTTCCTAGTGATAAAGCAATTACTATTACGTATACGACTACAGTAAAAGTTGGTCCAGGACAGAAAGTGGATTTCTCTAACGTTGCGTATTGGGAGGGTTATAAACCTTCAGATCAATCTTCTGTAACAGAGGAAGGTTATTCTTATAACGCAAGTGGATCTGTTTCGGCCGGTGATAGCATCCTGTTAAACATTCTTAAGCAAGATGCAAATGATTTATCTAAGTCTTTATCTGGAGCTGAATTTAAAGTCGTTGCATGTAAAAGATTAGATGATGGTACCTTTGAAGAAAGTACAAGCAGAACTTGGTCTGGAACAACAGAAGATGATGGAACTTTACTTTTAGGTGGTAGTGGAGATAGTGCTTTAGCTTATAACACGGTCTATAAGGTTACTGAAACGATAGCACCAACTGGTTATGAAAAGGAGAATAATTCTTTTTATATCATGGTGCCAAGAATTGAAAAAGATCAGACAGATTATTCGGATTATGTAAAAGAATGTATCAAAGATTCTAAAATTGATAAACAATATTCGTCTACTTACGAATTGACTGTGACAAATCATAAAGGCGAGATTACAGTACAAAAAGAATTTATAGATGCAGGAAATAAAAAGGTAAGTCCAGTTAAAGGAACTTATACATTTGGTCTTTTTGAAAATCAAAATGATTCGAAGCCAATCCAAACTGCTTCCATTACTTATGGAGAAGATCAAACTGATTCGACATGTAAGTTTACAAATTTAGATGTGGATGCAAAGAATCCTAAAACCTATTATGTCTATGAATTAGATGATGATGGCAAACCGATTAAAGATTCAAATGTTCATACTATTAATGGGAAGGAATTCTATACTTCTTATGGTAAAAATGAAGTTTCAAATGGCGATACGGTAACCATTACAAATCAAAACCGTACAAAACAACTACCATCGACTGGTAGCAGTGGAACTCTTTGTTACAGACTAGCAGGTATTACTTTGATGCTCTTGGGTAGCTTGCTAATGCTGAAAAAATATAAAGTGTGCAAAAACGATAGAAAATAGGAGAAAAAGGAAAATGAAACTAATTAAGAAAATCGCAGCTATGCTATTTGCATTTGCGATGGTATTTTCGATGGGCACGAATGTAAAAGCTGAGGGAACAGGTAAGATTACCATTAATCCCGCAAATGCTGGAGAAACGTATAATGTCTATAAAATATTAACATTAAAAAGTTATGACAAAGATAAAGAACTTTATTCGTATGTAAAAAATGGAGACAAATGGGATGGATTTATTAATTCTGCTCAACAAGAAGGTTATTTAACAATAAATAATGATGGCTATGTAGAATTTGATGCTAAGAAATCAGATAAAGATTACCGTGAATTTGCTCAAAAGGCATTGGCTTATGCAAAGAAAAATAATGTTAGTGCAACACAAACAGTTACTCCTGATGCAGGGGCAACAACTGCTACAATTGATAAATTAGACTTAGGATATTATTTAGTCGGATCAACTGTTGGTGCACTTTGTAGTTTAGATACCACAAATCCAGAAGTTACAGTTCGTGATAAGAACGTAGCACCAACTGTAGAGAAGAAAATTGCTAAAGATGGACATACGGATAATCTAGTACCTAATAACTCTGCTAATATAGGAGAGCAAGTTGTTTACCAAACTACTATTAATGTAGAACCAGGCGCTAAGAATTATGTCTTACATGATACAATGGATTCGCATTTAGATTTTGATGGTATTTTACAAGCACATCTAAGTGATGGAACTAATTTAACTTATGGTGATTTTGTGGTACAAAAAGGACCTGCTGATAAGTGTACTTTTGATATCTCATTCACTGATGTTTTCTATAACAACTACAGAAGCAAAATTGATGATGGTATTATAACTAAAATTATCTTTCAATATTCTGCTACTGTTAAAGATGATGCTGTAGTTAAGGAAGAAATGAAAAATACCACACATCTAACTTATGGAGATAATAATACAACTACTGAAGACTCTGAAACAATCACAAAAACATTTGGAATTCCAGTATTTAAATATACGAAAAATGATCAAGCACTTGCAGGTGCAGAATTCATGTTATCAACAGATCCAAATTGTACGGATGAATCGAAAACACTTAAATTTACTTTAAATAATGATACGAATAAATATCGTTTTGCTGCAGATGGAAATGCAACTTTAACTTCACTTGATAATGGTCGTATTGATATTGAAGGTTTAAAAGCTGGTACATATTATTTGAAAGAAACAAAAGCGCCAGATGGATATAACTTATTGAAAAAGATTCAAATAATTGAAATTGGAGAAGATGGTTCGATTAATTTAAATGGTACTGCAATTACTGACGATGTAAAAGTCAAGAATAACTCAGGAATTGAATTACCTAGTACAGGTGGTATGGGTACTACTTTGATTTATCTTGCTGGTATCGTTCTAGTTGTTTTATCTGGATATGTATTAATTTCAAAGCGAAGAGCTAGTACAAAATAATTGATTTTAAATTTAGTTGTAGAGGGAATGAAGAATCATTCCCTTTGCAACAGTGGGGAGAGGGTTGTAATATGAAAAAACGATTAACGACAATACTTGCAGTACTTGTTTTTATTACAGGCCTGTCCTTACTGTTGTATCCAACGGTAAGTAATTATTTTAATTCTTTGCATCAATCCAAGGTTGTCAGTCATTATTCTGATGCTTTAGAGAAGATGGATGAAGCTCAGAAACAAGCAGCTATTGATGCAGCGGTGCAATACAATGCTTTATTGGTTTCAAATGATGCACGCTTTACGCCGAGTGAAGAAGAAACGCGTTTATACAATAGTTTATTAAATCCGGATGATACGGGTGTGATGGGTTATATTACCATTCCTAAGATTCGTTGTAAGTTAGCCATTTACCATAGTGTCGATGATTCGGTTCTACAAGTTGGGGCTGGACATCTCGAAGGTTCGAGTTTACCGGTAGGTGGGAAAGGAACGCATTGTGTTTTATCGGGTCATCGTGGTTTACCAAGTGCCAAACTCTTTACCGAATTAGATCGTTTAAAGAAAGGAGATACCTTCTCTTTACATGTCTATGGAAAGGTATGTACCTATCGGGTGGATCAAATTGAAACCGTAAATCCCGAAGATTATCAATTGCTACAAATTGAAGAAGATAAAGATTTATGTACTTTAGTAACTTGTACCCCATATGGTATTAATACCCAACGTTTATTAGTTCGTGGTCATCGCATCGCAAATTCATCTGGTGATACGGATGTAAGTTCGGATGCTGCACAAATCAGACCGCTTCTAGTCTTTGCGTGTGTTGGTCTAGTGCTGGTTTGTATTGTCTTACTTATTCGAAAGAGAAAAAAGAAAGGAAAATAGCCTATGAAGAAATTCTTGCGTACATTGTTATGTTTTATCTTTATTGCTTGTTTAGGTACAACGGTATTTGCGGATTCAACTTCTTCTTTAACCATCTCTTGTCCGGTTGAAGGCATGTCCCTTTCTTTATATCGCGTTGCCAACTTTGATGGAGATGCGTTTACTTTAACACCAGCTTTTTCTCATTATCCGGTATCTTTGGATCAAAAAGATCAAGAGGGTTGGCAAGGTGTTGCTAATGTCTTAGAAAATCATATCTTAGCCGATGGCATTCAAGCCGATGCTTCATGTAGCTCTAATGCGGATGGAAAAGCTATTTTTACCAATCTTGCTTCGGGTTTATATTTAGTTTCAGCCCAAGAAATGAAAGTGAGTCAAACAACTTACATTCCACAAGTGAGTCTAGTAACTATTAAAGATTCCGAATCTTTAGAAACGGTTCTAAAATATGGCTCGGATGAAAATATTGAAGATAAGCCGATTTCCTTACATGTTCTAAAGACCTGGAAGGGAGACTCTAAAGAGAAACGACCTAGTTCGATTGATGTACAATTGCTTCAAACAGATAATAGTGGAAAAACGACTGTACTCGATAATCAGGTTTTAAATGAGACAAATCAATGGTCGTATACATGGGAGAACTTATCTAATGTATTTACTTATCATGTTTTAGAAGCAAAAGTTCCAAGTGGATATACCGAAAGTTCTACACAAGAAAAAAATACGATTGTTTTAACGAATACCGCAACTAACACTACCGAAAAGAAAGAAACAAAAGATAAAGAGCTTCCTTTAACGGGTCAGTTATGGTGGCCTGTACCTTTGTTCTTATTATTGGGTATTGTCTTGTTTGCATTAGGAAAGAAACATGAAAAATAGATTTTCAAAAGTTTTAAAAAACATGGGAATCCTCTGCATTATAGGCGCACTTAGTTTGTGTGCCTATAATGTCTTTGATACCTTTCGCGGATATATAGCACAAAAAGAGATTCTTGAAGCCTATGCCAAAAAGATCGACAAATCCAAAGAAGGAAAGATCAAAGATTATCTTTTAAATCCAGATATGGAAATGCCAGAAGTTCAACTCAATGGTTTATCTTGTGTAGGAACAATAGAAATACCGGCTTTAGATTTAAAACTGCCAGTGACGAGTGAGTGGAGTTATGACTTAATGAAGCAGGCACCTTGTCGCTATTATGGGTCCATCTATCAAAAGAATATGGTTATTGCAGCCCATAATTCCTGGTTTCATTTTGGTCGGCTTTCGCATTTAAAAGAAGGGCAGAAAGTGATTTTTACGGATGCCAAAGAACATCGCTTTATCTATCGTGTCAAAGTAGTAGAAGCTTTGTCTCCAGATTGTGTAGAAGAAGTGACGAATGGTAAATATCCTTTAACATTATTTACCTGTACTCTGGATGCAAAAAATCGAGTTGTTGTGCGCTGTGCTTAAATGGCATAATGCGAAAAAAAGTGTATAATATTGATGGAAACAAAAAAATGTCCTTTTCAAGGACATTTCGTTCATTATATAAAAAAATGGCGTCCTGGGAGGGATTCGAACCCCCGACCGATCGCTTAGAAGGCGATTGCTCTATCCAACTGAGCTACCAAGACAGCTAATATATTATAACAAACAATTATTTATATTTCAATGGGAAATGAGTATTAGATATGCAAAAAGAAGGTTATCAATTTGAGGGATGGTATGTGGATCCCGAATGTACAAAAAAAGTCAATCCCGGTGGAATCCTACCACGGGTGACACAATTCTATCAACATTGGATCCCCGTATGGTATCCAATCGAATACGACTTGGATGGCGGAACCAATTCACGTTTAAATCCCCGTTATACAAGTTGTACTTCCCCTGCTTATTTACTTCAGCCAGCTAAAAAGAAAGATATGGTCTTTGCGGGATGGAGTTATGAAGGGCAGAAGATTCATGCGACACCAACAGGTGTCATCGGATCGGTTAAAATTAAAGCAATCTTTGAAAAACCATGCATTGTGCACTTTCATACCTTTGGTGGACAGATCTTAAATCCAATGCAGGCTATTGATGGTCAATTGGATTATTTACCTGAGCCAAGAAAATATGGGTATCGCTTTGAAGGCTGGTTCTGGGATCAGAACTTTAATTTTCCGTATACGATCAAACAACACATTAATGAATCCTGTGTGCTCTATGCTAAATTTGAAGAAAGTCCTTTTACCGTAACTTATGATGCCCAAGGAGGAATTTCTTCGCGCAGCAATCCGACAAGTTACTGTTTTGATGATCCAACGATCTTAATTAAACCGGCTTTTAAGAAGGGTTATATCTTTGATGGCTGGTACGATCAAATTGGTCGTAAACACGATTTTATCCGTCATCATTCGCTGGGTGATTTACATCTAGTCGCAAAGTACAAAAAAGCCGCAGAAAATGGGCAAGACGATGCAGAATGAGAATTGATTATTGCGTTTGTCTATGATAAAATTGTACTGTTTCGCTAGGAGGGTTTAGTTGAATTCTTATTATCAATCTTTACTTCAAGAAATTCATAAAGAACTTGATCAAAAAGACTATGATAAAGCTTTGCGAATGATTCAAACCGAATTGGATCTGCCCTATGTGCCAAGAGAAGAATTAGAGGTTCTACAAAATTATAAATCGGAATGTCTAGCTCATATTAAAAGGCCGGTAGTTCATCCGGATTTAGAGTCTTTGATTCATGGATCCTTGCAAGAACAAGAAAAAGCGGTTGCGCTGCTACAATCTTGTAATCTGCGAATGATGCATGAAGAAGTCGAAACTTTGTTGTGTTCAAGTAAATTGCTGGACGAGACAAAGGGGGAACTCATTGAATCCTTGATGGAGCAAAAAATAGAAGATCCCTACAAAATGAAGAAATCGGGTTTAGAAATCACGTTTATTCCTAGTATCATTGTTCCAAGTTCACAGGATGCAACGATTCAGGAAGTACGTGACTATTTTGACCAATGGTTTGCGTGTGAAAATCCAACCTTTCTTCGCTTCTGCAATCGTCTACTCGACCAGGAAGTGCTAGAGAATCGTCCTTTGGATTTTGAAGACTGTCAGGCTTTACCAATTGCGAAAGCTTTGGTTCGCTTAGTTTGTGAAGCGTTTGGTCAAGACGAAGATTTTCAAACATTTTGTAAAGAAAAAAATTTAGAAGAAATAGTGGAAGTTCCACTGCGTATTGAAAGACGAGGAGAAAACTATGAATAGTAAATGGACATTGAATGAACATTCAGAAGGTGTATTAGAAGTTGTAGTTGATGGAGAAGCTTGGGAAAACGCCCAAAAGAAAGCTTTCAACGACTTCAAAAAGAACGTTTCTATTAAAGGATTCCGTACTGGAAAAGTTCCTGAAGCTTTATTAAAGAAACAAATCTCTAAAGAAGCAATCTATGACCGTGCTGTTGAAGGTGTTGCCAATGAAGCTTTAGTCGAAGCTGTTAAAGAACACAACTTAGAATTAGTTGCACGTCCTACTTTAGACTACAAAGATGCAAGTGATGAATCTGTTACTTTAGTTATTAACTGTGTCGTTTCACCAGAAGTTACTTTAGGTGAATACAAAGGATTAGACATCCATAAAGATGAAGTTAATGTAACTGACGAAGATGTAGAAGCTGAATTAAGCAAAGTACAAGATCGTTTCGCTGACTGGGTACTTCGTGAAGAAGGACAACCTGCTGAAGACGGTGACCAAGTAACAATTGATTTCGTAGGTAAAAAAGACGGCGAACCATTCGAAGGTGGTTCAGGAGAAAACTATCCATTAGAACTTGGATCAAACACATTCATCCCAGGTTTCGAAGAACAATTAGTTGGAGTTAAAACCGATGATGTAAAAGATGTAACTGTTACATTCCCAGAAGATTACCAAGCTGCTGACTTAGCTGGTAAAGAAGCTGTATTTACCGTAACTGTTCACGATATTAAATACAAAGATCGTCCAGAAGTAAACGATGAATTAATCGCTCAATTAAAACGTGACGGTGTTGAAACCGTAGAAAAATTCAAAGAAGTTACAAAAGAAGATTTAACAAAAGAAAGAGAACGTGCTGCTGACGAAAAATTCACTAACGACTTAATGGAAACTATTAGTGATAACGCAACCGTTGAAATTCCAGCTGTTATGATCGAAAACGAAGTCGACAATTTATACCGTGACTTCACAAACCGTATGCAACAATCTGGATTTACTGCTGAACAATACTTTGCTGCAACTGGCCAAACAGAAGCCGACCTTAAAGCTACTATGCGACCTGATGCACAGCGCCGTGTAAAAGGATCTTTGGTTTTAGATGCAGTAATTAAAGCAGAAAACATCGAAATCAGTGATGAAGATGTTGAAAAAGAATACACAGAAATGTCTACTCTATACAACATGGATGTAGAACAAATCAAAAAGTTATTACCTGCTGAAAACATCAAAGATGATCTAGCTCAACAAAAAGCGTTAGAATTGATTAAAAGCTCAGTAAAGTAGTATTATAATAAGAAAAAGGCGCTCAGCGTCTTTTTTAAAATCTATCGAAAGTGAGGAATACTATGAGTCAAATATATCCATTAGTGTGTACTCGAGGTGTTGTCATTCTTCCTGGACAAGACATTGTCATTGATGTCGGAAGAGAAGTCTCTTTAAAAGCCGTTGATAATGCCCAAGATAATTATGAAGGAAAAGTGATTTTAGTTTCACAAAAAGATGTATCTGTTGAAGATCCTGGACAAGAAGATTTGTTCGGTGTAGGTACCTTATGTGAAATTCGTCATATTCGTCGTTTTGAAAACTTTATGCGGGTTAAATTCCGCGGACTACACCGTGCCCAATTATCCCAAATGGAGAAAAGTGCCAATGGGGATTTAATCCAAGTCGATTTGCTACAAAGCATTCGTCAAGATGAAACCGAAGAACAAGCTTTGGTTCGTATGATCATTGACAGCTTTGAAAAATCCAGCAATCTAGATAAGTTCTTACCGAAAGATGTCATTATGGAATTATCCCGTGGCATTGGTGCTGACCAATTAAGCGATAAAAGCGTTGCAGTTTTACCACTCGCTTTAGAACGCAAACAAACCTACCTGGAAACTTTAGGTATCAATGATCGTTTGGAAATGCTCATCCAAGACTTAGAAAAAGAAAAAGAAATGGATGAAGTTGAAAAACGTATCAATGAAACGGTAAAAAAACGCATTGACCAAGGTCAAAAAGATTATTATTTACGCGAAAAACTCACTGCCATTAAAGAAGAGTTAGGTGACGTTGTCGAACAAGACAAAGATGCCGAAAATATCCGTCAACGTTTGGAAAATAATCCATATCCTGAAACAATCAAGAAAAAGGTTAAAGATGAACTTTCTCGTTATGAAATGTTGCCAATGGCAAGTGGCGAAACGGGCATCATTAAAACCTATATCGATTGGTTAATGGATTTGCCTTGGTGGCAAGAAACGACCGATATTAAAGATTTAAACCAAGCCCAAGCCATTTTAGATGCAGATCACTATGGTCTAGAAAAAGTAAAAGAGCGTATTTTGGAATACTTAGCCGTTAAACAGATGACTAATTCTTTAAAAGCACCAATTCTTTGCCTCGTTGGTCCTCCTGGTGTTGGTAAAACCTCTTTGGCTAAGAGTGTAGCTCGTGCCCTTGATCGTAAATTTGTTAAGATTTCTTTGGGTGGTGTGCGAGATGAAGCCGAAATTCGTGGACATCGTCGTACCTATTTAGGTGCAATGCCAGGACGTATCATTCAAGGTATGAAAAAAGCTGGAGTTATCAATCCTGTATTCTTGATTGATGAAATCGATAAGATGGCCAGTGATTATAAAGGGGATCCATCCAGTGCTATGTTAGAAGTTTTGGATCCTGAACAAAATGCGCTATTTAGCGATCATTACATTGAAGAAGCCTATGACTTAAGTCATGTCCTCTTTATCGCTACAGCCAACTATCTAGAGAATATTCCGGAAGCTTTACGTGACCGTTTGGAAATTATTCAATTATCTAGCTATACTGATGTCGAAAAGACCCATATTGCCAGAGAACATTTACTTCCAAAACAATTAGAAGAAAATGGTTTAAAACCTTCACAATTGAAAATCAGCGATGAAATGATTTTATATTTGATTCGCTACTATACCCGTGAAGCCGGGGTTCGACAACTGGAAAGAACACTTGGAACCATTTGTCGAAAGACTGTTTTGGCAATTTTAAAAGACCATAAGAAATCCATTACCTTAACGAAAAAACGTATTAAAGAATGGTTAGGTAATGAAAAAGTGGATTATGGACATAAAGAGAAAAAAGACCAGATTGGTACCGTTACTGGACTTGCCTATACTAGTTTCGGTGGCGATATCCTGCAAATTGAAGCCAATCGCTTTGAAGGAAAAGGTCGTTTGATCTTAACCGGTAAATTGGGAGATGTCATGAAAGAAAGTGCCAGCATTGCTCTTGATTACATCAAAGCCCATGCCAAAGAATTCCATATTGATCCAAAGAAATTTGAGGATTGTGATATCCATATTCACGTACCAGAAGGAGCCGTTCCAAAAGATGGACCTAGTGCTGGGGTTACAATGACAACTGCTTTAGTTTCTTGCTTCAGTGAAATTCCAGTTAAAGCGAATTTGGCCATGACTGGAGAAGTTACTTTACGCGGAAATGTCTTACCAATCGGAGGCTTAAAAGAGAAGTCGCTAGCGGCTTATCGTTCGGGAATCACTACTATTTTAATTCCGAAGGAAAATGTGCGTGATCTCGATGAAATTCCGCAAGAAGTCAAAGATGCGGTTACTTTTATTCCGGTATCGAATGTGAAACAAGTTTTAAAGAATGCGTTGGTTGATTAAGTATGCAAAGCGAATTCCTAACCAGTGCAACGCGAAAAGAAGAATACCCTGTGACGACAATGCCAGAAGTTGTCGTCGTGGGTCGTTCAAACGTTGGAAAGAGCAGCTTTATCAATGCCTTTTGTCAAAGAAAGAAACTCGCTTATGTAGGTAGCACACCTGGTAAGACGCGCTTAATTAATTTCTTTGAAATTGATAAGAAGTGGATGCTTGTCGATGTGCCAGGCTATGGCTATGCCAAGATGAGCAAGTCGATGTTGATTCAAATGGGAAAGATGATGGATGAGTACTTTACGTGTCGGGAACAGATTTCCTTAGTCATCTCTTTAGTTGACAGTCGTCATGAACCAACCGGAGATGATGTTGATATGATTGACTACTTAAAAGAATTAGGTATTCCAATTCTTGTCGTCGCGACCAAAATTGATAAAGTCCCTAAGACCAAACGAATTAAAGCTTTAAAGGTTGTCAGTCAAAAACTTCAATTACCTTTGAATCAAATACTTCCGGTCAGTAGCACAGAAAAAACCGGTTTTGAACCGGTTTATGAGAAAATTCAATCGATGTTAGAATCACAGAGTTAAGCCTCTGTGATTTTTTTTACTTGGGCTAACCAAGCTTCGCGATTGGCATCACTTGGCATACGCCAGTCACCTCGTGGTGAGAAACAAATGGAACCGACTTTGACGCCATCTGGCATACAATTACGTTTAAATTGTTGGGCGAAGAAGCGACGATAGAAAGTATCTAAGGCATTTTGAATGACTTTTTGATCGACATCTTTAAAGGCTAGACAAGCTAAATTATAGATCTTTTCTGGGTCTTGGTGATGACGCAACATATGGTACAAGAAGAAATCATGTAGGTCATAGGAGCCAAGAACTTCTTCGGTCTTTTGTTGGATGGTGCCATCTTCACTTAAAGGTAACAGTTCAGGCGAGACAGGGGTATCACAGATATCCATTAAAACTTTATAGAGTTCTTCCATATGTTCTTTTTTGGCTTGTAGGGCTCTGGTTTCAACGATATATCGCACCAAAGTCTTAGGTACACTGGCATTTACGGCATACATACTCATATGGTCCCCATTATAGGTACACCAGCCAAGTGCTAATTCACTTAAATCACCGGTTCCAACGACAATTCCATTGTATTGGTTGGAAAGATCCATTAAGATCTGGGTACGTTCTCTGGCTTGTGAGTTTTCATAGGTGATATCCAATACTTTTGGGTCATGATGGATGTCGCTAAAGTGTTGATTCACTGCATCGACAATACCAATCTTTTCACTGCTGGCACCTAAGAGCTCCATTAAGATTTCGGCATTGGTTTTGGTTCGCGTGCTGGTTCCAAAGCCAGGCATTGTAATGGCATGGATGCCTTTGGGATCGTAGTCATTGATTTTAAATGCTTTTTCACAAACCAATAAGGCTAAAGTGGAATCAAGTCCCCCCGAAATACCAATGATGACATCTTTACAGTGTATCTTTCTTAGGCGGGTAGCCAGACCTTGAGCTTGTAGATTTAAAATGGATTGGCAGCGATTGATGCGCTGATGGAAATCTTTAGGGACAAAAGGATAGGCATCATAGCTTCTTGATAATTCAATTGTATCAATAGCTTCGGATTGGAAACTGACTTCGATATAGTCTTCGACATTATCTTCCATACTTGTTTTAAAATGTATCCGATCATTCTGTAAGGTTTGCAGGTCAATTTCGGAAACAATGAAATCTCTGTCATCGGTAAAGCTCATTTCTTCTAAGATCGTACCAGCTTGGGCAATAAGATTGTTTCCTGAGAAGACTAGATCACTACTGGATTCATCGGTTCCGGCACTGGCATAAATATAGGCTGCATAACAGCGGGCACTTTGATTTTGTACCAAGGAGCGACGGTATTCACGTTTGGCAATGATTTCATTAGATGCAGATGGGTTACACAAAACATTGGCACCAGCTAGGGCATGGGTAGAACTAACGGGTACGGTTACCCAAAGATCTTCACAGATCTCCACACCTAAACAAGCTTTAGTGGTCGTATCTTTAAATACGATATGATTAGAAACTGGAATCGAAGTACCATCTATTTCGATAAAGTTGGTATTTAAGTTCTTTGCGGACGTAAACCAACGGGTTTCATAATATTCGTTATAGCTGGGAATATAGGTTTTTACTTGAATCCCTAAGATGTTTCCATTGAAACAAACTGCCGCACAGTTGTATAAACGATTTTCGATGACTAAGGGTAATCCGACAATCGCAACCAAGTTATCTCTACATTGGTTGGCAAAATCAATCAAACCTTTCTTGGATTCTTCTAAGAGTAGATCTTCATAGAACAAATCCTGGCAGGTATAACCCGAAATACAGAGTTCGGGAAAAACAACACATTGGGTATCTTCTGGAAGGGCATCACAAATGCGTAAACATTCTTTGACATTTTGAGCTGGGTTTCCAATGGCTACTTTGGGTGTAGCCGCAGCGACTTTATAATATTGAAAACGTTTCATATTGTTCCTCTTTTCGTAATTTTTAGTATACAAAAAAAAGATGGAAAACTCCATCTTTTAGTTATTTACAATTTCGTGAACTTCATCACCGTATTTGGATTCGTCCGCAGTCTTCATTGTATCGTCGTTGGCATATTTTTTAACCAAAGCACTTGATTTAGGAATTGGTTGTAATGTACCAGCGCCTCCAACACATCCACCAGGACAGCCCATACCTTCAAGTAGGTAACCATTTAGACGACCGGCTTTTGCCATCATCAACATAGTCTTACAGTTCTTTAAACCTTCGGCTGCTTGAATCTTCACTTCGACTTCTGGATGATTTTTGTTGATTAATTCTTTTACGGAATTGGCAACTCCACCAGTAATCGCAAATTGACGACCAGCTTTGGTTCCTTCGTTGAAGTTTGTATCATCGGTTGTGATTTGATCTAATTCAATACCTTTAGCTTGGAACATACCCATAACTTCTTCAAAAGTTAAGACGAAGTCGACATCGCTTCGAATAGAACGACGGCTGGCTTCTAGTTTCTTAGCAGCACATGGACCAATGAATACAACTTTTGCGTCTGGATGTTGTTTCTTTACCCAACGAGCCGTTAATACCATTGGCGTTAATGCCATGGAAATGTTCTTTTCAAATTGTGGGAACTCTTTCTTTGCCATAACAGACCAAGCAGGGCAACAAGAAGTAGCCATGAAGTCAAGTTCATTAGGAACTTTCTTTAGGAAGTCTTCGGCTTCATCAATCGTACACATATCGGCTCCGATTGCGACTTCCACTACATCCGCAAAACCTAATTCCTTTAACGCATTGGTTACTTTATCTGGGGTAACCTTTGGACCAAATTGACCAACAAAAGCAGGGGCAACACAGGCAATGACATCATAGCCTTGTTTCATTGCATAGATCGTTTGGAAAATTTGACCTTTATCTACAATGGCACCAAATGGACAGTTAACTAAACATTGTCCACAACTTACACACTTGTCATAGTTGATTTGGGCACGACCATTTTCATCCGAGCTGATGGCATTCATACCACAGCTGACCGCACATGGTCTTTCCATTTTGATAATCGCATGGTATGGACAAGCTTCTGCACAACGGCCACACTTGATACATTCATCTTGGTTGATCAATGAACGACCATTGACAATCTTGATACATTTCTTAGGACATACTTCCGTACATTGATGGGAAAAACATCCTTGGCAATTGTCGGTTACGACAACTTTTTTCTCTGGACATGCATTACATGCAAATTTAATGATGTTGATAAGTGGTGCATCATAGTACTTTTCTGGTTGAATCGTTTTGTCGATGCCATCGCTGATTGTACCAGCTTCACTTACATCACGTAATGGTAATCCCATTCCCAAACGTAAACGTTCTCCACAAATGGCTCTTTCTAAGAACACATTTTCGTTATTTCCGGGAAGGATTTCATAAGGGATTTGTTCCATCCTTTGTTCATAATTGACATCGTCGCGATATGCCATATCGGCAATGGCCGAAAAAATCTTACGACGCATGTCGGTTACTGAATTATAAACTCCACGCATTTTTTTCACCTCAAAATTTCTTCACTCCAATTCTAACAAAGAAAACCCTACATTGAAAGTGATATTTTTCACAAATTGGCATTTTCTTTTTCTTTCCCTTAAAATAGCCCATATGAAAGAAGTCATAATTCAAGCCAATGATGCCAATCAAAGACTCGATAAGTTTTTACAGAAGACTTTTCCGAATTTATCGAAGTCCATGATGTATAAAGGCATTCGCAAAAAGAAAATCAAGGTCAATCGCAAACGCTGCAGTTTTGATCAAGTTTTAGAAGAAGGGGATTGGATTCTCTTATTTTTGCCACCTGAATTTTTAGAAGAAAAAGTGCGCAAGGTATCCAGTGGCAGTGATGCTTTGGATATTGTCTATGAAGATGCTAATCTTTTGATTCTACATAAACCGGTTGGCTTACTGAGCCAATCCGATGGGTCTAATGCGGATTGCCTGGTTGATCGTATGCAGCGCTATTTAATCAAGAAGGGCGAATATTCTTTAGCGGAGCATAGTTTTTCTCCAGCCATTTGTCAGCGTTTAGATCGCAATACCGAAGGTTTAGTGATTGGCGCTAAAAATGCGGATACTTTACGAACCATCAATACTGCTATTGCACAACGAAAAGTAAAGAAGATCTATCAAGCCGAATGTTGCGGGCATATTTCTAAACCTGTAGAGATGAATTACTACATCAAAAAAGTTGGTACCAAAGCTATGGTTTCTAAAACGAAAAAAGAAGGGTATCAAGAAGCGAAGATGGATTTGATTCCCTTAGCGTATACAAATGATTCTACCTTTGTGGAAGTCCATCTCCATACTGGTCGTTTTCACCAGATTCGGGCTTTATGCGCCAGTATTGGTCATCCTTTAGTCGGCGATCATAAATACGGATATAAAGGAGAAAAGAAAGGCTATCATTTGATTGCGATGCAGTTAAATCTAGAAGCTGTGGATTTAGATTTACCACAAAAAATCTTTACGATTCCAGGTCTTGTAAGAAAAATGTAAGAAAGCGTTTTTATACTTTAAGTATGAAAACGCTTTTTATCTTCTATTTACTTGTTGTTTGTATCCAAGACGCAAAGACGATGTATTTTTCCAAACGCTGGATCCTGCCTTCTTTGATTCTGGGCTTACTTGTTTGGAAACCCTATGATTTGTGGGGTTCATCGCTAGGAGCGATCTTATTTGGTCTGCCAAGTTTATGCATGTTTCATTGTAGAAAGGATTGGATAGGCAGTGCCGATGTTTGCTTTCTTTTTTACTTTGGCTGGATTCTTGGATACGAGCGTATGATCGTTGCGATGTTTATTGCCTTATTTATCGGCTTTCTTTGGTTGGGACTGGGAAAGCGATTTTTTGCCGCCAAAGAAATTCCTTTTGTCTCCTGTTTAGCAATCGGTGTTTCTATTTCGTTATTTTGTGGCTATCGCATTTGGTATAGCCTGCTGCTTTAAAGCGTGGATCCATTTCTAAGTGAAGGTTCATTTGTTTGCCATAGACTGGATGCATAAATTCCATCGTTTGGTTTTGCAGGTATAAGCCTTTGCCATTTTGTATGCCTCCATAAATGGAATCGTTGATAATTGGATAGCCTAAATAGGCACAATGCACACGAATCTGATGTTTACGTCCGGTTTGAATTTCAACCTTTAATAGGGAGGAATCTTGCTTCGTTTCTAGTCTTTCTATGTGGGTGTATGCTTCCTTTCCGTTTTTGTGCACAATCATCGCATTGGCTTGATGGCGATTGCGAGCAATAGGAAAGGTACAAGTCTTTTCTTTATAAGGAAATTTTCCTTTCGCAATACAGAGATATTGTTTGTAAAAGGCATGACTTGCTATACAGGCATCGAATAAAGGCTGGAAGAAACGATTCTTGCTGAAAAGAACAAGGCCACTGGTTTCATAGTCGATACGGTGTAGGGCCTGGGCTGGATGGGTCCAGTTTTTTTGAAGCAGATATCCATTGACTCGGTTCTGCAAGGTATCTTGGGTATTTCCATCTTCATGGACTAATAGAAAAGGTGGCTTATTGACCGCTAAAATCATTTCATCTTCATATACAACTTCAATAGGTGTAAAGCTTGGATTTGGAATGGTTTCTCCAGGAAAAGAAATACAGATTTTTTCATCTTTTTTATAGCTTTCTTTATTCGGAAAATGAAAGAGTTTTTGGGTCTTTTTCGAAAGCTGAAAGGTGGCTATCATTTCTTCTTTCGAATAGTCCTTTTTCATCGCAAAAAGGAATTTTTTATCATCTAAATAATAAATCTTATAATTTTTACACATAATCATAGTATAACGGAAAGTCTTAGTGATAGAATACTTTTATTGGAATATTTTAAGAGGGAATAGTATGGATATCATAAAAAAGAATGCGGATTTAATTAAGACTTTATTCTTTTATACTTTGATGGGAATTGTGATTGGCGCTTGTGTCGGTTTTTGTGAAGCCATCTTTTGTAAAGGGCTTAATTTTATTTTTGCCTTTCGAAAGGGCAAAGAAGTTTTCTTATTGCCTTTGATGCCTCTGGTTGGTTTGTTGATTGCCTTTGTCTTTGTGGACTTTGGGGGAAAAAGCCGCGAAGGTATGGGCTTGGTTTTTAAATTGGAACAAGGAAAGGAAAAAGAAATTCCTTTGCGTTTGATTCCTATCATGATTGTTTCTACCTGGTTGAGTCATTTAGTTGGTTGTTCGGTCGGTCGGGAAGGAGTTGCGGTTCAAATTGGAGCCGATGTTTCTGCCTTCTTTGGTCGTTTTATTAAGTTTAAAGACTCCAATATCGTCTTTGTGGTCACTGGGATTGCTGCTGGTTTTGCCGGTTTATTTGGCACCCCATGTGCTTCGGTTTTCTTTGCCTTGGAAGTTTTGGTTGCCGGAGCCTTACAGTATATGAGTTTATGTCCGGCTTTAGTTGCAGCTTTTACTTCCAATTATGTAGCCAGTCTTTTTGGCGTTGTACATGAAAAAGTCGCTTTATCGGTCCATTGGAATATTTCGATTGTGACATGTTTTAAAGTGGTTTGTATGGGTATCTTATTCGGCCTTGTTGGTCAGCTCTTTGCGTTTTTATTAGGAAAGATTCGTTTTATTTCTCGCTTGTATATTAAAAATCCCTATTTACGAATCTTTGTGATGGGTTCTGGTTTAGCACTATTATTCTTTGTCTGTGGCCAAGGTCGCTATAGTGGATTAGGGACGAATTTAGTACAAAGTGCTTTAAATGGTGGAACCATTTATCCTTGGGACTGGGTATGTAAAATGCTCTTTACTGTCTTTTGTCTAAGTGCTGGTTTTCAAGGTGGAGAAGTTACTCCACTCTTTGCGATTGGAGCTTCACTGGGTCTAGTATTAGCTCGACTTTTTGGTTTGCCACTAGCCTTAGGTGCTGCTTTAGGTTATGTTGCGGTATTTGGTGCAGGTACCAATACTTTCTTAGCACCTATTGCGATTGGCTTGGAACTGTTTGGCCCACAATACTTTTATTTGTTCTTTATCGTTTGTTCGGTTTCATATTTATTTAATAAAGATTTATCCATCTATTCACTTCAAGAAGTGATTCATGGAAATGAGTAGGAATTTGTATGTTAGTTTGTAAGGATATTGTCAAAGATTATTGTTCCGGAGCTGATACCGTTCATGCTCTGAAATCAGTCTCGCTTTCGTTTCGAGATCATGAATTTGTTTCTATTCTAGGTCAGAGTGGTTGTGGAAAGACGACTTTTTTAAACATCATTGGTGGACTAGATCGTTATACGTCTGGTGATTTGATGATTAATGGGACTTCAACGAAGGCTTATTCAGACAAAGATTGGGATACTTATCGCAACCATCAAGTGGGTTTTGTCTTTCAATCGTATAATTTGATTATGCATCAAAGTGTTTTATCCAATGTAGAATTGGCTCTGACTTTAACAGGTGTTGATAAAGAAGAACGCACCAAACGGGCTACTGAAGCACTAGAAAAAGTGGGTTTAGGAGATCAGTTGCATAAAAAGCCAACGCAGATGTCGGGTGGACAAATGCAACGAGTTGCGATTGCCCGTGCTATTGTCAATAATCCAGAGATCATCTTAGCCGATGAACCGACCGGAGCTTTGGATAGTGCGACTAGTGTGCAGATTATGGAAATCTTAAAAGCGATTTCTAAAGATAAGCTGGTTATTATGGTTACCCATAACCCTGAGCTAGCCCAAAAGTATTCCTCGCGGATTATTCGCTTGCAGGATGGTCAGGTGCTAAGTGATTCCAATCCTTTAGACAAGGATGAAGCTTCCGATGCGCATGTTGCTCTAAAAAAACCAAGCATGTCTTTTAAAACGGCTTGTTCCTTAAGTTTAAATAACTTATTAACCAAGAAGGCTAGAACTTTCTTGACTGCTTTTGCGGGGAGTATTGGGATTATTGGCATTGCCTTGATTATGTCTTTATCTAATGGGATGCAAACGTATATTGATGATATGGAAAATGACACGATGGCAAGTTATCCGATTGAAATATCTGCCAATACCACGGATATGACAACCTTAATGTCGACTATGATGGGCATGTCAAAAAAGACAGATAAAAGTTCGAAGGGAAAAATTCAAACAAGAGCCTATGCCGAGGATGTACTAGAATCGATTTCTTCTTCCAAAAAGAACAATTTATCGGAATTTAAAAATTATTTAAATAGTAAAAAAGGCAAAGAGTTCCGCCAGACTGCCAAAGCAATCGAATACGATTATAACTTGAATCTGCAAGTCTATAATGAGAACAGTGCATCCGGACTTGTGCAAGTTAGTCCGAATGGTCTATTAGACCGCTTGGGTATGACCGATATGATGTCACTGCAATCCCAATTTATGGATTCGGAATCTATGGCCAATGATGAAGTATGGAACGCTTTACCAGAGTCCCAAAAATTACGCGATGATGAATATCAGCTGCTTAAAGGTAAATGGCCAACAAAATACAATGAAGTTGTTTTGGAAGTCGATGAAAATAACGAGATCACGGATTATGCTTTATATTCGCTAGGTGTCATGAACCAGGATACTTTGGTGAATAACTATCAAGAGATTCTAAAAGGGAATACCGATAAGATTGCGAAGACCAATTTAAAAAGCTATTCGGATAAAGAGCTTTTAGGCTTAACGTTCCGTTTGGTTTTAAACAGCGATTTATATAAAAATGTGAATGGTTTATGGGTGGATCAAAGTGATGACTCAGATTATTTGAAGAGCCTAGTGGCTTCCAGTCCGGAAGTAAAGGTTGTAGGAATTATTAAACCGGCTGACTCAACGGTTTCAAAACAAACAATGGGTGGGGTTTATTACACCAAAGCGATGGAACAATATGTTAGTGAGAAAACCCAGAATTTAGCCATTGTACAAGCTCAAAAAGCCCATCCGGATATCAATGTATTTACCAGTCAGTCTTTTACAAACAACGAAAAAAAGACGATGGCGAATCTGAGTGATGAACAAAAGATGCAGCTATCGACAATGTCACAAGAAGATTTGATGAATTATATGAATACCTATAATGAAAATGTGAATGCGACCTATGAATCGAATTTGCGTAAATTAGGTGTTGTGGATTATTCTAACCCAACGAAGATTTCTTTATATGCGAAAAACTTTGATGATAAAGAAAAGCTTGGAGATCTCATTACCAGCTACAATAAGAAACAAGAAAAAGCGGGTAAGAAAGCCAATGTGATTTCATATAACGATTTTATTGGCACGATGTTAAGCAGTGTGACGCGAGTAGTAAATATTATTAGTTATGTATTGATTGCCTTTGTTTCAGTATCTTTGATTGTCTCTAGTATTATGATTGGCATTATTACCTATATTTCGGTTCTGGAAAGAACCAAGGAAATTGGTATTTTACGTTCGATTGGAGCTAGTAAAAAAGATATTACCCGCGTCTTTAATGCGGAAACGTTTATTATTGGTTGTATAAGTGGATGTTTAGGAATTGGTATAACGCTAATATTGAATATTCCTATTAGTCTAGTGGTAGAACATATGACCGGAGTTGCCCATATTGCCAAGCTTCCTTTATCGGGTGCCATCTTCTTGATTGGCATTGATTTGGTTTTAACGGTTCTTGCAGGACTCATTCCAGCCCGCATTGCCTCTAAAAAAGATCCAGTAGAAGCTTTACGAAGTGAATAAGTATCCTTTGGGTACTTTTCACTTTTTTTATATCTGATTTGAAGTGTTCAAATTCAAAGCTTCTGTAAACACTTACAAAAATGAAATTTTACGTATTTTTTAGGAAAACTATGTTATAATTTTTATATCCAATAATATGTATTAGGAGGATGAGTATGGAACAAAATAATATGCTCGCTATGATATTGGCGGGTGGTCGTGGAACGCGTTTATTGGATTTGACCAAAAAGAATGCGAAACCGGCCGTTTATTTCGGTGGGAAATATCGTATTATCGATTTTCCATTGAGCAACTGTGCGAACTCAGATATCAATGTTGTGGGTGTTTTAACACAGTATGAATCTGTTGAGCTAAATGCTTATGCAGGTCAAGGACAAAGATGGGGCCTAGATACACGTGGTAGTGGTGTATATGTTTTACCACCTCGTGAAAAAGACGGAACCAAATTTGATGTCTATCAAGGTACGGCAGATGCAATTACCCAAAACATTGATTTTATTGATAAATTCAATCCTGAATATGTATTGGTTTTATCAGGAGATCACATCTACAAAATGAATTATGCAAAAATGTTGAAATATCATAAAGAACATGATGCAGATGCAACGATTGCGGTTTTACCGGTTCCAATGAAAGAAGCTAGCCGTTTTGGTATTATGAATACCGATGATGAAGGCCATATCGTTGAATTTGAAGAAAAACCGGAACATCCAAAGAGCAATTTAGCTAGTATGGGAATTTATATTTTCAACTGGAAATTGTTGCGAAAAGAATTATTGGATGATGCCAAGAAGACCGATACAAGTCATGATTTTGGAAAAGATATTATTCCATCTTACTTGAATCAAGGAAAGAATTTGATGGCTTGGAAGTTTGAAGGCTATTGGAAAGATGTTGGTACCATTGATTCACTATGGGAAGCTAACATGGATTTGTTGAACAAGAATAATGAATTAAATTTAGATGATCCAGACTGGAAGATCTATACGGAAGATATTCCTTCTTTGCCACAATATATTGGTGAAAAGGGTGAAGTTACTCATTCTTATATTAATCAAGGTGCCATCATTGAAGGTAAGGTAGAAGATTCCGTATTATTTAACGGTGTTACGATTGCCGAAGATGCTGTAGTTAGTGAATCGGTTTTAATGCCAGGTGTCTCTGTTGGTAAGGGGGCAAAAATCTATCGTGCTCTTGTTAGCGACGATGTAAAAATTGATGATGGTGCAGTAGTTGGCTCACCTTCAAGTAAAGAGATTACTTTGGTTGCAAAACACGTAAAGAAAGGTGATTAATTATGGCAAATGCATTAGGTATTATTTCATATAATGATTCAAGTGTCTTTGTAGAAGGCATGCAAGAATATCGCCCTTTAGCTGCTTTTAACTTTATGGGTCGATATCGTTTGGTTGACTTTCCAATTTCTAATATGACTAATTCAGGAATGGATGAAATTCATTTATTTGTGAATGGAAATCCAAAACCAGTTTTTGAACATATTGGACGTGGACGTCAATACAACATTAATTCCAAACATGGAAATTTGGAAATTGTTCCATTATGGAAAGAAAATGGTCGTGGTCAATTTACTCCAGATGTTGAGTCTTACTATGACAACTTACATTCCATTATGCGTTCCAAAGCAGACTATGTGATTGTCGCTCCTATCAATATTCTTTATAAAGCAAATTTTGATGAACTCTTAGAGAATCATATTGAAAGTGGTGCAGATATTTCTGTTCTTTATGCCAATATTGATGATGCAAAAGATAACTATATTGGTTGTGACACTTTGGCTTTGAATAAACAAAAGGGTGTAGCTGGAATTGAAAAGAACTTAGGTAAATATAAGAATCGTACTTTGTCTTTACAAACGTATATTATGAGTAAAGAATTATTTGTCGAAGCGGTAAATGAAGCGAAAAAGATTTCTTCAATGTATTGGTTCAAAGACATTATCAATGACTTCTGCTCCGGTGATTATGATGTACGTGGTATTTCTTATCGTGGTAAGTTCTACTATATCTATGATTTAACAAGTTATTACCAAGAAAACTCTGATATTTTGAAAAAAGAAAACTTACGTGAATTAAATGATCCAAAATGGCCAATTTATACACGTACCTATGATTCATCACCTACTATTTATTTAAATGGTGGTAGTGCACAAAATTCTTTGATTTCAAACAGTTGTGAAATCTCTGGTACTGTTACAAATTCTGTAATTGGACGGGGTGTTAAGATTGGACATGATGCAGTGATTGATAATTGTGTTATTTTACCAGATGTAACAATTGCGCCTAACGCCAATTTAAGTCATATGGTTATTGATAAATTTGCCACAATTACGAAGAAAAAAGTTTTAGCTGGAATTGAAGAAAAACCACTGTATATTGCTAGAAGGGAGCAAGTTTAATGGCATCAATATTAATGGTTGCTAGTGAGGCATTACCTTTTATCAAAACCGGTGGATTAGCCGATGTTGTTGGATCTTTACCTCAAGCACTAAAACAAAAAGGACATGAAGTAAAAATCGTTATTCCTTTATATAAAAAGATTTGGGACAAGTACCAAAACGATTTGTACTTCTGCTGTGAATATTCTGTATCAATCAATTATCATGAAGTCCCAGTTCGCGTGTATTCTGCTACTGTGGATGATGTTGCATATTTCTTTATTCAACATCAAGGATATTTTGAAAGAGATACTTTATATGGCTATGAAGATGATGGAGAACGTTTTGCGTACTTCCAAAAAGCCGTTATTGAGATGTTGAACCAATTGAATTATTGGCCTAATATCATTCATTGTCACGATTGGCAAACTGGTATGATTCCTTGTATGATCAAGGAAACGCATGATTCAGATCCTAGATACAACGCAATTCGTTTTGTTTATACGATTCATAACTTATTGTTCCAAGGTAACTTCGGACCTGAAATGTTAGATTCTTGTTTAGGCTTACCATATTATCTATTAGATAATGGTAACGTTAAATTTGATGGAGGAATCTCCTTTATGAAATCTGGTATTCTTTATGCCGATAAAGTTACAACGGTTTCTCCAACCTATTCACAAGAAATCTTAACGCCACAATTTGGTGAACATTTGGAAGCTGTTTTGAACATGCGTAAATACGATTTGTGGGGTATTGTAAATGGTATTGATACCGTTGCATGGAATCCTGCAACGGATCCAGAAATTCCTTACAACTTTGATAAGATCAATGTAAAAGTTCAGAAGAAAAAGAACAAACTTGCCTTACAAAAGGAAATGGGCTTAGAAGAAAATCCGGATGTTATGTTAGTGGGCTGCGTAAGTCGTTTGACATGGCAAAAAGGTTTCTATTTATTGATGGAACAATTGGATGCACTTTGTGCAGCACCAATTCAATTGATTATCTTAGGTAGTGGTGAAGCACCAATTGAAAACAAATTCCGTGAGTTGGAAAATGGAAACAAAGGAAAGATTTGTTTCTACTATGGATACAATGAAGAATTAGCGCATCGTATTTATGCTGCAAGTGATTTATTCTTGATGCCTAGCTTATTTGAACCATGTGGTATTTCACAAATGATTTCATTACGTTATGGAACATTGCCTTTGGTTCGTGAAACGGGTGGATTGAAAGATACTGTAGATGCTTATAACGAATACGAAAAGAGCGGTAATGGTTTCAGTTTTGAAAAATATGATTCCAATGATTTGATTAACGTTTTGTACTATGCATGTGATGTATACGCAAACCGTAAAGAAGATTGGGAAATGCTGCAAACCAATGCCATGAATACAGATGTATCATGGGATAACAGTGCGAACACATATTCATTACTTTATAATGAATTGATGAACCAATAATGAAAATCTTAGTGAGCGCTTGTTTATTAGGACAAAATTGTAAATACAACGGGAAGAATAACTACAATCCTACGCTTATTGAATTATTAAAAGGACATGAAGTATTTCCGGTTTGTCCGGAGGTTATGGGAGGACTACCAACGCCTCGCATACCTTGTGAACGGTGCCAAAATAGAGTTATTGGTAAAGATGGCTTAGATTATACGCAAGCTTATAGAGAAGGTGCGAAAAAGGCGATAGAAGTAGCCAAAGCGCATTCTGTAGATTGCGCAATCGTAAAAAGTCGTTCTCCATCTTGTGGTAAGACATTGATTTATGATGGGACATTTCAGTCAATTTTGATTCCTGGAAGTGGTGTATTTTGCGAAAGTCTGAATCGCTTACAAATTCCTGTTATTGAAGTATAATTCATCATTTTTCTATTGTTTTATACAAGGAAATGGACTAAAATATTTATAGGTATTAACTTAGGAGGAAATTTATAATGAAACAAATTACTGTAACTGTTGTTGATCCAGTAGGACTTCATGCTCGTCCTGCAACTGTAGCTGTTAATGCAGCTTCTAAATTCAAAAGTGAAATCAATGTAGCTTTCAAAGGACGTGAAGTAAACATGAAATCTATCATGGGTGTTATGTCTTTAGGAATCCCTACACAATCTGAAATCACTATCAGTTGTAATGGTGAAGACGAAGATGCAGCTATTGCTTCTATCGAAGAAGTATTACGTGCTCAAAAAATTATTGACTAATTTTGAGTAAGATAAGACCACAAATTGTGGTCTTTTTTTGTAAAGATTGCATAAATGAAATCGTTTTCATTTATGCATGAAAATGATATAATTGAAGTATATTTAGGAGGATTTCTTATAATGTCATTAGTAGAAGAAAGATATGAGAAATGGGTGAATCATCCCAATCTTGATCAACGTTATAAAGCTGAATTAGAGAATATGTCGGATCAAGAAAAAAATGATGCATTCTATACCACAATTGAATTTGGAACAGCAGGTATGCGTGGCTTATTAGGCCCTGGTACCAATCGTATTAACATTCATACGATTCGTAAAGCTACCCAAGGTTTTGCCAATTACATTATTAAAAATGGTGAAGAAGCTTGTAAAAAAGGAATTGCGATTGGTTATGATAACCGTCATATGTCACGTGAATTGGCTTTTGACTGTGCAGATCTTTTAGCAAAAAACAATATTGCATCTTACGTTTATGATTCTTTACGTCCAACTCCAATGTTGTCATTTGCGGTTCGTTATAATAAATGCTTTGGTGGAATCATGATTACCGCTAGTCATAACCCTAAAGAATATAATGGATATAAATTATATGATGACAAAGGTTGTCAATTAGTTCCTCATTTAGCCGATGCCGTTATCCGTGAAGTTAATGCGATCGAAGATGAATTAGCAATTGATGCCAACTGTACTGAAGAACAAAAGAAATTGATTACGGTAATGGGAGATGATGTGGATCAAGACTACTATAAACATGTATTGTCGATTCAATTGAACCCAGATGTTAAGAAAGATATCAAAATTGTCTTCTCTCCAGAACATGGTACAGCCAATATCCCTGTCAAAGATGTCTTTAAAATGACTGGTTATAACTGTATTCCAGTTGAAGAACAATGTACACCAGATCCTGACTTCTCAAATACACCTACACCAAACCCAGAACAACCAGGTGCTTATGAGTTGTCATTGAAGTATGCGAAAGAAAACGATGCCGATTTGATTTTGGTTTGTGATCCAGATGCAGACCGTATGGGTGTTGGTGTTAAACACAATGGGGAATATATAGTTTTAACAGGTAACCAATCCGGTGCTGTTGAAATTGAATACATTTGTTCACAATTAACAGAAAAAGGATTAATGCCAGAAAACCCTGTCATGTTTAATACTGTTGTAACTTCTGATTTAGGTGAAAAAGTGGCAGCTGATTATGGAGTTAGTACAGAAAAGACATTAACTGGTTTCAAATTCATTGGTGAAAAAGTCGCAAAATACGAAGTAACACATGAAAAGAATTATGTCTTTGGTTATGAAGAATCCTATGGTTCTTTGGTTAAACCATTTGTACGTGATAAAGATGCACCACAAGCTCTATTGATTTTAGCGGAAGCTTGTGCCTTCTATAAACAACAAGGTAAAGACTTAGTGGATGTCTTAAATGACTTGTATGATCGTCATGGAACATATGAAGAAAGTCAAGTCGCATTGACTTTATCTGGCGAAGCGGGTGCTAATCGTATTAAACAAATCTTAGCTGACTTACGTGCTGATGCACCAAAAGAAATTGCAGGTGTGAAAGTGGTTCGTAGTGAAGACTACCAGGAATGTACAATTTGTGAAGGTGGAAAAGTAAGTGAATTAACTGGCTTTACAAAATCCAATGTATTGAAATACTATCTTGAAGATGGTAGCTGGATTGCAGTTCGTCCAAGTGGTACCGAACCAAAATGTAAATTCTACTATTGTATTAAAGGGGCAGATAAAGCCGAAGCCCATGCGAAAACGGAAAAATTCCAAAAGGCAATGTCTGAATTAACCGCTGAATAAAATGAAAAGCAGGATCGAAATCCTGCTTTTTTTATACGATTTTTTTTGATGAATCTAGGCTTATTTAAATTGTTGAAGGAAGTGTTCAATACGTACACAAGCTTCTTTAATGTGATTTAAGCTATATGCATAAGAGATACGAATGAAACCTTGTCCATGGGGGCCAAAGGCATCTCCGGGAACACAAGCTACTTTTTCTTGATTTAAGAGTTCGTTACAGAATTCTTCACTGCTTAATCCGTAAGGACGAATATCCGCAAATACATAGAATGTACCATGTGGCATAGGGGTATTTAATCCCATACGATTTAAACTGTTTACAAGTAAGTTTCTTCGGTTTAAGTATTCTTCGCGCATTAAAATCACATCATCGTATCCGTTTCTTAAAGCTTCAATTGCTGCATATTGGGCAGGTGTAGAAGCAGACATAATGACATATTGATGAATCTTTGTCAGAGCTTTGGTGATGGTTGGATTGGCAAGAATATAACCAAGTCGCCAACCTGTCATCGCATAGGCTTTAGAGAATCCGTTGATGACTAGAATTTGATCGCGTACTTCTTCAAACTGTGATAGTGACGCAAAGGCTTGATCAAAACTTAGTTCGGCATAGATTTCATCACTGACGACATAAATTCCACTTTCTTGTATAATTGGAACAATTTCTCGATAATCGGCCTCGGTCATGACACCGCCCGTTGGATTACTAGGGTAGTTAATGATCATGGCTTTGGTTTTATCTGTAATGGCTTTTTTTAAGTCATCTGCTTTTAATTTGAACTCATTTTCTCGGGTTAATACAATAGGAACACAAACGCCTCCAGCTAGACGAATGGCTGGTTCATAGGCTACGTAATTGGGATCCATGACAATGACTTCATCTCCTGGATTTAGTAAAGCACGCATAGACAAGTCAATGGCTTCACTACCTCCAACTGTTAATAAGATTTCTGTTTTTGGATCATAGTTCTGGTTGTAGTGTTCACTATGGAATTTGGCAATTTCTTCGCGTAATTCAAGTAATCCTTTATTTGCGGTATAGTGCGTTCTTCCATCGGCCATGGATTGAATAGCTTCTTCGCATACATGCCATGGCGTAGAGAAGTCAGGTTCTCCAACGCCTAAAGAAATAACGCCTTCCATGGTATTAGCTAAATCAAAGAATCGTCGGATTCCACTTGGTTTTAGCGCTTCTACGGTTTTTGAGATTTCTTTCATTATGGAGTCACGACCAATCTATCGTTATCATCGTTCTTTAAAGATTCCGTTAAGATACCAGATGATTTGTACTGTTTTAAGACAAATAACGTTTTGGTAGAAATAACATCTTCTACACAGGCAATTTTGTCGGATACAAAGCGAGCTACTTCAAACATCGTCTTACCTTCAACTAAACATAAGAAGTCACAATCCCCACTTAATAAATACATTGTCGTAACTTCAGGATAATTGGCTATAGTCATAGCAGTTTTATCATAGCCGCGGTTTCTTGTTGGAGAACAAGAAACTTCAATATAGGCCATGACTTTTTCATCGCGTTGGGCACGGTTGTAATTGATTACTGTATGATAGCCACAAATAATTTTTTTATCCTCTAATTCTTTAATGGTTTTTTCAATTTCATCTTTTGGTTCGTTTAAAATATCGGATAAATCTTGGGCATTTAAACGAGCATCTTTTTCTAATAAATCTAGAATATTATTTTGATTCATGTCTAAACTCCTTTTTCCTATATTATCACGAATGGGTAAAAATTGCTGAGAAAATGGTACGAAAAGACGAGTGAAAAAGCCCACGAGATATGTTGTGAACTCGTTGACAAATGCCTTTATAGTTTTTATAATATTGATGATTGATTAAAGGAGGAATTACTGATATGACAGTAAAAGTTGCAATCAATGGTTTTGGACGTATCGGACGTTTGGCATTCCGTCAAATGTTTGGTGCTGAAGGTTACGAAGTAGTAGCTATCAACGACTTAACAAGTCCTGATATGTTAGCATACTTGTTAAAGTATGATACTACTCAAGGAACTTATGCATTAGCTAACACAGTTTCTGCAGGTGAAAATTCAATTACTGTTGATGGAAAAGAAATCACAATCTATAAAGAAGCAGATGCATCTAAATTACCTTGGGGTGAATTAGACGTTGACGTTGTTTTGGAATGTACAGGATTCTATACTTCTAAAGCAAAAGCACAAGCTCATATTGATGCAGGTGCTAAGAAAGTCGTTATTTCAGCTCCAGCTGGAAACGATTTGAAAACTATCGTTTACAATGTAAACCACAAAACTTTAACTGCAGAAGATAAGATCATTTCTGCTGCATCTTGTACTACAAACTGCTTAGCTCCTATGGCAAAAGCATTAAATGAATTAGCACCTATCCAAGGTGGTATCATGAGTACAATTCACTCTTACACTGGTGACCAAATGACTTTGGACGGACCTCAACGTAAAGGTAACAAACGTCGTAGTCGTGCTGCTGCAGAAAACATCGTACCTAACTCAACAGGTGCTGCAAAAGCTATCGGATTAGTTATCCCTGAATTAAACGGAAAATTAATCGGTTCTGCACAACGTGTACCATGCCCTACAGGATCTACAACTATCTTAGTTGCTGCTGTTGAAGGTAAAGTAACTGTTGATGAAATCAACGCTAAAATGAAAGCTTCTGTAACTGAATCTTACGGATACAACGAAGACGAAATCGTATCTAGCGATATCGTTGGTATGACTTATGGTTCATTATTTGATGCTACTCAAACAATGGCTATCGAATTACCAGATGGAAACACTCAAGTACAAGTAGTTTCTTGGTATGATAACGAAAACTCATTCACTAGCCAAATGGTTCGTACAATTAAATACTTCTCTGAATTAGGTGAATAATTCTCCATATTTATAATGAGATTAAACGACATGACTTTTAGTTATGTCGTTTTTTTTGTTATGATTATTTATGTAGGAAACCTTAAGAGTTAGAAAAAGGAAAAAATATGAAGTTAAATAAAACAGTTAGTGAATTTAAAGAATTTATCGCTCAAGGAAATGTCATGGATATGGCTGTCGGGGTTATCATTGGTGGTGCTTTTGGGAAAATCGTCACTTCTTTAGTTAATGATATCTTAATGCCAATCGTTGGGGTTTTAATTGGTGGATTGGATTTTACCAGTCTCCAAATTCAAGTTGGAACAGCTACAGTCAAATATGGAAATTTTATCCAGAATGTTGTGGATTTCTTAATTGTAGCAGCATGTATCTTCTCGATGTTAAAAGTGCTTGCGACATTTAAATTGAATAAAGAAGAGGAAGTTGCAGAAGAAGAACCAGAAAAAGATGAATCTGTCCTTCTATTGGAAGAAATCCGTGATTTATTAAAAGAAAACACAAAATAGATAGCCTGCTTTAAAACAAAAAGAATATTGCACCAAGAGTCTTACCATTCTTGGTGCTTTTTTAAAGGATAGGGTTTGTCCTAATTATTGAAAAAAAGGCCTAATTAGGGTATTCTGTATTTACGTATAAGGAAGGTGCTTTATGGCAATTAGAACAAAATTATCTAATGAAGATCGTGATGAATTAACCAAAGATGTCAACGATTTAGATAAAGTATATTTAGAAAAAATGAAAGAAGAAGGCATAGATCCTAGATTGTTGGAACAATTTAAGAATCTATCTGTCGAAATGGATAAGGAAAAGAAGTAGGAGGACGCATATGAAGTTATATAATAGTTATTCCCAAAAAGTTGAAGAATTAAAACCTATTGAACCAGGTAAGGTTTCCATGTATGTATGTGGTCCTACGGTATACAACTATCCGCATGTCGGAAATGCCCGGCCTATTGTTGTATTTGATACGTTAAAAAAAGCGTTAGAAGCGCAAGGTTTAGAAGTTACTTATGTTAGTAACTATACCGATGTAGATGACAAAATTATTAATACAGCAATTGAACAAAATGTGAGTGAAAAAGAAATTACAGATAAATATATTAAAGCGTATGCACAAACTCGAGCTGATTTGCATGCTGATCAACCTAATGTAACCCCACGCGTTACGGAAACGATGGATCAAGTCATTGCGTTCATTCAAAAATTGATTGATTTAGGCGCAGCTTATCAAGTTGGTGGCGATGTTTATTTCCGTGTCAATGCGGATCAGGCCTATGGGGAATTATCCCATCAAAACATGGAAGATCTAATGGTTGGTGCGCGTATTGATGAGAATACCAAAAAAGAAAATCCTTTAGATTTTACCTTATGGAAAGCAACCGACAAGGGAATTCAATGGGATACTCCTTGGTCAAAAGGACGTCCAGGATGGCATACAGAATGTGTTGTTATGATTCAAGATGTCTTTAAAAAACCATTGATTGATATTCATGGTGGGGGACTTGATTTAAAATTCCCACATCATGAAAATGAAATTGCCCAATGCGAAATTGTCAACCATACCCATTTGGCTAATCTTTGGATTCATAATGGAATGATCAATATCGACAATAAAAAGATGTCTAAATCCATTGGAAATGTCCGTTGGGCAAAAGATTTAATTGCTCAATTTGGTGGTAATGAAATCCGTTGGATCTTGATTTCAACGCATTATCGTGCTCCATTAAACTTAAATGAAGAGACTTTCCAACAAGCTGAAAAAGAATTGACACGAATTCAAACCGCATATAATCAGGCCTGTGTAAAACTTCAGATGGCTGATGCACAAGATTCTTATACCGTAAATGAAGAAAGTTGGAATGCTTTTATTGCGGCTTTAAACGATGATTTAAATACGCCAAATGCGATTTCTACGATTTTTGAATTGATGAAACAATTAAATCAAGCTTTACGTAAAAGAGACATTGATACTGATCTTGTCGGTTCTTTAAAAACAACGATGGAAAAGATGTTGTATGTCTTAGGTATTGAGTTTGAACCGGTCGTTGTATCTAGTGAAGATAAAGAAATGTATAAAAAATGGCGTGAAGCTGTTAAAGAAAAGAACTTTGATGTAGCAGATCAATATCGTCATACCTTACAGGAAAAAGGAATTTTGTAATGGAAATTGTTACTGAAAACGCAACTTCCTTAGCTTGGATTGGCGATGCCGTGATGTCTTTAAAAGTCCGTGTATCCTTATTGGATAAGGGCTATCAAAATGCGCACAAGTTGCAACAGATGAGTGCGCGTATTTGTAGTGCCAAAGGACAATCAGCCATTCTTCATTCTTTAATGGAAGAAAATTTCTTTACCGAAGATGAATGTGTGATTTTAAAACGTGGTCGCAACGCAACGATTCATTCCAAAGCTAAAAATGCTTCCGGAAAACAATATTTAGAAGCCACAGCTTTAGAAGCCTGGTTAGGTTATCTCTACTTATACAATCATACCGATCGCTTAGAAGCCAGCTTAAACAAAATTATTGAATTAGGAGAACAGTTATGATTATTTATGGAAAAAATGTTTGGAAAACCATTTCCGAAAATCCCAAACAAATTAAAGAAATATATATCCAATCGGGATTAAAAGATCCTTCTATTCTTCAACAAGTTAAAGCTTCTGGTCTAGCTTATAAGGTCTTAAATCGCCAACAACTCGATACATTGACAGAGACCAGTCACCATCAAGGTATTGCCTGTAAAGTAAAAGATATTCAAACCGTGGATGTCAAACAGCTAATGGGTAAAAGCCAGTGCATTGTTGCGCTTGATGGTATTCAGGATCCCCATAATGTAGGGGCAATCTTACGAACTTGTGATTGTACCGGTGTGAGTGGTTTGATTTTAACCAAACATAAAAGTGCAGGGTTAACCCCAGCTGCTATTAAGGCAAGTACAGGTGCAGCTTATACAGTTCCTGTTTCGATTGTCAATAATTTGAGTAATACCTTAAAACAATTAAAAAAGGAAGGGTATTGGATTGTTGGTAGTGACATGGATCACGCCAGAGACTATCGCGAAGGAATTTATGATGTACCAATTTGTTTGGTCATCGGTTCTGAAGGAAAGGGAATTTCTCCTTTAGTAAAAAAACAATGTGATTATATGGTTTCTCTTCCTATGGAAGGTAAAATGACGAGTTTAAATGCGAGTGTTGCTTGTGCGGTTCTACTGTATGAGATTCATTCGCAACGTAATCCTCTGTAATTTCATTTTTGCTCTGGAAAGGGCAATATGAAAGAAAATTTATTTGAATATCTCTATGTATTTTTTAATAGCGATGAGGATGTGATGGGGTACATTATTCATATATTTCGCCCTATGACAATCAAACTGATTCATAGCAGTGTATATAAAGATTTATCTTGCGATTTTCTGCGTAATGAATATATCGCAATCGCAGATCTTGTCTTATATGAGTGCATTCTACAATGTCGAACCGATCAATATTGTACATTTCCTGCTTTCTATCGTCTTGCTTTGAAAAATCGTCTCTATGATCGGATAATGTATGAATCACGTCGTAAACAAGTACTAGATGTACTTAGCTTGGATACTTATACGGATAATATGCCTTATGTATTTGAGTATCAATCGCAATCTTGTGAGCTTTCGGTTCATGAGACTGTCATGACGAAACTTGTCTGTGATGCGTATTTATCAAAAATCAAAGGCTTATTGACCGAAGAAGAATTCCGTATCTTCTTATTGCGAAATGATGGTTATTCAATCAAAGAAATTGCTGAAATCTTGGAAACCACTGTCGCAAGAGTCAAATATCTTGTGAAAAAGATAAAAAAATGCATTTCTCTGATTTGACAGTCTATAAATCGAATGGTATCTTAATTAAGTTAAGGAGCGTGAAAAAATGTCAGATAAAGTTACATTAGTTTGTACCGAATGTTTATCCCGGAATTATGTCACGCAGAAGAATAAAAAAACCCATTTACAGCGATTAGAAATCAAAAAATATTGCCCAAAATGTGGTAAACATACATTACATAAAGAAACGAAGTGAGGGATATCAATGTTTGGTAAGAAAAAAGAAAAACAAGAAAAAGAACATAAAGAAGGAAGAGCCTATACGCCCCTTGCTGTGTTCCGTGAATTAAGAAAAGTGCAATGGCCATCCCCAAAAGAATTGACAAAGAGTAGTTTATTGGTCATTGTTTTTACCCTATTATTTGGTGTGTATTTTTTCATTTGTGAAATGGTCGCAACTGGATTTATTTCAAAGATTGTAGGAATGTAAGGAGAAGAATATGTCGGATACAGGATTAAAAAAAGAGTGGTATGTCGTAAATACATATGCCGGACAAGAAAATCGTGTCAAAGAAAATTTGGAACGTCGTATTAACACAATGGGTCTGCAAGACAACTTATTTCAAATTGTGGTTGCAGAAGAAACCGAAGTGGAATACAAAAACGGAAAACCAGTCGAAAAGACGAAAAATTTATTTTCAGGTTATTTGTTAGTGCAAATGATTATGTCAGATGAAGCTTGGTATGCCGTCAGAAATACACCAGGTGTAACTGGTTTTATCGGTTCTAGTGGTAAAGGAGCAAAACCTTTCCCAGTTCCTCAAGAAGAAATTGATGCTGTTTTAAGACGTCTTGAAATCGTAGATACCAACGTTAGTGTAGATTTCCAAGTTGGTGATCGTGTAGAAATCTTAAAAGGAGCTTTCAAGGATTCTGAAGGAACGGTTGAAAAAATGGACGACGAAAAACAAGAAGCTACTGTTTTATTGATTTTGTTTGGCCGTGAAACACCTACTGAAATTCCTTATCTAGATTTAAAGAAAGTCGATTAAGACTTTCTTTTTACATGAAAAAACTTGTTTTTGATTTAGATGGAACGATGTATCGAGGAAACGAAATCATACCCAGTGCCAAACGTTTTCTTGATTTTTGTATCCATGAAGGAATTCCATTTTATTTCTTAACCAACAATTCGATGCGAACTCCACAAGAAAATGTGCTGCATATGGAAAAAATGGGATATAGAGGCATTAAAGCCGAGCAATTCTATAATAGTGCGATGGCCAGTGTCGAATATGTTATGCGCATTCTCCAAGCAGAAAAGCCTATTATATCGGTAAGGAAGGTATGCGTTTAGCATTAGAAGAAAATGGTTTTCAAATTACGGAAGATCATCCCGATTTTGTCTTTGTGGGTTTAGATAAAGATGCTACATATGCTTCTTATTCATATGCCCTGCAATTTTTATTAGATGGGGCCCAATTGATTGGAACCAATAAAGATTGGATTTTAGCTAAACCTAATGGTTTTGAAATGGGTAATGGCAGTATTGTTGCAATGTTTGAATATGCCTCAAAACAAACGAGTCCAGATATTGCCAAACCAGCTTATCCGATTTTAAAATATTTTTTACAACATTTTGATTTGCATAAAGAAGAGATTCTCTTAGTCGGAGATAATCTTGGAACGGATATTTTATTAGGGGTTGAAAATAGGGTAGATACCGTTTTTGTAGAAACTGGTGTACATACCCGAAAAGATTTGGATGTCTATGGCATTCAACCTACTTATGTTGTAAAAGATTTGATGGAATTATTGAATTTTGACTTTTACTAAGTCTATGTTATAGTATTTGAAAGGTGAGGAAGCTACATGAAAGATATTTTAAATATAGTTTTAATGTGCCTATCTGGCTTGATTATTATATTAACGCTTTTGCAAGGCGGTAAATCAGATGGATTATCTGCTGCATTTACTGGTAGTGGTGATTTGAACTTATTTGCTGTTCAAAAGGAAAGAGGTCCAGAAAAAGTTATTAGTCGTATGACATTGATTTCTGGTATTTTGTTCTTTGCAATCGTTATTGCTTTACAAGTGATTTAGGCCTATATGGCCTTTTTCTTTTGGAATGGAGGGAAGAATGAGAGAAGAAATTTTAACATTATTTCATAAAAAGAATGAATGGACACTAAAAGAACTTGAATCCAGTCTACATTTAAAATCTAGTAAAGATTTTGTTTCTTTAGTGAAAACTTTAAACGCTTTAGAAGAAGAACGCATTCTATTGAATAATCACAATTCATATCTGTATACAGATACAGAGAAATATTTGATAGGAAAAGTAAAAGATGTATCAAAGTTTGAACTTTTAGTCAGTAATAAGGATCAAAAAGTTTACTTATATAAAGGAAAATCTTGCCCTTATTTCGATGGGGATATCGTTTTAGTCGATTTAGAAAAAAGCGAAATCGTTCATTTATATGAACATGGTATCACATCGATTACGGGAACGTTTTATCATCGCAAAAAAGGCATGATTTTTCATACGGATATTGATTATCACCGCACTATTCAGATTCTAAACATGTCAGAATTTGCCATTAAAAATGGACATAAAGCGGTTGTTCAAATTGTGAAGTATGGAAATCCTTTACAAGTTCGCATTACGGAAATGTTAGGTCATGAAAAAGACCCAGGTGTAGATATCACATCAATGCTTCATGCCAACCACATTCGTACCGAATGGCCTGAAGCTGTCAATAAAGAAATCGCCAAGATTCCAAATCAAGTAGAAGCGAAAGATCAGCTGAATCGAAAAGATCTACGAGATTTATTCACTGTGACAATTGATGGAGATGACGCAAAAGATTTCGATGACGCCATTTCTATTGAGAAAAAGAAGTCTGGCTACACGTTATATGTACATATCGCTGATGTTTCTTATTATGTAAAAGAACAATCGGCTATTGATAAAGAAGCATATGCTCGTTCGACAAGTATTTATGTTTGTGACCGTGTAGTACCGATGTTACCTTTTGCGATGAGCAATGGGATTTGTTCATTAAATCCAAATGTGGATCGTTGTACCATTACCTGTAAGATGGAAATCAATTCCCGTGGCCGTTGTACTTCTTATGAAGTATTTCCTTCTTTGATTCATTCTGATAAACGTTGTACCTATCATCAGGTCAATGATGTTTTAGAGGGGAAAAATGTTGAGGGATACGAGAATTTATCAGGCTTTATTTCTACATTAAGAAAATGTTGCGAAAAGCTCCAAAAACAAGATGAGAAAAGAGGATCCATAGAATTTGATACGAGTGAATCACTTATTGTATTAAATAAAAAAGGTCAAGCAGTTGATGTTCAAGTTAAAGAGCGCGGCTTTGCCGAACAGATGATTGAAGAATGCATGATTCTAGCTAATGTTTGTGTCGCAAACCTTTTACATAGTCATCAATATCCTTGTGTCTATCGAATTCATGAAAAACCCGACCCTGAAAAAGTTTCGCAGATTTGTCAGGCGGCACGTACAATGGATGAAGTCTGTGCCTTTTATCCCGAAGATGTGGAACCAAGAGATATTCAGAACTTTTTACAATCCATTTCTGAAGAGCATCATCAAGTTCTGTCGATGATTTCCTTACGTGCCATGCAAAAAGCCCGTTATGATGCGAAATGTGTGGGACACTTTGGTTTAGCTTTGAAGGAATATTGTCATTTTACTTCACCGATTCGCCGCTATGCTGATCTTATTGTGCATCGAATGTTGCGAAAGTATATTTTTCAAAATCAAGCCTCTACCCATATCAAAAAGGATCAAACGAAAATTGAGACGCAGGCTTTCCATATTTCTTTAAAAGAAAGAGAAGCAATTGCGATTGAGCGTTTAGTCGATGATTATAAAAAAGCCGAATATATGAAAAAACATATTGGACAACACTATGTAGGCTCTATTGTAGGCGTTCAGAGTTTTGGCTTTTTTGTCGAGTTAGAAAATACGGTAGAAGGACTCGTTCCGGTTCATACGCTTTACGATGATTTTTATCAGTACGATGAAGTGCGTATGCGACTGGTAGCCCAATCTGGTCATCGCTTTTTTGAATTAGGTCAAAAGGTTCAAGTGATTTGTACGGGTGTTAACTTAGAAAAAGGACAGGTTGAATTTGCCATTTGGCATTAACCCGTCCTTTTTTATAGAATTTCAAAATGTTTTAGCGCAGCTACAATACCATCTTCTTTTACATCCGATGTAATATAGTCGGCAATGGCTTTTACTTCTGGCATACCATTTTCCATGGCTACACCAATATGAGCATATTCTAGCATTTTCTTATCGTTTCCTCCATCACCAAATGCCATACACTCTTCTTGTTGGAAGCCATAGTAATCTAGTACTTTTTGCATCGCAACTTCTTTTCCTCCAGAAACAGGAATGATGTCCGTGGCAAAATCGACCCAGCGTACCGATTGTAATTCTTGTATGCCATCTAAAAGGATTTCATCATCTTTAGCCGTTGATCCAATCATGATTTGATAGATATCTTCCTCTAACATGTCATGAAAGGCAGGACTGACCTTACAATGTTGATGAGCAATGTGGAAATACTCTTGCAGGCTTTCTTGAAAGAAATCACAACACATTGCATCTTTGGTTGCGATAGCTACCGCTTTATCAATCTTTTTGGCATTATCTAAAAGGGTATAAATATCTTTTTTGGATAAAGGATTGGTATAGATCACTTCATCGGTATTAAAAGTATATGCACCATTAAAAGATAAGGCGCCATCAAAGCGAATATTGTCGAATTCTGGAATCACAAAGCGGGGACGACCGGTTGCCAGAAAAAGCTTAATCCCTTTTTCTTTGCAGGCTTGTAAAGCTTCAGCTACTGCTGTACTTATATGAATCTTTCCATAATCAACTAAAGTTCCATCAATATCAAAAAATATTATTTTAATCATAGTTATTATTATAAGGAATTTATTTTGATTGTCCATTTTGGTTTGTTTGATGTCCAAGTTGGTCTGTAATTTGACGGATACCAAGCCTTCGTTAAAATGGAATTAACAAAGAAAAGAGGTGGTTGTAATGAAAAATGTTACTGTTAGCAATGCTCAAACTTATAATACAATTTACAACCACGCTTTTCGTGGGTTTTAACTGGGTAACTTTGTGTATCCAGTTTTTTTCATGGATGATTCTATAAGGAGGCAAATAAAATGGATCAAAATTTCAACAAAGTATTCTGGGATGCATGTGCACAAGGTGATTTTGCGATGGCAGCAGCACAAATTAAAGCTGGTGCCGATGTGAACTATCAAAATGGAGATGGTCGTACAGCTTTAATGCGGGCCAGCAAGAGAGATAATAAAGATGTTGTTCAATTATTGATTGATCATGGTGCAGATGTAAATGCCGTAGATAATAAAGGGAAAACAGCGTTAATGGGAGCTGCTAAAAAAGGAAATTTAACGATTTGTAAAGCGTTGATTCTTGCCGGAGCCGATGTTAATGCCAAAGATGATCGTGGACGTACTGCTTTAATGCGTGCAGCATTCTTAGGTAGAGATCGTTGTGTAGCTTGTCTTTTGGATAATGGTGCAAGTATTGATGCCCAAGATGAAGTTGGAAGATCGGCTTTGATGGAAGCTTGTATTGCCTTTAAACGAGATACCATTGCGATTCTTTTGGAACGTAATGCCAATGTCAACTTGTTTGATAATAATGGATGTACTGCTTTAATGCGTGCAGCTTATGGTGGATACCCTAGTTTAGTAGAAAAATTATTAGCCTTTGGAGCGGATAAAGATATGGTCGACAAACAAGATCGTACCGCATTAGATTATATTCGTGAATCGAATCGCGCTCAACTTGAGCCAATCTTGAAGTAGAGGGTTCCGTTATGCGAGATTATTTAAGTCATGAAGTTCGTAATGTAGCTGTCTTAGGACACAGTGGAGCAGGAAAAACTGCCGTAATGGAATCATTGTTGCTGTATACGAAGGCAACAGATCGTTTTGGAAAAACCAGTGAAGGGAGCAGTGTTATTGATTTTGATCCCGAAGAAATTAAACGGGGAACAAGTATTTATACTTCCATCATTCCTATTGAATGGGATGATTGTAAAATCAATTTTATCGATACACCAGGTTATTTGGATTATGTAGGAGAAAAACAAGCTGGCTTTGATGTAGGAGATTCTGTTCTTATTGTTGCCAGTGCGAAAAACGTTTTAGAATCTGGTACCAAGCTTGCGTATAAAGCTGCCGTACATGCCAAAAAACCAGCGATTTTCTTTATTAATAAATTAGATGAACCTGATACCAATTTTGAAGATGCCTATAGTGCATTACGTGAAGAATTTGGTAAAAACGTCATTCCATTTGAATTGCCAATCGTTGAAAATGGCGAGATTGTTGGTTCAGTAAATATTATTCGTAATAAAGCCTGGTACTATAAAGGGGAAAAGGCCAATGCTGATGTTGCCCAACCTGTTCCAGATGAATTAGTAGATGAAGTAGCTTTATACAAAGATCAAATTGCTGAAGCAGTCGCAATGGGTGATGATGAGTTGATGGAAAAATTCTTCTCAGGCGAAGAATTTACCGATGCTGAATTAACTCGAGGTGTTCGTATTGGTATCCGTAATGGAGAAATTGTTCCTGTATATTCAGGAAGTGCTACGGAAATGATTGGAATTCGTCGTTTGATGGATTTAATTGTTGCCTATTTCCCAACCTATTCAGAAAAAGGTTTATATACTGCGCAAACTCCAGATGGAGAACCGGTTGAACTCTTGACGAGTGAATCAGAAGTTTTAACAGCCCAAATCTTTAAGACCATTGTGGATCCATTTGTTGGAAGAATTTCTTATGTGAAAGTTTTAAGTGGTATTCTTTCCAGTGATTCGACGGTTGTTAACGCAAATAATGGAGCTACTGAAAAGATTGGTCCGATTTATATCATCAAAGGAAAACACCAAACAGCTGTTGGTAAGTTATTTACTGGTGATATTGGTGCCGTTACGAAGTTACAAAATACGCATACCAATGATACCCTTTGTGAAAAGAATAAATTGTTGATTGCGGATCCAATTACTTTTGATGAACCAATGTATGGACAAGCTATTTACCCTAAAACCAAAAATGATGAAGATAAATTATCAACTGGTTTATCGCGTTTATTAGAAGAAGATCCTACTTTTAAAGTTGTTAACAACAAAGAAACCGGACAAACGATTATCTATGGTATTGGAGACCAACACTTGGATGTTATCTTAAGCAAGCTGGCTTCTAAATATAAAGTCGGAGTAACGACCGAAGATCCAAAAGTAACTTATCGTGAAACAATCACGAAGAAGGCAACTGGTGAAGGACGCCATAAAAAACAATCCGGTGGTCATGGACAATTTGGACATGTCTTTGTGGATTTTGAACCAAATGAAGATAGCGAAGAACTTGTTTTTGATGAAAAAGTATTTGGTGGAGCAGTTCCTAAACAATACTTCCCAGCCGTTGAAACGGGCTTGCGTGAATGTAGTTTATCGGGACCACTTGCCGGCTATAAAATGGTTCATTTAAAAACAACCTTAATGGATGGAAAATATCACGATGTAGATTCAAGTGAAATGGCCTTCAAAATGGCTGCGCATCTAGCTTTCAAAGATGCGATGGGTAAATGTCATCCAATTCTTCTTGAACCAATTATGAATGTTCGTGTTGTTGTTCCAGATGCTTATACGGGAACGATTATTGGTGATTTAAACAAACGTCGTGGAGCTATCATGGGTATGGAACCACAAGAAGATGATCAAATCATTGATGCCCAAGTTCCATTAGCTGAAATGCTACGTTATTCTCTAGATTTACGTAGTATGTCGCAAGGGCTTGGTAAATATACGATGACGATGGATCGTTATGATCCAGTTCCTGAACCTATTGCACAAAAAATTATTGCGCAACACCATTCAGAATAAGACAAAACCAGCACTTGCTGGTTTTTCTTTGGAAATTTTTTTATAATACTGGATAGGAAAAGAGGTTTTTATGACAAATCAAAATCAAAATGAAATTACGCAAAAAGGAAATCCGGCAAAACCCCAAGGACAAGAAGGACATCAAATGCTGGAAAGAATGAACCAGTCACATAATGAAGTGACAAACTGGGCATTATCCTTTTTTAATTTAAATGAAAATGACTGCGCTTTAGATATTGGTTGCGGTGGAGGAAATACGATTTCGTTATTAGCGAAAACCTGCCAAAAAGTCTATGGTGTAGATTATTCTGATGTATCGGTTGCAGAATCTACGAACTATAATCAAGCCTTAGTAGAGGCTGGAAAAGTAGACATTCAACAAGGCAATGTTGCCCAATTAGCTTTTGCGGATCATACATTTGATAAAATTACTACCGTTGAAAGTTTTTATTTTTGGCCTGATCCCCAAGAAAACCTAAAAGAAGTACTACGTGTTCTCAAAGAGAACGGTGTTTTCTTAATGGTTTGTGATACTTATTTAAAACCTGGATTATCCCAGGAAACTTTAGAGAATATTGAAAAGTATCATCTTTTTATTACGGATGAAGCTGGTTATCAAACGATGTTTGAAAAAGCCGGATTTTCCAATGTAAGGGTTCACACCAAACCCGGAACCGACTGGATTTGTGTAGAAGGAAAAAAGTCTAGTTTTTTTAACAGATAAGTGTTATCATTTTCCTCGGCGTATTGCGATTGATCGTTTGACAGTCAGCAAACTATTATGCCAAATGTATTGATTTACATCGTATTCGTAAGAAACGAGAGTAGGAGGAAAATTGAATATGAACAAATCAAGTTTTGATGCAAAGCGAATGAGTACTTTAGCGCTACTTATCGCGGTTGTGGTTGTAATGTCATTTACACCATTGGGTTACCTTGTGATTGGACCTTTGTCAATGAGCTTATTGACGATTCCCGTTGCCATTGGAGCTATTGTGATGGGACCTGTTGATGGTTTGATTCTTGGCTTAGTATTTGGATGTACATCTTTCTTTAATGCTATGTCTGGTGGTAGTGCTATGGGAACAGCATTATTCTCCATCAACCCATTTGGATGTTTTGTGGTTTGTGTTGTAGCTCGTGTTTTGATGGGATTATGTACTGGTTTAGTATTCCAAGGTTTAACGAAATGGAACAAATTCCCACAAAAGCTAAATTGTGCTATTAGTGGATTATTAGCTGCTTTCTTTAATACGTTATTCTTTATGGGAACGTTGGTAATCTTCTTCTATAGTTCTAGCTATGTACAAAATATCTGTGCTGGTTTACATGTCAACAATCCATTGATGTTTGTGATTGCCTTAGTTGGTGTACAAGGTGTTGTTGAAATGATTTTATGCTGTATCGTAACAACGGCTGTAAGTATTCCTTTGTTCAAAATGCAAAATAAATAATCTTTAAGACATTCTTCGGAATGTCTTTTTGTTTGCGATAGGAAAAGAATAGTGTTAAAATTTTGATTGAATGAAAGCGTTAATAACGCATCTATTTAGGAGGATTAATCATGTTAAAAGGTATTGCTGCAAGTGCTGGTGTATCCGTTGCAAAAGCATATAAGTTGGAAACACCAAATGTTGTTATCACAAAAAAAGAAGGTTGTGATGCCGCAACAGAAATTTCAAAATTCGATGCTGCTTTGGAAAAAACAGTAAAAGATATTGAAGGAGTAAAAGAAAGAGCTTCTAAACGTTTAGCTGAAGAAGAATTAGCTGTCTTCGATGCTCATTTGATGATGGTACAAGACCCAGAATTAGCTGGTCAAATTCGTTCACAAATCGAAAACGATTCTGTTAATGCAGAATATGCTACAGAACAAGTTGCTGATAACATGGTTGCTATGTTTGAAAGCATGGATAACGATTACTTCCGTGAAAGAGCTGCAGACGTTAAGGATGTTACTTTCCGTTTGAAATGTAACTTGTTAGGATTAGAAATTCCTGATTTAACAGCTATTTCTGAAGATTCTATTATTGTTGCTCATGACTTAACACCAAGTGATACAGCACAATTAAATGAATATGTAAAAGGATTTGCTACGGAAATCGGTGGTAAAACTTCTCACTCTGCTATTATGGCTAACTCCCTTGAAATCCCTGCTGTTGTAGGATGCCCAGGTGTATTAGATGCTTGTAAAAATGGCGATGTGTTAGCTTTGGATGCTTTAGATGGTGAAGTTGTTGTAAACCCTGATGAAGCTACAATTGCTAAATACAAAGAAAAAGCTGCTGCTTACGCAAAAGAAAAAGAAGAATTAAAAGTTTTAGTTAACCAAGAAACAATCACTACTGATGGACATAAAGTAGATATTGCTGGAAACATTGGTGGATTTAAAGATGTTGAAGGTGTATTGAAAAATGGTGGTGAAGGCGTTGGATTGTTCCGTACGGAATTCTTATATATGGACAGTGATCACTTCCCAACAGAAGATGAACAATTTGAAGCTTACAAACAAGTATTAGAAGGTATGAATGGTAAACGTGTTGTTGTTCGTACTTTGGATATTGGTGGAGATAAGAAATTATCTTACTATACTTTCCCTGAAGAAATGAACCCATTCTTAGGTTACCGTGCGATTCGTTTGTGCTTAAAAGAACAAGATGTATTCCGTACGCAATTAAGAGCATTATGCCGTGCTTCTGTTTATGGTAAATTAGCTATCATGTTCCCAATGATCGCAACTGTCAATGAATTTAGACAAGCTAAAGCTATCTATGAAGAAGAAAAAGCTAAATTGATTGCAGAAGGTGTTAAAGTTGCCGATGATATCGAAGTTGGTATGATGGTTGAAATTCCAGCTGCTGCTGCTTTAGCTGATCAATTCTCTAAATATGCAGACTTCTTCTCAATTGGTACAAATGACTTGATCCAATACTCAATGGCTGCTGACCGTATGAGTGAACATGTATCTTACTTATATCAACCATTGAACCCAAGTATCTTACGTTTGGTTAAGATGACAATTGAAGGTGCACATAAGAACGGAAGCTGGTGTGGTATGTGTGGTGCCATGGCTGGTGATGAATTAGCTGCTCCTGTATTGTTAGGATTAGGCTTGGATGAATTCTCTATGAGTGCTACTCAAGTATTAAGAGCTCGTAAGATTATCAACAACATGAGTTTTGCGGATGCGCAAGAACTTGCTGCTAAGTGTGTTGAAAAAGAAACAATGGAAGAAGTTCAAGAAGTAATCAAAGAAACTTTAGGAAAATAAGTTTTCGATTGTTAGCGGAACATACTGTTCCGCTTCTTTTTTTGGAGGTTTTATGATTTTTGAAGATTTTACGTATCATTCCATCAATGTGGATGAAATGAAGACTTCTTTAGAAGAATTAAATGAAGCAATTCAAAAGGCAGATAGCCAAACGGAGTTTATGTCCTTATGGAAGCAATATGATACCCTATACAAAGACTTTGATACCAATGTGACGCTTTGTTCGATTCGTCATTCGATTCATACCAAAGATCCTTATTATGCAAAGGAAAATCAGTTCTATGATGAAAAGGTTCCAGAACTTGAAGCATCGTTTCAAGCTATTTCTAAATCCATCGTTCATAGTAAATGGATGGAAGGAGTCAAAGACCAGATTCCTCCGACCTATTTTGCGATGAAAGAAATGGAGGAGAAGAGCTTCTCACCTGAAATCGTACCAGAATTACAGGAAGAAAACCGGCTAGCATCTAAGTATCAGTCTTTAATTGCTTCTGCAGAGATTTCCTTTGAAGGAAAGATCTATAATTTATCTTCCTTAGAAGTAAAGATGACCGATGCTTCTAGAGATTGCCGTAAAAAAGCCACCAAGGCTTATTGGGGTTGGTTTGAAGCACATAAAGATGAACTCTTAGAAATTTTTGATGGCTTAGTTCAAGTGCGAACCAAAATGGCACAAAAACTTGGCTATGAGAATTACATTCCTTTGGGGTATTATCGTATGAATCGTTTTGATTATAATCAAGACGATGTAAAACAATACCGCCAGGAAATCCTAAAAGAAGTCGTTCCAGTCGCACAAAAACTTTATGCATCACAAAAAGCGCGTCTGCATCTCGATCATTTATATGCTTGGGATGAAAAAGTGGAATTTACCACAGGAAATCCAAAGCCCCATGTTTCCCAAGAAGAATGTGTTAAGTTAGCTGGTAAGATGTACCGTGAATTATCCGATTCAACTGGATCATTTTTTCAAAGCATGATGGATTCCCATTTGATGGATTTACAGGCCAGATCAGATAAGGCAGCTGGCGGATATTGTACGTATATTCCGAATTATGAAAGTCCTTTTATCTTTGCGAACTTTAATGGTACATCCAGTGATGTTGAAACTCTGACACATGAAGCAGGGCATGCCTATCAAGTATGGTCGAGTCGTTCTATTTTCCCATTTGAATGTGTCTGGCCTACCTATGAAACTTGTGAAATTCATTCGATGTCAATGGAATTTATCACCTATCCTTGGATGCATTCTTTCTTTAAAGAAGATACGAATAAGTATTTGTATCACCATATGTCAGGAGCGATTAAATTCTTACCTTATGGCGTTTTAGTGGATCATTTCCAACATGAAATTTATGCACATCCTGAATATTCTTCCCAAGAGCGAATGGCTTGTTGGCGAAAACTGGAAAAGATGTATTTGCCACACAAAGACTATTCCGAAATTCCATTCTTAGAACAAGGTGGTTGGTGGATGCGTCAACTGCATATTTTTATGGATCCTTTCTATTACATTGATTATACTTTAGCGCAAGTTTGTGCTTTACAGTTCTGGTCACGGTTTGAAAGGAAAGATTCGCAGGCTTTTTCGGATTATCAAAAGATTTGTTCGATAGGGGGCAAATATCCATTCCGACAAGTTGTTGAATTAGCGGGATTAAAGGTTCCTTTTCAAGCAGGTTGTTTAGTTGAAGTTATGAAAGAAGTCGAAACCTGGTTAGCGCAATTTGATCAAAATACACTTTAGCTTGAATTTTTTTCTACTTTTGTTACTATAAGTAAGTAAAAGCGATGAGTAGAAGGAGTAGTCTTACCTTTAATTGATAGAGAGCTCTTGTTTGGTGTAAGAGAGTAATTAGGGAAGATGAAGGTAGTCTAGGAGCTTATTTTCTGAATGGAGTAGGAGAATACGCAGACACAGCGTTATGTGATAAGGCTGAATAAGCAAAGTTAGGTGGTACCACGTCAAAGCACGTCCTTTCGGATGTGCTTTTTTTTAGGAAAGGATGAGATTATGACTAAAGAAATGGCACCAAAATACGACCACTTGGCCGTAGAAGCAAACCGATATCAAGATTGGTTAAAACATGGGTATTTCACAGCTGGTGATGTGAGTAAACATCCCTATTGTATTGTGATTCCTCCACCTAATGTAACAGGAAAGTTGCATTTAGGACATGCTTGGGATACGACAATCCAAGATATTTTATGTCGTTATAAAAGAATGCGCGGCTATGATGTTTTATGGTTAGCTGGTATGGATCATGCTGGTATTGCTACGCAAGCGAAAGTTGATGCACGTTTAAAAGAAGAAGGCATTTCCCGTTATGATATTGGACGAGAAAAATTCTTAGACCGAGCTTGGGAATGGAAAGAAGAATACGCTTCTACCATTCGTAGTCAGTGGGCTAAATTGGGTTTATCTTTGGACTATAGTCGAGAACGTTTTACCCTTGATGAGGGTTTATCGAAAGCGGTTCGTAAAACTTTCGTTGATTTATATAATCAAGGTTTGATCTATCAAGGCGAAAGAATTATTAACTGGGATCCAGAAGCTAAGACGGCTTTGAGTAATATTGAAGTTGAACATAAAGAAATCATGGGACACATGTATTACTTTAACTATAAAGTAGTCGAAACAGGACAGACTTTAGTTATTGCGACAACACGTCCAGAAACAATGTTTGCCGACCAGGCGATCTTTGTACACCCTGATGATGAACGCTACAAAGATATTGTTGGTATGCATGCAATCAATCCGGCTAATGGGGATGAATTACCAATTATGGCTGATGACTATATTGATATGAGCTTTGGTACAGCGGTTATGAAATGTACACCTGCACACGATCCAAACGACTTCGCATTAGCTAAAAAATACAATTTGCCAATGCCAGTTTGTATGAATCCAGATGGAACGATGAATGAAATGTGCGGTAAATATACAGGTATGGATCGTTTTGAATGTCGTGAAGCTTTAGTCGAAGACTTCAAAAAAGCTGGTGTTGTTGACCATATTGAAGAACATATGCATCCCGTTGGTCATTCCGAAAGAACGGGTGTTATTGTTGAACCATATTTAAGTAAACAATGGTTTGTAAAGATGAAGCCTTTAGCTGAACAAGTTCTCGCAAACCAGGAAATCGAAGACCAAAAGATTCACTTTGTTCCAGAACGTTTTGAGAAGACTTTTACTCAATGGCTCGAAAAAATTGAAGACTGGTGCATTTCACGTCAATTGTGGTGGGGTCATCGAATCCCAGCTTGGACCAATAAAGAAACCGGAGAAATCTATGTTGGTATGGAAGATCCTGAAGATAAAGATTTATGGGTTCAAGATGAAGATGTTTTGGATACTTGGTTCTCCAGCGGTTTATGGCCATTCTCAACATTAGGCTGGCCAGAAGAAACCGAAGATTTAAAACGTTATTTCCCTAATGACTGTTTAGTTACAGGTTATGACATTATCTTCTTCTGGGTTGCCCGTATGGCTTTCCAAACGCGTTTTGCCATGAAGAATCGTCCATTTAAAGATGTTTTAATTCATGGTTTGGTTCGTGATAACCAAGGTCGTAAAATGTCTAAATCTTTAGGTAATGGTATTGATCCTATGGATGTTATTCAAGAAAAAGGTGCGGATGCCTTGCGTTTCTTCTTAACAACCAATTCAACTCCAGGCCAAGATTTGCGTTATGATACGACAAAAGTCGATTCAAGTTGGAATTTTATCAATAAGATTTGGAATGCGGCTCGTTATGTACAAATGCAAGTGGGCGATGAAATGCCACAATTGCAATTGGATAAATTATCCAGCAGTGATAAATGGATTTTATCGCGTTTTAATGAAGTCTTAGACCATGTAACTGCAAATATGGAAAAATACGAGTTATCTATGGTTGGAAATGAATTGTATAATTTCGTTTGGGATGACTTCTGCAGTTGGTATATCGAATTAAGTAAGGCGACTTTATTTAGTGAAGATGCCGATGTTGTTAAGAGTACTAAAGCTGTTCTTTATACGGTAATGATCAATATTTTAAAACTTCTTTCACCATTCATGCCATTTGTGACAGAAGAAATCTATTTGGATCTTCCTCATGAAAAAGAAAGTTTAAATGTTGAAACTTGGCCAGAAAAGATTGACTTTGCGTATACAGAAGCAGAAAAACAAGAAATGGCTATTGTTATGTCGGCAATTGAAACGGTTCGTGAAGTAAAAACGAATTATGATATGAAACCAAGTAAGGATCTTGTGATTTCTTTGCGTGATCAAGACAACGCATGGATTGGTTTATCAAAAGATGCTAATGCGGTTATGGATAAGATGTGTCATGCACAAAATGTCGAAGAACTTGGTAGCGATGATATTTTATCGCGTACAATTTCTCATGCGGTATTTACTTGTGCAATGGGTGATTTGATTGACTTTGAAAAAGAAAAAGCGAAGTTATCTAATGCCTTAGAACATTTGGAAAAAGAAATCAAGCGTTCTACAGGTATGTTAAATAATAAAGGCTTTGTTGCTAAAGCACCTGCGGCTAAAGTTCAACAAGAAAAAGATAAATTAGCTTCTTATCAAGAACAATACGAATTAACGAAAAAACAATATGATGAATTGATGGCAAAAGCCTAAAAGATGGCTGTTGCCATCTTTTTTTATAAAAGAAAAAACCTGCTCAATTGAGCAGGTATATTTTAGTCACGGGCCATTTTTTGACGATAGAGATTTCTTCGATCTTGTGCCGTTAAACCTTTTTTACGAATACGAATTGCATCTGGTGTAACTTCTACCAATTCATCATCATTGATCCATTCCAACGCTTCTTCTAGGGAGAATACTCTAGGTGGGGTTAATAACATGGCTTCATCACGTCCACTGGAACGAATAGCGGTTAACTTTTTGTTCTTTAATGGATTGACATCCATATCGATGTTTTTGGCACTTTCACCAATGATCATTCCTTCGTACACTTCGGTTTGTGGAGAAATGAAAAGTTGTCCACGTTCTTGTAAGTTCCATAAAGCATATGTCATAGCTGTTCCGGTTTCGGTGGAAATCATAGCACCTTGCATACGTTGAGGAATTTCTCCTTTATATGGTTCATATCCAGCGATTCTTCGAACAAGGGTTCCTTCACCATGGGTATCATTGATGAATTCACTACGGAATCCTAACAATCCACGGGTTGGAGCTTGGTAAGTGATTCTTACATAACCATTTTCTTCGTTTAGATCTTGCATAACACCTTTACGAAGATTTAGCTTGTTGATGATGGTACCTTGGTATTCGCTTGGCGCAATACAGATAACTTCTTCAACGGGTTCTACTTTGGTTCCGTTTTCATCTTTATGTAAGATAACTTCGGGTTTTGATACAGCTAGTTCATAGCCTTCACGACGCATATTTTCAATTAAGATGGAAATATGTAATTCACCACGTCCGGATACTTTGAAGCAATCAGCACTATCGGTTGGCTCTACTTTTAATCCAACGTTTACTTCCAATTCTTTTTCAAGACGTTCTTTAATGTTACGGCTTGTAACGTATTTTCCACTTTGTCCGGCAAATGGACTGGTGTTAACATGGAAGTTCATGGATAGGGTAGGTTCTTCAATTTCAATATGTTCCATTGGTTCGATATGATCGGGATCACAAATTGTATCACCAATTGAAATATCTGGCATACCAGCAACTACAACGATATCACCACTATGGGCTTCTTTTACGCTGGTACGAGATAATCCTTTATAGACAAAGAGTTTAGAAATGGTTTCACGTTTCTCTTCGCCTTTTTCATTACAACGAATATATGTATCACCTTGACGTAAGATACCATTGTATACACGACCAATTCCTAAACGTCCGATGTATTCATCATAAGCTAATGCGGATACTTGCATTTGTGCTGGTTTATCATCGTTATCAGGATAGACATCACAGCGTTTTAAAATGGTATCAAACAATGGATCAATGTTGTCGCTTGGGGTATTTAAATCGTATTGGACTCTTCCTTCACGGGCTACACCGTATAAAATAGGGAAGTCTAATTGTTCATCATTGGCATTTAAATCCAAGAATAAGTCATATACTTCATCAACAACTTCTTCTGCACGTTGATCTTTTTTATCAATTTTATTGATTAAAAGAATTGGTTTTAGACCAAATTCCAAAGCTTTTGATAAAACAAAGCGTGTTTGTGGCATTGGTCCTTCACTGGAATCAACTAATAGGATTACTGCATCTACGGTACGAATGATACGTTCGACCTCACTTGAGAAATCAGCGTGGCCTGGGGTATCGACAATATTAATTTTTACGCCGTCATGAATAATGGAACAGTTTTTTGAGTAAATGGTAATTCCACGTTCTCTTTCCAAATCGTTTGAATCCATGACGCAATCTACAACTTCTTCATTATCACGGAATACATCACTTTGACGGAGGAAAGCATCTACTAGAGTACTTTTTCCTGCATCGACGTGAGCAATGACCGCAATATTCAAAATTTTTTCTTTATTGGACATGTTGTCACTCTCTTTCCTTTAAAAAAACAGTCTAATTATAAAGCATAGTAGTAATTTAGGCAATATCGAGCTATAATACAGACATGCAAATTCAATATTTTAAAGAATATTCTCAGTCTTTACAAAGAGATATGGAATATAAAATTTATGGTCATGCAGGAAAGATCTGTTTAGTCATTCCTACCCAAAATAATCGTTTTCATGAATGGGAATGGCGGCATATGTATGATGCGGTGCAAGATGAAATAGTGCAGGGAAAGATTCGTTTTGTTTCGTGTGATTCGATTGATATGGAGACTTGGTCGAATTGTTATGGGGACCCTTTATATCGTTTTGATATGCATGAGACCTGGATGAACTATCTTGTCGATGAATTGATTCCTTCGGTGCAAAAGAAACTCAATGATTTTGCTCCCTGGTGGGTGACGGGGGCCAGTATTGGTGCTACACATAGTGCAAATCTCTATTTCCGTTTTCCGGACTTATTTGATGGGGTATTAGGTTTATCAGGGATTTATGATGTGAGTGAGTTCTATGGCTCTTATCATAATGATATAACGTATCGCAATAATCCTATGGCATATATGTATAATTTACCTTTAGATCATCCGTATATTGAAAAATACAATCGTGGTCAAATGATCTTTTGTGTAGGTCAAGGGGCCTGGGAAGATCAGACGGTATCGGACTTGCGTAAATTGGATGGAATCTTTCAAGCAAAGGGAATTCATGCTTGGTGTGATTTTTGGGGGTATGATGTAGCCCATGATTGGCCGTGGTGGCAAAAGCAGTTTCCTTATTTTATTAACCATATGTTAGAAAAAAAAGAAGCGGATGATTAATCCGCTTTTCTTATACCAACATGACATCTGTAACGCCAGGTACTTCATCTAAAATTAATGATTTAATTCCACTTGAGAAATCTTCGACTGCCATAAAACAACCTTGGCAAGCACCTCGGAATGAAACATATACGACATTGTTTTCATCAATGCCTAATAGAGCAATATCGCCACCATCTTGTTGGATGTAGGGGCGAATCTTGCTGATGCATTCTTCGACTTCTTTTTTTGTAGGAATATGGGGCTCATTGTTATTGATTTCTTCCGACATAGGTTCCTCCTCCTTGTTATCTTAAAAATAATGGGCAAATAAGTAATGGAACAATTATTCCAACGACAAATCCACCAACTACTTCGGTAAATTTATGCCCTAGAACAGCTTTTAACTGTTCTTTGTAGATGGGTTCATCATATCCAATATTAATTTGGGCTTCATCTTTTAGGTCTTTGATTAATTGTTGTACTAATTCGATGTTTTTTCCTGAATAATAACGAACATGACAAGCATCATACATAACTATAAAAGCAAAAATTGTTGTCACGGCAAAGAGTGCACTGTTGAAACCTTCTTGCATGCCAATTGCCATGGCCAGTCCCGTTACCGTTGACGAGTGAGAACTAGGAAATCCGCCACTTGCGATGACCCAATGTAGATCCCATTCGCCAGATTTGTAGAAATACACAATGGTTTTTGCAATCTGGGCAATAATATTGCTGATAATAGCTGTTACTAAAGGAAAAAGTGAAGCTGGAATCATACGTATCCGTCCTTCCTTAATCTCGATGCTATTATAACACACAAAATTTTGAATCTGTATTTATTTGCATAATCCCTTTTTCTTTTTATTTTGTTTATAGAATAAAAACAATTGTTATGTTTGAAATAAGCTTTAACTAACTGTGAAATAGTTTTCAAATTTGCGAAAAAAGGGTAAAAATTCCTTTAAAAAAGACTTTAAAGCTCGTATAATGGTTGTGGTGTAAGTAAATACTATTTTTAAGGAGGAAAAATTACATATGGCAAAGAAATTTCAGTCCATGGATGGTAATACAGCTGCGGCTCATAACGCCTATGCACTTACCGAAATGAGTTGTATTTACCCAATCACACCATCTTCTCCTATGGCAGAAGTTATGGATGTTTGGGCAAGCCAAGGAAGAAAAAACGCTTTTGGTGAAGTCGTAAAAATTGCTGAACTTCAATCAGAAGCTGGTGCTTCAGGTGCTGTGCACGGTGCTGCACAGGGAGGAACATTACCAACAACTTTCACTGCAAGTCAAGGTTTGTTGTTAATGATTCCAAACATTTATAAATGGGTTGGTGAAAACCTTCCAGTTGTTTTACATGTTGCGGCTCGTTCTTTAGCAAGTCGTTCATTAAACATCTTTGGTGATCACGAGGATATCTATGCAGTACGTCAAACTGGTATCCCTATGTTGTCATCTCACTCTGTTCAAGAAGCTATGGATTTAGCTGGTGTCGCTCACTTAACTGCGATTAAATGTCATGTACCTTTTTTACACTTCTTTGATGGATTCCGTACAAGTCATGAAGTTCATAAAGTTGAAGTGTTCGATACTGAAAAATATAAGGATTTAATCGATTACGAAGCATTAGCTGACTTCCGTAAACGTTCAATGGATCCACATGCAAATCCAGTAACTCGTGGTGCTAACGAAAATGACGATATCTTCTTCCAAACTGTAGAAGCAAGAAACGCTCATTACGATGTAGTTCCTGATGTTGTTGCTGACTACATGAAAAAAATCAGCGAAATCACTGGTCGTGATTATAAACCTTTCAACTACGTTGGTGCTCCAGATGCTGAACGTGTAATCGTTGTTATGGGTTCTGCTAGTGAAGCTGGATTAGAAGTTGTTAATGATTTAGTAGCTAAAGGTGAAAAAGTTGGTATGATCAAAGTTCATTTGTATCGTCCATTCTCTACTAAATACTTAACTGCTGTTTTACCTGAAACTGTAAAACGTATTGCGGTATTAGACCGTACAAAAGAATATGGTGCTGGTGGTGAACCATTGTACTTAGATGTATTAGGTGCATTAAATGGTAAAGACATCGAAATCATCGGTGGTCGTTATGGATTAGGTTCACACGATACACAACCATGCCATATCAAAGCTGTATTTGATTACTTAAAAGAAAGTGAAATCAAGACAGGATTCACTGTTGGTATCGAAGATGATGTTACTCATACTTCATTACCTGTTGACACTTCTTACCAAATCGAATCTGATGCTACTTCATGTTTATTCTGGGGTCTTGGATCTGATGGTACTGTAGGTGCAAACAAGAACACTATTAAGATCATTGGTGATAACACAGATCAATATGCACAAGGTTACTTCGCATATGACTCTAAAAAAGCCGGTGGTGTTACACGTTCTCACTTGCGTTTTGGAAAATCTCCAATTCATGCAACTTACTATGTAAACAATGCAGACTTCATCTCTGTATCACTTGATACATATATGTTCAAATATGATGTTGCTCGTGGATTAAAAGACGGTGGAACATTCTTATTGAATACAACATTTGACAAAGATCAAATCGTTAAACAAATGCCAAATCGCTTAAAAGCTCGTTTGGCTAAAGCACATGCAAAATTCTATATCATCAACGCAACTCAAATTGCTCAAGAAATTGGTATGGGACGTCGTACAAACACAATTTTACAAAGTGCATTCTTCGCATTGAACGAACAAATCATGCCTTTGGAAACTTCTGTTGAATTGATGAAAGCATTTGCTAAGAAATCTTATGGTAAGAAAGGTGACGAAATCGTTAACTTGAACTATAAGGCTATTGATGCTGGTAAAGACGGTATCGTTGAAGTTCCAGTAGATCCAGCTTGGGCTGAATTACCATTCAATGAACTTCGTGTTATGACTGGTGATGCTTACTGGGATGAATATGCAGGACGTATTAACGCTCTTGAAGGTTACGATATGCCAGTTAGTGCATTCACTAAATTTGGTGTATTAGATGGTACAATGCAACCAAATGCATCATTCAAAGAAAAACGTGCAATTGCTGCTATGGTTCCTGATTGGAATGCAGAAAACTGTATCCAATGTGGTATCTGTTCATTCGTATGTCCACATGCAACAATCCGTACATTTGCTTTAACTGATGAAGAAGTTGCTGGTGCACCTCAAGAATTCGAAACTGTTCCAGCTATTGGTGTTAAAGATAAGAAATTGGCTTTCCGTGTACAAGTAAGTCCATCTAACTGTGTTGGTTGTGGATTATGTGTTACTGAATGTCCAGGTAAGAAGGGTGAAAAAGCCTTGAAGATGGTTCCTATCCACTCATTGATGGATCAAGATCCACTTGCTGATTACTTATATAAAGAAACAGAATACAAGACTGATTTATTCCCTAAGAACACAATCAAGGGTTCTCAATTCTTGATGCCTTATTTTGAAGTTTCTGGATCATGTCCAGGATGTGGTGAAACTCCTTACTACCGTTTAGCTTCTCAATTATTTGGTAAAGATATGATGATCGCTAACGCTACTGGATGTTCATCAATCTACTGTGGTGCTACTCCAAGTACTCCATTTGTAACAGATAAAGATGGTAACGGACCTGCTTGGGCTAACTCATTGTTCGAAGATAATGCTGAATACGGATATGGTATGGCATTAGCTGAAAACTACAAGATGGCTCGTATCTATCGAATTATGGAAGAAAATGCAGATACTGTTTCTGCTGACTTAAAAGCATTGTTCGATAAATATATCGCTGCTAAAGGTGATAAAGATGCTGAACGTGCATTACAACCACAAATTAAAGAATTAGCTGCTAAAGAAGCTAATGCTGATGTTCAATCATTAGCTAAAGAAGACTTAGTTGAAAAATCTGTATGGATCATCGGTGGTGATGGTTGGTCATACGATATTGGATACGGTGGAGTTGACCATGTATTGGCTAACGACGTAAACGTAAATATCTTAGTATTGGATACTGAAGTTTATTCAAATACTGGTGGACAATCTTCTAAATCAAGTCAACGTGCTTCAATCGCTAAGTTCGCTGCTGGTGGTAAATCTACTTCTAAGAAGGATTTAGGACAAATCGCTATGACTTATGGTCATGCATATGTAGCTCAAGTATGTATGGGTGCTAACAAGATGCAAACATTGAAAGCATTCCAAGAAGCTGAAAGCTATGATGGACCATCATTGATCATTGCTTATGCACCTTGTGCTGAACACCACATTAAAGGTGGTTTAGGTATTCACCAACAAGTACAACGTGATGCAGTTGAATGTGGATATGTAACATTGTATCGTTACGACCCACGTGCTGAACAACACTTAACAATTGATTCTAAAGAACCTGATTACTCTAAGATGAAAGCATTCATGATGAGAGAAACTCGTTTCAACCAATTAATTAAGTTGAAAGGTCAAGAAGCTGCTGACGCATTGATGGAAGCTTGTAAAGAAGATGCTATGAAGCGTCGTCATAGATTAGTAAGTCTAGCAAAAGAAGACGAATAATCGTATAATATAGGAACTGTTTAACAGTTCCTATTTTTTTTGGAGGTTTTGCTTATGAAGCTTTGTTTTGATTGCGATGATACACTTTATGATCTGCAATGGCCTTTTAAAATGTGTTTAAAAAAATTCTTTCCATCCTTTGATGGAGACAGTCAAGAATTTTACCGTATATATCGTGATTTTGGTGATTCAGTTTTTGATTTGTTGCAAGATGATGTCATTACCGTAGATGATAGTGGCATTTATCGTATTTATAAAGCGAGTGCTGCAATGGGCTATCCGATTGATTTAGAAACAGCTGCTGATTTTCAAGATTTATACAAGAAAAATCAAGGTGCTATTTCTATGAGTGAAGCCTATCATCGTTTTTTTCAAACAACGAAATCTGAACTCGCTATTTTGACCAATGGAAGTGATTGTCATCAAAGAATGAAACTTCATGCCTTAGAAGTCGAAAAGTATTTTCCTAGTGATCATATTTTTACCAGTGGGCAAATTGGTTTTGCCAAACCCCATCCAAAAGCTTTTCAAATTGTCGCTGAAGCGACAAAGACGAAATTATCTGATTGGACTTATATCGGTGATAACTATATAAATGATATGGAAGGAGCAAAGAATGCTGGTATGCACACGATTCATTTGAATCGACATCATCATCAGGAAGGGAATTGTTCTGATTATACCGTTTATACGGAAGAAGAATTGATAGATTTATTAGTGAGGTTGGAAAATGCTTAATTTATGTTTTGATTGTGATGATACCCTTTATGACTTACAAGAACCATTTAATCGTTCCGTAAAACAATTTATTCCGGTTTTACCAGTTAGTCTGCCATTTTTTTACAAAGTTTATCGTAAAGTAGGTGATCGTGTTTTTGATTTAGAACATGAACATGTTATTACTTCCGATGATGTAGGAATTTATCGTATCTATGGGGCTTGTATAGAATTATCTATTCCTTTTACTTTAGAACAAGCTGCTGATTTTCAAGATGCCTACCGCAAATATCAAGGACAGATCTCCATGCAACCAGTTCTGCATGAATTTTTTGCTTCGACTTCTGCGCGAGTTTCTATTTTAACAAACGGACAAGAAGGACATCAAAAAGACAAAGTGCGTACACTAGGTATGTATGACTATATTGGGGATGATGCGATTTTTACCAGTGAAGGTATAGGTTATGCGAAACCTGATGCCAAAGCTTTTCAGACGGTTTGTGATCGTTTGTCGATTCCTTACGATACGATGTATTATATTGGTGATAATTATATAAAAGATATGGAAGGAGCGAAAGCGGCTGGTTTACATACCATTCATTTTAACCGTCATAACTTACAAGAAGGCGTTGCTAGTGATTACATTGTGTATAATGAAGACCAACTTGTTGCGCTTTTAAAAGAGTTGGAAAGAAGGGAAAGTTAATGCATAAAAAAGTTATTATCTGTGATTTAGATGGAACGCTAATGAACGATGAGCGAACCATTCCCGAAAAGAATATTCAGATGATTGAGGATTTATGGAAGGAAGGCTATGCCTTTGGTTTGGCTAGTGGGCGACCACTTGATGAATTGATGCCCAAACAACAAATGTGGAATTTATCACGGCCATTTGATGTCATCATTGGCATGAATGGGGCGGAGCTTTGGGATGGTTTTCATCAAAAAGAACATTCATATTTTTTAATGAAAAAGGAATGGTTAAAAGAAACCCTTGCGATTATGCATCAATGGCCATGTAATCCCTTTATCTATTTAAACCATAAAATCTATGCCGTAAAAGATGACGATCTAATGCGTCGTAGTGCAGAGCGTTCTTTTAAAGAGTTAGTGATTGTGGATTCCCTAGAAGAATTGTATGCACAAGAAAATGCGAAGATTTTATTTCGAGTGAATTTAGAAGATATGCCTAAAATTGAACAATATGTCAAGGAACATCCAAATCCTAATTATGTTGGTTATAAAACCCAACCTACTTTATTTGAATTCAGTGATAAACGTATCGCAAAAGCGTATGCGATGCATAAGTTCTGTGAATATAACAACTTATCCAATCAAGATATTGTCGCATTCGGTGATACAACCAATGATATTGAACTCTTAAAGTATTGTGGAACGGGCGTATGTATGTGTAATGGTAGTCCGGATGCCTTGGCGGTGGCTGATGTTATTAGTGATGTGGACAACAATCACGCAGGTGTTGCCGATTATGTTTATAAAAAGATATTAAAAAAATGCTAGAGAAACATTCTCTAGCATTTACTTTATGCCATTAATTCATTTAAACGGGTTTGAATCGCATGGATGAATTCTTCAGAATTCACTTCTTTTGTTTCAATACCTTGGGCTAAATGACAAAGATCTTTTGTCATAATTCCTGCGTTTAAAGTGTCCAGGCAAGCTTGTTCTAATTTTTGGGCAAAATCTTGAAGTTCAGGCAAACCATCTTTTTCGCCACGTTTATTTAATGCACCAGTCCACGCAAAGATCGTTGCGATTGGATTGGTGGAAGTTTTTTCACCTTTTAAGTAACGATAGTAGTGACGAGTTACGGTACCATGGGCTGCTTCGTATTCATAATTTCCTTCTGGAGAAACTAAGACACTGGTCATCATAGCTAAAGAACCAAAAGCGGTTGAAACCATGTCACTCATGACATCGCCATCGTAGTTCTTACATGCCCAGATCATACCACCTTCACTACGCATCACACGTGCGACAATATCATCGATTAAGGAGTAGAAATAGGTGATTCCAGCTGCCTCAAATTTAGCTTTGTATTCTGTATCATAGATTTCTTGGAAAATATCTTTGAAAGTATGATCGTATTTTTTAGAAATCGTATCTTTTGCACCAAACCATAAATCTTGTTTTTTATCTAGGGCATAATTGAAACAAGAGCGGGCAAAAGATGTAATGGAATCATCTTTATTGTAAAGTCCTTGGACAACACCTTTTCCTTCAAATTGGAAGATTTCTTGTTCTTCTTTGTTTCCTTCTGTATCTGTGAAACAAAGTGTTGCTTTGCCTGGTTTATCAATACGGAATTCGGTATCACGATAGACATCACCATAGGCATGACGGGCAATTGTGATTGGTTGTTTCCAATTTTTTACAATTGGCTCAATTGGATCAATCATAATTGGGGCTCTAAATACGGTTCCATCTAAGATAGCTCGAATCGTACCATTAGGAGACTTCCACATTTGATGAAGGTTGTATTCATCCATACGTTGGGCATTGGGAGTAATTGTTGCACATTTTACAGAAACACCATATTTCTTGTTGGCATTTGCGGCATCAATGGTTACTTGATCATTGGTAGCATCACGATTTTCCAAACCTAAATCATAATACTCTGTCTTTAAATCAACGTAGGGAAGAATGAGTTCATCTTTAATCATCTTCCATAAAATTCTTGTCATTTCATCGCCATCCATTTCAACTAATGGCGTTTTCATTTGAATTTTTTGCATAATATTTGTCCTTCCTTATAATTGCTGTTATTATACTCTTTTTTGAAACATTTATGCAAAACAAATTCCGGTTGTATGATAAAATAGAAGCATTGTGGAGGTGACTTCCTTGATTATTACGACAATTCATGAAATGGATTCAATACCTGCTTTAAAGCAGGCTGGAGCTGATGCCATTCTTATTGGCATAAAAGGATTATCCGTTTGTAGTGCTAATACCGTTGAGATAGAAGCCTTGAAAGATTGGAAAGAAATCTGTTTGGCAAATCAAATGGAACTTTATGTGAATTCCTGCAAATTGATGATGGATTCTGACTTTGATCGATGTAAAGATCTTATTCAAACTTGTAAGGATCTTTCTATTGATGGTATCTATTTTTCTGATGAAGGCCTTTTGTATATAGCTAAAGAAATGGGCTATACGCGCTTGGTCTATCAACCCGAAACCCTCATTGCCAATCATCGCGATGTAGAATTTTATCTCAATCAAGGCTGTTTAGCCGTTAGCTTAGCGCACGAGTTGTCGCTTGCGGAAATTCAACAGATTAGTGTTGCAGGTGGATGTGAAGTATTGATTGATGGTTATTTTTCTATTTTATATTCACGGCGACCATTAATTACGAATTATTTAGATGCGATTGATCGTCCAGATTTTAAAAAGCGAAGTCATCTGGATTTAATCGAACAAACCCGTTCGGATCGTATGCCAATTGTAGAAGATGAAACGGGAACACACATCTTTAGTGAACAGCCGATTCAAAGTATTCAGGAGATTGCTTCCTTAGAATCTTTTGGAATCAAACGGTTTCGCATTGATTCTTTCTTAAAAGATGATGCGTGGACGATTCAAGTCTTAAATGCTTATCGTCAGGGAACACCAATCGATGGTTCTAACCATTGGTATTATCAAAACACAACCTTAAAGAAGGAGGATACAGTATGAAAAAAATCGAACTGTTAGCTCCTGCTGGCAATTTAGAAAAAGCGAAAACGGCTATTTTATATGGTGCCGATGCGGTCTATATTGGAGGAAAATCTTTTTCTTTACGATCGCGTGCCTCGAATTTCTCTCTAGAAGAAATTGGAGAATTGGTTGAATTTGCGAATGCCCATTCTGCCCATGTACATGTAACGGTAAATATGTTGCCTCATGAAAGTGATTTAGAAGGTTTGGAAGACTATCTTCTTGACTTAGATCGATTAGGGGTTCATGCCATTATTGTGGCCAGTCCTTCGATAATGATGACAGCGAAAAAGTTGGGTTGTCATTTTGAAGTGCATGTTTCTACCCAACATTCTTCAACCAATTCGAATACGGTTCGTTTTTGGAAAGAGCAGGGGATGGATCGTGTCGTACTTGCCAGAGAATGTCAAATGGATGAAATCAAGAAAATTGCACAAGCAGATATTTTACCCATTGAAGTCTTTATTCATGGTGGTATGTGCATTTCTTATTCCGGGCGTTGTGTTTTAAGCAACCATATGACTCTACGGGATGCCAATCGCGGGGGTTGTGCCCAAAGCTGCCGGTGGAAATATCATTTAATGGATGGTAATACCGAGGTTTCTAATCCGGATAATCTCTTTTCTATGTCTAGCAAGGATCTACAAGCTGTGAATCAAATTGCTTCTTTTATAGAATGGGGCGTTTCTTCTTTAAAGATTGAAGGACGTATGAAATCAGCGTATTATTTAGCTACAGTGGTTTCCAGTTATCGCCATCTCATTGATTTGATTTATCAACAAGGATACGTAAGTGATCAGCAATTAAAAGATATTCAATTTGAAATTGCGAAAGCGGAAAACCGCCAAACAGGTCCTGGTTTTTATCAAGGGATTCCAGGCTATCAGGTACAATTGTATCAAGACCATGATGAAACCGTTACTCAGGAATATGTGGCTTCGGTTTTAGCCGTTGATGATGATTCAGTTTTACTACAAGTAAAGAACAAGTTTACCTTGGATGATGAATTAGAAATATTTGGTCCGCATACATTGAGTACGGATATTTCTTTAACCGGAATTACGGATGAAAATGATCTTCCTTTAGTGGTTTGTAACAAACCGATGCAGAAGGTAAAGACTTATTGGCAAGGCCCTAAAGAGGTAGGCGCCATGATTCGAAAGAGGAGAAAAAAGATATGAAATTAAGTCATAGTTATTTTTATACATTAAGAGAAAACGCGAAAGATGAAGACAGCGTTTCAAGTAATTTACTTGTCCGCGCTGGGATGATTAAAAAAAGTAGTGCGGGAACGTACATGATCATGCCAATGGGGAAGAAAGTATTATCAAAAATTGAAAATATTATCCGTGAGGAGATGGATGCCAAAGATGCCCAAGAATTATTGATGCCAGCCTTGATTCCGGAAGAAGTCTATATTCAATCGGGTCGTCGTGAGGCTTTTGGTTCGAATATGTTTGCCTTAAAAGACCGTTACAACCGTCCATATGTCTTAGGTCCTACGCATGAAGAACTATTTACGCTAGCGGCAGCAATGGATGGTAAGAGTTATAAAGATTTTCCTTACAACCTTTATCAAATTCAAACCAAGTATCGTGATGAAACGCGTCCTCGTTTTGGATTGATTCGGGTACGTGAATTTATTATGAAGGATGCTTATTCTTTTGATGTAGATGAAAAAGGTTTAGATGCATCTTATGACAAAATGTATGATGCCTACAATCGTATTTTTGATCGTTTAGGTTTAAACTACAAAATTGTTCGTGCCGATACAGGTGCAATGGGTGGACTTTTAAGTGAAGAATATCAAGCAATTTCTCCAATTGGTGAAGATATTGTCGTAGGTTGTCAAAACTGTGATTTCTCCAGCAATATGGAAATTACCGAAGTTGTAGACTGCATGCCAGAAAATACGGAAGCAGAAAAAGAAATGGAGTTAAAAGCTACCCCAGATGCAAAGACGATTGATGAAGTAGCAGCTTTCTTTGGTAAGAAGGCCAGCGATTTTGTGAAGACCTTAATTTACAATGTAGATGGAAAAATTGTCGCTTTCTGTATCCCAGGTAATCGTGAATTAAATGAAGCAAAAGCCTTAAAGATGTTAAATGCTGTAGAAATGGAATTGGCTTCTTTTGCGGATGTAGAAAAAGTTACGCATGCCAAAGTTGGTTTTGCGGGTCCTGTAGGTATTGATTGTCCAGTTTATTTGGATCGTCAGGTTTTAAAAATGAAAAACTTTATCGTAGGGGCAAACCAAACCGATAAACATTATGAAAATGTCAACTGTAAAGATTTCAAGGCTGAAAAAGTTGGCGACTTATGCCAAGTTCAAGAAGGAGATATTTGTCCTTGTTGCCATCAACCACTTACTTTTGAACATGGAATTGAAGCTGGGAACTTATTTAAGTTAGGTACGAAATATTCAAAGAGCATGAATGTTTTATATACAGATAAAGATAACCAACAAAAACCAATCTGGATGGGATGCTATGGCATTGGTCTAGAACGTTGTATGGCTGCTGTTGCAGAACAATATAACGATGAGAAAGGGTTGATGTGGCCCGATGAAATCGCACCTTTCCGTTTAGCTATCGTTGTTATTTCTAATAAAGATGAAAAACAAATGGAAGTTGCTGATCGTTTATATGAATTCTGTAAACAAAAAGGCTATGATGTCTTGTTAGATGATCGTAAAGAAAGACCAGGCGTTAAGTTTAAAGATATGGAATTGATTGGTATTCCACATCGTATTACGGTTGGTCGAGGCGTTGAAAATGGCATTTTGGAATGGGTAGATCGCAATAGTTCTGAGAAAAAAGAAGTTGCTTTAGAAGATGTAGAAGCTATGATTTCGGCTATTTATGAATAATTTTCAATGCTTTCTGAAAACTGAAATCGCTTTCTGAAAGAAATTACTTGTTTTGCATTTTTAAAAATTATAAATTATACTATAGAACCAAGGAGGATTGTGCAATGAACAAGATTTATTTATCAAATCACCAAATTGTAATGAACTATGATTTAGCGTATCCGAAAAATCGTGATGCCTTACTAAAGGGTCAAGCTTTTCATGTTCTAATTCAATACTATATTTCGCAACAAACCAATGAGAAAATCTTAAATTACTTAACGCAAGATGGAAAATTGTCTCACGAAGAGAGTGCTAAAGAGTTTGCGAAATTCTTACGTCAATTATCAATTTTTGAATTAAACGAAATTGATAGTCCTTATGCCAAAAATGCAGAAACCTTGTTAGAAGTTATTGAACAAGTATATAAATTCTGGCGGTCGCCTAGTCGTTTTGGTTTCATGAAGAGTGGAGACCAAGATGGATTTGGTGTGAATACCCTTGTTGCCTTAGATTCTAATCTAAATGATTTAATTTTACGTACCTATCGTTTATTAGAAGAACGTGTACAAGATCGTTATAACCGTGTATATCGCCAAGCCCAAGCTGGTACAAATGCTTGTTTCTCTATTCATACACGAAATACTTTATTCCCTAAAGAATATTCAAAACTACAAGAGATTCCTATTATTGATACCGTTATGCTTCGTACACCAATGATCTTACATAATAAGTCATCAAAACGTACTGGTGTCATTAACCAAATTCAAGAAAACCCAATGAATTACTTTACTGGCGATGCAGAGAACTGGTTCTGTTACCCATGTAAGGTTGGATCTTTATCTTGTATGACATATTTTAATATCAAATACATGTCATTGGCTTTATCTCTAGCTAACTTATTTGAATTAGCTACGCGTGAAGAAGCTGAAGAAAAACCAGATTTGATTTGTATTGTCGGAAATGAAGATGGACGGAACGAAACCCAATTTTATCATGATGAAGACAATGATATTTGGGTAGGATGCATTTCTGATCATCCACGTATGGATTATTTTGGATACTTAAAGAAAATGATGTTAACATTGCACAATGTTCGTAAGATGCATGATGGCTGGTTACCAATTCATGGTGCATTTGTGAAGATTTGCATGAAAGATGGTTCCAGCAAGAACATCATGTTGATGGGTGACTCTGGAGCAGGAAAGTCTGAATCCATTGAAGCTTTAAAAGCGGCTGGTAAAGACTATATTCGTGATGTGCAAGTTATCTTTGATGATATGGGTACGATTCATATCGAAGATGGTGTTCCATATGGTCAAGGTACAGAGATTGGTGCCTTTATTCGATTAGATGATTTGGAACCAGGTACACCATATCGTGATATGGACCGCTCTGTATTTATGGCTCCGGAAAATCCAAACAGTCGTATGGTTACCCCAGCTTCTCCATATAATTTTGTGGTTACCAACCATAAGATTGATTTATTTGCGTATGCCAATAACTACACTGATAAATATGGTTTAGCTGAATTATCTGTAGAAGAAGTCAAAGAGACTTGTAAGCTTGGTAAACGTATGGCTTTAGGAACAACGCAAGAAGTTGGTATTTCTACAACATACTTTGCGAATCCATTTGGACCTATGCAAATGGAAGATGTTTGTGAACCATTAATTGATAAAACTTTCCGTTGCTTAAAAGATAATGGAATCTTTACAGGTGAAATTTATACACACTTAGGATTCAGCCGTGAAAACCGTAAGGGCTTAAATGTTGCGGCAGAACAATTATTAGACTTTATTAATGAAAACAAGGAGTAGGCGATTGCTTACTCCTTTTGGATTTTATTTGCCAGTAACTCTTTTCAGCAAATCTAAGCCAAAAATTGGTTTATTAATGATTCCTAAAACATGTGCATATGTATGGATGATTCTACTGGGATTACAGTTAATGTTTCTATAAAATCGTATTGCATGGAGGTAAAAGTATATGAAACTAGAAAATTTTGTACGCCTTATGACTGGTCATTTTGATAATCGTGAACAATTTGAAGCTATGCAAAAAGCAGGAAAAGAATTTCCTTATGCAGAGCACGTGAATACGGTATGTAATAACAAGATAAAAAATCTACCAAACGACTTTAATGGTCTATTTGTTGTAGAAGAAAGCTACTATGAAACTAATGGGAAGCGTCATGCCTCACCACATCTCTTCTTATTTACAGAGAGTGAGGATGGTGTTTTGCTTTCATCCTATGAAATTCCAAAAGGTGAAGACAAGAATACTTTTTCCTACGCTTCTATGCATAAAGTAGAGTATACAGATCTTAAAAAATCAGAAAAGTTCACACCTGCTCTTTATCGTGAAAAGAATGGTATTTGGGAAGGTGGAAGTACAAGTCAGTTTTCACCTGTCATGAAACTCATATTGTGGGAAAGATTTTCAGATACTTGTCTTGAAGTATCTGAAAGCATGGAAATGAATGGAAAGAAAACATTTGGATACGATGAACCAATTCTTTATAATCGTGTATAAAATAGGGCGGTTTAGATAAGAGCATAGGGTATCGTCGTTAGTGGACAATACAATTTTTGCCTGTTACATGTGTAGCGTTCTCAGTAGTATAAAAATGTAACATAACTAAACCTTGACCGAGGTTGAAGGAAAAGTGAATAAGACAATTATGGGTGGAATGTCGCAATTTCACTTTTTTTCTTTTTCTGGCCTATCCTTCAACCACCATTACACTAAAAAACGTCTCAAAAAACTTTGGAGCAAATTGTGAATCAGCTGGTTCCACCCCTCCAAGTAAATTTAAAGCACTAATGAACCCCAACTATTTTTAAATAGTCCTTTTTTCTTGCATATACTTTTAATAAGTGTTAAGATAATTCTCGCAGACAGGTTAAATTGTTTGCGCTAAATAAAAATTATTTGCATAATTTATTTGAATTGTGTATAATTATTAAGCAATTGGTTCCGTAGCCAAGTGGCTAAGGCAATAGACTGCAACTCTGTGATCATCGGTTCGAATCCGATCGGAACCTCCATTACCTGGGGTCGTGGCGGAATTGGTAGACGCAACGGACTTAAAATCCGTTGGGAGTTAATTCCCGTGTGGGTTCAAGTCCCACCGTCCCCACCATCTTGATTGAAACCTTCTATTGAAGGTTTTTTTCTTTTGTTTTATGATTTTTTGTGAAGTGAGGTATGTAAATGCGTGTATTAGATAATTTAGAACCTAATAAGGTCTTTTATTATTTTGAAGAGATTTCTAAAATCCCTAGACCTTCTTATCATGAAGAAGCAATTAGTAATTATTTGATTCAATTTGCCGAGGCGCATCATTTAGAGTATATCCAGGATGATTTGTTTAATGTCATTATCTTTAAAGATGCTACACCAGGGTATGAAGACATGGATCCTATTATTCTTCAAGGACACATGGATATGGTCTGTGAGAAGCGGGCTGATGTAAAGAAAGACATGTTTACAGAAGGTTTAGATTTAGAAGTTCGAGATGGCTATGTCTGGGCAAAAGGTACAACTCTAGGCGGCGATGATGGTATTGCGGTTGCCTATGCTCTGGCTCTATTAGATTCCGATACGATTCAACATCCAAAATTAGAATTTGTATGTACGATTGGTGAAGAAGTTGGTATGGACGGAGCTCATTTTATAGATTTGTCCTGCCTAGAAGGTCATACTTTAATTAATTTAGATAGTGATGATGAAGGCGTTGTTTTAGCTGGTTGTTCTGGTGGCGGTAAAGCCCATGTATCTTTACCTGTAGTTCGTCAAGCATGCGACTGGCCTATGGTTAAAGTATCAATTACTGGTTTACTAGGTGGTCATTCTGGAGCTGAAATCCATAAGGGTAGAGCAAGCTCTCAAGAGCTTATGGGCCGTATTTTACGCCGTGGTTACTATACGACACCTTTACGTATTGTCAGCTGTGAAAACGGCTCGAAAGACAATGCGATAAGCCGTGAAGGACATTTACTTGTTGCGGTAGAAAAGCCCGAAGCCTTTAAAGCCGTTGTGCATATTTTAGAAAAAGAAATTCATGAAGAATATGCCGATATTGATCCGGATATTCATTTTGTTGCCGAAGATGCAAGTAATGAATTACTTCCTTTAGATCAACTATCCACTTGTAAGGTAATTTCTCTATTAACGGCATTACCACAAGGGGTACAAAAGATGAGTAAAGATATTGAGGGATTAGTCGAAACATCTCTAAACTGGGGCGTTGCCTCTTTACATGAGGATCATTTTGAAATGGTCAGTGCTTTACGCTCTTCGGTTTCAGCTAGTTATGATCAACTTGTTCAGAAAATTTACTGGATTGTACAAAGTTATGGTGCAACGATTGAAATGAAAGGGGAATACCCTGCTTGGCAATGGGTGAAGAATTCTACTTTACGTGATAAAATGCGTACAATCTATAAAGAAATGTATGGCGAAGACTTAACGATTACGGCTATTCATGCTGGGGTAGAATGTGGCTTATTTGCCGACAAGATCGATGGTATGGATGCCATTAGTATGGGACCAGATATTATCGATATTCATACACCTAATGAACATATGAGTATTGCTTCGGTTAAGAAAATCTGGGACTTCTTAGTTCGTGTGATTGAAACAAAATAAAAAAAAACAGGCTTTAAAAAGCCTGAATGCCAACACCAACAATGGTTGCGGTGATAAATAAGATACCTATGACTCTGGCTAGGTATCTTTTTCTTTCGCCATAGCGAATCAACAGCAATAAAGCTAAACCAGAATTTGTACAGAGTCCGGCAAATAAAGAACCTAGTGAAATGCTTCCTGTTGCGTATAATTGTGCCAGGATGACTGTGGCTGCACAATTAGGAATAAAGCCTACTAGAGCAGCTAAAACCGGTTGGAAAACGCTATTGGATAAAAGAATATGTTTTAAAGTATCTGGGCCGCATACTTTCATGATAGCGCCGAGCACAAAAGTCGTAATAAATAAGAAGATGAAGATACGAATGGTACGATAGAGTGCACTTACCGGTAGAGGTAAATCAGGATAACAACAGCTGCATCCACCTTGAGAACCTTGTGTTTCTTCGGCTTCTTCCTCTTCGTCGTATTCCTCTTCTTCCATATCTTCAAAGCGAATAATCTTTTGGCGATTGCGGAATAGGAAATCAACCAAATATCCAACAATGAGCGCTACGATAAATTTTGCCAGTAATAAAAAGCCTAAGGTGCTATATAACTCAGGATTGCTTAAAAGAATCGGTACAGCTTCATCACTGGTTGCAATCATAACCGCAACTAAGGTTCCCAATGTTATATTTCGCTGGAGAAATAACATCGCGGCTAGAACACTAAAGCCACATTGAGGAATCAAACCAATCAAAGCACCAATGAAAGGGCCTATGCGCTGTAAGGCAAAGAAAATCTTTTCATCGGATTCATCGCTTTGTCTTCTTTCAAAGACTTCTAATATACAATAGGTAATATATAAAAGTGGCAACATGAGCCATGTATCATGAATGGTATCAAGAATTAATTCTAACAAGAATATACCTCCTTATCTTAGAACTCTTCATCTATATTAATATGCTTATCTTTTAATCTTGCTTCTGTATATTCACCTAAAATTCGATAAACGAGGGCAAATAAAGGAACGCCTAAAAACATACCTGGTACGCCAGCTAAGCCACCACCAATGGTCACAGAAAATAAAATCCAGAAACCACTTAAACCTAATTGATCGCCTAAAACTTTTGGTTTAATGATATTTCCATCGACTTGTTGCAAAATAAAGATGAATATCACAAAGACAAAGGCATAGATGGGTTTAATTAAAACCAATAGAAAGGCGACAGGAATGGCACCTAAGAATGGTCCAAAAACCGGAATAATATTGGTAACCCCAATAATAAAGGCAATCATTGGTGAATAAGGAAGCCGTAATAGACTTACTCCGACAAAACATAATATACCAATAATTGTTGAATCGATGATGCTTCCGACAATGAACTTATCGAAGATTTCCCGACCTAAATCGATATAATGACTAAAGCGGGTTGCAATCTTTCGATTGAACAAGGAATAATTTAAACGTTTAAACGATAATTTCAGGTTTTCTTTATCTAAGATGATATAAAAAGCAGATACTAAGGCAATGATCATATTAATAAAGAAACGCACAAAGGCTATAGAATAGTTGGCAATTGTTAATACATGTTTGGGAATCGAGGCAATAATACCACCATCCACAAGCTTGCGAATTGGATCAAGTGAAATATCAAAGGTTTTTTCAATTTTACTTAAATAGAAATTAAAATTAGAAATATATTCTTCGTTGTTTAATAAGAATTCTTGCAAAGAAGCAAAAATCGTTGGAATGATTAAACGAAACATCAAAACAATCAATAAAATAAAGAACGCAAAGACACATAGTGCAGAAATCAGTCTTTTCTTTTTAAATTTAGAAAAAGCTTTTTTTTCTAAAAAAGCTGTAGGAATACGCAAGATGATGGCAAGTAAAATACCAATTAAGAAAGGTAAGGCAATATTTGCGATGACCCCTATGTTTTTCGTGATACTTTTAAAGTTGTATACAAAGATTCCTATCACGATGGCAATGATCAAAGAACTCGAATAAACTAATATCTTTTTCTGCATTTCTTCATCAAATTTTATGTGCATAAAAGGACCTCACTTTCATAAATTTTATTTTAACATCTAGAACCTTTAATGCAAATTATATATAATAGCGGTATGAAAAAATATTACGAAGGAACGATTTCTTGTAAAGCTATCTTAGAAAATCCCCAACGAACTTGTACTTGTTTATATATAGATAAGAAAAAACGCAATCGAGAATTTCGCTATATTATTAATTTAGCGAAAAAACAAGGTTGCCCTGTACGTTTTTTGGAACGGAAGGAAATGGATGCATTAACCGACAATCAACGTTATGGCGGTATTCTATTAGAAGCACAAAGCCTGGACAAACGAAAACTAGCCCATGTGCATGGCTTTTTAGCCTATGTGGATGGTGTAGAAGATCCCTATAATCTAGGAAGTGTCTGCCGTAGTCTTTATGCTTCCGGTTGTGATGGCTTGATTTTACCAAATCGTGATTGGAGTAAAAGTGAGACAACGATTCTTAAAGCGAGTGCTGGGGCTTATGAAAAGCTGCCTATCTATTGGATTGATTCGGAACAAGAATTGGTTACATATTTACAGGAAAATCATATTCCTTTATATTGTGCCTATCGCAACAATGCAAAATCTTTAACAGATTGGCAATTTCCGCATTCTTTTTGCGTAGCGATTGGTGGTGCTTTACGAGGATTGAGTGCAACTGTGCTTCAAGCTTCCAGTCAGAATCTTGTGATTGAATATGGTAGAGATTTCCGTAATGCGCTTGATACACCAAGTGCCGTAGCGGTCATAGCTTTTGAAATATTGCGACAACAGAGTGAATAATTCACTCTTTTTATGTGGTACAATGATTCCATGGTTTATGTAGACGTATATATAGAATATAATGCATTACAATTGAATCAAACTTTTACTTACCGTTGCCAATATCCTGTATCTTGTGGCTGTCGGGTAAAAGTTCCTTTTAGCTCGCGTACGCTGATTGGTTATGTACAATCCATTCATTCTTCTTGTGATTTAGAATCGGTAAAAGATGTGCTGGAAGTCCTTGATACCAAACCCATTCTCAATAAAGAATTGATGAACTTAGCTGATTGGATGTCTACGTATTATGTTTCCAGCAAGATGAGCTGTCTAAAAACTATGGTGCCTCCTGCGCTAAAACCTAGTCATAAGTACGCAAAAATTGTTACCCTTGATTGGCTGGAAACTACAGGTCTAGCTCCCAAGACAAAACGCCAGGAAGCTTTTCTAGCTGCAAATACTTTTCCTATTTTAGCGAGTGAATTGCGTAAACAATCCGTGTCAATGACGCGTTCTCTATTAGAACAGAAGGTATTAAAAATTGTTAAAAAAGAAAAAGATGTCGCTATGCCTTTTTCTTATGCCTCAAAAACGATGCCAACTTTGACCCAGGAACAAGCCCAAGCTATTCAAACGATTCAATCCAGTCAAGATTCTATCTTTTTATTACATGGTGTAACGGGTTCTGGGAAAACGGAAGTCTTTTTACGCTTAGCGCAAGACGTTTTGCAGCAAGGTAAACAAGTCTTGTTTTTAGTACCAGAAATCGGTTTGACCCCTATGATGATTGAAAGGGTAACCAGTCGATTTCAAGAGCGTATTGCCATCTACCATTCGCAATTGAATGCACAAGAAAAATACAATCAATATTGTCTAGTTCGTGATCATAAAGTAAATATTGTCGTTGGTACGCGTTCCAGTGTTTTTATGCCATTTTCGGATTTAGGTTTAATTTTAATGGATGAGGAACACGACACTTCGTATAAACAAGACAATAAACCACAATATCATACGCGTGATATTGTTTTAAAGCGTAGTCAAACCCATCACTGTAAAGTGATTTTTGCCTCTGCCACCCCAAGCTTGGATTCTTATGCCCATGCGATCAAGAAAAAATATCATTTAGTGGAATTGAAGCAACGTGTCGCTACTTCTATGCCGCAAATCTCTTTAATTGATATGAAATCCGAACAAACAAACTTTGGTTTATCCCAATCGCTGATTTCTGCCATGCAGGCATGTTTTACACGTAAAGAGCAAGTTATTCTTTTATTGAATCGTCGCGGTTATTTACCAGTAATGCGCTGTATGGATTGTAATGCGACTTTGACTTGTCCGGATTGTGGTTTAGCTTTGGCCTACCATAAAAAGGATCATCAACTGGTTTGTCATTGTTGCGGTCGGGTTTTTCCTTATCAAGAGGAGTGTCCAAACTGCCATGGACATAATTTTTACCAGAGCAGTATGGGAACCGAAAAACTGGAAGAAGGTTTAAAAAGTCTTTTTCCGCAACAGAAAATTATTCGTATGGATGCTGATACGACCCGCAAAAAAAATGCCCATCAAAAACTCTTAAAGGAATTTGAAGAATCGGGAGATTTGCTGCTAGGAACCCAGATGGTTGCCAAAGGTCTGGATTTTTCCCGAGTCAATTTAGTCGGTATTTTAAATGCAGATGCAGCTTTTACACGGATGGATTTTTCAAGTAATGAGATTGGCTATGATTTATTGGAACAAGCAAGTGGACGCAGTGGTCGTTTTCAATCTGGACAGGTATTGATTCAAACCTTTGATCCGGATCAATTTCTGCTGCAATGCGTGGTCCATCATTCCTACTCCCAATTTTTTCGTAGGGAAATGCAATTTCGGCATTTAGGTTTTTATCCACCGTATGCTTATTTATGTACGATTATTTATATGAATAAAGATTTACAGACCGTTATGCAAGTAGCGCAAGAGGCCAAAGAATTTTTAGGTGATATGAAAGTTTTAGGCCCGGTTTTGATTTCTATGCGCCAAGCGAAACAACGTGTGCGTCTTGTTGTGAAATCAAAGAGTAAAGCAGAATTAAATCAAAGAATTTGGGCTTTAGCCAAGCACCATCAAGCTTTACATACAAAAGTTTACCAGGATATCAATATGTATCCTATGACATTGGAGGATTAGTATGCGATTTTGGATTTATCAAGCCTTGTGTGCGGTTGTTCTAGATCAAAAATATTCCAATCTTTATTTGCGGACACACTTAGCCGATTGTCCGAAAAAAGATCAAGCACTCGCAACCCGCATTTTTTATGGAACGATACAAAACTGGGCATATTGCCAAGCTTGTTGGCAACGTCTTGTAAAACATCAACCGAATAAAAAAGTGGGTGTGCTTTTAACAATGAGTGTTTATCAGTTACTGTTTTTGGATAAGGTACCCAGTTATGCCGTTGTGAATGATGCGGTCTCTATTGCTAAAAAAATTAGTCCTTCTTCAAAAGGCTTAGTTAATGCGGTATTACGTAAAGTACAACCGCTTGATTTAGATGATTCTATTTCCTCAATCGCTTTGCGCTATTCGATTCCCGAATGGCTGATGCGATTATGGATTAAACAATATGGGAAAGATCAAGCGATATGGAATGCCCAGGCTTCTTTACATATTTTACCGACTTATGTACGTCGCAATCCGCTGCAAGTTGATGCCATCTCCTTTGCCAATGAAGATTCGATTGATGATATTGGTCAAAGACTTCCGATTTATACGGGAACGAATTTTGCTCAGGATCCACTTTATAAAGCGGGTAAGATGTCAGCCCAAGACATAGGTTCTTATGCGATTGCGCAATTTTTCGAAGCTAAGGCCGGTGATTGTATTTTGGATTGTTGCAGTGCACCAGGTACTAAGGCGATGGCGATGGCAGAAATGATGGATAATGAAGGATCGATTACTTGTCTTGACTTACATGAACATCGCGTACAATTGATTGAAAAGGATGCCAAGCGTCTGCATCTATCGATTATTCATCCGCAACAAGCGGATGCAAGTACGTATTCGAGTATGATGTATTACGATAAGGTTTTATGCGATGTACCTTGTTCGGGATATGGGGTCCTTTCTCGTAAACCTGATATTAAGTTACATATGCAGCCTACGGATATGGATACCTTGATTCCTTTACAAGCAGCTATTTTACAGAATGCTTCGCGTTTGGTTCGCGATGGGGGAATATTAGTGTATTCGACTTGTACATTAAATAAAAAGGAAAATGAAAAACAAGTTCAGGCTTTTTTAAAGCAGGCTCCAGACTTTCATTTGATTGAAGAAAAAACTTTATTTCCGAATGAATTAAGGGATGGTTTTTATATGGCAAAGATGCAATATAAGAAAACTTTGCTATAATAATAGGATAGATTGAGGTACATGCATGCAAAGTTTATATGATTTTACTTACGAACAAATGCGCGACTTAGCGGAAAGTTTTGGTTGGAAAAAATTTCGCGGGCATCAGATTTTTCAATGGCTTTATCGCGAGCGAGTTACAGATTTTGATGCTATGACGAATTTAAGCAAGGATACACGGGAAATTTTAAAAGCCCATTATTCTATTGATCCATTGCGTTTGGTACGTAAACAAGTTTCTCATGATGGTACAACCAAATTTCTATTTGCCACCGAAGATGGTTCCTTACTTGAATCGGTTATGATGGTATTTGATTATGGAAAGAGTGTCTGTGTTTCCAGTCAGGTTGGCTGTAATATGGGCTGTGCTTTTTGTGCCAGTGGATTAACGAAGAAAAAACGCGACTTAACAAGTGGGGAAATGGTTGCCCAGGTATTAAAGATTCAAAGAGAGTTGGATAAGACCAATGATCGTTTAAGTCATATTGTTGTGATGGGAACTGGCGAACCTTTTGATAACTATGAGAATTTGATGACCTTTTTAGAAACGGTGAATCATGATCGTGGTTTAGGGATTGGTTCACGCCATATTACAGTTTCTACTTGTGGAATCGTTCCGCGCATTTATGATTTTTCCAAAGCGCATACACAATACAATCTTGCGATTAGCTTGCATGCCCCAAATCAGGCTTTACGCCAGGAATTAATGCCTGTCAGTAAGGCTTATCCATTGGATGAATTAATGGAAGCCATTCGTTTTTACGGCCAAGAGAACAATCGTCGTTTGACTTTTGAATATATTTTATTAAAGGGTGTAAATGATCAACCGGAACATGCGCGCCAATTGGCTAAATTATTAAAGGGTTTAAATGCCTATGTCAATTTGATTCCGTATAATTCGGTGGATGAAAAGCAATTTAAAAGTGTTAAACATGATGAAGCCATGGTTTTCTATGACTTATTGATGAAGAATCATGTTCGTGCCACGATTCGTAAAGAGCATGGACAAGACATTGATGCAGCATGTGGTCAATTGCGTATCAATGAATTGAAGAAAGGAAATGGACAATGAGATCATTTGGTAATAGCGATATTGGATTAATACGTGAACAAAATGAAGATGCTTATGTCACGTTTCAAAATGAACGTGGGGATTGGATTGGTGTCGTTTGCGATGGAATTGGGGGATCGGCAGCTGGAGAAGTAGCTAGTCATATTGCGGTGCAAACGATTGAAGCAGCGTTCCAGAAAAACCCTGTTTTGGATCATGATTATGAAGTCGATGAATGGATTCAAACGGTTTTAAATCGCGCCAATGATGCCATTTTCTATAAAGCGATGCACTCCCAGGACCAAAAAGGTATGGGAACAACTTGTGTGGGCTTTATTTATACAAAGGGAAATACCTATATTTTCAATGTAGGTGATTCACGTGTTTATGCGGACTATCAAGAAGGCTTGATTCAGATGAGTGAAGATCACAATGTGGTCGCAAAATTACTAGCCAATGGGGAAATTTCTCGTGAAGAAGCCAAAACGCATAAACAGCGCAACACACTTACCAATGCCTTAGGGGTATGGCATGTATTCCAAATTGATTTCCATAAAATCGAATCAACTTATAAGTATTTATTGTTATCGAGTGATGGTTTACATGGCTATGTTCCGCAAGATGTGATTGAAGTGATTGTCGAAAATCCGGAAATGAGTTTGGAAGAAAAATCTATGTTATTACTTGAACAAGCCAACCAGGCGGGAGGCTATGATAATTGCACCGTTGTCTTATTTGAAAATGATGAGGATGCCTATGGAGTTGATTAAACAAATTGCCAATCGATATGACATCATTTCTTTAATTGGACAAGGTGGTATGGCCGATGTTTTTAAAGCTAAAGATATTATTCTTAATCGGATCGTAGCAATTAAAGTCTTACGACCTAAACTTTCCGATGATGCGATGACTTTGGTTCGCTTTCAAAGAGAAGCCAGTGCCGCAAGTCGTTTATCCCATCCTAATGTAGTTGATATCTATGATGTTGGGGAATATGAAGGGATGCATTATATTGTTATGGAATATATCCGTGGGCGAACGTTAAAACAGATGATTGCCCAACGGGGTGCTTTAAGTGTTAGTGAATCGATTCATATTATGATGCAACTAACCAGCGCGATTTGTCATGCGCATGCCCACCATATCATTCATCGGGATATTAAACCGCAGAATGTTTTGGTTAAAGATGATGGAACGGTTAAAATAACGGATTTTGGGATTGCGATTGCTAATGATGCGGTTCAATTGACATTAAATAATGCGGTTATGGGTTCAGCACATTATTTAGCGCCAGAAACAGCTCAGGGAAAAGATGCAACCGAACAAGTCGATATATATTCTTTAGGGATTGTTTTTTATGAGCTTCTAACTGGGGATGTACCTTTTCATGGCAAAACGCCAACGGAGATAGCAGTTAAACATTTACGTGAACCTATTCCTTATGTTCGTGATTTTAACGCTTCAATTCCGCAATCCGTAGAAAACATCATTTTAAAGGCAACGGCTAAAAATCCTGCAAATCGGTATATGAAAACCGATGACATGTTGGATGATTTAGAGCATTGTATGGATTGGAATCGGCGTAATGAAAGCCGGATTGAATTTGAAGCACCAAATATCACCAAAGTCGATGTCAATGATGGACATGTCCAAGTCGAATATTCGGATGAACCAGTCAAAGAAGAGAAAAAACCCATCCAATGGAAATCGGTTGGTTTAGGCCTTATTGCGGTCTCTTTAATTTGTGCTTTAATCTTATTAAGTGCTACTGCTAGTGGGAAAATCAAGATTGATGGTTTCTTAGGGTATGAAACGATTCCGGATGTGGTTGATCAAAACTATACGGATGCTGAACTCGCTTTAAAGAAACACAATTTTCATAACATTAAAGTAAAGAAAGTTTTAAGCGATACCGTACCGAAAGATGAAGTGATTTCTACCAATTATGATTCCGGTGAAGTTATTCAGTCTTCGAATCAAATTGTTTTAACGGTATCAAAGGGCCCCGGTTATTTTGTCAAAGATTTTACTGGTCGTACGATCAGTGATGTTCGCAAAGAGATAAAAGAGAGTGGCGTAAAGCTTACCATTAAAATCAAATATAAAGATGTGGCTGATACCGATCCTAATATTGTTCTTTCGCAAAGGGGTATAAAAGCAGGTAAGCGTATTGATCCCAATAAAAAACAGACGATTACCTTTACTGTGAGTCGTTATCCAAGTATTGTGATTCCGGAAAAATTAATTGGTATGGAAGTCAATGCTGCCAAAGAGTATTTAAATGATAAAGGGATTGCGGTCGTTTTATCGGGTGTTAGTAATGATAATGAACAAGGCTATGTTGTGAGCGTAGACCCTGTTGTCGGAGCTAGGTATACACAGGAAGGATCAGACAGTGTTGTAACATTGTTCTATGAATAACTATGAATAAAGGTCGAATTGTTAAAATAATTTCCAATCAATATACCATTGAATATGAAAATCGTTTGATTGAGGCAAAAGCACGAGGCAAGATGCGTAAAGGCATGGTTCCGGTTGTGGGGGACTGGGTCGAGTTTGAAGCTGTAGAAGATGTATTTCGGATTCATAAGGTCTGTCCTCGAAAAAATCGTTTATTACGTCCTGCTATTGCCAATGTCGATCAAGCATTGATTGTAACGAGTATGAAAGATCCGGATTATTCCTCTCATCTTTTAAATCGTTTGATTATCTTGGTTTCTTTAGCTGGGGTTGAACCAATCATTTGTATCACGAAATCTGATTTAGTAAATATCGAGGATTATTCTAATGAATTACTTTGGTATAAAAAAGCGGGATATAAAATGGTGTATACGCACCCTGGTAGTAATGATGATGCCTTAAAAGAAGTATTGGATGGGAAGGTCAGTGTCTTATGTGGTCAGTCTGGAGCAGGAAAGAGTTCCTTGTTGAATCGCTTAGATCCGAGTTTTTCCCTTCAGACCCAGGCTATTTCCAAAGCTTTAGGACGCGGAAAACACACGACTCGTCATTGTCAATTACATCATGTCGCCCATGGTTTGGTTGCGGATACACCAGGTTTTTCCAGCTTGGATTTCACACGTTTGAATTTGGATCACTTAGATGAAGTGATTTTTGATTTCAAACCTTATCTTGGTTCCTGTCGCTTTAAAGATTGCCAACACTTAAAAGAGCCAGATTGTGCAATTAAAGAAGCGGTTGAAAAGGGAGAAGTTAATCCCTTGATGTATGAGGATTATAAGGCTATAAAGGAGGGTCTAGTATGAGCCAAATTATTATTTCTCCATCGGTTTTATCGATGGATTATTCTAAAATGAAGGAGCAGGTAGATGCATTAAATGCATCAAAAGCAGAATGGATGCACTTTGATGTCATGGATGGACATTTTGTGCCAAATATCACTTTTGGTCCCGACATTTTAAAAGGTTTCCGTAAGATGACGGATATGGTCTTAGATGTGCATTTGATGGTTTCAGATCCAGAAAAATATGCACCAATCTTTGTCGATGCAGGGGCTGATATGGTGACTTTCCATGTTGAGGCCTTGGATAATGATTTAAACCGTATTTCCAACTTGTTAAAAGTACTTCATGAAAAAGGCGTAAAAGCGGGTGTTGTCATTAAACCTAAAACCGATGTTGCTTTTATTGAACCGATTTTAGATCAAGTGGATATGGTTTTGGTTATGACAGTTGAACCTGGTTTTGGTGGTCAATCTTTTATGAAAGACATGATGTCTAAAGTAACTTGGCTAAAAAACAAAAGAGATGAAAAAGGTTATTCCTATCGAATTGAAGTAGATGGTGGTATCAATGGTTCGACTTATCATACCGCTATTGAAGCTGGTAGTGATACGCTTGTAGCTGGAAGCTATGTCTTTAAAGGCGATATTGTTGAACAAGTAGCTTCTTTACTTCGATGAAACAAGCATTATTAATTACCCCTAAATCACACAGTGTTCCAACTTTGGAAGATGTGGATTATATTGGGGTAGATGCGGGTGCGCTTTTGATTTTACAGGCTGGCTTGCCAATTCAGTTTGCGGTTGGTGATTTTGATTCGATGTCGGAAGAAGATTATGCTTATGTTTGTTCACAGACAAGGGTCTATAAACATCCTATCGAAAAAAATGAAACCGACAGCGAGTTAGCTTTGCGCCTGGCAAAAGAGCAAGGTTATACAAATATTGTTTTATGGGGAGCAATTTCGGGCCGCTTAGATCATACGATCATCAATCTTGGTTTAATGATGTACCGAGATGCTTCCTTGGTCTTAATGGATGAAAACCAGAAAATTACTTTGTTGGAAAAGGGAAGATATACGCTGGCGGCAAGGTATCAGCATGTATCTTTCTTTGCTCTGGAAGCTGGAGAAATCTCTTTAGAGAACTTCAAATATCCATTAGAGCATCGTAAGGTTACTTGTTCAGATCTCTATCTTTCCAGCAATTCTTTTTTGGGTAAAGAAGGCATTGTTACCGTGCATTCTGGAAAGTTTTTATGTGTTGAGTCGAATTTAAAATAGAAGGGAGTACATATGGCAGAAAGTAAAATCGATTTATTGATTGGCATTAGTTTCATTTGTGCTGGTTTGATTATGCTTTTTATTCCAAACCAAGTTTTTATCTTGATTTTATTAGCTGCCATTTTACTGTCTTTCGGTAACTGCATATTATTGGTATTACGTTTTGTTCAGAAGCGAAACAAAATGGATCTGGTCTTTTCTTTTGGATCCTTGCTTTTCGCACTTTTTTTATACAATCATCACTTTTTTCCGCAATGGGTAATGCGGGTTGGATTTGGTGCGTATTGTATCATTTATAGTATTTGTACGTTTATTCAATGGGGCATCTATTTTTGGAATGCCAATAAACGCAGGGTCACTACTTTCTTTCATGGCTTAGCCTTTTTATTTTTAGCCTTGTTTTTGCTGTTTTATAATGATTTCAAAAGCTATCTTATTATGATGCTTTTAGGTGTATATGTTCTGTTGCTGGGCTTTCGTTATGTGAATGATGCGATGATGGTTATCAATCCAGGACAGAATGCGAGCTGGTCACGGAAGTATCGTTTATCTTTACCAATTCTTTTATCTGCTTTTTTGCCAGATTGGGCGATTTCTTATAAAAAGAATCATGAGACAAAGAATGAAAAAAACGATAAACAAGAACCAACGAACTTACGGCTTATGGTTCATGTAGGTCCTAAAGGGTTTCAGAAGTTCGGTCATATAACCGTTGTATTTAATGGGATGGTCTATAGTTATGGAAACTATAATAAAGCCAGCCAACATTTAAATGGAACCGTTGGTAATGGGGTTTTCTTTATTGCACCTTATGAGAAATATCTACCTATGATTTTATCCAATGAGAATAATTCGATTTTTGAATATGGGGTGAAAACTACTGCCAAACAAGATACTTTAATTGCGGAAAAGCTTCAGTATTTTAAGGATATATCTACACCATGGCATGCACCGATCGAATCGTCTTCCCATCGTTTAAAATTGTTAAAGGATGATTATGCCAATCGTTTAAAAGTCTATGCAGATGCCAATTTTTATCAAATTGAATCAGGACGTTTTAAAACGTATTGGGCCGTAGGGGTAAATTGTGCTTTATTTATTGATAGTGTCTTAAAGGCTTTAGAAAGTGATCTGTTGACGCTTCAAGGAATTTTTTCACCTGGCTTATACTTTGACTGGTTGGAGAAAGAGTACGCTAAAGCGAATAGTCCGATTATCTCACGCTGGTTTTATTCTATGACGGTAAAATAAAAAAAAGGTGGACATATTTCTATGTCCATCCTATTTTTTGTCCTTATTAAATAGCACCTTGTTTCTTTAAAGTTCTTAAGGCTCTTGCACTCACTTTGATTGTTTGTGGTTTACCATCGACTACTACACGTACCTTTTGTAAATTTACATTCCATTTACGACGAGTAGCTCGCATTGAGTGAGAACGTCTATTTCCTGATAAAGGACCACGTCCAGATACTTCACATCTTTTTGACATCTTGATTGTCCTCCTTTTTAATAATATGGTTGATTGAGTTCACAATCGCTTAGTTATAATATCATTTCAATCTAGGTATTTCAAGCACAAATTTAATTTGTTTGACTAAGTTGATAATGATATAATAACTCCGTTGATTGGAGATGAACTATGTTGCCACATTTTATTATATATTGTATTGGTTTTCTTTGTAGTTTAGTTTTGACGCTGGCGATTATGCCGCGCTTGATTCGCTATTTACATAAGATTAAATTTGGTCAAACCGAAAGAGAAGAAGGATTAGAGAGTCATAAGTCCAAAACGGGAACACCTACGATGGGTGGATTGGCCTTTATTTTTGTACCAGTAGTCATCTATTTGGTCTTTGCCTTATTCCATCTAGTTGATTTAGAACTTCAGATTTGGATCGTTTTACTCGCCTTTGTTGGTTATGGCTTAATTGGCTTTATTGATGATTATATTATTGTTGTACAGAAAAATAATGAAGGACTAAAACCAAAGGCAAAATTCTTCTTGCAGTCCGTTTTAGCTGTTGTCTTCTTTATTTTATATATGGTTTCTGGTGCTTCGATGGATTTATGGATTCCAATTGTGAATGTATCCATTCCTTTAGGTATCTTCTACTTTGTGCTGATTTTTATTATGTTTACAGCAGAAACCAATGCAGTGAATTTAACGGATGGTGTTGATGGCCTTTGTGCTGGACAAATGATTATTGCCTTAGTGCCGTTTTTGATTTTTTCTTTGCGCGGTGCTCAGAATAATCTCGCTTTCTTTATTGTACTTGTTATTGCTTCTTTATTAGGTTATCTAAAATACAATAAACACCCTGCTCAAATCTTTATGGGAGATACTGGCTCTTTAGCCCTTGGTGGTTTATTAGCTGGGGTTGCGATGATTTTAAAACAAGAAGTTTTATTGATTTTGATTGGTGGCGTATTTGTTGCCGAAGTACTTAGTGTAATGATTCAAGTTTCCTATTATAAACGTACGCATAAGCGAATTTTCCGTATGGCTCCTTTACATCATCACTTTGAAAAAGGTGGCTGGTCAGAAGAGAAAGTTGTCTCTAGATTTTGGTTAGTCGGTGTAATTTTAGCCATTTTAGGTACATGGATTGGGGTGATGTAAGATGGAGAAAGTATTAGTTATTGGTGCAGCCCGTAGTGGGATTGCGGTCAGTCATCTATTGCGAAATCATGGGTATGCAGTAATCTTAACTGATTCGAATGTGATTGATAATAAACAAGAATTAATCGACCAAGGTATTACGGTTGTTGATGGGGGACATCCAGATTCTTTAAAAAACACGGATTATGCCTTTGTGGTTAAGAATCCTGGTATTCCGTATCGAGTGGAAATTGTTAATTATTTTGTGGATCATAAGGTTCCCATTTATACTGAAATTGAAATCGCATATCGTTTTACACCAGAATTCCGTTATGCTGCAGTTACGGGTACTGATGGTAAAACAACGATCACAACCTTGCTTTATGAAATGCTTTCAAAGAAAGCTCCAAGTCTTGTCGCAGGGAATATAGGTATTCCTTTAAGTGAACAAGCTTTGCAGAGCGATGGTACAAAAAAAGATGTTGCTCTAGAGTTAAGTAACTTTCAATTATTAGGGATTGATCAATTCCGTCCCCATATTAGTACTGTGAGCAATCTTGCTCCTGATCATTTAGATTATATGGATTCTTTGGAAGACTATTATTCATCAAAAATGCGCATTTATAAAAATGAAACAAAAGATGACTTCTTTATCCGTAATGTAGATGATGAAAATGTTATGAAATATGCCAAGGATATTCCTTGTCAAGTTATTGATTTTTCGTTAAAAAGAGATGATGTGGATCTTTATGTGAAATATGGAAAAGTCTGGTTAAAGGATTTGGAATTATTTGATGTAAAAGATTTAAAGATCGTTGGTGATTTTAACTGTGGTAATGCGATGATGGCTGCTTGTATGGCCTATCATATGGGAGTATCGATTAAAGATATTCGTGAAGTAATTTCTTCTTTTAAAGGGGTAGAACATCGTATTGAATATGTCGATACATTTAATGATATTCGTGTTTATAATGATACGAAAGCGACCAATACCCACAGTGCTTGTGCAGCATTAAGTGCTTTTGATAAAAATGTAATCTTATTATGCGGGGGAAAAGATAAACACATTTCTTTCGATGATTTAAAACAATTTGATGGAAAGGTGAAACATTGTTTCTCTTTTGGTCAAACAAAAGATCATTTTAAACCGATTTTTACGCATCAAACTTCTTGTGAGACAATGGAAGAAGCCTTTGAAAAAGCTTGTGAAATTGCCCAACCAGGTGATACGATTTTATTAAGCCCTGCTTGTTCAAGCTTTGATCAATTTAAGAATTATGAAGTTCGTGGGGAAATCTTTAAAGATCTTGTGCATAAATATATAGAAGGATGGAAATAAGTATGGGATTCATAGCCGATGTAATTAAAACTATATTTTTAGGAATTATCCAAGGTATTACCGAATGGTTACCAATCAGTAGTACGGGTCACTTGTTGATTTTCAACAGTATTTGGCCTATGTTGCCAAATGAATTTTTTGACGTATTCAAAGTTGTGATTCAATTTGGTTCAATCTTAGCCGTTATTTTCTTATACTGGCATCGTTTAAATCCATGGGATGGACGTAAAAATGAGAAACAAAAGAAACGTACGTTTAATTTATGGTTAAAAGTATTAATTGGATGTATTCCTGCTGGCGTGTTTGGATTGATTTTAAATGATTTAATTGATTCAGTATTATCCGCCAACTTTGTGATTGCGGTCACATTGATTGCCTATGGTATTATCTTTATCGTAGTGGAAAAACATCCTAAGAAAGCTACCATTAAAAATATCGAAAGTATGGATTATCTTACCGCATTAAAGATTGGTTTCTTCCAGTGTTTAGCTTTGATTCCAGGTACCAGCCGTAGTGGTGCAACGATTCTTGGTGGTTTATACAGTGGATGTACACGTACTTTATCGAGTGAATACAGTTTCTTCATTGCGATTCCAACGATGGCAGGAGCTAGTTTATTGAAGATCGTGAAATATGTGCATGTCAATGGTATGTTCCCAATGTCACAGTTATTCTTATTGTTACTAGGTACATTTATTAGTTTTGTCGTTAGTTTGTTCGCAATTCGTTCGTTAATTAACTATGTAAAAAAACACGATTTCACTGTATTTGGATACTATCGAATTGTGTTAGGTATTTTAGTTTTATTGTTGTTCTATGTATTAAGATAAGACAGTTAAGAAGTTCTATCCAGAACTTCTTTTTTTTTAATAGGAATAAAAAAAGGAGCTTGTAGCTCCTTACGTTATTTTGTGATTGTAAAGCCAATCTTCTTATAGACTTTACGGATTTTCTTATTCGCAATATAGTTAGCTTTTTCTGCACCTTGTGCTAAGACTTCATCAATCTTTCCACTTTGGATAATTTCTTTGTATTTAGCTTGAAGATTGGTTAAGAAGTCAAAGACAACTTGTCCAACTTCTTTCTTTAATTCGCCATATCCTTTGCCTTGGAAACGTTCTACGATTGAATCAATTGATTCATTTGTTAAACAAGATTCAATGGTCAATAAATTAGCAAGACCTGGTTGATTTTCTGGATCGTATTGAATGATGCCTACCGAATCTGTTACAGCACTCATAATCTTCTTACGTGCTGCTGCAGGTGGATCTAATAAATCAATGGTTCCTTTTGGATTCTCCTCAGACTTTGACATCTTTTTGGTCGGATCTTGTAGGGAATAGATCTTTTGACCTGTAGAAGCCATAAGTGGTTCTGGCAAGACAAAAGTATCACTGTAGCGATGATTAAAACGTTCCGCTAGATTACGCGTTAATTCGACGTGTTGTTTTTGATCAATACCTACTGGTACGTATTTGGCATCGTATAGAAGAATATCTGCGGCCATCAGACAAGGGTAGGTGAATAAGCCTGCTGTAATTCCGGTTTCTCCATTGATGGTCTTGCTCTTATATTGGGTCATACGTTGTAATTCTCCCATATAAGACATACATGTCATGACCCATCCTAATTTGGCATGTGCATCTACATCAGTTTGTAGAAACAATGTACATTTTTCTGGATCAAGACCTGCGGCTAAATACAACGCAATTAAATCTTTTGTGTTCTGACGCAATTCTTTGGGGTCAATAGGAATGGTAATCGCATGTTCATTGGCAATAAAAATGAACATTTCGTATTGATCTTGGTATTGGACAAATTGACGAATTGCTCCAATGTAATTTCCTAATGTTAATCTACCTGTTGGCTTAACTGCACTTAAAACTCTATCCATATGATTTCCTTCTTTCTAGCTGTCTGGAATAAAAAAACTCGTCCAGACGCAATTGTCAAGGACGAGTAAACTACCCGCGGTGCCACCTTTATTTACAAGTATACTTGTACACTTTATTGAATTCGAATAAATCCAAACATTCGTTAACGAGAATGAGACGTTGTACGCTACTAAGAATTCTTTTCACTACACCCTCAACGGTCCATTTGCAAAATAGTCACCGCTCAATTTCCACCATCTTGAGCTCTCTTTGGGTTCTTTGTTTCGTTTGATTTCCGCTTCATCGGTTTATATGTATTAGGTTATCACAAAATGAATTTTTTTCAAATATTTCCCTAGCGTTTCAGAGCAAATATTCAAGGAATACTTGACAACTTTGTTATAATATAGAAATAAAAGGAGGATGTTTTTATGGTTATAATTTATACATCACCTGGATGTGCCAGTTGTCGCAAAGCGAAACAATGGTTAAAAGAAAATAATATCGAATTTGTCGAAAAAAATATTTTTACTTCTTTATTAAATGAGGATGAAATCAAGTATATTCTTTCTCGTAGTGAAAATGGTACGGAAGATATTATTTCTGTGCGTTCGAAAGCTTTTAAGGCCTTAAAGAAAGATTTAGATGATTATTCTATGAAAGAGCTTGTGGAGCTGATTCAAAAAAATCCTTCGATTTTACGGCGTCCGATTATGATTAGTGAAAAGAGTTTTGTCGTTGGTTATGACGATGATGAAATTACGACAATGATGACACCTTCGATGCGTGCTGCAATTAATGAAGCTTGTGAAAAAGCATGTAACGATTCTTGTCCAAATTATCAAGTTTGTGGGGCAGTTCGTCAAGATGCCAAACCAGCTCAACTCTTTTTAGATTCAGATTCTATATAAAGCAATAAACCGGTAAGACCGGTTTATTTTTCTTTTGGTAAGTTTTTTACAAATTGAATCATAAAAGGTAAAGAAATAAAAGCAGAAATTACTTCAGAGATCGATTGGGCTTTTTCTAAGCCACTTAAACCAAATATCGCATGCATAATCAGGATGGTTGGAATCAGGGCTAGACCGGATCGTAAAGCGGCTAGAAAGCTTGCGATGCTGGCCTTACCAACGGATTGAAATAACATGTTCCCATACATTGTGATTGGCATAAGGATTAGCGATATAGAACTCCAACGTAAGGCTCTTTGTCCAATGGCAATAACTTTTGGATCGTTTCGGAATATGGCTATAAAAGGTTTCGCATTGATAAACGAGAAAACCGATAAACAAATCATTAAGGCTGTTCCCAGTTTTAAACTAAACAACAGGCCATCTTTCACTCTTTTATATTTATGGGCTCCATAATTAAAAGAAGATACTGGCTGAAAGCCTTGCCCAATTCCTAAGGCAATACAGAATAAGAAGTTGACAATTCTTGTGACAATAGAAAGGTCAGCTACAGCTGCATCGCCATAGAAGCCAGCTGTTCCATTTAATACCATCGTGGATAATGAATTTAAACCTTGGCGTAATAGAGAAGGAAGACCACAAGAAATAATATCTTGATAGATTTGTGGTTGTTTAGAAATATCTTTTATATGAAAAGAAGATTGTGTTTTATGTTGCAGATAAGGCAACAAGAGAATCACCATAGAGATATATTGGGAAATGGCTGTTGATAGTCCAGCTCCGCTAATACCCATATGAAATTTAGTGACAAACAGATAATCTCCAAAGATATTTAAGAAGCCCCCTGAAGTCAGCCCAATCATTGCATAAAAAGCTTTACCTTCGTAACGTAAAATATTGTTCATGACACAGCCTGAAGTCATTGCAGCTCCGGCAATTAGAATATAGAAAGCATAGTCTTTTGCGTAGGGTAGTATGGTATCCGTACTACCTAATAAGCGTACTAACGGTTCCATAAAAATCATGCCTAAAATCATAACGCCTAATCCAGATAGAATAGAAGCCCAGAAGGACGTAGATGCATAGACTTTTGCAGCACTAATATCATGGTTACCGAGCTTACGGGCAATATTGCTTCCAGCTCCATGTCCAAACATAAATCCAAAGGCTTGTAAGATAGCCATTAAGCCAAATACTACACCTGTAGCTGCTGAAGCTGAAGTTCCTAATGTCCCTACAAAGTAGGTATCTGCCATGTTATAGATATTTGTGACCAACATTGAAACGATGGTTGGAATACTTAAGGTTGTAATTAATTTGGGGATTGGTGTTTCCGTCATTTTTTTATATTGTGCTTGAATCTGTTTTGTTTCAACCATACCTACTATTTTAGCACTATTTGATAATGATGGATTAGAGAATGTGCTCCTTATAATATTGTGATTGTTTACGTAACTCTAAATCAAAAGTTTTTTGATCCATCTTTTCCAGGATGGTTTTTTTATTGCTAAAAAGATTTGTTCCGAAGCCTAATCTTTCCCCTTTGATTTTTACTCCCATACTGGCTAGTAAGGTAGGGAAGATATCAAAACTGCTAAACTGGCGATTTTTTTCTTTAAGAGGTTTTATCGGACTATTGATAAAGATATTTAAGGTTGTACGATCATAGTCTTTCTCATAGGTTTTGTTGATGTATTCTGCAGCCATACTGGTATGATCTCCGGTAATTACAATGGTCGTATCTTTATAAAAAGGCTGCGCTTTGATCCAGTCAATGAATTCACCGATTTGTTGGCTTTCATAATGAATGATGTTGGATAATCTTTCGGGATATATCTCTTTGGCATTTTCATCTAAATAGCCTTTGGGATGATGGGTATCTACCGTTAAACATTGAAAATTGAAAGGTTTTTCTTGTTGGGCAAGTTTGGAAATTTCTTTTTTGGCAAACGCAAAGAGCTTTTTATCTTCATAGCCCCAGAAAACATGATAGTTTTCGGGAAGTTCTTTTTTAGCACGATTTGTATCCCAAATAGTATAAGCTCCATGGGTATCGTAAAAATTCTTTCGACCGCCAAATTTTGCGTCTGATCCGATGCAGAATTCTTGATTGTATCCTTGTTCTTTTAAAATATCACCTAAGGCTAAAGTATGGGCTAAAAAAGGCGTGTCTTCTTTATAGCGTTTTGATAATAAAGGTACAGTTAACCCAACTCCTGTATTTGTCGCAACTAAGCCACCTGTTGTCCATCCGGTACCGGCTACAATATGTGCACCACCAAGTTTATCTTGATGACTGAAGTTAATATTGTCTTGCGCAAGTTTTGACAGCTCCGGAATTAGATCACTGGCATAATCACCACCATTTTCCTTTGATGTATAGGTTGTTTCCAAGGATTCTACATAAAGGACAATTAAGTTTCGTTTTTGTTTGGGAAATTCTAATTCCACTTTATGGCTATCTACAAAATATTTTTCATAGATTTGGGTTTTCCGAAATTGATTGAAGATCCATTCGAAAAAATGAACTTGGCTTCCAGCTCCTATAATTAAAAGGATACAGAGAAGAAAAATCCAACGGTAAGGATGCTGTGAAAAATGTAAACAGAATCCAAGAATAATGGTTTGCAGGATACTTTTAATCCCACACATTTTGAACCAGTCAAAAATAAATTCCGTATTTGTTCCTTCTAGAGAAACTTTTAAATGAAAGGGGATTTGTTCAAAACAAGACAATCCAAAATAATCAAATGCCCATCGGCTTGAAAAGAATAGGGCAGAGCATATCCATAGTAATAATACGTATACAAGTTCGACCATATCATTTACCTCCAAAGCATTATAGCACAGGAAAAAAGAAGATATGTATGGATGAATGTGTATATTTCTTTGAAAATGTATGAAAAAAATACATACTTTTTCACTTATTTTCGCATTTTTTCGTCCTTTGTGTTATAATTTCGTCAGCATGAAAGCGGTTAGATTTTTCAATTAAAAATTAGAAGGAGAAGTTTATGAAAAAAAAATTTACGTATTTATTTCGTGAAGGAAACGAAAACATGCGTGAACTTCTAGGTGGTAAAGGTGCCAACCTAGCAGAAATGAGCAATTTAGGAATGCCAGTTCCTTATGGTTTTACCATTACTACCGAAGCTTGTACGCAGTATTATGAAGATGGAGAAACCATTAATGAAGAAATTCAAAAACAGATCTTTGAATACTTAGACAAATTAGAAGAACAATCTGGTAAAAAATTAGGCGATACTTCCAACCCATTATTAGTTAGTGTTCGTTCCGGAGCACGTGCAAGTATGCCTGGAATGATGGATACCATTCTAAATTTAGGTATGAATGATGTTGTTGTAGAAACGGTAGCTACAATGACAGAAAATCCTCGTTTTGCGTATGACTCATATCGTCGTTTTGTTCAAATGTACTCAGATGTTGTTATGGGATTGAACAAATCGCGTTTTGAAAAAATCATTGATGAGGTCAAAGAAAAACGTGGTATTACCGATGATTTGGATTTAACAGCCGAAGATATGAAAGAACTCGTTGTTCGTTTTAAGGAATTCTATAAATCCGAATTAGGTACGGATTTCCCACAAGATCCAAAAGACCAATTGATGGGCGCTATTGAAGCCGTATTCCGTTCTTGGAATAACGATCGCGCCATCTATTATCGTCGTATGAATAATATTCCATCAAGCTGGGGAACCGCTGTTAACGTACAAATGATGGTATTTGGAAATATGGGTAACGATTGTGGTACCGGTGTTGCCTTTACCCGTAACCCTAGTACAGGTGAAAAGAAACTCTATGGTGAATTCTTAATGAATGCCCAAGGCGAAGATGTTGTTGCAGGTATTCGTACACCACAAACGATTGATCATTTAAAAGAAGTTGCGCCTCAAGCGTATGATAAGTTTATTGAAATTTGCGATACATTGGAAAAACACTATCGCAATATGCAAGATATGGAGTTTACGATTGAAAAAGGTCAATTGTTTATGCTTCAAACTCGTAATGGAAAACGTACGGCTCAAGCAGCTTTACAAATCGCCTGTGATATGGTAGATGAAGGCGCTATTACAACCGATGAAGCTTTGATGATGGTTGAACCGCAACAATTGGATTCTTTATTACACCCTATGTTTGATCCAAAAGCTTTAAAAGCAGCTAAACCAATTGCCAGTGCTTTACCTGCGAGTCCAGGTGCTGGTTGTGGAGAAATCGTATTTAGTGCAGAAGAAGCTATTGAAAAATCCAGCAATGGAATTAAAGTTATCTTAGTTCGTTTGGAAACAAGTCCAGAAGATATTGAAGGTATGCATGTTTCAGAGGCTATCTTAACTGTTCGTGGTGGTATGACAAGTCACGCAGCTGTTGTTGCTCGTGGTATGGGTGCTTGCTGCGTAGCTGGATGTAGTGCTATTGAAATGCATGAAGACCAAGGTTATTTCGTCATTGATGGCAAACAATATAACCGTGGTGATGTAATTAGTGTGGATGGATCTACTGGTAATGTATACGGTGAAGAAATTAAAACAGTCCCAGTTTCAATCAGTGGTAACTTCGAACGCTTTATGGCATGGGCTGATCAACGTCGTACTTTGATGATTCGTACCAATGCAGATACGCCACGTGATGCGAAACAAGCATATAACTTTGGGGCTGAGGGTATTGGACTTGTTCGTACCGAACATATGTTCTTCGAAGGAGATCGTATTAAAGCGGTACGTGAGATGATTGTTTCTAAAACTGAAGATCAACGTCGTAAAGCTCTGGCAAAAATCTTGCCAATGCAACAAGGCGATTTTGAAAATATTTATGAAGCCATGCAAGGTCTTCCAGTAACGATTCGTTATTTGGATCCACCTCTACATGAATTCTTACCTACAAGTTCTTATGATATTGCCCAATTGGCTAAAGATATGAACATTCCTTTGGATGACTTAAAAGCAGTCATTGCCAGTCTTCATGAATTTAACCCTATGATGGGGCATCGTGGATGTCGTTTAGCTATTTCTTATCCGGAAATTGCGGAAATGCAAACAACTGCCGTTATTCAAGCTGCACTTAGTGTACAGACTAAACATCCAGAATGGACCATTCAACCAGAAATTATGATTCCATTAGTAGGGGATGTAGCTGAACTTCGTTATGTAAAGAATGTCGTAAAAGAAATGGCTGACAAGATTATTGCCGAAAGTTCAATTGATATGAAATATCATGTTGGAACCATGATTGAAATTCCTCGTGCGGCTCTATTAGCTGATGAAATTGCCCAAGAAGCTGAATTCTTCTCATTTGGAACGAATGACTTGACACAAATGACATTTGGCTTCTCACGTGATGATGCAGGTGGATTCTTACAAGACTACTATGCAAAGAACATTTTTGAACAAGACCCATTTGCCCACTTAGATCAAAAAGGTGTTGGTAAGTTGATTAAAATGGCTGCCAAAGCAGGACGTGAAACGCGACCTGATATTAAATTAGGTATCTGTGGAGAACATGGTGGAGATCCAGCAAGTATTGAATTCTGCCATAACGTTGGTTTGAATTATGTTTCTTGTTCACCATTCCGTGTACCAATTGCTCGTTTAGCTGCTGCGCAAGCTGCGATTAAATCCAGCAAATAATGAAAAGATTAAAGACTCTTCTTATCTGTATTTAGATTCAGAAGAGTCTTTTTTAAGATATAAATCGTTTATTTAATATGGTAGAATAGGTGCAGGTGATGTTTATGAAATTTGATTTTGATTATTCGACAGATCGTCGAGAAACAGATTCTCTTAAATGGGATACAGCGATGGTAAAATACCCAATGTGGGTAGCAGATATGGATTTCCAAGTATCCCCATCGATTCAAGAAGTTGTACATGATCGATGTGACTATAATATTTATGGCTATACACTTTTACCAAATCGTTTTTATACATCGATTCAAAAATGGTGGCTGCAAAGACATGGCATTGGTTTTGAAAAGAACAGCATGCAGTATGTGACCGGCGTTTTACCTGCCTTAAATGTAATGATTCAACGCTTTACTGCACCAGGGGAAAATGTCTTAGTGATGGAACCGGTTTATCATATGTTTTATCATTTGATTGAACGCAATGGTCGCTATGTGCAAACCAATCCCTTACTCTATATCAATGGGGCTTATTCTATTGATTTTAATGATCTAGAACAAAAGTTATCGAATCCGAAAACTACGATGATGATTTTATGCAACCCCCATAATCCAACTGGTAATTTATGGGATAAAGCAGACTTAGAACAAATTGGAAATCTTTGTGATAAATATCATGTACTTGTCGTTAGTGACGAAATCCATGCTGATATTGTGCAACCTGGATTTACTTATATGCCTTTTATGAAAGTCAATGATACTTGTTGGAATAATAGTATTACGCTTGTTTCTGCAACCAAAGCCTTTAATATTCCTGGCTTATCCAGCGCTTGTGCCATCATTCCAAATGGAGATCTTTGTGCAAAGGCCAAAACAGCTTTTGCGCAAGCGATGATTACTGATCCTGATTACTTAAATGCGCATGCTTCTATTGCGGCTTTTGAAGATGGACAAGAATGGCTCGATGCCATGAATGCTTATGTTGCCGAAAACAAAAAGATTGCCACTGAATTTATTAAGGAATCCATTCCAGAAATTCATGTGGTTTCTTCCTTAGCTACTTATTTATTATGGATTGATTTTTCGGAATTTACTGAAAATGTAGATGGTGTTTGTGATTTACTACGTAGCAAAGAAGGAATTTTCTTATCAAAGGGAAGTGAGTTTGGTCCTTCTGGAAAGAATTTTGTACGTATGAATGTAGCTTGTCCACGCCAAGTGCTTTTAGAAGCTTTATTAGCCTTACGTGGTGGTCTTCATACACGAACTATGCGTAGATACTTAGAAGAGAGCCGATAGCTCTCTTTTTTTTGAATAGGGAGTTGAGCACTAAAAAAGACCGATATTCAGATGCGAAAAGATTAAAATCGGTCCTTTTTTAGTTTTTTTAATCAAGTACGTTAGATTCCGTTTGAAAAATCTTCGTTATCTTCGTCTTGGTCATCTCCCATAATAGAAGCCAATTCAAAACGAGTTACTTGATCTTTTCCGGTATTAACAGCCATACTAGCTAATGTATCCAAGTCTAATCCCATAGATCTAGCCATAATAACTTCTGCCAACATTGGCAAGTTTGTTCCGGCAATGATTTCTACATTTTCACGGCTTACAGATAATTCTACAGCTGTTTTAAATGGTGAACCCCCTTGTAAATCGGTAAAGACGATAATGCCATCGCAATCTTGTAATTGATGAAATGCAGCATTTAAATCGTTCGTTAATTCATCTACTTCATGTTCAAAATTTACGACTACATAGTCTTTTTGATGACCTGCAATCAAATCTACTGAACTTGTTAAGCCATCCGCAAATTGACCGTGTCCTGTCAAAATTATTCCTACCATATAAAACCTCCTAAACATGCATTATCTGCATCTAAATCCATCGAACTTTAACTTTGAATGGAAGAATATCCCATTAAGAATTTATCCGTCATTTCAGCTGCTTTTTTACCTTCAGCAATAGCCCAAACAACTAAAGACTGACCACGATGGCAGTCACCGGCAACAAAAATCTTGTCGGCTTTCGTTTGGAATTTTTCGTCTGCCTTAAATACATTTCGGGCTGTACATTCTAATTGGAAATCTTCTTTTATTGTCTTTTCGACACCCACAAATCCGGCTGCAATTAAAAGTACATCACAATCTAAGATTTGTTCCGATCCTTTGACTTCGGTGAGTTTTCCATCGACAAATCCAACTTGAACGGTTTTGATTTGTTTCAAATGACCATCTTTAGCGATACATTCTTTAACCGTTGTAGAATAAATTCTTGGATCATGACCAAATTTGGCAATGACTTCTTGTTGGCCATAATCGGTCTTACAAACCTTAGGCCATTCTGGCCATGGATTAGATTCTAATCTTTCATCGGGTGCTTTTGGCATCATTTCCAATTGAATAACCGATTTTGCTCCATGTCGCATACATGTACCTACACAGTCATTTCCGGTATCTCCACCACCAACAACAACTACGTTTTTATTCTTCGTGTTGATATATGCTTCTTTGTCATTTAATAAATGTTTGGTGTTTTTAGTCAAGAAATCTACGGCAAAATAAACGCCTTCACAATTGCGATTCTTACAGTTCAGATCTCTTGGTGTTTTAGAGCCAACGCATAAGATAATGGCATCATATTCTTTTTCTAAGTCTTTACGGGTAATATCTTTTCCAACTTCGGTATTACATACAAATTTAATGCCTTCTTGTTTTAAAAGAACAATTCTTCTTTCTACGAAGGTTTTATTCAATTTCATATTTGGAATACCGTACATCAATAAACCACCGGGTTGGTCTTCTTTTTCATAAACGGTTACCGAATGGCCTCTTTGGTTCAACAAATAGGCTGTACTTAATCCAGCGGGACCACTACCGATAATCGCAATTTTTCGATCGGTGCGCACGGTTGGTATTTGGGCTTTCATCCAACCTTTTTGATAAGCTATTTCAATGATGTATTTCTCATTATCATGAATGGAAACACTTTGCCCATCTAAACCATTTAAACATGCTTTTTCGCAAAGGGCAGGGCAGACACGTCCGGTAAATTCTGGAAAAGGATTTACTTTCAATAGACGGTCAAAGGCGATTTTATCGTATCCACGATAAATGGCATCATTCCATTCCGGAATTAAGTTATGTAAAGGACAGCCTGTGACCATCCCTTTTAACTCAATAGCGGACTGGCAATAAGGTACGCCACAATTCATACAACGGCTGGCTTGTTGGCGTCTTTGTTTTTCATCTAATGGAATTTGAAATTCTTCGAAAGACTCCATTCGTTTGGAGGGTTCCATCCATGTATTAGAAACCCGTTCATATTCTAAAAATCCTGTTGGTTTTCCCATGTTTTACCTCCTTAGGAATAGAGAAACTCAAAGGCTTTCATTTGAGCTTCTTGGGCATTATAGCCTTTATCTGTATATTCTTTGATCAAAGCATGAATCTTGGCATAATCTTTTGGCATGATCTTTTTAAAGTGTTTTAAATTGTTTTCGTAATCGGCTAAGATTTCACTTGCGATTGCGGAATTGGTGTAATCTTTATGTTTCTGTAGAAGGGCATATAACTCTTCTTTATCCGTTTTTGATGTAACCATTTCAAGATTAATTAATTCATGATTGACTTGCAGATATAAATCGTGATCTTTATCCCAAACATAGGCAAGACCTCCGGACATACCAGCAGCAAAGTTTTTACCAACTTTACCTAATACGACAACTTTTCCACCTGTCATGTATTCCAAGCCATGGTCACCACAACCTTCGACAACAGCCGTTGCTCCGGAATTTCGTACACAGAAACGTTCACCGGCAATACCAGAAATATAGGCTTCTCCAGAGGTTGCTCCATATAAGGCGACGTTACCTACGATGATATTTTCTTCGGCTTTACGTTTTGATGCTTTTGGTGGCGTAAGGATAAGCTTTCCACCACTTAAGCCTTTTCCAAAATAATCATTGGCATCTCCTTGGACTTCAAAGGTTAAACCTTTTGGTAAGAAGGCTCCAAAGGATTGTCCAGCTCCACCTTGGGCATGGACGATAAAGGCATCATCGTCAAAGGCTTGTTGCGTATTTGTTAGCACAAAACCAGTTTGGGTACCAACGGTACGGTTTGTACTGGAAATTTTTACATTGACTTCCTTTTCTTTTGAACCCTTTAAGACTTTTTCAAAGGCTGGAATTAAAGTCTTTTGGTCTAAAGTTTTCTCTAGATGGAAGTCATAAGCTTTTTCAAAGTGTACATTGGCTGGTTTTTGAAGAATCGCTTTGTAGTCTAACATATTCTGTCGTTTGTTCGATGAATGTCGTACTTCCAAACAATCGGAACGTCCCACCATCTCATTAATGGAATGGAAACCTAATTCTGCCATAATTTCACGAACTTCTTGAGCGATGAATTCCATAAAGTGCATAACGTATTCGGGTTTTCCATCAAAACGCTTCCGCAATTTTTCATTTTGTGTTGCGATGCCAAATGGACAAGTATCTAAGTTACATACCCGCATCATACGACATCCCATGGTTACAAGTGGGGCAGTCGCAAAGCCAAATTCTTCGGCACCTAACATTGTCGCAATCGCTACATCTCGACCTGACATTAATTTTCCATCGGTTTCAATGACAACTCTTTGTCTTAATCCATCCGAAATCAAGGATTGATGGGCTTGAACCAAACCTAATTCCCAAGGCAGTCCGGCATGATGAATGCTGGATAATGGGGCCGCTCCGGTTCCACCATCATAACCTGAAATCAAAATAACTTGACTACCTGCTTTGGCAACTCCACATGCAACAGTACCAACGCCGGCTTCACTGACAAGTTTAACCGAGATTCGTGCTTTTGGATTGGCATTCTTTAAGTCATAAATCAGTTGCGCTAAATCCTCGATGGAGTAGATATCGTGATGTGGTGGTGGTGAAATCAATGTTACACCAGGAGTTGAATAACGGTTTTTCGCAATCCATGGATAGACTTTTTTACCTGGTAAATGTCCACCTTCTCCAGGTTTTGCCCCTTGCGCCATTTTAATTTGAATTTCTTTGGCGCTGACAAGATATTCACTAGTAACGCCAAAACGACCACTGGCAACTTGTTTGATAGCACTGTTCTTTTCAGTTCCATAACGTTCAGGTTTTTCACCACCTTCACCAGAGTTTGATTTACCACCTAAGCGGTTCATCGCAATGGCCATGCAGGTGTGAGCTTCTTCAGAAATGGATCCATAAGACATTGCTCCAGTTTTAAAACGTTTTACAATTTCACTAACTGGTTCAACTTCTTCAATCGGAATAGGTTTATTTTTAGCTACAAACCGGAAGTTGGAACGTAAAGTATGTGGCTTATTCTCATCGTTTACGCGTTTAGTATACTCTTTGAATAAATTGTAATCGTTATTTCTAGTCGCTCTTTGTAACAAGACAATCGTTTTTGGATTGTATAAGTGATCTTCGGCTTTTTCACTGTTTCTCTGCTTATGGAATCCAATCGAATCTAAGGTTGAATCAATAGATAATCCAAGCGGATCGAAGGCTTTATCGTGATGGTACATGATATCTTCTTCGATTTCTTTTAGACCGATTCCACCAACTTCATTTACCGTATTGGTAAAGTATTCATCGACGACTTCTTGAGATAAACCAATGGACTCAAAAATCTGTGCACTTTGGTACGATTGAAGGGTAGAAATCCCCATCTTGCTGGCAATATGTACAATGCCATCTTTAATCGCATTGTTGTAAGCTGTAATAGCTGCCATTGGTTCAGAATCCAACATCTTCTTATCAATTAATTCTTGAATGCATTCATGTGCCAAATATGGATAAATGGCGGTTGCACCATAGCCTAATAAACAAGCACATTGATGAACATCTCTTGGCTCGGCAGATTCCAATACAATGGAAATTGCGGTACGTTTTTTCGTACGTACAAAGTATTGATCCAAAGCACTAACGGCTAATAAGCTTGGAATAGCCATATGGTATTCATCTACACCTCGGTCACTTAAAATAAATATATTGGTACCGCGATGATACGCTCTTTCACATTCGACAAAGAGTAGGTGCAAAGCTTCTTTTAAAGGCATACCACGATAGAAAAGTAGCGAAATTGTTTCATTGTGGAATCCATCTTGATTCAATTGACGAATCTTATGCATATCTCTTTCATCAATAATTGGATTGTTGATCTCTAAGACTTTACAATTTTCCGGTTTTTCTTCCAATAGATTTCCGGTACCACCTAAATATACAGTCGTATCGGTCACAACTTTTTCACGCAAAGAATCCATTGGTGGGTTAGTTACCTGGGCAAAGAGTTGTTTAAAGTAATGGAATAAACCATAGTGTTGATTACTGATGACAGCTAGAGGAATATCGGTTCCCATTGATCCAATTGGTTCGGATTTTCTTTGAATCATAGGAATCATGTTGTCCATAATATCTTCATAGGTATAACCAAAGTTCTTGTATAAACGATCTCGTTCTAATTGATCATACATATGAGGACGTTTATCTTTGACAGGCAAACTCTTTAAATGAAGTAAATTTTGATCCAACCATTCACCATATGGATTTTGGCTGGCATAATCGGTTTTTAATTCTGCATTTGGAATTAATTTCTTTTTCTTTGTATCAACTAAAAGAATTTGTCCTGGTTTTAGACGATCTTTTTTAATAATGTCATCATCTTTAATTGGTAAGACACCAACTTCGCTGGCCAAAATCAATTGGTTGTTTTTCGTTAAATAATAACGGCAAGGACGTAATCCGTTTCGATCTAGGGTTGCTCCTACTTTATCTCCATCGCTAAAGATAACGGCAGCTGGACCATCCCATGGTTCCATAATGGATGCATAGTAATGATAGAAGTTTTTAATATCTTGACTTAAAGGGACTTGTTTCCATGGTTCAGGAATACAGATCATAACGGCTTTATCCAAAGGTAGGCCATTCATCATTAAAAACTCTAAGGTATTATCTAACATCGCTGAGTCAGAACCGGTCTGGTTAATGGCTGGCAATAAGATATCTTTGTATTTTTCTAAGAATGGAGAAGTCATACTTTCTTCTCGAGCAATCATACGCTTAATGTTTCCACGAATCGTATTGATTTCCCCATTATGGGCAATGATACGGTTTGGATGGGCTCTTTTCCATGATGGGGTTGTGTTCGTTGAAAATCTTGAATGGACAATCGCAATGCTGGATTGATAAGAACTATCTTGTAAATCTTTATAGAATTCTCTTAACTGGTTAACTAAGAACATTCCTTTATAAACGATTGTTCGACAAGAAAGGGAACAAACATAGGTATTTGGTGAACTTTTCTCAAATTCTCTTCGAATGACATATAAAAGTTGATCGAATTGGAAATCAGTTTTACATGTTTCGGGGCGACTTAAAAAGACTTGTTCAATGGCTGGCATGCAATCCAAAGCTTTCTTTCCTAGGATTTCTGGATTACAGTCAACTTTTCGATAGCCTAGCACTTGGCAACCATGGCTTTTCGCAATGGTTGAAAAAATACGTTTGGCTTGATTCTTCTTTAAATAATCGTTGGGCAGGAAAAACATTCCTACACCATACTGTCGTGCAGAAGGCAAAGGGAACTCGACAATATGCGAAAAGAAGGTATGAGAAATTTGTAATAAAATTCCCACACCGTCTCCGACTTTACCGCTTGCATCTTTACCTGCACGATGATCTAATTTTTCTACAATTTGAAGAGCGGAATGAACGACCGAATGAGTCTTACGACCATCGATGTTACAAATCATTCCGATTCCACATGCATCGTGTTCTCTCATTTTCATTTCCTCTCTACTTTCCACTATCTCCATAATTGGATAGAACTCTGGCAGATGGATCATCTACATCACATCCTGGCCAAGTTTTATTTGGCATCCAATAATCAGGAATCATCTGCGCTTGATTTGGATAATACTTTTCAAATATTTCACGATAGAGTAAGGATTCCTTACTGATTGGTGTTACATCGGTATATTTCTGTTTCTTTGTTTCGTATTCACTATCGGTATATTGATGTTCGGCATAAGCTGCTAAATCATCTTTTAAGGAATGTCCTACAGCATCTGAGAAAGCTGCTTTTTCTCGCATTAGAATTGATTCTGGTAAAAGTTGATCTTCTTCAAAGGCATGACGAAGTAAATATTTACCTTTTCCATATTTATTCATCTTTAATTCTGGATCGATGGACATACAGTATTCGACAAAATCTAAGTCACCAAAAGGTACACGAGCTTCTAATGAGTTTACGGCTATACAACGATCGGCTCTTAACACATCATACATATGAATTTCATGAATCCGTTTTTCGGATTCTTTTTGGAATTCACTTGGTGACGGTGCAAAGTCGGTATATTTATAACCGAATAATTCATCACTGATTTCACCAGATAGTAAAACGCGAATATTGGTATGTTCATGGATATACTTACAAACTAAATACATACCAATGGAAGCCCGAATGGTGGTGATATCATAGGTTGCCAAAGCTTGAATAACTGGTTCAATGGCATCAATTACATCGTTTTGATTAATGATGACTTCGGTATGATTGGCACCAATATAGTTAGCGACTTGACGAGCATACTTTAAGTCGATGGCATCAATATCCATTCCAATCGCAAAAGTACGAATCGGTTTTTCTTGGCGGCTGGCTGCAATGGCACAAACAAGACTAGAATCGAGGCCCCCACTTAATAAAAAACCAACCGGAGCATCGGCATCCAATCGCTTATCTACACCGGCAATTAATTTATCATGAATATTCTTACAGATCGTATCTAATGAACCTGAATGAACTTCTTTGACTTCTCGCATATCGCGATAGCACACAAATTTGCCATTGATGTAATAATGACCAGGTGGAAAAGGAAGGACCTTTTCCACAAGATCAATAATATTTTTTGGTTCTGAACCAAAGGCAATATTGCCTTCTTTATCGTAACCATAATATAAAGGACGAATTCCGATTGGATCTCTGGCAGCTACGATAGTATCGTTTTTTTCGTCGTAAAGGATGCAGGCAAATTCTGCATCCAGTTCTTTAAACATTTCTACACCTTTTTGTTCATATAAAGGGATTAAAATTTCACAATCACTGTTTGATTTAAATTCAATACCATCTCGAATCAAACGATCTTTGATTGGACGAAACGCGTAAATCTCACCATTACATATTAATTGAATCGAATTTCGTTTGAATGGTTGCATTCCTTCAGGGGATAAACCCATAATGGACAATCTTTGAAAACCTAACCAGCCATTTTTAACTTGGGAAATTCTTTGGTCATCGGGGCCTCGGGTAATCGTTTTTTGTAACGCTTTTTCAATTGTCTCTTTCGTTGTATCATTTTTAAAATATCCAAAGATGGTACACATGAAAATCCTCCTTACATAATTCCGTATAGTAATTTTCCATACGTAGGGAATGGCCATTCACTGGCATCCGTTAATGTTTCCATTACATCGCATGGTTCTCTTAAAGCATCCATAGCCGGAATAATTTCATCTCGTACATAGAATGCGGCTTTTTCGAAATCTTCGATTTCACTGAATGTTTTGGTTTTGCTATCTAAGTCCTCAAGCGCTGTATAAGCTTCTTTTAATTTAGAACTTATTTTTTGAACAAATCCTTCTTCATAACTTGCATAAATACCTAAAGCTTTTTTGCTGGAAATCGTTTCTAATAAAGTTTTTGTAAAACGACTTACACTCGGTAAGATGTCTTTCTTTGCCATATCTAACATTGTCAAAGCTTCAATGTTGATAATCTTTGTGTATTCTTCCATGTTAATTTCATAACGAGAAAGAACTTCTTCTTTATTTAAAACATGTTGTCTTTCAAATAATGCGATATTTTCTGGTTTGACAGAGTAAGGAAGCGCATCTGGAGTTGACTTTAAGTTATATAAGCCACGTTTTTCAGCTTCTTCTACCCAAGCATCGTCATATCCATTACCATTGAAGATAATACGTTTATGTTTCTTATACGTTTCTTTGATCAAGTTATGTAACGTTGCATCAAAGTCATCGGCTTTTTCTAAGATATCGGCCATTTCGCTTAATACATCTGCAACGGCTGTATTCAACATAATGTTGCATCCTGCAATCGAAGCACTAGATCCAGGCATACGGAATTCGAAACGGTTTCCGGTAAATGCGAATGGACTTGTACGGTTACGGTCAGTCGAATCTTTTTTAATCTTAGGAAGGATATCGATGCCAACACGCATACGGTCATTAGCGTCTTCTGTGTAAGAATCATCGTTTTCGATAGCCTGCAGGATATTAGTTAATTGATCACCTAGGAAAATGGAAATAATTGCAGGAGGGGCCTCATTCGCACCTAAACGATGATCGTTACCAGCACTTGCGACACTTAAACGCAATAAATCTTGATGTTCATCTACAGCCTTAATAATAGAGACTAAGAACAATAAGAATTGTGCATCTTTTTGAGGTGTATCGCCAGGTGACAAAAGATTGACACCGGTATCCGTCGATAAGGACCAGTTATTGTGTTTTCCAGAACCATTGATGTATTCAAATGGTTTTTCATGAAGCAATGCAACCATACCGTGTTCTTTGGCAACACGCTGAATGATTTCCATTGTTAACTGGTTGTGGTCTGTCGCAATATTTGTGGTAGAGAAGATTGGGGCAATTTCAAACTGTGCTGGAGCAACTTCGTTGTGTTCCGTCTTTGCCTGAATACCTAATTTCCATAATTCCAAATTTAAATCTTTCATAAAGCTTTGGACACGATCATTAATTTTTCCAAAATAGTGATCATCCAATTCTTGTCCTTTTGGACAAGCAGCTCCAAATAAAGTACGACCTGTATACATTAAGTCTTTTCGTTTTTCAAAATATTCTTTATCGACCAAGAAGTATTCCTGTTCTGGTCCAACCGTGGTCTTTACGGTTTTTACATCATCATATCCAAATAGTTTAAGAACACGACGGGCTTGAATGTCGATAGCTTCCATACTTCTTAATAATGGGGTTTTCTTATCAAGGGCATGTCCGGTATAAGAATAGAAAGCAGTTGGAATACAAAGTACACCATTTTTAATGAACACATAGCTGGTTGGATCCCAAGCTGTATAACCACGTGCTTCAAAGGTAGCTCTTAAACCTCCACTAGGGAAACTTGATGCATCGGGTTCACCTTTGACCAATTCTTTTCCTGAGAATTCCAAAGCGATGTCACCATCTTTACCTGGATTTAAGAAACTATCGTGCTTTTCTGCAGTAACTCCGGTTAATGGTTGGAACCAGTGCGTAAAGTGGGTTGCTCCTTCTGATAAGGCCCATTCTTTCATTGCGTGTGCAACCGCTTCGGCAATTTTTGGATTTAGGGGTTTACCTTCGCGAATGGTCTTTTCAATTTCGCGAAAAGTATCTTTGGCTAAATAATCCTTCATCTTTGCTTCATCAAAAACTTTGCTCGCAAATACATCCGTAATAGTCGTATTCATAACGATCCTCCTTATATAAAAAAAGACAACGGCACAACAAAACCTATTTCTAGGTTTTGTCGACTCCGTTGTCGTTTATGGGTATTATTTTACTCACATGTAAACAATTGTCAATCTTTTCTGAAAATAAATTTTATTTTTTACATTCTATCTTTTTCAATCTTGAAAGTCACGTTCTTTTTGTAGTATAAAAAAATGGAAAGGAAGTGAAGTTATGCTTACACAAAAAGAAGTCATGGAGTATGTAGAAGAGGAAAATGTGAAATTTATCCGTCTTGCGTTTTTTGATGTAAAAGGTCATCAAAAAAATATCTCCATTCAACCAAGTGAATTATTACGTGCTTTTTCCACAGGAATTTCTTTTGATGCCAGTGCCATTGAAGGATTTAACGATGAAGCCCATAGTGATCTATTCTTAGTGCCAGAACCGCGAACTTTATCGATTTTACCTTGGCGTTCTTTTGATGGTTCGGTCGTACGAATGTATTGTGATATCTACAATCCAGATGGAACCCTTTATAAAAATGATACACGCTATTTATTAAAACAAGCTTTAGAACAGGCAAAAAAAGCCCAAATTGAAATTCGTTGTGGCAATGAATACGAATTTTATTTATTTCAATTAGATGAAAAAGGTAAAGCGACAAAGACGCCTTTAGATCAGGCTGGGTATATGGATATAGCTCCTTTTGATCAAGGGGAAGATGTACGAAGACAAATTTGTCATTATATGATGGAAATGGGTATGGAACCGGAGGCCAGTCATCATGAACAAGGCCCGGGACAAAATGAAATTGATTTCCGTTACAATAATCCTTTATTAGCGGCAGAAGATGGAGCTACCTTACGCTGGGTCATTAAGACAGTAGCGCAAGCCAATGGTTTAGTGGCCAACTTCATGCCAAAGCCTTTAAAAGAAGAAGCCGGTAATGGTTTCCATATTAATATGTCTACCAATTCGCATATGGATGAATTTATGGCCGGTATTCTGAATCATATTAAAGAAATCACCTTATTTTTAAATCCGACGGAGAACTCTTATGACCGTCTTGGTGAAGATAAAGCGCCTAAATATGTTTCCTGGGGTTACAATAACCGCTCTACTTTGATTCGAATTCCGGCGGGAAATAAACGTTTGGAATTGCGTTCGCCAGATTGTTTGGCAAATACTTTCTTAGCTTATACATTATTAATTTATGCTGGTCTAGATGGAATTGAAAAACATATGACTTGCATGGAACCTACTTCTTTAAATTTATTTAAGGAAACAGGGAAATTTGATGTTTTGCCACAATCTTTAAAAGAAGCGAAAAAACTCGCTAAAAATTCGGATTTTGTAAAGAAATACGTACCTGAAAATATTTTAAAAGCTTATTTGTAGAAAGGGGATTTTATGACGGAAAGAGTATTTGTACTTAGTTCAAAATCTGATTTTAGTACAAAGATCAAGACTTTACTTCCATCTTTTTTATATTCTCCAGTCAGTGTTTTTCCTACCCTTTTGCAGTGTAAGAATAGTCTTCGCACCCAGAATTGTGATTTATTGATTATTCATGATGCCTTAAGTGAAGGTCCAGCCTGGAAGATAGCGCGCGAGATACATGCGACCTTTCATACGGAAATGCTTGTTTTGGTGAGTTCGAAAACATACGATCAAGTCATTTATCAATTGCAGAATACGGGTATTTTTGTGCTAGCTTTTCCAATTAAAGCCCAAGATATTCTACAAGCTTTAGAAATTCTTCGTACCAAAAGAGAAGAAATTGAAGCCTATCAAGCGGAGATTTCTAAATTAAAAAAGAAAATCTACGATGATCGATTGATAAATCGTGCTAAAATGGTCTTGATTGAAAGCTACCATTGGTCCGAAGATAAAGCGCATCATTATATTGAACAGGTATCGATGCAAAATTCTTTGACTAAAGTAGATGTAGCGAAACAATTGATTGAAGGTTTAAATACATGAAAACAGTAAAAACAAATGCGATGCGGCTTTTAGACCGCAATAAAATCAAGTATTCCGTATCTCTATATGAACACAACGGAAATGAAGCTGTAGATGGAATCAGCGTTGCCAATTGTCTGAATGAAGATCCAAATAAAGTTTTTAAAACTTTGGTTACCCAGGCAAACACCAAAGAGTTCTTTGTCTTTATGCTTCCGGCAAATCATGAATTGAATTTAAAAAAATGTGCCAAGGTTGCTGGCGTGAAAAAGGTGGATATGATTCATGTCAAAGATATCAATAAAATAACTGGCTATATTCGTGGCGGTTGTTCTCCTTTAGGGATGAAAAAGGTTTTTTCAACCTTTATCCATGAGACTGCCCTGACATTTGATTCTATTTATTTTAGCGGGGGAAAGATTGGTTGTCAGATTCAGATGAATCCAAAAGATTTATTTGACTTAATTCCTATTCAAGCAGCCGATATTATTCAGTAAAGGAGAATTCTATGTGGACAGATGCAAGTGTATTTTATCAAATATATCCTTTAGGAGCTTTCAAAGCTCCTTTTACTAACGATGGAAAATTAGTACACCGTTTTCTTCAAGCGAAGAAGTGGATTCCGCATTTAAAGAAGCTGGGAATTTCGGGTGTCCTATTTAACCCCTTGTTTCAATCGATTTCCCATGGCTATGATACGACAGATTTCTTTCAAGTAGATTGTCGCCTGGGAACCAATGAAGATGTCAAAGAAGTTCTCGATGCCTATCATCAAGAAGGCATTAAAGTCCTTTTTGATGGGGTATTTAATCATGTGGGAAGAGAATTCTTCGCGTTTAAAGATGTGTTAGAAAAACGCGAAAACAGTCCGTATAAAGATTGGTTCTTTATTGATTTTAACGGGAATACCAGTTTCAATGATGGCTTTTGGTATCAAAACTGGGAAGGCAATGAAATTCTCGTTAAATTAAATTTAAAAAATCCTGAACTTGTAGCGTATTTATTAAAAGTCATTGATGAATGGATGGATTACTATTGTATTGATGGCATTCGTTTTGATGTGGCGTATTGTCTGGATCATGATTTTCTAAAAACAGTAAGAAGTCATTGTAAGGCAAAAAATCCCGACTTTTTCTTATTAGGGGAAACCCTACATGGAGATTACAATGTTTGGATGAATGATGCCATGTTAGATAGTTGTACCAACTATGAATGTTATAAAGGACTTTACTCAAGCTTTAATTCCAGAAACTTCTTTGAAATCTTGTACTCGCTCAATCGACAATTTGGCCAAGATCCCTGGTGTCTATATACCGGAAAAATGTTATGGAATTTCTTAGACAATCACGATGTAGTGCGAATTGCTTCTGTATTGACGAATAAAAAGCATCTACCTTTGATTTATACAATGTTGATGACTATGCCAGGGATTCCATGTATTTACTATGGCAGTGAATGGGGCATAGAAGGGCAAAAAAATGCTAATGACACAGAATTGCGTCCAGCTGTTGAAGCCTGTCAATGGAATGAATTAACCGATTATATCGCAAAACTTATTGCGATTAAAAAATCTGAAACAGCTTTCCATAATGCCAACTATAAACAAATTGCCATCAGCAATACAGCTTGTATCTATCAAAGAAATGACTGCCTGGTTTGTATCAATCTTGATGAAAAGCCTTGCACATTCCCATTGGACTTTAGTGGTGAAAAAACGGATTTACTAACTGATAAAACGATAGCTATAGATCATACGATTCAACTAGATGCATATCGTGCTTATATATTAAAATAAGAGGATCAATTGATCCTCTTTTGTGTTTTAGTCAAATGACTGAAATAAGATGTCGTTATAATCTGGCATTGGCCAAGCTTTCTTTGGCATATTACTTTCGATTGTATCCGTAAGTTGACGAATGGTTTCCATAAGTGGAAGAATTTCAGTAGCGGCAAATGTTGAAGCTGCTTTAGCTTCATTTACGTCTTTAGCGTTGATTTCTTCCAATTGTTCTAATAAAGTATCTAGCGTTTCTAATGGTGGATTGATTTTTTGCATCATTTTTTGTTCCATCGCTACCGAAACTCCAACTGCTTGTTTACTTTGCATAATATCGGCAAGTTGTGCCTGGTACGCAAAGACGGCTGGTAGAATTTGTTTACGCAACATATAAACCATTGTTTTTGATTCAATGTGAATGACTTGATAGTAATTCATCAAAAGAATGTTTTCCCGTGCATGTAATTCACTAGCTGAATAAATATTATGGCGTTTAAATAATTCCAAATTCTTAGGATCCGTATAATGCACTAAGGCATCTGCAGCTGTCTTAAATTCTAATAGACCGCGACTCAAAGCTTCTTGGCGCCATTCTTCCGAATAACCATTTCCTGAATATAGAATTCGTTTATGTTCTTTTAGGGTACGACGAATTAATTGAATTGTAGCTTCGGTAATGTTCGAAGATTCGCAACATTCTAATTCTGTCGCAAATTGAGTTAATTCTTCTGCCACAATGGTATTTAAAATGGTATTTGGACAAGAAATATTGTCTTCGCTTCCTAACATACGGAATTCAAATTTATTTCCTGTAAACGCAAACGGACTGGTACGATTCCGGTCGGTTGTATCTTTGGCAATCAATGGAAGACTGGATACACCTAGTTCCAGTTTGGTATTGAAATGATCGATATATTCACTACCAGATTCAATGGCTTCTAGAATAGCGGTTAGCTCTTCGCCCAAGTAAATGGAGATGATAGCTGGAGGAGCTTCATCAGCACCTAAACGATGGTCATTACCGGCTGAGGCTACACTTAAGCGTAAAAGATCTTGATATTCATCAACACCTTTAATAATAGCTGCTAATACGGTTAAGAAACGAATGTTATCTTCTGGACTATCACCTGGTTCTAAAATATTATGGCCTTTATCATCACTAAAGGACCAGTTATCATGTTTTCCAGATCCATTGACACCGTCAAAAGGTTTTTCATGCAACAAACATACCAAGCCGTGATGTTTTGCGACCTTCTTTAAGACTTCCATGGTCAACTGGTTTTGATCACAGGAAAGATTTAGGGAAGAGTAGACAGGCGCTAACTCAAATTGGCAAGGAGCAACTTCTTTATGTTCGGTTTTGGCATAGACACCTAACTCCCACAATTCCTCATTCACTTCTTCCATAAAAGCTTTTACGCGTTCATTGATATTACCAAAATAATGATCATCCAACTCTTGTCCTTTGACTGGTGGGCAACCAAATAAAGTACGTCCCGTTACCATCAGGTCTAAACGTTGTTTATACATCTTTTCATCAATTAAGAAGTATTCTTGTTCCGGTCCGACAGTTACATTAATCTTTTTTGTATTGTAACCAAGAATATTTAATAAGCGAACAGCTGCGGCATTTAGTGCATCAATACTTCGCAATAAGCCGGTTTTTTTATCTAGACTTGATCCATCAAAAGAACAGAATAGGGTAGGGATATACAGGGTTTTATCTTTCACAAACGCAAAACTTGTAGGATCCCATGCCGTATATCCTCTGGCTTCAAAAGTAGCTCTTAACCCGCCACTTGGAAAGCTGGAAGCATCGGGTTCTCCTTTAATTAATTCTTTTCCTCGGAATTCACTAATGACCGAATTAGGACCCGATGGATTAATAAAGGCGTCATGCTTTTCTGCGGTGATTCCTGTCATTGGTTGGAACCAGTGTGTGAAGTGTGTCGCTCCTTTTTCGATGGCCCAATCTTTCATTGCATTGGCAACGATGTCTGCAATTTCTTTGGGTAATTCTTTCCCATTTTCCATTACATCCTTCATGATTTTGTAGGTTGAATGGGGAAGGTATTTCTGCATTGTGTCCAAACTAAACACATTGCATCCAAAATAATCGTCAACTATTTTCATTTTCCAATTTTCCTCCATGGCTGTATTTTATCATAAAGTGTTTTTAAAGAGAATGTATGACAAACGCTTACTGTAAAAAAAGACTAAGATTTTTCATCTTAGTCTTGATTTTGTAAGGATGCTTGAATGAATCCTTCAAAGATTGGATGTGGACGGTTCGGACGGGATTTGAATTCTGGATGATATTGCACACCAACAAAGAATGGATGATCTTTCGCTTCAATAGCTTCCACTAATTGTTGATCTGGACTTGTACCGGCAATCATCATTCCATGGTTTTCAAATTCATCACGATAGAAATTATTAAATTCGTAACGATGACGATGTCTTTCTTGAATTAAATCTTGATTGTACAAGGCATATAATTTGGTTCCTTGTTTTAACTGGCAAGGATAAGCGCCTAGACGCATGGTTCCACCTTTACGCATTTCATTGCTTTGATCTTGCATGAAATCGATAATTAAATGATCCGAAGTTTCATCAAATTCAAAACTGTTGGCATCTTTATAACCTAATACATTACGGGCAAATGAAATCGCTGCCACTTGCATACCTAAACAGATACCAAAGTAAGGAATTTTATGGTCGTAACAATAAATGGCTGTTTGAATCATACCTTCTATTCCACGATCTCCAAAACCACCAGGTAGGATAATACCATCAATACCTTTTAATTTTTCGCCTAAATTATCTTGGGTTAATCCTTCCGAATCAATCCAATGGATTTTAACACTGGCAGAATTCGCAAAACCAGCATGATAAAGCGCTTCGGAAACGCTTAAGTAGGCATCATGCAATTCGACATATTTTCCAACTAAACCAATATGTACGGTTTGTTTCGGATGTTTAATACGATCCACCATGGCTTTCCATTCACTAAGATCTGGCTTACGAATTTGACAATCCATTTTCTTACAAACAATATCGGCTAGATGTTGTTCTTCCAACATTAATGGAACTTCATATAAAGAATCCAAGGTAATATTTTCAATAACACTTTCTTGATCGACATTACAGAACAAACTGATTTTATTTAAGACGGATGCCGGAATTTTTTCATTACAACGAGTAATGATAATGTCTGGGTTAATTCCATACGAACGTAATTCTTTTACACTATGTTGAGTAGGTTTTGACTTGTATTCTTTACTTCCTTCCAAATAAGGAATATAGGTTACATGAATAAATAAACAATTTTGACGACCAACTTCTAATTGAATTTGACGAATAGATTCCAGGAAGGGAAGACTTTCGATGTCTCCGGTCGTTCCTCCGATTTCGGTAATCACAAAGTCCGCATTGGCATGTTTACCAGCTTGATGAATAAAGGATTTAATTTCATTGGTCACATGAGGGATGACCTGAACTGTTTGGCCTAAGTACTTTCCATCACGTTCCTTATTAATGACATTCCAATACACTTTACCGGTCGTTAAATTGGAATAGGTATGTAAATTTTCGTCGATGAATCGTTCGTAATGGCCTAAGTCTAAATCGGCTTCTAAACCATCTTCCGTCACAAATACTTCACCATGTTGCAAAGGTGACATCGTACCAGGGTCCACATTAATATATGGATCTAACTTTTGCGAAGTCACTTTATAGCCACGTGCTTTCAATAAACGTCCTAAACTGGCAGCACTTATACCTTTTCCTAAACCTGATACAACACCACCTGTCACAAAGATATATTTTGTCATAATCGAATCCTCCAATGTCGACTATTTTAATCCCAAATGCAAGAATTGTAAACAAAAAATGAAAGACATTTCAACACTCCGAAAGCCTTTACAATTGTTTCTGTTTCTTGTAATTTGACAAGTATGATGTAGAATTAAACCAAAGGATGTGATGTCATGTTTCATGCACCAAGAGAATATAAAAAACTTGTGCAATTTTGCCAATACATGGTGATTTTCATTGCGCTAGTTATCTTGTTTGTAATCAATATAGAGAAAATTTTAACGTTCTTTGCGTGGATCGTTTCTATTTTATTTCCCTTTTTTATCGGCTTAGGCTTTGCGTTTGTTTTTAACATTATTTCCAATAATTTAATTCGTGTATACAAAGCTATTACCAAGAAAAAGGAAACGAAGCGGATACGTACTTTCGCAAATCTTTTATCGATTATCATTTTTGTACTGATTTTTATTGCTTTCTTTATTGCGATTATTCCGCAACTGGTTTTATCTATTGAAAAATTAGTCAATAATATACCTTTGATAGCGACACACTTAAAAACGCTTGCCTTGCGTTTGACGAAACATTCTAAGTCTTTGTATCAGTTCGTTGCACATATTGATTTATCCAAAATTGATACCCAGACGATGGTCGGATATCTAGATCAAACCAGCAAACTGATTTTTGGTAGTAATACCTTTGTCGGTCAAGTCAATTCGATTATTTCGACTACGATTTCCTGGGTAACGACTTTCTTTATTAGTTTTGTCTTTTCGATCTTTGTGATTTTTAATAAGAAGCGTTTCTTAACCGATATGCATCATTTCTTTTATGCGGTTTTACCAGAAAATGCTTATGCCAAGACAAATCATATATATCAAGTTTTTAAACATACCTTTGCTCGTTACATTGGAGGAACCTTACTGGAATGCGTAATTCTGGCCTCACTGGTTATTATTGGAAGTACTTTACTCCACTTACCTTATTCATTCTTATGTGGTTTTGTGATTGGAATTGCGGCGCTAGTTCCCATGTTTGGTGCCTTAGTTGCAGCTTTTCTTTGTTCGCTATTAATATTTGCCCAAAGTCCAACACAAGGGATCACTTTCTTTGTGATGTTTATCTGCATCCAACAAGTGGAAGGAAATTTCATTTATCCAAATGTTGTTGGTAAGTCGGTTGGTCTACCATCCATGTATGTATTAGTGGCTATTACCGTAGGTGCCAGCATTGGTGGGGTATTAGGTATGATTGTCTTTATACCAGTTTTTTCTTCCCTTTATCGCTTGATGCAAGAATACGAATTTACCCAATTTAAAAAACGCGGTATTCGTATGGAAGAAAATGAAACGGAGTAAGATATGAATCGAACAAGTTTATGTATAAGAATGTTGCTCATATTAAAAGCCAATGCAACGAAACAAAGTCCCATTAACTCCAAAGAATTAGCCCAGGCTTTGGAAGTAAATCCCCGGAATATTCGTGAATATAAAAGGGAATTGATTACAGCTGGTTACAATATTCAAGAAATCAAAGGCCGATATGGTGGGTATTATCTCGATGAAACAAGTATTTTCCCGGCCTTGCGTTTAGATAAACAAGAAGAACAAGCCCTTTTAGAAGCTAAACATTTTATTCAAACTCAGCAGTTTGAAAAAAAATCAAGCTTTAATTCGGCCGTAGATAAAGTATTGAATTCAAGTCGCGATATGAATTTGATTTTTCCCATTTATATGGATGATCCAAATATCCAAATGTCAAAAAAGGAATTATCTATGTTACATACCGTACAAGATGCCCTTGAAATGAATCACTCCATTGAACTTACGTATCAAGCCAAGCGCCAACAAGCTAGTGAAACGTATTTGGTTGATCCATATGAGTTGATTCATTATCACGATGCGTATTATGTACTCGGCTATAACCATACCCGTCAAGATTATCGTATGTATCGTTTTTCCAGTGAACGCATGAAAAAAGTCGTATGCAGTGAAAAACGTTTTACACGCGATGTGGATTTTCATGTCGAAGCACATATAGGAAAGAATTCTTTGATTAAAGGGGAATTTTATCGCGTTACTGTTTGGGTCAGTCCAGCGATTCTACGTCTTTTTAAAGAAGCCTATTGGGGTCTGGATTTCCGTGAAGAGGAAGAGAACATCTATTCTTTTTTAGTTGAAGATTTGTACTTATTGTATCGGCAACTGTTCTCTTTTGGAAAAGATATACGCATCCTGTCTCCTGAACAAATCGTGAACGAATACCAAGAACGCTTAGTTTCGACTTTGCGTAATTATCAAGGATAACGTATGATACTAAAGGTGAATAAAATGATACATGTTACTGATTTACTACATTTTGAACGTTGTCCTTACTTCATAAAGAACCAAAGGGAAAAGCAAGAGGAATTTCAAGGCTACTATCATATGTTGGAGCCATTTTCAAAAACCTGGATGCGCTACTTTCATTTAGAAGATGCACCATGTGGTCATACCGGAGATTCAAACAATACTTCCTTAGAGCTTCTACATAAAAATGGAATACTTGTACAAGGACGTTTTTCCTATAAGGATTGTCGTACGCGCATTCCGATCTTAAAGCAAATTGCGGATGGCTATGAAGCAATTTATCCATATCTTTCCGCTTTCCCAAAAGAAAAAGAAGCACGGATGATGAAAGTGAATAAAGAAATCCTGGCCCATCTAGGTATTTCCATCACAAAACATAAGATCCTCTATTTAAATAAAGATTATGTTCGACAAGATGATCTGGATCTAAATCAACTCTTTTTAGTTTCCGATTGTTTATTTAATCGAAGAAATAATCTACATTTATCCATTGATGCTTGTATGGAAAAGGAAACTTTTGATTTAGATAGCTGGATTGAACAAACTGAAGCTTTGCTGCAAAACTTGCCGAATCATAAACCTGAACGGAATAAACGCTGTACCCAAGGTCGGCGCTGTCCTTTTTATGAATCTTGTTTTGATGATTCAACGCTTCCCGATGATTCGATTGCTTTTTTAACTACTTCATCGAAAAAGCTCCAGGCTTTAGAATCGGGTATTGAACATGTGAGTCAACTAGATCCTAAATTGTTAGAAGGATTTCGTTTACAATATGCGCAATACATGGCCAGCAAGAATGGACTATTTATCGATCATGTAGCCATTAAAACGTGGTTGGAAAAGCTGCAAGAACCGATTTCTTACCTGGATTTTGAATGGGATACTTTTGCGATTCCACCCTATAAGAATATGAAACCATTTGATGTATTGTGTTTTCAATACAGTTTACATGTCGAAGATGAAGATCAAAACTTAACCCATTTGGACTTCTTCGATTATGGGGATTGTCGCGAGGCTTTTATTCAATCTTTGATTGCTTCTGTTCCTAAAACAGGAAGCATCTTGGTTTATAATATGGAGGGAGCCGAAAAACTACGTCTGATTCAATTAGGAGAACAGTTTCCTCAATATGCCGATGATTTAGCGCAAATTTACGATCGCATGATCGACTTATCTAAACCTTTTGAATGTGGTCTATACTATGATAATCGCATGCATGGGCATTATTCTTTAAAGAATATTCTCCCAATTTTTACAGATTCGGTTTCTTATAACCAACTATCTATTAAAGATGGGTTGAATGCGGTATATGCGTATCGAAACTTTGAAAAAGCAGACGAACAGAAGCGTTCTATAATTCGTCAAAACATCCGTACCTATTGTCAAATGGATACGTATGCAGAATACGTGGTATATCATGGACTGTTAAAAGCAGTCAAGGAGGGCTAAATATGCCAAATATTATTACTCATGTCTTATTTGCACGAGAATTAAAAGAAAAGTCTTTGTCGGATGAACAAGTACAAAAAGTGAATTTTAATCAAGCACTGTATGAAATTGGTGCCAATGGTCCTGATTTTCTATACTTTCATGGGGTAAATCCCAAAAACTTGAAAGAAAAGAGTCAAGTACGCGCTTTAGGTACTTATTGTCATCGGAAAGAAATCAATTCGTTCTTTAAATCTTGTTTAAATGTCATTCGTCAAGAAAGCGATCCACAAGTGAAACAAGATGAAATTGCGTATATGATGGGTTTACTAAGCCATTGGGCTTTGGATTCGGTTACGCATCCATATATTTTCTATCGTACCGGATCTGGCGATACGATTTCTAAATTCCGCCACCATAAAATCGAATCTTTACTTGATGCGATTCTTTTAAAAGTTAAAGAGGAAAAGACAATTAAAGATTTTAAAGCCTATAAGATCTGTGAAGTAGATATTGATGATGTACGCTCGATTGCGCGTTTGTATGTCAAAGGCGCTAAAACTGTTTATGATACGGACATTAAACCCCATCAAATCTTAGAAGCCTTAAATGACTGGGCTCTTTGTCAAAAAGCCTTGTATGATCAATCTGGTGTAAAACTCAAACGCTTATCCAATATGGAAGAGAAACTCCATTTAGATGGTTTGATTTCAGCTATGATTATTCCAGATAAACCAAATGATCCATGCGACATCTGTAACTTACTGCATGAAACTTGGTGTCATCCTTGTGATTGTACAAAGACTAGTACCGATAGTTTCTTTGAATTATATGACAAGGCTTTAGTCCAAGCTCAAACCGCCATCAATTTATTCTTGGATTGTCTCGATGATTTAAGTAAAGAAGGAGATTTCTTAACTTTTATCAATAACCGTAATTACACCAAAGGTACAAGCGATAATCCACCTATGCAGTATTTTGATCCAAATATCGAACAAAGAGGGTTGATGTTGTTAAAAGAACAAAAGTAATTGTATACACCTGATAGTCAGGTGTTTTTTTGTGAAAGAATTATCATTCGTGACTTAAAGCGCAATTTTATGTATAATGCACGTTGGATAGGTGATGAAAAATGTATAGAATTCTTGAAAAAGAGGTTTTAAATCCTACGGTCACAAAATTAGTTGTTGAAGCACCTTTTGTCGCAAAGCGTGCAAAAGCTGGTCAATTTATTATTTTACGTGTCAACGAGGATAGTGAAAGAATTCCTTTCACAATTGAAGATTCAGACCCAGAAAAGGGAACAGTATCAATTATTTTCCAAATTGTTGGTGGCATGACAGAATTGTTAAATGCCAAAGAAGTTGGAGATTCAATTCATGATTTCGTTGGTCCTCTAGGAAAACCAAGCAAAATTGATGGAAATAAAAAAGTTTGTATTATCGGTGGTGGTGTTGGTTGTGCTATCGCATATCCAACGGCTAAAGCTTTTCAACAAGCAGGTGCCGATGTTACAACAATTGTCGGATTCCGAAATGAAGATCTTGTGATCCTGCAAAAGGAATTTGAAGCTGTATCCGATCACTATTACTTAATGAGTGATGATGGATCATGTGGAGAAAAAGGTTTAGTTACCAATAAACTAGAAGAGCTCATCAATGGCGAAGAACAATTTGATGAAGTTGTTGCGATTGGACCATTGATTATGATGAAGTTTGTTTGTCTAACGACAAAGAAATATAATATTCCAACCGTTGTTTCTATGAACCCAATTATGGTTGATGGAACGGGAATGTGTGGATGTTGTCGCTTGACTGTTGGTGGAGAAATGAAATTTGCCTGTGTAGATGGACCAGATTTTGATGGTCATCTTGTCGATTTTGATGAAGCAATGTCACGAAATCGCACCTATGCAGATTTTGAAAAACATGCCCGCGAGAAGAGCTGTAACTTGTTGAAAAAGGAGGTAGCATAATGCCTAATATGGATCCTAAGAAAACCCCAATGCCCGTACAAGATCCAAATGTACGTCGCTCCAACTTTGAAGAAGTTGCGATGGGTTATTCCGAAGAAGATGCAATTTATGAAGCACAACGTTGCCTGCATTGTAAACATCAACCTTGTGTCAGTGGATGTCCTGTAAATATCCACATTCCCGATTTTATTGAAAAAGTGAAAGACGGAGATTTTGAAGGGGCTTATCAAGTGATTTCCCTTACTTCTAGTTTGCCTGCGGTTTGTGGTCGTGTTTGTCCTCAAGAAAATCAATGTGAAAAACATTGTGTTCGAGGCATTAAACATGAAGCGGTAGGAATCGGACGTTTGGAACGCTTTGTTGCCGATTACCATCGCGAACATACCCAAGAAAAACCCGTAAAACCACAAAGCAATGGTCATAAAGTAGCGATTGTTGGTGCAGGGCCTTCTGGCTTAACTTGTGCCGGAGATTTAGCGAAGAAAGGCTATGAAGTAACAATTTTTGAAGCTTTACATGAAGCTGGTGGTGTATTGATGTATGGAATTCCTGAATTCCGTTTACCAAAAGACATTGTTCGTAAAGAAATCGAAAACTTAAAAGCTTTAGGTGTCAATATTGTTACCAACTTTGTCGTAGGTCGCAGTGATACCATTGATGCATTAATGGAAGAAGATGGCTTTGAAGCTGTATTTGTAGGTTCTGGTGCTGGTCTTCCACGCTTTATGAACCTAGAGGGTGAAAACTTAAAAGGTGTATTTAGTGCCAATGAGTTTTTAACTCGAATCAATTTAATGAAAGCCTATAAAGAAGATAGTAATACGCCAATCTACCATCCAAAGAAATGTGTTGTCGTTGGCGGTGGAAATGTTGCCATGGATGCAGCCCGTTGTGCTAGACGTCTAGGGGCAGAAGTTCATATTGTCTATCGTCGTAGTATGGAAGAATTACCTGCACGTAAAGAAGAAGTGGAACATGCCCAAGAAGAAGGTATTATCTTTGATTTATTAAATAATCCGGTAAAGGTAATCGGAGATGATCAAGGATGGGTATCGCATGTAGAATGCATTAAGATGGAACTTGGTGAACCGGATGCTTCAGGAAGAAGAAGACCAATTCCTGTAGAAGGTAGTGAATTCCAAATCGAAGCAGATTGTATGATTATGGCCATTGGTACCAGTCCAAACCCATTGATTCGTTCAACGACACCTGGTCTAGAAGTCAACCGTCGCGGATGTTTAGTTGTTGATGAAAACGAAATGACAACTAAAGATGGTGTCTATGCTGGTGGTGATGCCGTAACCGGTGCAGCTACAGTTATCAGTGCAATGGGAGCTGGAAAGAAAGCAGCTAGTTCCATTGATGAATATTTAACTAAGTAAGAAAGTGATTTTTTCACTTTCTTTTTTTTCTGTACGCTTTTACATGGACTTTACAAAAAGCATACAATGCATCTTTATACTTAAATAGAAAGAAGGGAATTTATGCTTGTTGGAATTGTAGATGTCGGATCAAATACGATTCGTATGAATATCTATCGAATAGAAAACCAAACATTTGAAAACTTATTATCAAAAAAAGAGGCAGTAGGTCTTGTCGCTTATATTAAAAAGAAACGTTATACAAAAGAGGGTATGGATGCCCTAAAAGATTGTCTATTATCTTTTAAGGATACGGCACAAGCTCTGCATTTAGATGGATTCCATGTTTTTGCGACAGCGTCTTTAAGAAATATTGAAAATACCGAAGAAGTCTTAGCGTATATACAAAAAACCTGCGATGTGTCCATTGATTTATTATCAGGGGAAGAAGAAGCCAGGTTATCTTTTAAAGGAGCCCTCAGTAAAATCCAATTTGAAAATGGATATTATATTGATACGGGTGGAGGTAGTACCGAAATCGTTCGCTTTAAGAAAAAAGAACCGATGGACCCAATTAGTTTACCTATTGGGTCTTTAAATCTCTATCAAAAGTATGTAGATCAAATCATTCCCAACAAAAAAGAAGCCAGTGCAATCCGTAAAGAGATTGAAAATCAATTTACGGATTGTATAAAAAAGAAAAAGAAAGTCGATAATTTGACAATTACCGGTGGAAGTATGCGGACGATTCGTAGTTTATTAATTCGATTAGATGAAATGAATCCAGAAAGCTATGATATAGATAGTAATACGATTCATTCTTTAGTGGATGAATTATTGAATCGACCTAGTAAAGAAGTGATTCGACTCTTTTTAAAAGTAAAGGCAGATCGTGTCCATACTTTATTTACAGGTTTATTGATTGTGGATACTTTACTTGATCTTACCCAGGCAAAACATATTCAAGTATCGATGTTTGGGGTAAGAGAAGGATATGTCCTAGAAAGGATATTAAAATAATGACATTTATGCAAGATCGGGAATTATCTTGGTTATACTTTAATCAACGAGTTTTAGAAGAAGCCGCTGATCCAAGAATTCCTTTATTAGAAAGATTAAAATTCGTAGCAATTTTTTGTAGCAACCTAGATGAATTTTTTATGGTTCGCTGTGGTTCTTTATATGATTTATCACTTGTAGAACCAAAGCACAAAGACCATCGAAGCTTTATGACACCAGGTGAAGAACTGGATGCCATTTATTCTGTAGTTGCGGATTTATATCCCAAAAAAGATGAAGTGGAAAAGAACATCAATCATACCTTGGAATCATTACATATGGCCCGACTTTCTAAAAGTCAGCTCAATAAAAAGCAGTTAAAATGGATGGAAGACTATTTTGACAGCCAGGTAGCTCCGCTTTTATCAGCGCTGATTCTTGACTGGCAACATCCTTTTCCACATTTATTAAACAAAGCGCAATACATTATTGTTCGTTTAAAAGAAAAGGATAAGGAAGTCTTTGGGATTGTTCCAGTACCCGACTATTTAACACGAGTCATTTATGTACCAGATATGCAAGGATCCTATGTTTTAGTTGAGCATATGATCTATCATATGGTGCATAAAGTCTTTAATTCGTATGAAATTCTTTCTAAATCGATTATTCGTGTAACGCGCAATGCCGATATCAACTTAAATACCCAGGAAATGGATGAAGATGAAGACTATCGGGACTATATGAAGACGATTCTGAAGAAACGGAAACGTCTAGCGCCGATTCGTTTGGAATACTATAAACATATCGATAAAGAAACCAAAGAATACTTAGCGAAACAATTGAATCTAAAAGAAGACCAGATGTTTGAATCAAGAACGACAATGGAAATGAGTCATGTCTTTGACGTTATTGATCATGCACCGAAAAACTTGGCAAAACCTTTGTTGTATGAACCATATACACCAAATGCTTGTCAAAACTATATTCCAGAGCTTCCGATTATTCCTCAAGTTCTGGCCCATGATTTGATTTTATTCTATCCATTTGAAGATATTGATATCTTCTTAAAGCTTTTAAATGAAGCAAGTCAATCCAAACAAGTCGTATCTATCAAGATTACGATTTATCGTTTAGCGAAGAACAGTAAGATTGTCCATGCTTTACAAAATGCTGCAGAAAATGGTATTGAAGTAACGGTATTAATGGAACTTCGTGCACGTTTTGATGAACAACACAATATCTCAGCTGCGCAAGAGCTCGAACAAGCAGGTTGTACAATTATCTATGGTTTTGAAAAATACAAAGTGCATTCGAAATTGTTGCAGATTGTTTTAAAAACGCATAAAGGCATGAAGACGATTACCCAAATTGGAACCGGAAACTATAATGAAAAGACAAGTCGAATGTATACGGATATTTCTTATATCACAGCACGTTCCGAAATTGGCTTGGATGCTCAACATTTTTTCCAAAATATGTCTTTATCCGATGTACATGGAAAATACAATCAATTATGGGTTTCTCCAAATCAATTAAAACACTGTGTCTTACAAGCTATCGATGAACAAATTGAAAGAGCACAGAGCCATCAAAATGCCTTTATTGCCTTAAAGATGAACTCTATGACCGATGTACAGATCATGGAGAAACTCCAAAAAGCAAGTTGTGCAGGAGTTAAGATCCATATGATCATTCGGGGAATTTGTTGCATTTTACCAGGAATTGAAGGGCAAACCGAAAATATTGAAGTGCATTCGATTGTCGGACGTTTCTTAGAGCATTCTAGAATTTATTGGTTTGGTCCGAAGGAAGATTGTAAAGTCTATATTTCCAGTGCTGACTTTATGACACGAAATACCGAAAAGCGGGTTGAAGTAGCGAGTCCGATTTTAGATGCTTCCTGCAAAGCCTTAGTTATGAAGTATTTTGAAGATCAATGGAGAGATAATGTAAAGACGCGTATTATCCTTCCTGATGGATCATATACAGCTATCAATAGTACCGATGAACCATACGATTATCAAGATGCCTATATTCGTAAAGAATATCATCCCGAAACGGAAATCAAAGGTTTAAAGGCATTTTTGAAAAAGTTAAAACTGCTTCATCACTAGAAATATTGGATTGAGCAATGAGAATTTATCTGTAAGGGTTTACATTTCCATCGCAAAGTTGTATTATAACGATGGATAAAGTATGAGATCAGGCTCAATCTCAACGACTCGCATACAACACATCCTTCCTTAACGTATGTGAGCATATTTATTCATATCGATTCCTTTCGATATAGTAAAAGACGTCAATATGACGTCTTTTACTTTGTCTGAATTGACAAATACATGGTCTAATATATAATTAAAAAGAAATTTGAGGAGAAATTAACATGATTAGTTCAAATGATTTAAAACCAGGAAATACAATTTTAGTAGACAACGAAATTTATGTTGTATTAGATATTTCACAAAATAAAACGGCACGTAGTGCTATGGTAGTAAAAGCCAAAGTTCGTAACTTACGTTCAGGAAGTAATATCGAATTATCTTGGGGTGGTGGAGAAAAAGTTACTCCTGCCGAAATTGAAAAACGCGAAATGCAGTATTTATATGATACCGAAGATTCTATGGTTTTCATGGATAATGAAACCTATGATCAAATTGAAATTCCCAGTGAACGTTTAACTTGGGAAAAACAATTTATCAAACCAGAAAACAATGTAAACATCACAAGCTATGAAGGGGAAATCTTAGGTATTCAATTACCTGATAAAGTTACTTTACAAGTAGTTGAATGTGAAGCTGCAGTAAAAGGGGATACTGCTACATCAGCTAGTAAAAATGCTGTTTTAGAGACAGGTTTAGAAGTGAAAGTTCCATTATTCATTAATCAAGATGAAATGATCGTGGTTAATACCAATGATGGAAAGTATTCTGGACGCGCAAAATAAATAAGTGCACAAAGCTGTTGAAGGAACCAACAGCTTTTCTACATTTAAGGGGAAAAATACAATCATGATGATATTTAAAAACATTCTAACAAACATTTTATCGGGACTTTATACTGGATTTTTTGAATCCTTATTATTAGCTTTTTTCTTTATGTTTTTTTATTTAACTGCGAAAAAAGAAGGCGGCTTTAAAGTAGCTATTCAAGGATTATTTACAAAATTTAAAGCGAGCAAGGACTTACGCAGGGTATTCTATTTTGTCTTCTATCTCTTTATGATTTTATCGCGTACGATCTTAGGTCGTTCCTTATGGATCAATCCGCTAAATAATGTGATTGGTACCTGGTCTTTACATGATGTCGATGGAAATATTTTTACCGAAGGTGTTGAAAACCTGATTCTCTTTATTCCATTGATGTATTTATACTTTGTGATGAAGCAAAATCAATCGTTTTCTTTTTTTGCTTTAATCAAAAAATCCGTGAAGATTTCTTTCTTGTTTTCACTGGGTATTGAATTTACCCAATTGTTTCTAAAACTTGGTTCATTTCAATTATCTGACCTGGTTTATAATACCTTAGGCGGTTTAATTGGAGGACTCATTTATGCCTTATTTCATGCGAAATACTTCAAGAAAGAAAGTGACCCATCCTAGGGATTTTCCTATATTTATAGACTTTAGAAGCGTTTTTTTATATAATTGATACAGTGTGAAACAGGAGGAAACTATGCCTAAATATTCAAGAATGCAAAGATATCAAGTGTTGAGAGATCGGTTGGAAGAAGAAACAACAGAAGCTCAACAAGTGCAAAATGAACAACCATATCAACGTTTATCACGTGTCGCAAATAAAGATTCAAATGGAAATTTATCCCATGCGAATAATCCCCATAAAGAAGCCAGCAATCAAACGGTAAGTTCTACTTTACCTAATAGTCCTGTTATGGATCATTTGATTGATGAAGTTCGTCAATACAATCTTGATCAAGGAAACTCAGTTTGGGATGATACGCAAATCAACATCTTAAAACAATTAGATGGAACCCAGTCCAAACATCGTAACCAACATTTTGTTCCATTGGAGCAGCAACAAGAAGATCTTGATTCTACGATGCAAGTACCAGTGACTAAAATCAAAGAAGTACAAGATAAAACAATTCTTCAAGGAAAAGAAAAAGAAGAACCAGTTGTCGAAGACAAAGGGCCAACCATTCTTCCAATGTCCGAAAAACCACTTCCTATGTATCCTTTGGAAGAGGAAGAACCGGAAGAAAATTTCGATACCTTGGAAACCAAACCTGTTGAAACAAACACCGATTCAGATTCAGACAATAAAATCATCTTATCCAGCGATGACTTTGTCTATGATGAACTAGAAGAAACCTTCGAAACTCTTTCTAGTAAAGATCATTATAAACGTCCTGGTATCCGAGCTGAAAAAGAGCCAGAACAAGTTAGTGAAAAACCAGCTAAAGAACATAAACCTTTCTTTAACAAGAAAGAGAAAAAAGCGCCAGCTCCTAAAGCTAAAAAAGCGCCAGTAAAGAAGGAAGCAGTTAAAAAAGAAGCGCCTAAAAAACCAAAGGTTGAAACTAAACCAGCGCCAATACAAAATACGGGTTCTCAAAATACGGCTGGAAAAATCTTAAATATTGTCTTAGCGGTCTTAATTGTTTTATTAGTCGTCTTTATCATTGCGACTGTGATAATGATGCGTCGATTAGCTGCTTAGTATGTCTAGTGCTATAAATATTGCCATTGATGGACCAAGTGGTGTAGGGAAAAGCACCATTGCAGATCGAGTCGCAGAGAGTTTGCATATGGTTCATTTAGATACCGGAGCTATGTATCGCTGTGTTGCGTATTATTTAGTTTCCCACCAAATTGATTTATCCGATTCTCAAGCTTTAGACCAGGCTTTAGATTCGATACATATTTCCTTTCAAGGAAAACAGGTCTTTTTAAATGATGTAGATGTATCAAAAGAAATTCGTACCAATGAAATATCAATGTTTACTTCTAAAGTTGCAACCAATCCTTCGGTTCGTAAGAAAATGGTTACCTTGCAACAAGAAGTTGCCAAAGATAAAGGATATATTCTCGATGGTCGTGATATTTGTACCGTCGTTTTACCTGATGCCGAAGTAAAGATCTATATGGATGCATCTGCTAAAGCGCGTGCCGAAAGACGATATAAAGAATATATCTCACAAGGTATACAAGCAGATTATGAAACGATTTATCAAGATATTGTCGCTCGCGACTATCAAGATAGTCATCGTGAAATCTCTCCTTTAGTTCAAGCAAAAGATGCGATTCGAATTGATACATCCAATTTAACGATTGATGAAGTTGTTAAAGAAGTACTAGAGCTTGTACGCAAAGCTTAATAGAAAAGGAGATTTGAATATGTTACGAGGAACTGTCGCTATTGTTGGTCGCCCAAATGTAGGTAAATCCACAATTTTTAACCGTTTAATCGGGCAAAGAAAGAGTATTGTAGATGATACACCAGGTGTTACTCGAGACCGTATATATGGTGAAGTCGAATGGTTAACCCAATCTTTTCGTTTAATCGATACCGGTGGTATCCAAATCGAAAACCAGGATTTTGGGGATGAAATCAATATGCAAGTTGATATCGCCATTGAAGAAGCCGATGTCATTCTTTTTGTGACCAGTGCGATTGAAGGAGTAACCAGTGATGATGTAGCAATTGCTCGTAAGTTACAAAAATCCAAAAAACCAATCGTATTAGCTGTGAATAAAACCGATAATGAAGCTCTACAAATGATGCAATATGATTTCTATCAACTCGCTTTAGGGGATCCTATGGTTGTCAGTGGAGCCCATGGTATTGGCTTTGGGGATGTCTTAGATAAAATCATGGACTTACTACCTGAAAAAGCCATTGAACCCTATGAAGGCATTACTTCTTTCTGTTGCATCGGACGGCCTAATGTTGGAAAAAGTTCATTAGTCAATGCGATTTTAAAGGAAGATCGCGTTATTGTTTCGGATGTCGAAGGAACAACGCGAGATGCCATTGATACCCCATTCACCTATAACGACCAAGAATATATGATTATCGATACAGCCGGAATTCGTAAGCGTGGAAAGATCTACGAAAACATCGAGAAGTATTCCATTTTACGTGCTTTATCGGCAATTGATCGCAGTAATGTAGCTCTGTTCTTAATTGATGGAGAAAAAGGTATTCGCGACCAAGATAAACATGTTGCTGGTCTAGCGCATGAAGCAGGCAAGGGTGTCATTATTGTTTACAACAAGTGGGATACTGTCGAAAAAGATGAAAAAACGATGCATAAAATCGAACAGAAGATTCGTAATGAATTTGTTTATTTAAGTTATGCACCGATTGTCTTCGTTTCAGCTAAAACGCATCAAAAAGTCAATCAATTGATTCCTTTAATTGATGAAGTACATGATGCATGTTGTTTACGTGTACCAACCAATGTCTTAAATGATGTCATTTTAGATGCCCAAATGATTAACCCACCAAAACCACATAATGGACGTCAATTGCGCATTTATTACGCAGCACAAGTCGGTGTAGAACCACCAACGATCGTGCTTTTTGTCAATGATCCAGAACTCTTCCATTTTAGTTATAAACGCTATTTGGAAAATAAATTGCGCGAAGCCTTTATGTTTACGGGTACACCAATTCATATAATTGCTCGACAACGTGCTTAGAAAGGATTACCTATGCATAGTGTTATTTTAGGTAGTGGAAGCTGGGGAACAGCTTTAGCTCAAGCCCTGGCTGATAATAAACAAGATGTCATCATCTATGGAAAATCACAATCGGAAGTAGATGACATCAATCAAAATCATAAAAATTCAAAATTTTTTGGAGATGTTCTTTTAAACGAAACCCTGGTAGCAACAAAAGATATTACGGTAGTACAAGGTGCCGATGTTGTCGTACTAGCTGTACCAACCATTGCGATTGAATCGATTTGTCAACAAATTGATCCTTATTTAAAAGACAATACCATTGTTGTCAATGTCTCCAAAGGGTTCCATCCCGATACCAACGAACGCATGTCACAAGTCATTCGTCGTACCATTTCTAAAGAGCATTTAAGTTCGGTTGTCTCTTTAATCGGACCGAGCCATGCCGAAGAAGTCGTAATTCGTCAATTAACAACTATTGATGCGATTAGTTTAAAAATTGAAGATGCTAAATTAATTCAAGAACTCTTTTCGAATCAATACCTACGTATCTATACTGGAACGGATGAAATTGGCAGTGAACTGGGTGCTGCGATTAAAAACGTTATGGCCATTGCCAGTGGAATTCTATCTGGCTTAGGTTATCAAGATAATACCCGTGCAGCCTTAATTACTCGTGGTCTACAAGAAATGATTCGCTATGGTGTCTTTTTTGGTGGCCAGGAAAAAACTTTTATGGGTCTAACAGGAATTGGCGATTTGATTGTGACTTGTTCATCGATCCATTCGCGTAACTTCCAAGCTGGTTATCAAATTGGTAAAGAAAATACCGTAAAGAATTTCTTTGCGAATAATACCAAGACAGTAGAAGGGGTAAGAACGGCAAAAATTGTGCATCGCATTTCTCAAGAAAATGGTATTGTGATGCCAATTTGTGAAGAAGTTTATCAAATCTTATACGAAGGAAAGAAACCCGATACCTGTGCCAAAGATTTGATGTTAAGAAATTTGAAAGAGGAGTTTTAATGGCTAAATTTGTAAATAAAGATTCATTAGCTGATGCCGTCTCTTTGGATTTAAATATTTCCAAGTTAGATGCAATGCGGGCTGTGAATTTGATTTTTGATGAAATGAGTGATGCCTTAGCCAATGATGGAAATATTGATATTTCGGCTTTTGGTAAGTTTGAACTCTTTCACCGTAAAGAGAGAATGGGAATAAATCCAAGTAATATGGAACCAATGATGATACATTCTTCTTTGCTTCCTAAGTTTCGTCCCAGTCAAACTTTAAAAAATAAATGCAATAATAAATAATCGAGAGAAATTTTCTCTCGATTTTTATATATGCATCATTAATGTCAATTAAAAAGGTATCCTTCTTATAGAGGTGAATCGTATGGAACTAAAATTAAGCATTATTCAAGACCCCTATAGAGGGGATTTCATTGTGACTTTTGATGGCTTACCTGGATGTATGTGCAAAGATCCAAATCTATCGAACGCTATCTCTAAAGCCTATCAAGAGTTAGATCTTTGGTATCAAGCTGCCCAAATGTCAGGTTTTGATTGTTTTAAATCTTGTTTGTCTGAAAATAGTTTTTCTTACCAAAGAAAATAAATGGCGCTTCAAAGAGAATCATAAGAATCCAGCCAATTAAGTACGACCAGGGAATAGCTTCAAAGCCAAAGTGAAAATGAAACATTAATATGTAACAAGAAACACAGCGACCACTCATATTCATGATGGTTGACCAAAGGGTAATCTTTAAATCTCCGATGCCTCTAAAATAACCTTGTAGCGCATTTGTGATACCTGGAAGAGTATAAATATAGGCAATGATATGTAAGTATTTCATACCTTCTACAATGACATCGGGATCATTGGTAAATAAGCGCATAATACCTTCGGCACCAAAGTATAATAAGCCTCCGACAACGATGCCATAAACAATGGAAACGCCCATGCCATCTAAAAAAGTTTGACGAGCTCGTTCATCTTTTGCAGCACCGATATTTTGGGCCATGATGCTTGTCATTCCGTGAGCGATGTTTTGTTCCGGAAGAATCGCAAAATCATCGGCTCGATTGGTGGCATTAAAAGCAGCTGTCGCATTCACACCTAGGGTATTGACCATACCTTGGGTAACTAACTTTCCTATTTGAATGGAAGATTGTTGCAAGGCACTGACAATGCCATAGGAGAGCGTTTTTCCTAATAGATGCCAGTCAAAATCAAACCAATGTCGGCCCAGGTTAAGAACTTTTACTTTTTTTGTCATATAGATCCAGCAACATAAAGCACTGATTGCTTCACAACATGCGGTACTATATGCAGCACCATTAACACCCATTTGAAATTTAACGACAAATAAAAGGTCACCAAAGATATTTAAGATACTGCTAATCGCAAGAAAGTAAAGGGGAGATCGACTATCGCCTAAGGCCCGTAAGATACTTGCCAAATAGTTATAGATATAGCTGAAGATCATACTGATCATAACGATGCGTAAATACTGGGCACACAAATCCAGAATGGCTTTTTCTACTTGTAGAAGGCCGAGAAACTGGCGGGCAAATAAACAGATAATGCCACTCATACATAAAGTGAATATAGAACCGAAAATCATTCCGGTACTAACTTGTTTTTTTAACGTATCATACCGCTTGGCACCATAGTAAAAAGAAACGAGAATTCCAGCTCCCAGACATATACCGTTGGTAAATAAAAGAATCAAGGTCATGATTGGATTGGCTGTACCGACAGCCGCCAATGCTTCTTTACCTACATATTGGCCGACTATGATACTATCGATGGTATTGTAGGTTAATTGAAGTAAATTTCCTAAAACTAAAGGGATCGTAAAGAAAATCAACGTTTTCAATATAGGCCCTTTTGTCATATCGTTTGTCATAATACAACTCCCTCTTAAACCCTTATGATACAACTTAAATCCTGAATCATCAAAGAATTCATGGTATAGTAATGATATGAAAATATGGATTACAAGACATGGTCAAACCGATCTAAATAAAGAACAATTGATGCAAGGGCTTACGGATATTCCTTTAAATGCAACGGGAATCGAGCAAGCCAAACGGGCCCACAAAGCGCTGGAAGGGATTCATTTTGATGCCGTCTATGCTTCACCGCTACAAAGAGCCATCCAAACAGCATCCCTTATGGCCGGGATTCCTGAAAAGGATGTCAAAGTTGATTCCCGCATTATCGAAGTAAATTTTGGTGATTATGAAGGGAAGAAGTATACGCGACTGGGCTTTAAAATGACTTCTTACTGGTTATTACCAGAAGTTCTTCCCAATCCTAAAAGTGTAGAATCCATTGATTCGATGGTTAAACGCTCCCAAAGTTTTCTTAAAGAGATAGAAAAGAAAGAGTATGAAAATGTCCTGATTGTCTGTCATGGAGGGATTATTCGAACCCTCTGTGGGTATTTAGAAGATAAGAGGATGAAATGGCGACCAAAACCGGATAATTGTGAGATTCGCGTCTATGAATCAAAACATGGACAACATCGTTTTATTCAATCGATTAAATCCAACTAAGGCATGCAGGTTTCTGACTTTCATGCTTTATTCGTAAACTTTTGAAAAAGTTTTGGGAATCATAGAAAACAAGGGAGTTTTTAGAGTAAAATAGAGTTTAGAAAACCTTTAAGTAATAATAGACAAAGAGTGGGTACAGGCATATGTCCGATTTAAGTCAACCAGATATTCAAACCTATTTCATGACCGGTCACGCAGGATTCTGGAAGATCGAGTACAAAGATCAGCAGGATCCTAAACTCTATGCCGATGAACAAATGGATGCCGTTGATGTGGTTGATGAGGATGTGCTCGCGGATAAACTACGTCTAACCCAGATTCTATTAAATATCTTAGGAAATTGCGTTAAGTATAATAAAATTGGTGGTACATTGCGACTAAGGCTTTACCAGGAAAAGCCAAAGAAAGACGGCTATGCTACCTATCATTTTATCTGCTCTGATACGGGTATTGGTATGAGTGACGAATTTCAAAAACACATTTTTGAAACTTTCAGTCGGGCCGAAACCGCTACAGTCAGTGGTATTCAAGGTTCAGGTTTAGGTATGGCGATTACAAAGCGAATAGTCGATATGATGCAGGGCTCGATTTCACTAAAAAGTGAAGTCGGCGTCGGAAGCGAATTTGATGTTTGTCTAAGCTTTCCGTTAAGTAAAGACAAGCAAAGTCAAACCAAAGTTCCGGCATTAAAAGACTTAAGAGTTTTAATTGCCGATGATGATATGGATACATGCACAAGTATTGCCAAAATGTTGAGGCAAATGGGTGTGCGCAGTGAATGGACTGTTTCGGGTAAAGAAGCGATTATTCGTGCCAAACTCGCTAAGGAGATCGGTCATGATTTTTATGCCTATATCATTGACTGGCTTATGCCAGATATGAATGGCATTGAAACAGTACGTAGAATACGCAGTGAAATTGGTGATACACAACCGATTATTATTCTGACCGCTTATGATTGGAATGAAATAGAACAGGAAGCGAAAGAAGCAGGCGTAACAACCATTTTAGAAAAGCCCTTATTTGCCTCCAACTTGCGTGAGGTTTTATTGCATCCAACCATGGCTTTACCAGAAACACATACCCCGCATACGCTTGAGGATTGTAAAGGGAAGAAGATTCTCTTGGTTGAAGATAACAGCCTCAATCAAGAAATTGCCAAGACGGTATTAGAAGAAGTTGGCTTTATAGTGGATACGGTAGATGATGGTATCATTGCGGTAGATAAAATTAAGAAAGCCAAAGACGAACAATACGATTTAATTCTAATGGATATTCAAATGCCATTGGTTGATGGGTATACCGCAACCAAACAAATCGGAAGTTGAGAGATAAAATATGGAAGTTCATCTCCCAACTGATATATATAGTTAATAAAGAGAGGTGCATATGCTATGCCAGGTATACTCGTGGTTGAAGATGATGAAAATTTAAATCGTGGAATTACATTTTCACTGAAAAAATCCGGATATGAGGTTTTTTCAGCAGAATCAGTGAAAAAAGCGAAAAGAATTGCAAGTGATAATAATGTGGATGTTACCATTTGTGATGTGAATCTTCCGGATGGAAATGGACTGGAATTTGTAAGGTGGATGAGATGCAATTATAATACATACATTATTTGTCTTACAGCACTAGATCAGGAGATGGATCAGGTCATGGGATATGAATCAGGGGCAGATGATTATATTACAAAGCCGTTTAGTCTTTCAGTACTTCTTCTGAAAATAGAAGCACATTTCCGCCGCAGACAGGAGAAAACGGAAGCCGGAAAGATGATTTCGGGAGACATCGTATTTATCACAGGAGAAATGAAAGTCCTGATAAAGAGTCGTGAAATCAGTCTGACAAAAACGGAGTTGAAAATGCTGACTTTTTTTCTTCAGAATCCGAAACAGATTCTTTCAAAAACACAAATATTGGAAAATGTGTTTGATCTGGAAGGGGATTTTGTGGATGAAAATACAATCGCTGTCAATATCAGAAGACTCCGTGAGAAAATCGAAGACAATCCGGCTGCACCGGTCTATATAAAGAATATCAGAGGTCTTGGGTATATATGGAATCAGGAGGTAAGGCAGTGACAAAGAGATATCACAGGAAACTCACATCAGCCTTGTCTTTGGTATTGCCGGTCATATTAGTGTTTGCAATATTAAATTGCTTTACCACGTATGTGTTTTATGAAGATTATAAATATAAAATGAATCTTATGACAGAGATTGCTGCAAAGGAAGAATTTTCCGGGCTGGATGCTGTTTCTAAATTGCTTAAGGATAAGGATATTGAAACTAACGAACAGGGAAGGCGATTATTGGAGCAATATGGATACTGGGGGAATAAAGGGAGTGCATTTTATTCGCAATTCCGGCATCAGGTTATGGTGACCGGTGCTGTAAGCACTGTGATATGCATGCTTCTTTTGACTTTTTTACGTTATTGGAAGAAAAAAGAAGATGCGTATCATCAGAAAATTTTAGACCAGTTGGAAGAAATTCTGATCAGATTCCGTGAAAATAAATTTGATGATTTACTGAAAACGGAAAATTATGCAGAACTGGAAAAATTGAATGACCAGCTTGAAGCAATCGGACATCATATTCAGTTGATAAAGGAAGAAGCAAGGGCAGAAAAGGAGACCACGAAAGAAATGGTTTCTGATATTTCTCACCAGTTAAAGACACCGGTTGCAGCTTTGGATACATGTTTTAGTGTGCTGATGCAGAATGACTTAAGTGCCACAGAACAGGAGGAGTTTCGTATCCGTTGTCGGAGTGCTCTGGATGGACTGGAGACATTATTGCAGTCGCTTCTTGAAATATCCAAGATGGAAACTGGACTGATTCAGATTAATAAGAAAAAACTTCCGCTTATGGATACTGTCATATCTGCTGTGAACCGCGCTTATCCTAAAGCGGATGAGAAAGAAATTGAATTCGTTTTTGACTATGAAAAAGAGCTGGAAACATGCACGATTATGCAGGATAAAAGGTGGCTTGGTGAAGCTGTGATCAACGTTCTGGATAATGCAATCAAGTACAGTCCGTGTGGTTCAAAAATATTTATCCGGTTACAAAAAAGAAACGATCTTGTGAGAATGGAAATTGAGGATCAGGGAATTGGGATTCCGAAGAATGAGTATCACAAAATTTTTCAACGATTTTACAGAGGAGGTTCTAGCGAGGTCATGGAAAAGAGTGGTACAGGAATCGGACTTTTTCTATCGAGAGAAATTATCGAAAAGCACGCAGGTACGATCATGGTAACCTCCGGCAAAAAGAAAAAAGGAAGCACGTTTGTGATTCAATTGCCATATGTTGGTTAAATTTTAAGTGAGCAGAAATCTTACAATTCTGTAAGACTTCTGCTCGTTTTTTGAAAGTGAAATGAAAGATTGTCCTGATACAATTTGGATGTAGGTTGAAAAATGACCAAATATATAAACAGGCAAAGAAAGCGTGCTGAAAAGGTACGCTTTACAGAATTGAAAAGGAGGCAACACATGGGTGTGATATTAGAAACCAAGCAGCTTTGTAAGTTTTATGGAGCAGGTGAGAATCAGGTCAAAGCGGTCAATCAGGTGGACATTCAGATTGAGCAGGGAGAATTTGTCGCAATTGTTGGAAAGTCAGGTTCCGGTAAAAGTACATTACTTCATATGCTTGGAGGGCTAGACACCCCGACAAAAGGCAGTGTTACTTTAGCAGGGAAAAATTTATACAGGATGAAGGAAGATGCCCTTGCTGTTTTCCGCAGAAGAAAAATCGGATTTGTTTTTCAGGCATTTAATCTGGTTTCATCTGTTAATGTCTGGGAAAATATTGTGCTGCCACTGGGGCTGGATGGAAGAAAAGTGGATGAAGCGTATGTAAATGATATTATTGCAACTCTGGGGATTGAAAATCGGATTTATAATTTGCCAAATCAGTTATCCGGAGGACAGCAGCAGAGAGTAGCAATTGTAAGAGCACTGGTGAATCGTCCGGAAATTATATTTGCAGATGAGCCGACAGGCAATCTTGATTCTAAGACCAGTGATGAGGTAATCGCTCTGCTTAAGATGACAGCAAAAAAATATGGACAGACAATTGTAATGATTACCCATGATGACGAAATTGCACAGGTCGCTGACCGTATTCTGGTGATTGAGGACGGACAGGTGGTGGATTTCAGATGAAGACAATAAGCAGGATTGCATATAGCAATGACAAAAGGAACAGGACAAGAAGTATACTGATCATGATGGCAATCTGTCTGACCACGATGCTGCTTGTTATCATCAGTACTGTGGGAAATGGGGTAATTCATTTACAGAAAAGTCAGGCGGCAAGCGAATACGGAAGCAACTACGGCCTGTTTATCGCCGCAGATGGTACGCAATTAAAAGAAGTGGAACGCAGAGCTGAGATATCTGATATCGGCATCATGTGTACGGAGGGCATCCTGAAAGGAAATGAAAACGGCGGGTTTGTCTGCATGGACAAGACTGCAAGAAAAATGCTTCCTTATAATAAAGAATATGAGTTGAAGGAAGGAAAGTATCCGGAAAAAATGCAGGAAATTGCCGCAGGAAGAGCATTTTTTCGTGCAATGGGGTATGGTGATGTAAAGATCGGAGATACGGTTACACTGGATTACCGTGCTGGGATGCAGTCAGAATATAAGCCGGAAGAATTTGTTGTCAGCGGAATCCTATATGATCGGGATGAGTATACCATCGAGGCTTCCTATGTTGTATTCGGTTCGCAGGATTTTTATAATGAGCGTGTTGCGGAAGGTGACAGGCAATATAATATCTTTTTTACCTTGAGCGATTCTGCAAATGTATCTATGAATAATGTTGCGCCTGTTATAAAAGAAATCGCGGATTCCTGTGGCATTGACCAGAAAAACGTGATTATGAATGACCTCTACCTGCAGTGGGTATTGCAGCCGAGCTATGAAATGATTGTGGTTTGTGGAACCCTGATCCTCGGAATCGTGCTGTTTTCCGTTGTGGTCATTTATAATATCTTCCAGGTCGGGATCGTCCAGAAGGTTCAGGAGTACGGAAAAATCAAGGTGCTGGGTGCAACCAGAAAGCAGATGAAGCAGTTGATCTTTCGTGAGGGCATTCTTCTGGCGGTTCCTTCGATACCGCTGGGGCTGCTGTTTGGTTTCCTGATTGCAAAAGTCAGCTTCAACTGGCTGGTGGAGCAGGGAAATCTGGTATCGTCCGGAATCAAGAACCATCAGGTGCCTCTGTTTTCACTGACAATCATGCTCATCTGCATTTTTGTATCGTTTCTTACGGTCGTTTTGGCTCTGCGCAAACCCATGAAAATTGTTTCCCGGATTTCACCCATCGAAGCGACACGGTATCTTGACGGCTCCAAAACGCCAAAACAGGGCAGACGAAAAGGCAGAAAAGATGTCACCGTTTTCTCCATGGCAATGGCAAATGTGACAGGCAATCCGAAAAGAACCATTGCTACGATTCTTACCATGGGGCTTTCCTGTGTATTGTTTGTAATTATCTCTAATTATGTTGGGAATATTGACACGGAGCACGAGGCGCGGATTGCAATCAACCATGGACAATTTGAGTTGCAGCTGGATTATTCCCAGAATTATGATGAAGCCTATCCGGAGAATAATCTGGATACGATTCTGACGGATAATCCATTGAATGATTCGCTGATTGAAGAAATCAAAAGCATTCCGGGAGTGACAGATGTCATGACGAGAGAGATTGTCTCTGTAAATCTGAACGGAACAAGATTTCCGGCTGCTGTTGTGAGTAAAAAGGATTTTGATTTTATGCGCCAAGATGGGGATATTGGTTCTATGGACTATGATCAGGCGGTAAAGAATGGTGATATTTTCTTTGGCTGGTCGGCGTGGATGAAACAAGATGGATATGCTCCGGGTGAATCCATTGCATTTGACTTTGAGAATGGAAGTGAAACCTATACCTATCAGGGAAAGATTGCAGGATCCTTTGTAAGCGCGGACACTTATCTTGTCATTCCGAAAGGTGTATATCGTTCCATGAATCCGAGGGGAACAGCCTATGGCTATCTGTGGGTGGACTGTGATAAAAAAGATGTTGCATCTGTGGAACAGAGTCTGAATACTTTGATTTCGAATACTTCGCATATAAAAATGGATACCTATCATGCACAGCTACAATCTGCAGAATACGCAAGCCGTATGATGAAGCTTGGCTGCTATCTGTTCATGGCAATTGTCGGTCTCATTGGGTTTATGAATCTGGCAAACACCATGATCATCAATATCACCACGAAGAAGCAGGAATACGGCGTGCTGCAAGCGGTAGGCATGACCAATAAGCAGTTGAATCTGTGCTTACAAATACAGGGCTTGATTTTTACGGTTGGCACCATCTGCGTCGCACTTGCTGCCGGTCTGCCCCTTGGCTATGCACTGTTTTCCTATGCAAAGCATAATGGGATTTTTGGAATGAACGTTTATCACGTTCCTCTTATCCCGATTCTTGTTATGATTCTTCTGGTTGGTATTCTACAAATTGTGCTGTCCTGTGTTTTAAGCAGTAATCTGAAAAAGGAAACGCTGGTAGAAAGAATAAGGTATCAGGGATAGCAAGTATTGCTAGGTTATCCTTTGTATCATAACAGGAATTAAAAGCACTTGGCTTCAAAAAGTTTTGTACTTTTGACAAAATGCAACCGATTTTTCATCAATTATAATAAATTTGATTAAGCAGCCTGTGTGTAATGAAGCATACAGGCTGCTTGCATTTTATAACTCTAATGAATCTTCTGCATCTACCCACATCTGTAAATTGCCCTCAAGATATAATCTCGCATATTCAAGTGGTTCATCGACTGCAAGTGAAGTCAATGCACAGTCTGATCCGGGTGTGGTTTTTAAATCCTTTTCGGCTTCCCAGCAGTCTATAGCCAACATTTGTATAAATGTCAATGCTGTTTCGTTGTGGATTGTATTCTGCAAATATTGTTCTCATCGTATCCCATCTCCTTATCATTTAATCAATCATTAGTAGCAAAAATTAAGAAGCATTTCAATCAGTCCACCATGTCACTTTTATTTTATGTTATACTGTTTTATATAATTTTTTGCTCTTATATTTGCCCTTATCAGAGTTCATAAACACTGATGGGACGATATAACACAAGGGAAAAAATAAGGGAAAGCTCACCTGCAACAAATCCAGTGTTTTCAAGGGTTTGCGGAGAATTTAATAACAAAATATAACAGTTATTAAATCTCTTAAAACAGGTGAAATCTCAATTCGGAATCTGGATACAAAGATGGCTAAAATTCCGATTATTGCCATGACCGCAAATGCCTTTGAAGAAGATAAAGAAAAAGCCTTAGTAGCGGGCATGAATGGTTTTTTAATCAAACCAGTTGACCCAAAAAAAACTCATTCAAACGATACATATGATTATACAAAAAGAAGAGGAAAGTAATTGTTGATATGATTAAAAAAGGAACCAAAGAAAATTATTCCAGCAATAAAACAAATATCTCTGAAACTAGTCAAGAGCTTGCCTATCAGCAACTTTTGCTTGAAAAACGGGATTCCGAACAGTTTCTAAGAACTATTGCACCGAATTATATGGGTGTCTATGTACTGAATCGCAAAACCGATTTATTTAGAGATATTCTTGGTCCTGATTATTTTCGTGCGATTGTACAAGATAAAGGAGGGTATTACTCTCTTGCGATAAAGAAGTACAATGCGACTTTTGTTCTAGAAGAAGATCAAAGCGTACTACAATACGCCTTAAATTATGATCGGATCTATGAAATTCTATTGTCTGGAAAAAGTGTAAACTTGTCTTATCGAAAGAAAGATGGGACATTTGTCAGTTTAAAAATTGATCGCTATTCGGATCGTAGAGATGAAAAAGATCTATCTTTATGGGTATTTACCAACGAAACAATTGATGAAGAAAGAAAAGCCAACGAACGCCAAAAACGCGTTTCAGATGCCTTAGAAGAAGCGCAAAAAGCCAATAATGAGCTGCTTGAGGCCTTAAAGAAAATTGAAAAAGATAAATCGGTTTTAGATAAACTATGTTCGGATTTTACGGCTGTGTATTATGTGGAGTGTAATTCCGGACAATATGAAATCTTAAAGATGACTTCGCAAATGAATATAGAATCCATCATAGACAAAATGAAAACTTTACCGAAAGATTTTTACGAACTGGCAAGAATTTACGCAAATAAATACTTGTTGGAAAAAGATCGAGAAGCATTTATGAAGTGGTTCTCTTTAGATCACTTAAAGAATCGTTTGCGTAAAGTCGAACGAGCTACCTACCATTATCAAAGTCTACCTAATCTCAATGGAAATCAGTATTTTGCCGCTCAAGCTATACTGCTGGGGCAAGATGCCGAGCATTTTCATATTCTTTTAGGTTTCCGTTTTATTGATGATGTGATTAAAAAAGAAAAAGCGATCCAAGAAAATATCCAAAAAGCCTTGGACGAAGCACAGCTCCAAAATGAAATTATTTCCGCCATCAGTAAGAACTATTCATCCATCTACCGGATTAATTTAGAGAAAGACTTTTATGAAGAAATCGCCAGTGATGGAAAAACCCATCACTTTATTGAAAAAAAGGGACCAGCACAAGAAAAATTGAATTCCATCTGTCAAAATATCGTGACCTTGGAGTATCGGTCTATGGTAAAGAGCTTTTTTGATTTATCAACTTTAGCTGAGCGCTTAAAGCAAGATGAATTTTTGATGACTGAGTACCAAGTCTTAGATGGGAACTGGCAAAGTTTTCAGTTTATTGTGAAAAAACGCAACGAGGCAGGCGTAGTAACTCACGTGCTTTGTGCCATCAATAGTATTACGGATGCCAAACGAAAAGAAATGAACTATCAATTTGCGGTTGCCAGTGCCAAACGTGAAACGGAGATGAAAAGTCGCTTCCTGGCTAATATGTCCCATGATATTCGTACCCCATTAAACGGTATTATTGGCATGGTCAATCTAGCCAACCAGAATGCCGATAATGTCGAAGTCTTACGCCAAATTCGAGAAAAGATGATGGAATCGCTAAAGTATCTGGTTTCGCTTGTCAACGATATTCTCGATATGAATAAGCTGCAAAGTGGAGAATTAAAAAATCAGGAATTAACCTTTGATCTTGCCAAGATTCTTCAAGGGCTCAATCAGATCTATGCGCAAAGAAGTAAAGAAAAAAATATCCAGTATATTGTTGATTGGAAACAATCTGGGATTCGTCATCCAATTCTGAAAGGAAATCCTGTTTATTTAGGTCGGATCCTATCGATTATTGGCGATAATGCCATTAAATTCAGTCAACCCAATACATGCATAAGAGTTTGGGCAAAAACAGAACTACAAAAAGATCATCGGGTTTTAGTAACTTTCTATTGTAAAGACCAAGGGGTTGGCATGAATAAAGAATTCTTAAACCATGCCTTCGAACTCTTTACCCAGGAGCAACAAACCAGTCGCTCCCAATATCAAGGAACAGGACTTGGTTTAGCCATTGCCAAGCAACTGGCTGATCGAATGGGTGGAACGATTGAACTCTTAAGTAAAGTAGGAAAAGGAACAACAGCCATTGTACAGATTCCATTTAAAATGGGAAAGAAGGACTCTAGACTCATTACGCATGCCAGTGAAGATATTTCGGTTAAAGGTTTAAGAGCTTTAGTTGCAGAAGATAACGATTTGAATATGGAAGTTATTCAATTTATGTTGGAAGACAATGATATCGAAGTTCTCGGTGCTAAAGACGGAAAAGAAGCGCTCGACTTTTTTGAGAAATCTCAACCTGGGTATTTTGATGTCATCTTTATGGATATCATGATGCCACATTTAAATGGACTTGATGCAACCCGTGCGATTCGTGCTTTAAATCGCCACGATGCGCAGGAAATACCAATTATTGCCGTATCGGCAAATGCCTTTGCGGAAGATATTATCGAGAGTCATTTAGCCGGAATGGATGACCATCTGGCTAAGCCATTAGATGAAGAAATTATGATTTCAACCTTAAAACAATGTCTAGCAAAAAATAGTGCCATGAAGTTATAAAAAGGTATTGTTAACGTTTCCACTGCTAGTGGAAAAAGTGAATTTGAGGAAATCGTTTTGCTTGTCTATAATTAAATTAACAATTCAGTCGACAGAAATTGTTTTTCGAGGAGAGAAAAATGGAAAAAATTCAAAATGCACTTATGAAGTACTTGATGCCTATTGCGAATAAACTTGAACAGCAAAAGCATATTCAAGCGATTAAAGATGGTATCATCGCATCTGTACCAATTATTATCGTTGGTTCATTCTGTACAATTTTCTTAGGTATTGCCAATTTATTGGGAAGTGGACCTATTTATGATTTCTTAAATGCACATATGAGCGTCTTAACGTATGCATCTGCATTTACGAACGATATGTTAGCTGTTTATGCAACATATTTTATCGCGAAGACTTTATCCGAAAAATATGACATGAAGGGAAGTCAACCAGCAATTACTGCTTTAGTTGTTTTCTTCATCTTAGTTGCAGTTATAAAAGACGGACAATTAAATACGGCATATTTAGGATCTACGGGTTTATTTACTGGTATTATTGCTGCATTACTTACTGTAGAAGTTTATCATTTGTGTTATAAATATAAATGGTATATTAAGATGCCTGACAGTGTACCACCAATGGTTCAAGATAGCTTTGCCGCTTTAGTTCCACTAATCTTAAATGTTATCATTGCTGTTATCATTACCAATGTGTCTTTAGCTTGTACAAAAGTTGTGTTCCCGCAATTGATTATGAACATTTTAGCACCAGCTATTTCTGGAATGGACAGCTTACCAGCTATGTTACTTGTAATGTTCTTTACCCAATTGTTGTGGTTCTTTGGATTACATGGTCCAAGTATCACTTCAGCTGTATGGGCACCATTTGCGATTGCCTACGCAACCCAAAACATTACAGCTTATAACGCTGGTCAACCAATCGAACATATCTTTACCTTCGGATTATTCTATGGTTTCTTGTGTGTATCTGGTTCTGGATTAACTTTAGGATTAAACATCTTAATGATGCGATCTAAAGCAAAATCATTGAACTCCGTTGGTAAAGTATCGATTATTCCTAGTTTATTTGGAATTAACGAACCTTTGATCTTTGGTACACCAATTATCTTAAATCCATTTATGTTCATTCCATTTGTTTTTGGACCATTGATTAGTACCATTATCGTTTACTGTACAATGAACTTCGGTATGATAGCCAAACCAATTGCCAATCCTCCAGGATTCTTACCTCCAGGAGTAAGTGCTTTCTTAATGACATTGGATTGGAAAGCCGTTGTCGTAGTACTTGTCATCTTAGTTATTCAAACGATTTTCTACTATCCATTCTTCAAAATGATGGAAAAAGAAGAACTTCAAAAGGAAGAAGCTATAGAAGCTAAAAAAGCTTAGGAAGAGAAAATGTTAACTGCTAGACAATTAAAAATCATCAAATTAATCATGAATAATCCTGGCATTCACGGCAAGGAAATATCCGAACAACTACAAGTATCGAGTCGAACGATTCGTAATGAGATTACCTTTATGAATGATGTTACCGACTGTGCCTTGATTCGATCTAGTTCCAATAAAGGATATTCCATCAATGAGGACCATTTGGACATCATTGAAAATTTAATGAAACAGGATGTTGAAAATATTGATCTAGCGAAATTTCGAATCCTAAAAATAATTGGAAAAGTATTATTCTTTGAGGATTGCAGCATATATGATCTATCCGAACTCTTAGGTTTATCCGAATCTGTCATCCGCAAAGAAGTTCGTAAAGTATGCATTTACTTACGTAAAAACTACAATACAGAATTGTTTGAAATCAAAAAAGATGAATGTATCGTCTTATTGAATGAAGTGGAAATTCGTGAGCTCTTATTTAAAATCATCAAGGATGCCGCTTATGAAAATCCGGACATTATCATTGACATTCTGTATATGATTTTAAGTGATGCCTGGTTCATTAAATATTATGAATCAACGAAACAAGAAATCTTAAAAATCATGAATCAAGAGCAAGTATATTTACTGGATACCGATTTAACCATTTTTGCAGCGTGTATCATTATTTGTAATGTGCGAAATCTGAACGGGTATTCTTTAGAAAATTATGCAGAGAATAACCCGGACGATTTGTCGACTCGCATTATCACAAAATTAACGATGCAATCATCGTATTTGGATCGCTCAGATATTTCAGTCTTATATACTTTGTTGCATACCTTTAAATTTAAATCTACTGATGAGAAACCCGAAATTACCGATTTTACCCGAATGGTATTCGATGAATTCTGCAATGAAGTCTTTGATAAGTACTCCATCAACTTTAAAGAATCCGAAACCTTATCAAATAAAATGCTTCTGCACATCGAATTTATGAATCGCCGGGTCATTGGTGGATATGAATTGAAGAATCCGATTGTTGATGACGTAAAGACAAAATTTCCCTTTGCCTTTGAAATCAGCATGATGATTGTTCCAATCCTATTTAAGTACAAGAGAGTCTACATAACAGAAGATGAAATTTCTTATCTGACGGTATATGTGGCGCATTTCTTGGAAAACGAAAATATTAAACTAAAAACTTTAATTGTAACGAGTCATCGGCATAGTGTGAAACAACTCTTGGAACAATGGCTAAGCACTTACTTTAAAAATCAAATTGTCATTGTCGATAAAGTCACAAAGAGTCATTGCTTAGCGATGGATCTTTCTAACATTGATTTAGTCATTACGCTTGATTCGTTCCTTATTTTAAAAGATGTTGAAGTATTTAGAATGGATAAACTTCCGGAAATCAAAGATATTGAACGTTTAAACGCAACCATTCATAGCATCCGTATGAATAAACGTGTTTCGAAAATACTCGCTAAATATCTACCCAAAGAGCATGTACATATTTACCACCAATCGATATCTTTGAAAGATGTTTTCTATGACTTAAGTGAAAAGCTACATCAAGCGGATATCATCGCGGACACCAAATCCTTTTATGAGGATATCTTGTTGCGCGAGAAGAACTATCCAACCTATCTGGGAGCAAATGTAATGGTTCCTCATGCCTTATTTACCTTTGCCAAAAAGACAGGAATTGAAGTTGCTTTTTTAAAGCATCCAATCAAACATCAAGGAAATCAGATCCAATTGATCTTCTTACTCGCATTAGAGATGAAACGTGATGATGAAATGAATTTATTGTTTCAATTCTTCAATCAAATCATTTCGCATGAAAAGTATATGCAGCAATTATTGAATAGTACGAATTGCGATGCATTTATGCAAAATTTGTATAGTTTTAAATTATTAGAGTAAACAATAAAATCAAACATTTAAATGTATCAATTTATTGTCTTATCCAGAAAGAGAGATAGTAAAATGAAAAAGTTTTCGATTGTGATTGCAGGTGGCGGAAGTACATATACCCCTGAAATCATCTTAATGTTGTTAGATAATTTAGACCGTTTACCTTTACGAAGCATCAAGCTTTATGACAATGATGAAGAACGTCAAAACCATGTGGCCAAAGCCTGTGAGATTCTTATTAAAGAGAAAGATCCAAGCATCGAATATATTGCCACAACTGATCCAAAAGTTGCTTATACCGATGTAGATTTCTGTTTAGCACATATTCGCGTTGGTAAGTTGGATATGCGTTCTTTAGATGAAAAGATTCCATTGAAATACGGTGTAGTTGGCCAAGAAACTTGTGGGCCAGGTGGAATGGCATATGGTTTACGAAGTATTAGTGGAGTACTTGAAAACATTGAATACATGGAAAAGTATTCGCCAAACTGCTGGATGTTAAACTATTCCAACCCAGCTAGTATTGTTGCTGAAGCTTGTCGTCGTTTTAAACCAAATTCACGGGTCATCAATATCTGTGATATGCCAATTGGTATGGAAAATACGATGGCTAAAATCTTAGGTTTCAACAATCGTAAAGAAATGTGTGTACGTTATTATGGATTAAATCACTTTGGATGGTGGACTTCAATCAAAGATAAAGATGGTAAGGAATACATTCAAGATTTAATTCAACATCAGTTAAAATATGGAAACTGTCTAGCCGAAGATGATGCATCCAATTATACCGATGCTTCTTGGTTTAATACGGCTAAAAAAGTCAAAGATATCATTTCCATTGATCCAACGATGTGTCCAAACTCGTATTTCCAATATTACTTGTTTGGGGATGACATGGTTGCACATACCGATCCAAATTACACACGTGCCGATCAAGTAGTAGATACAAGAGAAAAACGAGTATTTGGGGAATGCCATCGGATCGAAGCAGCGGGAACGGCAAAAGATACCACATTACAAATTGGAATTCATGCAGAATTCATTGTCGATTTAGCAACCGCTCTAGCTTTTAACACACACGAAAGAATGTTATTGATTGTTCCAAATAATGGAGCTATCACAAACATTGAAAACGATGCAATGGTTGAAATTCCTTGTATTGTTGGTAAAGATGGATATGAACCACTCACGGTTGGTGAAATTCCACACTTCCAAAAAGGATTGATGGAACAACAAGTCAACTGTGAAAAATTAGTGGTAGATGCGTATGAACAACATAGTTATTTAAAGATGCTACAAGCCCTGACTTTAAATAAATGTGTCCCAAGCGCAAATGTGGCCAAAAAGATTTTAGATGATTTCATTGAAGTCAATAAAGCCTATTGGCCAGAATTAAAATAGAAAGAGGAAATCAAAATGAAAATATTGTTATGCTGTAACGCAGGTATGTCAAGTTCTATTCTTGTAAAGAAAATTCGCGATGTCGCTGCAAAGACAGGAGAAGATATCGTAGTCGATGCTGTAGCTAATGCAGCTATTAAAAACGAAGTAGGCAAATGGGATGTATGTTTAGTTGGACCTCAATTGATTTATGCCGTAGATTCGATTCATAAGCAATTAAATATTCCTGTTGCTAGTATTGAGCCAAGACTTTATGCAATGGCAGATGGAGCCGCTGTCATTGAAATGGCGAAAAAAATGTTAGGTTAGTATGGCAAGTATTGAAGCTATTTCAGAAACTGCAATGCAAGTCATTACCTATGCTGGTATGGCAAAATCTTGTTATATTGAATCTTTAAAATATTATCGCAATCATGATTTAGAGGGATATACCAAAGCTATGTCAGATGGGGATGAAAACTTTTCTCAGGCTCATGAAGCACATCTGCATGTTTTACAAGAAGAAATGAGTACACAAGAACCTCAAATCACGATGCTATTGGCTCATGCTGAAGATCAATTGATGGCAGCAGAAACAATAAAAACTTTGATTCAAGAAATGACATTATTATTAGAAAGTAGAGGTTAGTAAAATGGGTATTTGGGCAAATATGACAACGAAAAACGGATTTTTATCTGACGAAGTACAATCCAGTTTACAAAAATATATTCGTCGTGCAAAAGAAGAAGAAGCATGCCAGGCGGCTTATGAACTTTATACTTCTGGACCTGTTTATTTAGATAAAATGTGGTCTCGTCTTGAAACCATTGCGGTCGAAGATGTAGGATTTGGAAATTTAAATGCACCTGTAATTATTCATGCCTTAGATCAAATGCGTAAAAACTTCCCATACAACGATGGTGATCAACCTATGTATTTTATTCATGCGATTCGCGTATTATGTTCTTGTACAAAAGATCGTTCAAGCGATTACTTAAAGAACATCATTATCAAAGAAGCTGCCATGGGTAAAAAGATGGAAATTCCTGATATTGCCTTAGACAAACACACCAAACGTGGCCAAGAAATGGGACGTGGATCAAAACACTTCTTCGAAGAAGCTACTAAAGTCATTCCGCAATTAGAAATCGATAACGATTATCGTGAAAGATACGGTAAGATCCTAGAAACTTATGATCCAGAAAATGTTGTTGAAAACGCATTTGTTTACAGCAAAGAACAATACTAAAGAAAGGTGGAATACAGAATATGTCATATAATATTTGGTCAGCCAGCAAGACAAAAAATGGTTTTGCTGCAGATGAAGTAATTTCTACCCTACAAAAAAGTATTCGTAGAAATAAACCAGAAGAAGCTTGTCAAGCGGCTTATGAATTATATACAACAGGACCTTTATTCTTAGATAAGTTATGGCGTCGTTTATTAACCATTTCTGTCGAAGATATTGGATTTGGAAATCTTGAAGCGGCGGTACAAGTCAATACATTAAATGAAATGCGTAAAGAATATAACTACGATGATGGAGATCAACCTATGTACTTCATTCACGCCATTCGTTTACTTTGCGCAAGCACAAAAGATCGCTCTAGCGATTACTTAAAAAACATTATCATTAAAGAAGCTGCCATGGGTAAAAAGATGACCGTTCCAGATATTGCTTTAGATAAACACACCAAACGTGGGCAAGAAATGGGACGTGGTTCAAAACACTTCTTTGAAGAAGGAACAAAAGTCATTCCACAATTAGAAATTGATAATGACTATCGTGAACGTTATGGAAAAATCTTAGATAAATACGACCCAAACAACACGGTTCCAAATGCCTTCAAATACAACCCAGGACAATACTAAAATACACAAAGGCCAGCTTAGTCTGGTCTTTCTTTAAGGAGGAAAAATATGTCAACACCACATAATAAAGCCAATCTTGGCGATATCGCAAAAGCCGTATTAATGCCCGGCGACCCTTTACGTGCCAAATTAATTGCCGATAATTTTTTAAGCGATGTAAAACAATTTAACGATGTTCGTGGCATGTTAGGTTATACCGGAACCTACAAAGGAAAAAAAGTTTCCGTTATGGGTTCAGGAATGGGGATGGCCAGCATTGGAATCTATTCGTATGAACTTTATAAATTTTATGATGTAGATACCATTATCCGGGTCGGAAGTACCGGAAGCTATTGCCAACGACTAAAATTAAAAGATGTTGCTTTAATCAAAGCATGTTACAGTGAATCAACTTACGCTCTAACACAAAGCGGGGATACTGATTCAATGCAATATCCTGATCCTGATTTACTAAAAACCATTGAAGCCACAAGTAAAGAAGTCCATATTCCAGTTGTTAAAACCAATACCCATTCCAGTGATGTATTCTACTATGAACCAGGTTTTGAACAACCTGAAAAGATGGTAGAAGAATACGATGCGCTTTGTGTCGAAATGGAAAGCTTTGCCTTATTCCACAATGCCAAAGTACTGAATAAGAAAGCTGCTTGTTTATTAACTGTATCCGATTCTCTAATTACGGATGAACACTTAAGCGCTGAAGAAAGACAAACCTCTTTTAACAACATGATTACCCTTGCGCTAGAAAGTGTGATTCGTCTATGAAATACAAAAAAATTGTCACAGTTGTCGTAGATTCTTTTGGCATTGGACAAGCTAAAGATGCCAAAGACTTCAACGATGAAGGGGCCGATACATTTGGCCATATTCTTGCTTATCGTCCCAATCTAAAAATTGATCATTTGTATCAATTGGGTTTAGGTAACTTAAACCCAGCTGCTGAAAATAAACAGAGCTTAGGTTTAGCTTTTAAGATGAATGAGGCAAGTTGCTCAAAAGATACTATGACTGGCCATTGGGAAATGATGGGAATTAAAACGACAAAACCTTTTAAAACCTTTACGGAACATGGTTTCCCAGAAGCCTTAATCAAAGAATTAGAAGAAAAAACGGGTCATGAATTTATTGGCAACAAAAGTGCCAGTGGCACCAAAATCTTAAAAGAAATGGCTATGGAAGAAATTGAATCGAAGGGGCATAAACTTATTCTTTATACATCTGCAGATTCCGTTTTACAGATCTGTGGCCATGAAGAAGTGACCGGATTGGATGAATTATACCGCTGCTGCAAAATTGCTCGTGAAATCACAATGAAACCAGAATACAAAGTAGGTCGTGTTATTGCTCGTCCATATGTAGGAACAAGTCCAGAAAACTTTACTCGTACCAGCAACCGTCATGATTATGCCTTATCCCCATCAAGTGCAACAGTATTAGATTGTCTAAAAGACAATGGATACAGTGTATATGGCATTGGAAAAATCAGTGATATCTTCAATGGACAAGGTATTTGTCGAAGCACCCATTCTACTTCCAGCGTAGAAGGTATGCAACAAACCATTGAACAAATGCAAGAAGACTTTACCGGTTTATTGTTTACCAATTTAGTTGATTTTGATGCCAAATGGGGTCATCGTAGAAATGTTGAAGGCTATGCCAATGAACTAGAAAGCTTTGATGTACTTTTAGGTCAATGCATGGAGCAAATGGATGAAGATACTTTATTGATAGTAACTGCCGATCATGGAAATGATCCAACTTATTCAGGAACCGATCATACCCGGGAATGCGTACCTTGTTTAATGTACGCCAAGAATCTAAAGACTTGTAAACAGATTAATGATGCCAATTCCTTTGGTACAATTGGTGCCACTATTTTAGAAAACTTTGGTTTAGAAAAACCAGCTGATTTAATTGGACAATCCGTTTTAAAAGAATTAAATTAAAAAAAGTGAATAGTCTTTGTCATCCCCTATGAAACTGGCAAAGCGGAGGGGAGAATCGATATGGAAACACTTGTAGAACAAAATAAAATGGAACATATGGAGATAAAAAAGTTGGTCGTAACAATGAGTTTACCCATCATTATCTCTATGATTATTCAAGCTTTATACAATATTGTCGATAGTATCTTTGTCGCAAAGATATCAAGCGATGCCTTAACGGCTGTCTCACTATGTTATCCGGTACAAACCATTATGGTATCTGTTGCCTGTGGTACAGCGGTTGGATTTAATACTTTACTTGCGCGCTATCTTGGCGAAAAGAAGTTTAAAGAAGCCAATAATACCGTTGTACACGGCATCTTGCTGGGACTTTTAAATGGCTTGATATTTGCCTTGTTGGGAATCTTTTTCTCGAATGCATTTCTATCCGCATTCACCAAGAATCAAGAAATTCTTGCGATGGGGAATATCTATATAAAAATCTGTACCTTACTATCCTTTACGATTTTTGTACAAATTATCTTTGAGCGAATTATGCAGGCGACTGGTAATGCCATCTACAATATGGTTATGCAAGGAGCCGGTGCCATTATTAATATCATTTTAGATCCCATCTTTATCTTTGGATTATTTGGATTGCCAAAGATGGGCGTAACAGGTGCAGCTATCGCAACCGTAATTGGTCAATTTTGTGCGATGCTGATTGGCTATCTCATTACAAAAGTGAAAATTAAAGATCTAGAAGTAAAGTTTTCAAACTTTTCATTTTCTAGTAGTATCTTAAAGAAAATCTATAAAGTTGGTTTCCCAGCTATCTTAATGCAGTCGGTATTAAGCTTTATGACCGTCTTTATGAATATGATTTTAGCGCCATTCTCCGATATAGCGATTTCGGTGTTTAGTGTCTACTATAAGCTTCAAAACTTCTTAAATATGGCAGTTTTAGGTATTACCAATGCCTTGATTCCAATTATCGCTTATAACTATGGGGCAAAACGTTTCGACCGGGTACAAAAGAGTATCCAGTTCTCTTTGGTTTTATCCATTGTCATTATGGCAATCGGAATGTTGGTTTTCCGAATCTTTGCGCGTCCATTGATGGCTTTATTTAGTGCGACAGATGAAATGTATGCAATTGGAATTCCAGCTTTAAAAATCATCAGTTTAAGCTTTATCTTTGCGGGAATTAATGTCGTATTATGTTCTGCATTCCAAGCTTTAAATCACGCTAATACTTCCTTATTTATTACATTAGCACGCCAGCTGGTATTCTTATTACCATTAACGTATTTCTTAATGCATCAGTTTGACATTAATACGGGTTGGTATGCCTTTGTCCTAACGGAAGGGGTATGTGCCATCTTTGCATGTATCTATTATCGAAAATTGAAACAAAGTATTTAGAAGGATCCCTGGATCCTTCACTTTTTATTTTCCAAATTTACAAAGCTTAACTTTAAAAGTTTTATTCTAATTCAATGACCAATCGAATTCTTGTTCGATTGGTCTTTTTTAATTGGCTGATGCAAACAAATTCGCTATCGTCCAATAAAATTGTTTAGAAAAATATACTAGTTTGCGAAGGTGCATAAGTTATAATAGATTATAGAAACGACACATGGATAAAACACAACTAATAAAATAAGCTTCACTATGGTCCTGCTTATATAGCCGAACTCTATATGGAAGAATTAAAAAATTCATAATATAAAATTATCGTATAGTGTTTATACAAACGGAGGGAAGACAATGGAATATTGGTGGTCAATGTTGTCATGTGATTGCATCATTCCAATTATCATGATCTTATATGGAAGAATGATGTGGAAACATTATCCAAAGAAAATTAATAATTATACAGGCTATAGAACCAAACGCTCAATGAAAAATGCGGATACATGGAAATTTGCGAATGAAGCCTGTGGTAAGCTATGGTGGATACTAGGTTGGATTGTACTCATTCCATCCTTTCTTTTCCATCTTTACTATGGTACAAATGAAACAACGCTAACGATTCTCATGATCATACAATGTGTTATTATGATTGGCTCAATTATTCCTGTAGAGATAGCCTTAAGAAAAACATTTCATTACAATGGTTCAAGAAAGGAATAGTTTTCGCAAACGATCAGACTCGTATAAGGATAGTGCTATAATTGAAATAGAAATACTTTTACTATAAAAGCAGTAATAGAGGTGAATTATGGAAGAAAAAGAAAAGAAAGTTTCAACAAGAAAAAATAAAAAATCAATGCATAAGAATATATTTAAGACCATAGGGAAGTACATTATCCATCCCAATTTAATCAGTTTAATAGTCGTTGCGGTAATTGCTGGTGGTGCATGTTTTTATATGGGAACCATATCTAAACCGAAACAAGACCATGAAGAAACTGTCACAAAACTCAGTTTAAAAGATATTGGTACACTAGCTACCCAGGAAGCTTATGTAACTGTTGTAGAAACCATGGATAATAATCGGGAGTTTTTCTCAACTCAAGTACCACTAACCAATTCGGTTTGTATCTTTTCTCATGACTTTGAGATCACAGCTGGATATGATTTTGAAAAAATAGTTCCCCAAGTTGAACCAAAGACGGGAAATAAGAAGGGAACCATTACTATTTCCTTACCAAAAGCCAAGATTCTATCAAATGGAATGGTACCGGATAAAGAACATGTTTATTATGAAAAAGAGAGTATTTTCAATAATTTATCCGAAGAAGAAAAAGCCGAATTACGTAAGAAAATGGGTAAACAAGCCAAAGACACAGCCATTAAAAATGGCTTGTTGAAGCAAGCCAAATCCAATGCCAAAAAAGTATTAACAAACTTTATCTACAATATCTATGATTCCGAAGATTATGAAATTGTATTTAAAGATGTAAACGAATAGGGGATAAAAATGAAAAAGAAGATATATCTGATCATTGGTCTTATTGTATTGATTGTCGTTCTATTTTATATGTATTTAGCATTTACAAGATAATAATCAGACAATGAATTTCCAAAAAGTAAGCATTACGGAACAAAAGCAAGATCCAGATTGGATCTTGCTCATTTTTTTACCAATTTTGAACGTATACTTCTACAGAATCATGATCTGGAAGCTCTGTGGAAATAGGGTTAATTTAAAACGATTCAGTAGATCCGCTTTCTATACTCTGTAAATAAGTAGTATATGCATAAACAGATTTATCACCTAATTTATAAACAGCCGTAATCGCAATCCCGTCTAAATCTTCTTTACCATTATAGGTTACTTCACCAGTCACTTTAGGACAAGTATATTCTTGTGGGACTTCTGTAATATTCGCAGTTGTGAAGTTCTTTGAATTTACTACTTTTTGGGTGGTGAATTTAGGCTTCTTTGCTTTTATCTCAACAGAACTAGCAGCAGCATCACCAGTATCCATTAAACTAGTTAACACAACTGTATCTTTTGGAGCAATGGCCATACCTATTTGAGATTGTGAACCTAAAACTTTACCCGAATCATCTTTTGCTGTAGCTGTAATAACAGGAAAATCAATGCTTCGCTTCTTATCGTTATTTTTTAGTTTAGCCCAAAAATGTACATAAGCTGTATCACTGTATTCATCTGCTCCTTCAACAAAATACCCACTATCTACAATTTCTAACTTCGAAGAGGATTCTTTGGCTTTCTTTGCATGGATTGTTGTTGCCTCAACATTCGTTGTCAGAGGTACTGATAAGCCTAATACCATAGCACCACAAACTACAAAGGCTGCGATAATCTTATTCATTTGTTTCATCATATTATCTCCTCCTTAGCCACATAAATGTATGCTCTTTCTCTATAAAAATTATAACAATCTAACAGTTAAAGAAAGACTCCTGGATTAAGTGGAACAGAAATAGGGAAAAATGGAGAAAAGTATAAAATTTTACACCGAAGATTAGAATCATGTTAAAAATTAAAACTTAATCTTGGGAACTTTTAAGTTGCAGTAGAAATGTTCCAAATAATCAATCGGAATTACATTAAGAAGTTTTTAGTTGCAGTAAAGTTATTTAATAAGCTTGAAGTCGAAGGCGAGCACATATATTTATATTTGTACATGTATAGACAAAACTAGTAACGGGAAAAGCTTAACGGCTTTCCCCTTTTTTTTCGTTTCTTTTATGAAACTTTGGCGTGCTCTTTTATCTCCTTTTCGCATTGAATGGTTTCCTTATGTGAAACTATAAAGTGCATTTAGAAATCCATTCCCAAAAAAGAACTCAAAATCGTTAAACATGGTATACTTTAAAAAATAGATAAAACCAAATTTAAGGAGTAATTATGGCTTTTGATTTTAAGAAAGAATATAAAGAATTTTATATGCCTAAAAATAAACCAGTGATTGTAAATGTTCCTGAAGCAAATTACATTGCGGTCAGAGGTGAGGGCAATCCAAATGAAGAAGGTGGAGCATATCAGCAGGCAATTGGCGTATTGTATGCGATTGCTTATACTTTGAGAATGAGTTATAAGACGGATTATAAAATTGAAGGATTCTTTGAATATGTAGTTCCACCACTAGAAGGATTCTGGTGTCAGGATGATATAGATGGTGTGAATTATGCAGATAAAGATTCATTTCATTGGATTTCAGTCATTCGATTGCCTGATTTTGTGAATGAAAAAGATTTTGAATGGGCTGTTGAAACAGCAACTAAAAAGAAAAAAATAGATTGTTCATCGGCAGAGTTTTTGACGATTGATGAAGGTTTATGTGTTCAAATCATGCACTTAGGATCTTTTGATGATGAACCAGCTACAGTTACACTTATGGATGAATATTTAAAACAAAATGGATATGCGAATGATATGAATAGTCAAAGACTACATCATGAAATATATTTGTCGGATGCAAGAAAGGTTGCACCGGAAAAATGGAAAACAGTCATTCGACATCCTATAAGAAAGATTTAGATAAATTGGAATTTGGAGGGAATAAATTCATGGCATTAAAATTAATGAAAGGCAGTTTGCAATACAAAAATCAAATTATAGAAATGATTAAAGAGTGGAAATCGTATAACGATACCCATGACGCAAATACTTCGCCATGGGCTATATTTAAAAATGATTATGATGATTTTGAATATTATCTAAATAATTTAGAAATATCAACTACGGATGATGGATTTGTTCCTGATTCTACTTTCTTTTGCTTAGATGAAGACCGGGATACCATGGTTGGCGCTGTTAATATCAGACATTACTTAAACGAATATTTATTGAAATATGGTGGTCATATTGGAGATGGTATAAGACCAATCGAAAGAAGAAAAGGTTATGCAACCAAAATGATCAGCTTGGCTTTAGAAGAATGCAAGAAACTTGGTATGGATAAAGTTTTATTGGTTTGTGATAAAGACAACATTGGTTCTGTCAAATCAATTATCAATAATGGCGGAGTATTAGAAAACGAAGTTTTAAAAGAGGGTAAGCTAATACAAAGATATTGGATCATGTTGTAAATGTAAATTCCAATTTGTCGATGTATAGACAAAACTAGTAACGGGTAAACCTCATCAATTTACCCGCTTTTTTTATGCCTTCTATTTAACTATGGGGAGTGTTTTGGAGGTTTCCGTGAGGATGGTTTGTCCAAGTTGTAAAAAGAGAAGACCTTCATTGAAAGCACCTGCATCTAAGAACATCTGTGATTACATCTCGAACGCCTAAGAACAAAGAGACTTAATGTTTCTTTGTTTTATTGTGCTTTTACAAACAAACGAAGCAAACTTTGGAAGTTCTTAGTTTCATAATGAAGAAACAAGATAATTTCTTAAAAGAAGTTGTTAGTTTCTTAAAGAAGCTGTTAGTTTCATGAAAACGCAACATATTTCTATATGTGTCGGGTTCTAACATATATTACTTCGCATAATGTATATTATGTTATTTTTTTATGTTCAAAAATACAGATCTAGAGAATAACCAAGAACATCCATATAAATAAGTTATGATTACTTACTATTAATAATGTTCTATTTAATAAACTCAATGACTCTGACAGTATGGAATACGCATAGATACTCTACACCAAATAATACAAATTCATTAAATACTTTTATGCATTTAAAAGACCAAATGAATAAAAGTATACTTCTATTCAACGTTCGATGCCTCTCAGACGATGTATATATTCTTGCATCTTATTGATTTTTAGACCATATGTTAAATTTTAACAAAATCATAAACATCTGAATTAATACAATTCTATTTATGGTATAAACGCAATAAGACTATTATTTGAAGTTCAAAAAATTCACAATCAAGAAGTGAACAAAAAATATCAATCCACAACATTCTTTGAATAAATATTCTCCTTCTCTATTCATCTTGTGATATAGTTCACAAATAACTGCCATTCAAATTATTAGATAGTATACTGAATTGTAAGAAAATGTCTATGAAATGAACAAAAGGCCACAATAGTGGCCTGATAAATCTAATTCTTACTCAAAGATGCTAGTTTCTCACGATAGAAATCGCGGTCTTTTTCATCAATAGATAATGCATCCATAGCCTGGTCTGCATTGAGATTGAATTTGATCATGATGGAATTAATGCTTGCCATAAAGGCTTTCGTTTCACCTAAAGCTATTCCTTTATTTGTTGCATCTTCAAATAATTCACGCATCGCTTCACACACTTTAACGTCACCTTCTTCCTGTTCTAAGATAAGTTT